>NZ_JBVHSK010000021.1:0-126588 GCF_055566415.1 Streptomyces sp. NPDC027663 | reverse complement strand
CGAGTGCGCCCAGGCGCACAGCGACGACAACGGAAGCACGCGGCCGCCTAGCCCGGACATCCTGGGATGAGACAGGCACAAGCCACTTCCCGCCTCACCTGCCACCCCACCTGACCAGCAAGAATCACCCCGCATCTCCAGCAGCACCGGCACCACAACCCGACCGTCCGAAAAACCCCGGATACACGGACAGTCCAGGTGAAAACGACCTCTTAGGGCCTGTTTCGAAAGTGGATCGTCTGTCAGTCCTGCCTGGGATGCTCCGAGCATGGAGATGACAGTGCAGCTGACGATCGACTGCTCCGATCCGCAGAGAATGGTGACTTTCTGGGCCGAGGCCCTGGGCTACGTGCCTGAGCCTCCGCCGGGCGGGCACGCCACGTGGCGTGCTTACTGGGCGGCGGTGGGGGTGCCCGAGGCAGAGTTGCCGGCCGGTGCCGGGGATATTCCGGAGTCGATCATCGATCCCGCGGGACGTGGACCGAGGATGTGGTTCCAGCAGGTTCCGGAGCCGAAGGTCGCCAAGAACCGGTGGCACTTCGACCTGAAGGTCGGTGGGGGCCGGGACGTCCCACTGGACGTCCGCACACAGCGGGTCAAGGCTACGGTGGAACGGCTGGTCAAAGTCGGTGCCACCGTGCTGCGGATCAAGGATGAGCCGGACATGGGGCGCTACGCCGCCGCCATGCAGGACCCCGAGGGCAACGAATTCGACGTCGTCTGAGGGCCGTTGCGACGGTGCTGGTCACAGCCACTCGTTCACGGCTGCGACCAGCACCGTCGCCTCGTAGCGGACGGAGAACTTGTCGTACCTCGTGGCCACTGCCCTGTGCCTTTTTAAGTCGGTTGATCCCGCACTCGACCGCATGGCGCTCGCGGTAGTCGGCCGGGTCGAAAAGCGGCGGCCGGCCGCCGCGGGAACCGCGCTTCTGGCGGTTGCGCGCCTGGTCGGCCTTGTCCGGGATGGTGCAGCCGATCCCGCCGCGGCGCAGGTAGGCGCGGTTTTTGCGGGCGGCATACCCCTAATAGGCAGTGTGGATTGGCAGGTGTCAGTCCTGGCAGGGGTCGTGCGAGACGTCTGGGCTGTATGCAGCGCCTGGGAGTGTCGCTTCTACTTTTGCATGGTCGGGTTCCATACAACTTCTGGGCTCCTCATGGTTGGGATTGGCATGTCTCTCCCGGGATGATCTGCATGCCCAGGACGACCGGTTTCAGTAGGCGAGGGAATTACCGAATCGAGCGCGACGCCCGCATTCGCCTTTCATCCGTCAGTGAGGCGGCTCGCCATGAGCGACAGAGCATTGAGCGCCTGCTCACGGTTCTGCACCTGAGTGCCACCTCGTGCGATGAACAACTGCACCAGGAACGGCCCTTTGCGGCCGGTGATGTAGGTGTAATAAGTGTCCGCCGCCCCGCCCTTCTCGTCGACAGGCGAGTGGCCTTCTTCCGCCACTACGTCATCGAGGCCCTTTGGTTTCGGAACCTCGACGGGGTGAATTTTGTCCCACGCCACCCTGTTCGCGCTGTCGCGCTCCGTCTTGCAGCGCGTCGCGTCGTCGCGCCATCTGGCAACAGCTGCCTGGGCGAAGTCGTCAGACCGATAAACAATCAGCGTGGACGTGGCGTATACTGACGCGTCCTGCGCTTGGACACTGCGCGACAAAGTCCCGAAAGCATTGAGGATCGGCTGCATCACCAATCTGCAGTTTTGATCAGTGTTCTCCGCAGACATGGTGTCGTCCTCGTACGGATCGCTCCGTTGAAACCCTGGACCCCAGTCCGCGGGTGTCAGTGTCACTCGCCCAGCCAAATCCTGCGCCTCCGTGGACGAGCCGACACTTGGCGATCCGACACCTTTTCTGCCGTTGAGATAGACCGCGAACGCGACTGCAGCAGCCGCAACGGCCAGGACGACACCGATGATCGCGGGAATCGTGCGCCACCAAGGCCGAGGCGGTGGACTGGCCGCAGGTACCCCGCGCAGAGGGCCGGGCGGGGGCGCTGGCGGCGGCGGAATGCTCACTTGCCTGCACTACCACCCGGGGTCGAATCGCAATACGACCAAGGCAAAGGATCACCGGAACGACCTAACCACGTCGGCTGCCGCCCGATGCCCCCAGCCGGTCGGCATCCCCCTCGTTCAACTGAACACACGACCCACCGCAGTGCCAGTACTACACCTGCACCCACTCGTCCGCGACGCCGTTCGCGCACAATCCGGCAGCCGGCCCGAGGCAACAGCTCGTCACCTCATCAACCGCACCAGCACTCACTTGGAAAGCCTCGACCATCCTGCACGCTGGCCGCACTGGCAGCTGCTCGCCCCTCGGGCCTTCCTCCTCCACCAGCATGTCGTCCAGCTGCCGGCACCGCCCGCCGACGTCATCGCGTCCTCGCGGCCCTGGCCGAGGCCGCGAAGGACGGTTCACAGGTCAGCATCGTGGCGATCGCCCGCGGTGAGGGCGTCGACCGCACCTTCCTCTACCGCCTGCGCGACTTCCTCGCCCAGGTGCACGCCCAGGCCTCCGAGCCACCCACCGTCCCCGGCGGCCGCGGTCCTGCCGTCAGCCGGACCTCCCTGCAAGCCGACCTGCTCGCCGCCGACGCCCGCAGCGCTCGCCTCGCCGCCCAGGTCAGACGCCTCGAAGCCCGCCTCAGCGAGGCCTGGGCGAGCAGGTCTAGCGCGAATCCGGCATCGGTGCCTCAGGACACCGAACAGTTCAAAGCGCGGATCACCACCCTCAACAACAGGTGATCCACCTGGAATCAAGATCCAGGACCGCGACAACGACCTCGCCGCCGTCCGCGCCGCCAACCGCGAGCTCATGGCCCGGCTCAACCACTCACACCGAGCGGTCCCTCTGTTCGACCGACACCTGACCCGGCCGTGACCTGCGGGTACAGGTGAATCCGGGCTCCCCGCCGAGCAACGGCCGGGAGCCCGCCGGGCCGCGCGCCCGAGTGTTACTGCGACCTCGCCGCAGGCTTTCATTGGAGGTCTGGCGGGTTATAGCGCCAGCTCCGTACAACGGCCTCTGCTCCGGGACCTGACCAGCCCGACGGTCCGGGGCCCCTTACGCAAGAGCACCGTCCCGGACTTGTCCCGAGCGGTCACCTCAAAGTTCCACCAGCCGTACATTTTCCGGGGCTTCCACCACACCGTCCGACGCGTCCGAGCCATCCGGCGCATCCCGCGGGCCCTCCTCACCGACGGCGCGTTCTTGCTCCGTCCGCGCCCGGACCATTGCGACGGCGCGGCAGTTGGAGGTGTTGGCGATCGATGACGCGCCGGGCCTGTTCGCGCTGCTGTTGCAGGCATACTGGCGGCAGGCCAGGGCCGGACAGGCAACGCAGAAGGGCCGTGCAACGGGACAGGGGGCGTTGGGTGAGCCGGGACATCCGGACCATGAGAGTGGCTGTCAGGGCTGCCGGCATCGGCTTCGGCAGTGCACCTGACGCGAAAGAGCTGTGTTGCTCCTCCCGTTCCACGGATCTGGTCACTGTCGCTCGTGCTGCCGCGCGCGCTCGGCCGGCGGGCGACGAACACCCCTCTGATGTCGTCGCCTTGGCAACGGTGCTGGCTCGCATGTCGGAACCTCAACTGGCATCACGCGTGGTCAGCCTGCTTACTACGAAGGAGGGGCGAGGGCAGGCGTGGCTCGCCGTCATACGCCGGACCGCTGCCGGCGGTGATTTCGACACTGCCGTGTCGCTGACGGATGCGATCGGCAACCGGCCGTGGCTGGCGAAGGCGGTGGGAGCGCTCGCGCGGATCCGTGCCGAGAACGGTGAGTACGAGCATGCCCGGTCGCTTGCAGAGTCGATCCCCTATCACCACGACCGTCTCCGGACCTGGGCTTTGCTGGCCGAGGCCGCCGCCGATTCCGGCGATCCCATGCGGGCGACCGAATTCCTTGACCGGGCGGAACAGACTGAGAGGGTCTACGACGCCTGGGCGGTGCCCGCTCTGCCCGTTCTGATCCGCGCAGCTGAAATTGCGGGCGATCACGACAGGGCCCTGACATTGGTCGCTTGGCTCGAAAGCATCGCCCGACGTGAGAGCGCGGGCCTGCAAGCGCTGCGCACCGGGCACACCGGGGATCGACCGAACAAGGGCGCTCTGAACGACACCACCGCGCTGCTGCCCTTGCTTCAGGCCGTGATCAGCATCGGTGAGTACGAGAGGGCAGAAGCTCTTTTGAAGAAGCTGCACGAGCGGGCGGACCGGGCCAAGGCAACGGCGGCGGCTGCGAGGGCGCTCGCACAGTGCGGCGAGGTGGGCCGCGCCGAGCGGTTGGCCCGCTCCGTCAAGCATCCAGGGCATGGAGCAGACGCGTTGGCGGCGGTTGCCGATGCCGCTGCTGTTGCGCGGGACAGGGAGTTGATCGCCGCCTTGGGTGAGTTGGTCGCCACACTGGATGAGATGGTGAACGCGGGGCCGATCATCGCGGTGGCCGAGGCGTGGGCCGCCGTGGGGGCAGCCGACCGTGCCGAGGCATGGATCCAGTCCATCGCCATGCCCGCGCTGCGCGTCGAAGCTCAGGCGGCCGTGGCCGAGGCGCTGGCCCGTGCCGGCGACCTCGAGCGGGCAGAAGCCCTCGCTCGCCGTCTCGGCGATGTGGACCTGCGCGCCGAGGCAGTGCATCGCGTCGTTGCGAACCTGGCCGAGGCAGGTCTGACGGCTCGGGCGGAGACTCTGGCCGGCTCGATCCAAGGGGCGAGTCGGCGAGCGCGGGCACTGGCAGTGGTCGCGTCCCACGCAAGGGAGATCGATGCGCGAAGGCTTGCCGCACCAGCGCTCGCCATGGGCGACTGGCCCGAGGTGATCGAGGTCCTGGCCCGCGTGCAGCCGGCAGCGGTGTCCGCCATCGCGGAAGAATCACTGCGCCGGGCCGCAGACCACCAACTGGGGTGACAGCGGCGGCATCCGCTCTGTTCCCCGGCAGCGTCGTCACCGGGACACAAGGATCCGGCCGTGGAGGCGTGAGGTCGAGAAGGCCATCCACGGGCGCGTGAGGTCGAGAAAGCCTCCTGCCGCCTCGTCGGCACCTCAGCCCGCGCTGAACAGCACGCGACTGCCCAATGGTCTGAAGCACGCGTGCCGGCCCCGCCGTCCACCGGCTGGGACGGCGGGCGGCGCTCCCCTCCTCACCGGGCCGGGCTGATGGCTGCAGCCCTCATCGCCTGCTTTCGCTCAACACGGCGGCAAGAAGTCCGGGGAAACGCGTGTCTAGATCGGCGCGACGCAGAGTCATCAGACGAGCTTTTCCGACCTGCCGGGTCTGAGTGATGCCGGCTTCACGCAGGATCCGCCAATGGTTGGACAGAGTCGATCTGGGCACGTCCAGGCCGCTCGGGCTGCATGCGCTCTCGCCGTCCTCGGCCATCCGGCGGACCAGCGCCAACCGGACAGGATCGCCCAGGGCGTGGAGCACCACAGCCAGGTCCAGGTCCTCATGGTCGCGCTGTCGCACCGGTCCTCCTCGTCTTCGCCCACGTGCCACCCGTAGTATGCAGATCGCTTCGATGTTTCGGGAAACACGAAATGATCTAGGAGACGGCAGTGACAGTGCTCGCCACCCTCGCCCGCGTCTATGTCGACGACCTGGACGTGGCATTGCCGACCTTCGTCGAACTCACGGGAGAGCAGCCACGCTTGCGGTTCTCCTATCGTGGCCTGGACCTCGCGAGCGTCGGAGGCTATCTGCTTCTGGCAGGTTCGGAGGAAGCCCTCGCCCCTTACCGCGGCACCCACGCCACCACGATCGTCGAGTCCATCGACCAGGTCCTGCACATCGCCGAGCAACACGGCGGGGAGATCCTCGACGGCCCCAACGAGGTACCCACCGGCCGCAACCTGACCGTGCGACACCCTGGCGGCGCAACCATCGAGTACGTGCAGTTCCACGCAACCGCCCGAGCAAGCCTCGCATGAGCAGGCCCAGCGACCGGACGCACCAATGGGCAGACGTTCGGCCCCACGCCGCCGAACGTCTGCCGACGACGGTGGCGACCCACCCGCGGTGGACCAACTGTTCGGCGTCTCACTCGATGGCCACCGAGTGATCACGTCAGTAGCATTGGCGTCACATACTCCTTACCGACGGAGGGCTCCTCACATGACCACCTCGTTCGTCCGTCCCGAACCGCCGTACTACGCAGTGATCATCACAACCCAGCCGGCCGCGGATCTGGAAGGCTACGCAGCGATGAGCGAGCGTATGGCCGAACTCGGTGAGGCGCAGCCCGGCTATCTCGGCCGCGAGTCGCTGACGAACGAGGACGGCCGGGACCTCACCGTCCTCTACTACACCGACGACGCATCGATAGCGGCTTGGAAGGCACACCCCGAACACCTCGAAGCACAGAGACTCGGGCGCGAGCGCTGGTACTCCTCCTACAGCGTGGAAGTCGCGCGCGTGGAACGCGCCTACGCCTTCGGCCGCGGCTGAGGGATCCCGCCCCGACTGGTCGCAGGCACCGCCGACTGGACCATCGTGCGCTTCGACTCGACCACAGTCGGGCCCATCGGCGCGCGGCTGGGGCGAGAGGGGGACCTGGCAGGGCGAGGCGATCCGCCGTTCCCACAGCTCATCCGACACGATCCACAGCTATGCCCCCACCGCAGCGAACGCACACTTCCCCGTCCGCGAAGGCCATCCACGACGGGGCAGGGGCGGCCTCGCCACTCCCCCTCGTGTGCGTGCGGCCGGGGCAGGAGCGGGTTGGGCCGACCCGTACTGCCCCGCCCGCCCCCTCCCGCCGCGCGGCCGCAGGGACCAGGGATGGCCGGCGTTGACCAGCTCGCAGGCGGCGGTTTCCCGTTCGATGCGCAACAGCTGGCCGGTGGTCATGCCGCGGCCGTGACGGGTGATCGCCTGATGAGCGGCGTATGCCTGGTCGAGAATGCCGCGGCCGGCGCTCCGAGCACAGCGCAGGGCGCTCACGGTCAGCGTGGCCAGCATCGCGGAGGCCATGTCATGCCCCATCGACTCGGTGATCGACAGGTAGAGGGCGTCCTGATCGAGGACGTAGTCGTAGGCGTCGCCGCCGATGTCGCCGGCCGGGACCAGGTCGCCGGCCGGGGTGAGCTGCTCCGCCTCACAACAGGAGGCCGAGGGCAGCAACTGGTGCTGGACACCAGGCCGACCCAGCTCAGCCGGCCGCTCATGCGATCACTGCCCCAGGTTCATGGGGCCGGACAGGAAACCGAAGTCCGCGACCTTGCCCGCTGAGGGCCGGGGGCCTCCACCGTGCCCGCACCACTCGATCCGGTCACAGACCTGTGACGCGCCCCACACGCACCGCGCTGTCGTCTTACGCTCACCCCTTCAACGCACCACCTGCACATGGGGGGATCCATGAACCGCACAGCACTCGCCTGCGCTGCCACCGCTGTCGCCATCCTCAGTACGGCCACCGCCTGCAAGGCCACGACAGGCAACGGCGGCAGCGCCGCGACCACCAGCACCGGCTCGAACTCCGTGAGCAAGACCGGCACCGTCACCAAGAAGGCCGTCCCGAACTTCGTCGGCATGGGCCTGCAGTCCGCCCAGGACACCGCCCAGACGGCCGGGTTCTACAGCCTCGCGTCGCACGACTCCCTCGGCCGCGCCCGCATGCAGATCCTCGACCGCGACTGGAAGGTCTGTTCCCAGAGCGTGAAGGCCGGCACTGTCGCGGCCACGAACACAGAGCTGAACTTCGGCGCAGTGAAGCTGGCCGAGAAGTGTCCCGCCCACGACCACACCGCACCGGCGGCGGCCGGCGGGACCATGCCCGACTTCCGCGGCAAGAGCGTGAAGGCCGCCCGCCAGGCGCTGGACAGCAGCACCTCGGTCACCGTGAACGACGCGACCGGCGTCAGCCGCATGGTGCTCATCGAGTCGAACTGGCAGGTGTGCTCACAGAAGCCGGCCGCCGGGACGCAGCTGGGCGGGCAGCCGGTCGAGCTGAACGCGGTCAAGTACGGCGAGCACTGCCCCTGAGTGGACACGGCTGGGGCCGGGAGCCACCACCCGGCCCCGAGCCTCCAGAAAGGCCTGTGACAACGCAGTGCCCCGCGCAGTTGCTCCGTGTCGGCCGTTTCGCCTTCGCCCGCACTGGCTCTCCAGCTCCTTCTTGTGCTGGGCGAAGGTGGTGGCCAGAGTCTGCATGACCTCCACGACCGAAGTGCCGGCGTCGTGCACCGCCTCGCGGGGGTCGTCCACGAACCGGCTGCTTCAGCGACGGCGCCCGCGTCGAGGCCACGTTCACGGGGACACGCCTCCTTCGCGAGTCGCTGGGTGCCCGCAGCGGCTGATCACCACTCGCCCCACGCCTCCCGCCCGGACGGAGCAGCAAGCAGTGACAGACAACCCGTTCGCCCTCGCACGCGAGCAATGGCAGCGCCTCGCCGCCGCCCGCCAGTCCTACACCGACACCGTCAGTCCGTACTACGACGAGACGCTGCAACACGTGGCACAACGCGCATGCGTCAGCGGGGACATCGGCAAAGCCGACATCGGAGCACTGCTGATGTGGAAGCGACTCAGAGCCGATACTCCCTGGGCCGCCGATCTCATGGCGCTCGCGGACGTCGAGGTCCGCCGCGTCACCGCCGCCGCGACGACCGCCGCCAGGGACACCGCTCTCAGCCGCAGCGCGTCAGCACAAGCCGGCCGAGCAGCACTGGCCTCACTACCAGGCTTCCGCACCGGTGACGCCCTCGCCTCCGCCGTCCTCACAGCAGCCGCACCGGACCGCATGGCCATCTACGACCGACGAGCCCACAGCGCACTGCACACTCTCGGCATCACCCTCAGTCACGCACCCGGCCGCTACAGTCGCTACATCGAAACGATCGACCAGCTCCTCACTGCGGCCCCGTCCCCGTTTCGCAACTGGACCTCACGCGACCTGGACACCGCCCTGTACTGGCTCAACCACCCCACCAAATCCGGAAGCAGCGCGTAGCAACACTCAACGAACCTGCATCAGCGACGCGATGAAACTGACCGCACCTGGCCAACGCCGCATACACCTGACAAAGCGACAGTTCAGTAGTCAGCGCGGACTTCACCCGTCTCCGGAACACCCACGCCCCACGCGGCACATGCACCCGAAAGCGACGGCCTCAATGGCCGACCAACCGGTTCGGGCGCCCCGAAATCAGCCCGTCGTGGCGCCGGCGCCGGGTGCAGCGGCCCCGCAGAAATAGGAGGCGCAGGGTTCCACTGCTGATTCCGCGAGACCGCTGCACTGCTCACGTACCCTGCGATGCGTCCGATAAGCCCGATCCCTCCCAACCACCTCGACAGGGCGTGTCTGCACGCCTGTGGGGCCCGGCCGTGTCCGGCCGGGCCCCACTTGTCCTTCGCGCGTGTCGCGTCCCTCGCGCTGGGCGCCTTCGCCTACCAGCGGTACCAGCGGCCCTTGCGGCCTCCGCTGTCTGCGGAACGGACGACGAAGCCCAGCAGCCACACGATGAGCACGATCACCGCGATCCACCACAGCGCCTTCAGTGCGAAGCCCGCACCGAAGAGGATCAGAGCCAGCAGAAGAACCAGAAGCAGGGGAACCATTGTTATCGACCTCCTGGACACCGGATTCCCTTACTTCCGCCCTACAAGCACATAAAATATGAGTTACTTCCATGGAGGCAGGGGCATATGTCACTGACCCTGCTGATGCGGGCCGGCTGGTGACACGCCACCGCTCGCGCTCGACCGCGCAGGGATAAGGAACAACGCGGTACGCCGAAGTGGGGCGGCTTCCGTGCCCAGCTCGCCATGCACAGAGGCGGGCGGGTGCTGCTGCGCTCCCGGCAAGAGACAGACGTGACCGCGTCGTTTCCAGAGATCCGGGTGGCGGCCCTCGCGCAGTTACCGGAGAGGCGAGGCTGGACGGCGTTACGTGACCTGTACGGGTGTCTCAGACCCAAGGTGTCTCAGGCGGTGCACCTCCGTGGACAAGACGCGTTCGCCGCCGATGGTTCGGGGAGCCGAGGAAGGAAATGGGGCCGTGCGGCCGTCGGCGTGGCGCGGATAACCTGCGCGGATGAAGCGGATTCCGAGCAGCTGCCGGCGTGGGAGGTCGTCCAGGAGACGCTGGGGTCCTACCTGGTGGAGGTTGGCCTCGCCGAGGAGGGCGAGAGCGCCGAGTTCGACGCGAAGTTCTTCCGCCGGCAGCTGGGACAAGCTGAGGAATGCTGCCGCGGCGGCGGATGCCGGGTACCCGGAGAACGAGGGACTGGTCATCGACCCGGAGACGGGTATCCCGTCGCTGAAGGCGTACCGGGCGGAGGAACAGCGGCCCTCGGCGAAGCGGCTGGAGCAGGAGATCAAGGCGAGGATGCCGGAGCGTTCCCTGACGGGGATCGTGGCCCGGACCGCGTACTGGGTGCAGTGGTGGCGCCGCTTCGGTCCGCCGTCCGGCAACGAGCCCAAGCTGGACGATCCGTTCGGCCGGTACGTCATCACGACGCTCGTGAAGGGCACCAACATGGGCCCCTACGAGGCCGCCCGGCACATCCCCGGCGTGAGCGGGCACGAGCTGTCGTACGTCGCCAACCGGCACTTCTCCATCGTGCTGCCGAACGAGGCAGTCTCCGGCCTGGTCAACGCGCACGCCCGCCTGGACATCTCGCAGGCGTGGGGCGACGGGACCGCGGTGGCGGCGGACGGCACCCACATGGACACCTACCTCGACAACCTGCTCTCCGAGACCTCGGTGCGGTACGGCAAGCCGGGCGGCATCGCCTACCACCACGTCTCGGACACCTACATCGCGCTGTTCACTCACTTCATCCCATGCGGGGTGTGGGAGGCCGTCTACATCATCGAGGGCCTGCTGAAGAACACGTCCGAGGTGCAGCCGACCACCGTGCACGCCGATACGCAGGGCCGGAGCTTCTCGGTCTTCGCGCTCGCCCACTGCTAGGTTTCGATCTGATGCCCAGGATCAGGAACTGGAAGGAACTGACCTTCTACCGGCCGACCAAGCAGAGCGAGTACGTGCACATCAACGCCCTGTTCGGCGAGGTTCAACGCGCTGCTCACGAACGCGGTGATCTTCCACAACGCCCTGGACATCGCGGAGATCGTGCGCCAGCTGCTGGAGGAGGGCTGGGAGATCGACCCGGAGGACCTGGCCCACATCTCGCCCTACCTGACCGAGCACATCAACCGGTTCGGCGAGTACTCCACCCACGAACTCGGCATCCAGCCCGAGGCGTACGACCCGAAACTCGACGTCGACTTCACCCAGCTCCACGACCAGGACCTGCGCGCCGAAGGGTTCGGCACGGCAGCCTGACGGGCCAGGCCGGGCGGCAGTGCGGTCAGGCCGAGTCTCCGGGTACGCGCCCGGTCGTTGAGCAGCTCATGGGACGCGACAAGGCGAACAAGCCGCGCAGGCCGAGGGATCTGGGCCCGGTGTTGCCATGCCCGTTACCGGCCCGCACCGGACAGGAAAAGCAGTGCGGCCTCCCACGGATGATTCTGCGAGAAGCCGCTGGTCTGCCCCCTGTACGGGATTACGTGCGGTTCACCGTCTGCTGTCCTCGGCGAGGGTGTGCGCGACGAGCGCATTGGCATGGCCGTGGCCCAGACCGTGCTCGGTCTTGAGCCAGGAGACAAGTTCCATGTGCTTGGTCAGGGGCGAGGCCCTGATGGCGTCTTTCCACTCCGTGATCGGGCGGCCGTACTTCTTCTCGATCGAAGGGAAGTAGCTGGCAGGGCCCTTCACCGGTTCAGTCATGTCGCAGTGTCCCGTCTATCCGTGCGTAGTGATCTTGGATCATCGCTTTGCTTTCGCCTGGCCTGCAAGCCGCAGCGGCGTGCTTACCGCTGTGTTGTCGGCGCGGCGGTGAGAAGCCGGGCCGACACGGCGGTGAGCCAGAGGAGGCCGAGTCCCGCTCCGGCCGTGAAGGCCAGGACGGTGACGGAGGAGCCCGCGAATCCGGCGAGGACTCCCACCGGCACGAGGCGGCAGGCGAGGGCCCAGCCGCGCTGACGGCGGGCAGCGAAGTGCCGGGCGAGCACGAGGAACGCGGCGCACAGCGCGAAGTAGCCGACCGTGCCGCTGAGCATGTGGACGGTGCCGTGAGCACTCAGTGAGGCGACCCGGTCCTCCGGGGCGCCGGCAGGGAACCCGGCCCCCGGATCGGCGCGGAAGACCCCGGCGAGGAGGAACGAGGCGCCGAACACACCGAGCAGCCGGGGCGACCAGGTGCCGCCGGGTGCATCGCCCAGTGTCCGGCGTATCGCGATCGCGCCGCCGATCACCAGCAGGCCGGTGAGCAGGAAGACGGTGACCTGGATCCAGCCGAGGCTGCCGAGGCTGAGCTGGCTGAGGGCGTTGCGGGTGAAGTCGAACCTGTCCCGGGTCAGGCCCTGGGCCAGGCCCGCTGCGAGGAAGAGCGGGCCTGCTGCGATGCCAGCGGCCGGCAGGAGTCGTGGCACCGGGCGGACCGGGCTCACGTCGAGGGCGGCCGGGGGGTTGAGCGTCTGGGACATGCGGAGGTCTTTCCTGGTCGCGGGTGGACTGAACGATCTGGCGGGTCAGCGGGGCTGGGGGTGTAGTGGGCTTCGATGACACCGTTGGCGAAGGCTCGCGTGGCTGCCAGGTGCAAGGGGATCTGCTCGCCGTCGGCGAGGGTGCGGCCGGTGCCGGCGATGACGGGGGCGATCTGCAGGTATAGGTCGTCCAGCAGGCCGTTGCTCATGAGCCACTGGACGAGAGTGATGCTGCCGCCGACGTTGATGTTGCCGCCGGGCTGCTGCTTGAGGGCCCGGATCTGGCCGACGATGTCGTCGCCCGTGATCAGACGGCTGCCCTGCCACTGACCGACCTCGGTGAGAGTGGAGGAGACGACGTACTTCGGCGCGGCGTTCAGCCAGTCGGCAGTGGGCACCTGCTCGCTGGTGACGTGCGGGAAGAACGAACCCCACATCTCATAGGTACTGCGGCCCAGCAGAGCGGTGTCGGCATCGTCGAACAGCCGCGTCACCGCCTCGGCCGCCTCACCGGTGTTGTAGGGCATGCCCCACTTCTCCGGGCCTTCCACGACGCCGTCCAGCGAGACGAACAGTCCGGCCACGATCTTGCGTCCTGCTGCCATGTGATCACTCCTCGTGAGAGTCCTTCGCCGAACCGGCGACATCCGAACGAGAAGTAAGCTTGTCTTTTGCAAGTGAACTTTGTCAACAGCACCTTGCATTACAATGTGCATCATGGCGACTCGCGAGTACGGACAGTTCTGCGGCCTGGCCCGCGCGATGGAGATGGTTGGCGAACGGTGGGCCATGCTGATCGTCCGCAACCTGCTCAGCGGACCCCAGCGCTATACGGACCTGCGCAACGGCCTGCCCGCCATTCCCACCAACGTCCTGTCGACCCGCCTCAAGCAGCTCGAAGAGGCCGGGCTGGCGACCCGCCGGGCGTTGTCTCACCCCGCGCGCGCAGTCGTTTACGAACTCACTGACTACGGACGTGATCTCGAACCCGCGCTGATCGCGCTAGGGCGCTGGGGCGCCCGGACGATGACGGCGCCCCGCCCCGGCGAGGCCATCACCGCGGAGTCGGTGGCCATGTCCTTCCGCACCACCTACCGGTCCGAAGCGGCGCAGGGCGGCGCCATCGGCTTTGAAGTCCGCATGGGCGACTTCACCATCCGCCTGCAGGTCACCGATGGCGAACTGGCTGTTGGCATCGGCACGCACCCGGCCCCGGACCTCGTCATCGAAAGGCTTGCCGACAAGGCGATCATGGAACTGATGAGCGGCAGCAAGACCCCTGCCGAAGCAGTCTCCGAGGGCAGCGTGCGCCTGGAAGGAGATCCCGCTTTGCTCAGCCGGTTCGCGGAGATGTTCCGCTTCTGATGAACGCCACCGCACCACCAGCCCCAAAGGGGGACCGGAGAACCTGGTCCGAACGCACCGTGGAACGCAAGGGTGTCCGTCTGTCCTGCCGCGACTGGGGCGGCTCGGGGCCGCCCGTCGTCCTGCTGCACGGCCTCGCCGGACACGCCGGCGAATGGGACGCCCTCGCCCAGGCCCTGAGTCCGGGCTACCGGGTCGTCGCCGTCGACCAGCGCGGCCACGGCGCCAGCGAACGCCGCCCGAGCGAGGTGAGCCGCGCCGCCTACGTAGCCGACGTCGTCGCCGTCCTAGAACAGCTCGACTTGCACCGGCCCGTCCTGGCGGGGCAGTCGCTGGGCGGCCACACCGCCCTGCTCACCGCCGCCGCCCACCCCCACCTCGTACGCGCACTCGTCCTCGTCGAAGCCGGTCCCGGCGGCCCGAACCCGAACGTGCAGGCCCAGGTAGCCCACATAAATGGCGAGCTGGTGGTTGGCCACGTCGGGGTGGGAGAGGAACTCCTTGAGCGCGTCGTGTCCCAGGACGACCGCTGCGGGCACCCCGCCGGGCAGGACGATGTCCGCAACGGGCCCCCGGGCACGCAGGTCGGCGTTCAGGGCGTGCGGGCAGCCGCCGGCGGGATCGACGACGTGGGCGGGCGAGGGAGCGGGGGTGGAGGACAAGCCGGGACGCCTGACCGTTTGAACGAATACCGGCCAACAGCGCGGTGTCGGAGGCCGGTTGTACAAGTCCGTCCCGCCGACGCCTCGACCGAGGACCCGCTCCGTCCAGCCCTCCCTTGACCAAGGGCCCTGTCCATCCAGTCCTCTTGACCAAGGGCCCGGTCCGTCCAGTCCCCTTGACCAAGGGCCCGGTCCGTCCAGCCCCCTTGGCCAAGGGCCCGGTCCGTCCAGTCCCCTTGGCCAAGGGCCCGGTCCGTCCAGTCCCCTGACTTCCGAAGCCGGGGGCCGGCGACTCCAGTCTCGCCTTCGGTGGCCGCCTACCGTGCCTGGTACTTCAGTCAGCGCCTTGCGCATCAGAGTCGGAGCGTGGGGCACTGCCCGCCGACCGGGCTGCCTGGCAGGTGGTGACAGCCGGGCAGCCGCGTCCTCTACTGGCCTTCCAGTGCCGTCACAAGCTGGGGCAGGGCGCCCCCGGCCACGATGAGCGCCAGGTGGTCGTGGAAGTCCCGGCTGCGGACGATCAGGCCGTCGCGGACGCGCAGCACCTGGATGTTGGCGGACTCGAAGGTCCGTCCGGTGACCCGGTGGTGCACCTGGTAGTCCCACTCGGCGACGACCACTTCGGGGTCGTCCGTCTCCCGGATCACCACGTTCGTCGCGGCCAGCTCCAGGGGGGAACGCGCGGCGACTGCCGTGAACCGCTCGTCGATCGCGCTCCGCCCCTCGATGCGGCGCGGTCCGACCGGCTCGAAGACGGTCTCCACCACGGCGTCCTCGGCATAGAGTTCGGCCAGCTCAGAGAACCGCCCCGCGGTGATGCCCCCCAGCAGCTTGAGGAAGACCTCGCGCGGCGACACCGTTTCGGACATGATCAACCCCCATCGGAATGTGCCACTAGAATCGGACTAGTGACTCCGGTTGAACGATACGGACTAGACACTCCGGTTGTCGAGGATGCGTCCGTCCTGGACGGGAGGGGATTGCGGTGAGCGGCGCTTCTGAGCGGCCGTTGCGGGCGGACGCGGCCCGCAACCGGGCCAAGCTGCTGGACATCGCCACGCAGGTGTTCACCACCCGCGGCATCGGCGTTTCGACGGAGGAGATCGCTCACGCCGCCGGTCTCGGGGTCGGCACTCTCTTCCGACACTTCCCGACCAAGGAGGCGCTGCTGGAGGCGGTAGTGGTGCGCAGGCTTGAGACGATCGCGGCCAAGACCGCGCAACTGGCCGCCGCGGCCGAGCCTGCCGAGGCCTTCTTCGCCTGCTTCCGCATGGTGGTGGAGCAGTCCGCGGGCAAGGAGGAGTTCGCCCGGGCACTCGCCGCGGCCGGGGTGGACATGCACACGTCCCTGCTGGAGTCGACCACGGTAATGCGGGCCCAGCTGGCCGAACTCCTGGCAGCGGCGCAGCGAGCCGGGGCGGTCCGTCGCGAGGTGGGCCTACCGGAACTGATCGCCCTGATCGTCGGCACCTGCACCGCGACAGAGCAGCTCGCAGCAGACGCGACGGCCCGGGAACGGATCTTCGAGGTGGTCTTCGACGGGCTTCGGCCACGCTGACCTTGGCCTCCTCCGACACCAGGAGATGCCGTGAAGGTTGCACTCCTTGCGCAGCAAGCTCCTCACACACCTTCCGCACGAGGACGGGCCGTCGCAACAAGCATGGTCGTGGTCGATACGCCAGAACGACACGCCCTCCATGCCAGCGTCGCCAGGATGCTCGCCGCACACGGCGCATTCGTCGTCCTGGACGCGGAGGATGGCATTCATCCTCCAGACCGTCAGCCCATGCCGACGAGCCTGCCGCACGGCCACGCTGCACACATGACGGTAACTCTGCCCATCGACACCCTTCTGCCGGCCGTCTTGACAGGGACAACCCGCGCTTGCGGACAAAGGACGAGGCAACGGAGGAAGGTCCGGGGCGGGGGAAGGAAGTCCTGACAGCCACTGAGGAGGCAGTCGGAACGTACCCTCGGCTGGGCCACAGAAGGTGCTGCGGAGGGGCCGAGCCGGGCACTCGGGCGGTCCCTGTCGTGTCCGACGGCCTCGGAACGTACTGCTGTAAGGCGAGCAGACCCGTCACCGACTCGCCGACGGGCCGCAGAGGGGTTGACACCCCATCATCGGAACGGTCGGCGGGTCCGCCCTCTCGACCGAGCCTGAGGAGATCGCGCCGGACGAGATCGTTCGAGGCGTGGCGTACCTTCCGTACTCCATCCGCTTCGAGTCGTGTCACAGTAGGCGACGTGCTGATGCCCGAGAGAGCCTCACGGTCAACCGGTCGTCGCACCGGCTCACTTGCCGTCCGTCTCGGTGTGTTGTGCCTCGGCACCGGTCTCGGCGTCGCGCTGCTGTTCCTGGCGCCGGGAATCTCCGCGCTCGGCTGGACGGCCGTGGTCGCGGGACTGACCGCAGCGATCACCGGGACCGTGCAGCGCCTGGTGACGGCGGGTGTCGGCAAGGGGCGGGAAGTGATACTGGGCGGCTCGTCCCCGATCGCCGTGCAGACGGTCTTCACCCACCAGGAACTCACTCTGACGAGTGAAGACGGCACTCGAAGGCGCGTGTACTGCGGCTACTTGGAGATGAGCGTCGAGGCGCTCGTGCAGCACGCGGTGGTGCTGCGGCGGCTCAACGTCGTTGTGGACGGGCGACAGCCTGCGGTGGCCCTGGCTCCGGGCCCTCAGCAGGCACCGCTGTCGCCTCGGAAATTCCTCGTGGACCTCGACGCCGACGAGCCTCGGCCCGTTCCACAGGGCTCACCGGACTTCCCGTACGTGGTGGCCCAGACGGAACCCGAGGTCTTCCAGATCATGTCCTATACCGGCAGCCAGTGCGTCGACTGGCATCTGGAACTGGAGGTGGTCAGCCGGGGTGAGACGCACACCGTGACCGTGGAGGACGACGGCAGGCCGTTCCGGGTCAGCTACGCCCCGCGGAACAGCTGAGCCAACGGCGCAGACTCCCACGGAGCCGGGCCGCTGACGAGGAGGGAAAGCCGTGAAGGTGCACGAGCGCTGGGCGGAGCCGCGGGTGCACGTGCTGCGGCCCCTGGAAACGGGGCCGGAGGATGGCCTTGTCGGACGTGCCGAGGAGACGACGGCACTGCTGGAACTGCTGGCACCGGACTCGTCTGCCCCCGGCTGCCTTCTGCACGGCCCTGGCGGTCTGGGCAAGACCGCAATGGCCCGTACTGTCGCCCGGCTCGCGCTGTCCCGACCCGGCTGGTTCGCCGGCGGTGTCCTGTTCCTGGAAGCACGCGGGAGTTGCGACGAGGGACAGATGACGACGGCACAGGCGGCGAGCGCTGTACTGCGGGCCTTACGGCTCGTGCCCAGCGGTACAAGACTGACCGAGCAGGAGAAGACATCCTTTCTGCGTCGGTGGCTGACCCGCCAGGACACGGTGGGCGAAAGCATCCTGTTCATCCTCGACGATGTCGCGGAAACGGCCCCGCTACTGGAGTTGGTGCCGCCCGGCACCGGACATCGAATCCTCGCGACCACGCGCATCCGGCTCGATTCCGTCGCCCCTTTCGCCGTCGCCGAACTGACTCCTCTCCCCGCCCCGCGTACAGCGGAGTTGATCACTGCTGTCGCGGCGCGTGCCGGGCGGCGCGGGGCCCCGCCGGAGGACGTCGCCGCCCTGGCCACCATGTGCGACGGAATACCGCTTGCGGCCGAGCTGGCTGCAGGAGCACTGGCGTTGGACAACGGGCGCTCGTTCGCGCATGTGGCAGCACCCTGCCGTACGTCCGCTCGTGGCGAGCCCGGCGGACGGGCCGAGGCCGCGGTGAACGCGTGTGTGGATCTCGTCCTCTCCTGCTTGCCCGAGCAGGATGCCCAGCTGGCCTCCCGCATGGCCCTCCACCCCGGCCCCGATCACGGATTCCTGCAACTCGCGGCGTGGGGCGGGACGCTGGCGGCGCTGCCCAGCGTGGTACAGGGATTCGTCCGCGCCGGTCTGGTCAAACCGACGCGGGGGCAAGGCGACACGGTCCGGTACGTCATGCATCCGCTGGTCCGCATGTGCCTGCTGCGGCGCTCCGGGCCGCGCCCCGCCTCGTGGCACTCCTTCGGGGTCTCCCGCCACCTGGACGCCTACGAGCGGGAGGCGGAACTTCTCGCCGTGTGCGAGTCGTTCGACCGACAGGAAGCGCAGGGCGGCATGGCCGGCGCCCGGGACGCGGACCACTTGCTGCACAAGGACCACGAGAACCTGATGGCCCTGCTCCTCGCGGCGGCCGACCCTGCCGACCCCCGCACCCTGTCCGCCGCCCGCTCCGTCCTCCCGCACGTGGCTTGCGCCGACCGCCCCTACGAGACACTCTCCCTGGCCCGTCACTGCATCACGGTCGCCGAAGCACTCGGCGACCGTCACGCACGGGCCTGGGCCCTGCGCGGCTGCGGCCACGTCCTCACACAGCTCGGACGCTTCGAGGACGCCGACACCGTGCTGGGGGACGCGGAAACGGCGTATGCGCAATTGAGCCGTCGGCCACCCGAAGAAGAGCGGGCGGATTCCCAGGGCACGTACCGGGTGCTGCTCGGCGACCCGGTGGCCTACCGGTTCGTCCTCGCCATGGCACACGACATGCGCGGTGCGGCTCTGCTCGGTGCCCACCGCCATGTGCAGGCCGCGGCCGCCTACCGAGCGGCGAGCACCATCTACGTGGACGACGGCCAGTGGTACGACCTCATGACCCGCGGTCCAGTGCGTCCCGAATACCAGGCGCCCTGGGCCGTATCGCTTCACTTCCGGGGCGTCGCGCTCGCTCGCGCCCACTGCTTCATGGAGGCCTGTTCGATGCTGAAGCAAGGGGCGGCGTTGCAGGCAGAGCTCGAAGCGCCGATCAAGGAGGCCACGTCCCTCACCGCGTTCTGGCAGACAGCGCGCCGTGCGCATCGCCTGTCCGTCTTCGGTGTGGAGCACGCGCGCGATGAACTGGCTGCCCTGGACACTTTGGTCACCGCGGTGGATGGACAGGACCGGCGCGCCGAAGTGGAGGCAAGGCTCCGCGACGTCGTGGGCGAACACAGAGCTCGCACGGAGGAAGCGCTGTCGGCAGCGGCCATCTGGGGCAACAGCCTGGTCAACTGCGGTCGTGCGCCGGAAGGCGTGACTGCGCTCCAGGAGGCGGCATCACGCCGTCGTGCCCGCGGGCAGCTGCTTCTCCTTGCCCAGACCCTGGACGACTTGGCGGACGCCTTGCTGGAGGCACGGCAGACCGCGGAAGCCGTGGACGCTCAGCGCGAGGCCGTCGCCGTGTGGCAGGAGCTAGCGGATCCCCGCGGCCACGCGCTGGCCCGGCTCGGTCTGGGCACCGCTCTGATCGCCGCGGGACGGGCGGACGAGGCACTGGCCGTTCTGACCCACGCCGAAGAAGTGCTTCGGCCCGGCGCGTCCGAGGTCGGGCCACGCGTCTTCGAGAGCATCACCCACCTGCGCGCAACGGCGCGGCACGGTCTTGATTCGGCCGGCCCTCGTTGGTTTCACCGCTTGCGCCGACGTAGGTGAGCGGTGAGCCGGCCGGAGACCGCATGGCCGTCGGCCCATCCGTCGCCGGCTCCCCGGCACAGTTCCACCAAGTGCCCGCAGTGGCAGCGCAGGCAGCGGACTTCAGCAGCGAGACGCTCGCCTCCCTCACCGACCTGGGACGGCGAAGCCAAGCACCGCCCTGCCCCATGTGCTCATCGGCGGAGACGGCATGATGGGGATCATGAAGTCTCTCGCCGCCGCGGGCCTGCGAATCGTGGACGGGTGGGCCGAGCCCGAAGGGCTCGTTCCACCCATCGTCACCGGCCAGGCACCGAGCTGCCCTCGCGAGGAAGGGCGCGTCGAGGCCGTCCTCGACGTCCTGGAGCCGCGGCTGCTCGAGAAGGCCAACGCCGACTGGTACCGGCTGTCGGTCGATGGAGGGCTCTTCTCCGAGAGCGACCGCAGATTCCTGCTCGCGCTCCGGCCCGCGGAGAACCGTCCCTCTCGGTGGTTCTGCGTCGAGCTGCAGAGTGAGTGGGACATCATGGGCAAGGGTGCTGCCGGCCTACTCGGCAGCGCACCCTGCCGCCCCGAGTTCCGCATGCTCTCGCTCGACGGGAACGTCCTGTGCTTCGCGACGACGTGGGAGCACGACATCAGCACCTCCGTGCTGACAGGACCGCATCGTTCGCAGGTCCTGCGGCGATGGGCGGAGGCAGTGGCGGAGGGAACGATGGACGAACCGGACGAGCCACCGCTGAGCCTCGCGGCACGCCGCTGGCTCGACAGTCACCACGAAACCTGTCCGACCGATCACATGCGGAGCCGGCCGGCAGGGGCTGCTGCCGTGACGGTGCCGAGGAAGACGTAGCCTCGCTTGTGCGTACCGAGTGGTAACCGCCCCGAGACTGTTTCAGGTGGTTGATCGCCCGAACGGCCACTCCACGGTGAGGGGGCCGTTCGCCGCCGCGAGTGTGCGGCCGTCGGAGAGTGGCGGACAGCGCGCCAGTTTTGCTCAGTCCAAATGGTTCCGGATTCAAACACCACTGCGCCGACCTCTTGGGCCGTTGTGCCGATCGGACGTGTGCCCGTTCGCGGTTGAGCAGGTGATCAGCGAAGGTGGGCTTGCCACCGAGCGTATCCGCGAACCAATGGTCCTGGGAGCTGCTGAGGGCCCATGCCGCATCCACTGCCTTCGCAACAGCGCTCTGGAGGCTACGAGCCAGACCAGCCGTGGCAATATCGGCCCTGGCCAGTTCCTTCCGCATGGCTCGGCCCTGGCCAGTTCCTTCCGCATGGCCAGGGCGCCTGCCGCGGCAACACACATCCCCTTCCCGTAGACCGGGTTGAAGGCCGCAACGGCGTCACCCAGCACCACAAAGCCATCCGGCCACGTACGGGACTTCTCGAAGTACCGGCGGATGTTCCGGGTACTGCGACTGAGCGCCACGTCGGACAGAGGCTGGGCGCCGGAGATGAGCTGTCCCACCAGTGGATGACGAAGGCTGCGTGCGAAACGGACGAAATCTTCGGGCACGCTGGTCGGCTCACCACCACGACGCTCGATACACCCAGCTCGAGCCACTGCATGACGCGTGAACCTCGTCCGCCGGCGTCAACGACCAAATCCGCGTGCCACTCCTCCTCGGCTCCACCCACCTGTGCAACGCGTACCCCTCTGACGCGGTCCGCCGTGCCGAGCAGGGCCGTGGCCTGGCCATGGCGCAGTTCGATGCGCGGATCACGCCGTATGGCACTGCGTAGGCTCCGGTCGAGAAACTCACGGCTGCACGTGAGCAGCGGGTGGCTGTCGTATCGCCACCGCGGGAACCGTCCTGCCGGGCCGAGCATCACCGCTCCGGACGTGAGGAACGCCTCCCGACCACCTGCGGCAACTACTTGGTCTCGAAGCCCCAGCCCGGGCAGGAGGTTCTCGATGGCCAGCAGCCCACTGGTCAGGAGGATGTGAGCATGCCGACCCTGCGGCACACCTCTTCGCGGTTCCGGGCCGTCGGGAAGCAGGTCTCGTTCAAGCACCGTCACCTCATCGGAAGCGTCGGACAAGGCTGCCGCGGACAGCAGGCCGACCATGCCAGCACCGACGACGATGGCTCTACGCGGCATACGCCCCCCAGATCACGATCGAGCACTGGCCCCGACCGCCTCCCCGTCATGCTGATTCCGGTAGAGACCATGTCACACAGCATGAAGCGCACTGCACGACGTCAAACGACCGAACCGGTCGGGGTTTCCACTCACTCCGGGCTGCAGAGGGCCTCGTTCGGCCGGCCTGCGCCCAGCGAACGTCCTGCGGCGGATGATCCTGAACCGCGCAAGGCCTGGAGCAGGCGCGGAGACGGGGCCGGCTTTGACGGCGGCCAGGAAGAACTGCTCGGTCTGTTCCGGGGCGGCTGAGCAGGGCTTGCCGCGGGAGCCGGTGTTGGCCGGTGGGTCCGAGTGGGCTGTCGGAAACGACAAGCGTCGCGGATACGGTGCGCGGACGGGAGATCGGCCTGCGATGGTGCACGGTCCGCCGGCCGAGCTCCCGAATCGTGCGGGCGCGTGTCAGCAGACGGCCGTACGCGCGTATGTGCCCTTGTAGAGGAACAGCGCTGCGGTGTCGCCCTTCCCCAGGCGAGAACACGGTCCGTTGGGACCGTTGTTCACAATGACCTGAATGGACATGGCTTTGGAGCAGGTGTTCTCGAGGAACACCCAGAAACCTTGGCTGGTGTAGTCCACGTCGCGCTTGATGCACGCGGGTGCGGTCCCGCCCGCGGCGGGTGCTGCCTGGGCTGGAACAGCCATGGAGCCGAGCGCGAGAGCGGTTCCGGTAAGGACGCCGACAAGGACGTGTCGAGTCCGCATATTTTCGCTCCTTCTTCTGTGCACACGCCTGACGGGTCCAGGGTGTGGTCGTTGGTCACGCCCGTCCTCCTGCGTCGGCCGTGGTGATCGCCCGTCCGGCGGGGTGCCGGCAGGCACCGAACACCTCCGCCGCACGAAGGTTGCGGCGCGGGCCGGACCGGGTCGAGCGTCGGGCCGGCAACACGGCGGCAGTGAACGGGCCGGAAGGTGCCTCGAACGTCGTGAGGACCGGTCACTACCGGGCTGTACGACTCACAGCCCGGTAGAAGGAGGTGTCACCAGACGCGGCTGCAGCCCGAGGGGGCCCTCTCCGGGTAGTAGTTGCACACGTTGATCTGTACGCCGTCCACGTTGGACAGCGGGGTGCTGTACGTTCCGTTGACCTTGACCCGCTGGTGTGAGGTCCAGGTCCACTGGCCGTTCTGGTACTTCCAGTAGCTCAGGTACAGGCCGCCTGCCCAGCCGTCGCCCGGGCACTTGTCCCTGACGGTGATGTCGAAGTAGGCGTTGTAGGTGTCACGCCCCTGTGCATTGCCGGTCCAGGAGTAGCTGTAGGTGCCGCCTGCATCCGCGCAGCCGTTGGTGGTCTCGCCGTACACACTGGCCGCCTGCGCCGTACCCGCAAAGGCGACGGTGGCCGCGGCGGCCAGGGTCACCCCGATGCCGGCCTTTCGGATCCGCGACGCCGAAGTCGACTTCTCCACTGATGCCTCCGTGTGTGAGCCGTGCGCTGTGGTGTGAGCGCTTGGACGGGGAACAGGCTTGTGGATTCCGGGGCAGCAGCCCAGTGCAATCGGGTGTCCCGGACAGGCGCGGGGCTGTCCGGGCTGGTCGGCGCCTTGTCCGAACCTTGTCCTGGACAGCCAGGTAGGTGCAGGGACCCGGCCGTGGCTGCCATGCGCCTGCCGCCGGCGTGATCCTGGACGGCGAGGCGGTGGTGTGCGCCGCCGGCGTCGGTGCGCCGATCGTCCCGGTGTGGTCGGCGACAGACCTGAACGAGGCTCTCGGCCGCGGAAGAACCGCAAGCGGAGACAGCACTGAGGGCAGCTGCCAGCGCGGTGAAGGCCAGGAAGTGGTCGGGCTTGCGCTCATAGCGACGGTGCAGGCGCCGGCAGCCGGTGAGCCAGGCGATGGTGCGTTCGACGACCCAGCGGTGTCGGCCCAGGTGTGTGGAGTTCTCGATGCCGCGGCGAGCAATACGAGGGATGATGCCGCGCGTGCGTAACCATCGCCGCAGGTAGAGGTAGTCGTAGCCCTTGTCCGAGTGCGGCTTGGCCGGGCGTCGGGGTCGGGGCCCGCGGGGTGAGCGGATCGGCGGGATGCCTTGCACGAGGGCCTGCAGGGCTTGGCTGTCGTGGGTGCTGACTGCGGCTGAACCCGACGCGTCGAGACGCGGCTGCGGGGCCCTGCCCTGATGCCTTCCCGTTGCCCCTCGCGGGTGAAGCTGTGCATCGGTTGGAAGTACGGCGTGCGGCGACATACCTGTGGCCGGGGAATGCAAGGGGCGTGCCGCCGCTGATCGCGGCTGCCGTCGCGAGAGGAAACCTCCATGCGCACGCGTACCGCTGCAACAGCTGTCATTCTGGCCGCCACAGCCGTAGTCAGCACTGCCACCACCGCCGCCGCCACCGTCCACGACGGCGGTACCGACGACACCGCCAAGCCGCAGCCCACACGGCTGGCCCCGCACGGCCAGTACGAGGGCGCCCCCCAAACCATCCAACCCGGAGAAGGAAACGTTGCACTGGTGACCTGCCCGGCCGGTCAGGTGCCCACCGGAGGCGGCGGCAGGACCACCAGCTACGACGTCTACATCACCGACTCCTTCCCCGGCGGCACCAGCTGGCTCGTCTACGGCAAGAACACCGGCACCGCGCCACAGTCACTGCGGGCCGTGGTCGTCTGCACCGTTCCCTGAACTCGACAGCGTCCTCGGTGTTCCTCTTTCTGCGCTGTGCCTGGTGAACCGGGTGTTGTCCAGGGCTGCGGGGATCGTGTCGGCCGGACCGGACAGGTCCCGGTTCGCGGCCGCCGGGCGGGCCGGGGCGGTCAGCCGGGGTCCGTGGTCCCGGGCGCGGCGCGGGGCCGGTTGCGGGCCCACTTCTTGAGGCCGCCGACGCGGTAGAGGAGTTCGGCGTCGCGCTTGTCGACCGGGCCGGGGAACGTACGGTCGTCGGCGCGGGCGTAGCGCAGCGCGGCGAGGGTGATGTCCGGCAGGTGGTGTTCGGCGGCCTCGCGCGGCTCCACCGCCTGGTCGTCCTCCATCGGTGTCGTCGGCGGCGTCGCCGGGGTGGTGTCGGCCGGGCCGGCGGCCGGGGGCTTGAAGATCCAGGCGTTGGCGATGAAGTCGCGGTCGGCGGCCGGATCCGGGGCCGACCGGGCACGGCCGTGGTCGCCGTGGTACTCCAGGCGTCGGCGAGGAAGTCCGCAGACGCGGCGGCGGGCTGCGCGACGGACGTGGGCGGCTTCTGCAGCTGCACCGGACCGGCCTGCGTCGGGAGGGCCGCGGGCTTCGGGCCGTCGGCGGCCTTCTTGCCGGTGGTGGCCCGCTCGCGGGCTTCGTCTCGGTGAAGAACAGCACCTGCGTCTCGCGGGCGGAACCGCCGGTGACGACCTAGGCTCGGCCGTGGTGCTTGGCGTTCCACGGCGACTGAGAGGGGAGGCGTCGGTGGTGGCAGCCGTCGTCCGGGTCCTGTCGTCGTAGCTGCTCTTCCCGTCGTGTACGGGCCTGTGGCGCTGGGGCCGCCGCTTCGCGAGCGCTTCCCTCTCGGGCCGCTCGGCATCGTGCCCCGCGTCGGAGTCGGAGGAGACGTGGTGTGCTGGTGGCAACGGTCACCGGGCGCTTTCCGTCCCGGATGTGGCGAGGACGCGCATCGTGGCGAACTCGACGACTTGCGCCGCTATTTCCTCCAGCTGTCCTTGGACGTGGGTGTCCTTGCAGGCTCCGGCGGGTGAGAAGCGTGCTGCCGAGGTGTTGATCGCGGCGCCCAGCGGTGTGGGCCAGCCGCGCAGCGCGTGGGTCACGTCGCGCAGGGCGGCCAGTGTGGAGACGGCGCCCTGCCAGCCGTGGGCGACCGCCACGCATCCGACGGCCCGTTCGCTGAAGTAGGGCCGTGTGTCCTCGCGGAGTTCCTCGACGTGGTCCAGGGCGTTCTTCACCAGGCCGGAGATCCCGCCGTGGTAGGCGGGGCTGGCAAGTACGAGGCCGTCGGCGCCGGCTATGGCGGACAGGAGCCGTCGGGCCTGCGGTGCGGTGGCGCCGTGCCGGGGGTCGTACAGCGGCATGGCCAGTGAGGGGCCGCTGATCAGTTGTACTGATGCGCCGCGTTGTTGCGCCGCGTCCAGTACCGTCCGCAGGGCCTGCTCGGCGGTTGATCCGGGCCGGCTCGAACCGCCGACACCGACCACGTTCACGATCCGGTGCACTGGGGTTGCGCCTCCTTCTCTTTCGGGTATCTGGGGGTGTTTGCGGTGCGGGCTTTGGGGTGGTGCGGTCTGTGTGCTTTCGGGAGGTCGGGGTGCGGGGTGGGGTTCGCCCGTGTCCGTCAGTTTGTGGAAGGGGGCGCCTGGTGTGCCTCGCGGGTGACCGGTCTCTTGGCTCGGACTCGGTGCCGGCCGAGCCGAACGGGCTGTCGGTGAGCACGGCGTGACAGCGGTGGTGAACAGGCGCTGCGGACAGCGGGGTTGTGCAAAAGTCTCAGTGATTACGTGTCCGTCGACCTTTCGCCGAGCATTCATGGGGGCGAGCGGCTCCGGATGAGAAAAAGATGATTCCACCCGTGCGCGGTGAACACGAAGTGGAATCATCTTTTACTTATTCATGTCAGACGGTCAGACGGGTGACGTGACGCCGTCCTGCCTCTCGGGCTCTTCGGCAGCCGGAGCCGCCGGGTTTCGCCTGAAGTTCAGCGCGGCCAGCACGATCAGCACGATGCCGGCCACGGTGGCCCACATGGCGGAGCGCACACCGTCGGCGGTGGCGACGCGCAGCGCCTCACCGGTCAGTCCTTCGTGACCGGAGTTGGCGACCGCCACCAGAACGGCGAGGCCGACCGCGGCACCGACCTGCTGGCCGGTCGAGGCGACACCCGAGGCGATGCCCTGCTCCTCTGCCGCGACCCCGGTGGTCGCCGCCGCGTACATCGCGGTGAACACGGTGCCCTGACCGAGGCTGAGGATGAGCACACCTGGCACCAGCTCCAGGTACGAACCGGTCGGCGAGACGGACAAGGCGAAGGCCACGGTACCGGCGACACCCATGAGGAGCGCGCCGACCAGCGTGGCACGCACCCCGAAGCGGGTGGCCAGTTTCCCGCCGGACAGGTTGCCGATGAGCACCCCTACACACGGCAGGAGGAAGGCGATACCGCTCTTCGTCGCGGAGTAGCCGTGCACGGTCTGGAAGTAGACGGTGTAGAAGTAGGGCAGCGCACCGAACGTCCCCATGAAGATGAAGGTGACGACGGTACCGGTGCTCAGGTTGCGGTTACGGAACAGGCGAAGCGGCAACAGCGGGTCGCGGCCGCGGCCCTCGATGACGATGAACGCGGCGAGCACGGCCACCGCGATGGCCGCAGTGATCAGGATCGTCGGCGAAGTCCAGCCCGACACCGGTCCCTGGACGAGGGTGAACACCAGCAGCGTCGAACCGACGGTCGCGGTCAGCGCACCGGGCAGGTCGAACTTGCGCCCGGAGGTCTTCTGGTCGGTGTCCTTCGGGATGATGGCGAACGCGAGCAGCATGGCGCCACCGGCGAGCGGGACGTTGGCGAAGAAGATCGATTCCCAGCCGAACGCGCCCGTCAGCACGCCGCCGAGCAGCGAGCCGAGGATCATGCCGCTACCACCGGCACCGCCCCAGATCGCCAGTGCGCGGTTGCGCTCAGGGCCTTCGGCGAAGGTCGTGGTGACCAGTGAAAGCGTGGAGGGGGCGAGGAAGGCGCCGCCGATACCCTGCACCGCACGCGCGATGATCAAGGTCGTCGGGTCGCCCGCCAGCCCTCCGGCAAGCGAGGAGACCGCGTACAGGAACAGGCCGAAGGTGAACATCCGGCGGCGTCCGAACAGGTCTGCCGCGCGGCCGCCGAGCAGCAGGAAGCCGCCGAAGGCGACGGCGTAGGCGCTGACGACCCACTGCAGGGTCTGGGCGGAGAAGCCGATGCCGGTACGGATCTCGGGCAGTGCTACGAAGACGATGCTGTAGTCAAGAGCGTAGATGCACTGGGCAAAAGCCAGCAGTGCCAGGATTAA
Organism: Streptomyces sp. NPDC027663; assembly: GCF_055566415.1. Taxonomy (NCBI): domain Bacteria; kingdom Bacillati; phylum Actinomycetota; class Actinomycetes; order Kitasatosporales; family Streptomycetaceae; genus Streptomyces; species Streptomyces sp. NPDC027663. Next base: position 98,467 of record NZ_JBVHSK010000021.1, on the reverse strand, counting down.
GCCGAGGCGTCGGCGGGGTGGCGCCACGGCGCCGGCGACTGCAGGAGGCATTTCATGCCGTCCCTTCTGGGTTTTTCGGGTGCTGGTCAGTGACGCAGGGCGTAGGACGGGCCGGTGGCGATCGACAGCGCCCGGGCGGTCGTGCTCCTGCCGGTCGGGTAGGTGCCGGAGGTGGCTGGTTCGGTGCTTGTGCCGTGTCTCATGGGTTTGCCTTCGGTAGGGGTGACCGAGAAAGCGGATCGGTTGTTCGCGCCGGGTGCGGTGTCCGCGCTCGTGACGGATCCGAAAATCGAGAAGGCCGAGATACTGGTCCGTTCGGCGGCGCCGCGCTTGACTGTGCACAAAGGGGTTTCCGGGTCACCGGTCTCTTCGCTCCGCCGCTCCCGCGGGAACGAAGCCTCCGCTGAGGTTCGCGCACTCTGGCTATCGGTGTTGGGCAGCCGCTTTCGCGCCATTCGAGCACGGTTCGAGGTGATCGCGGAACCACTGCACGACAGCGGCGTCGAGTTCGTCCCGTTCATCTCGGTCGTCCGGAAGATGACCGCGGGAAAGGCGGATGAACCGCACGGTCTTGCCCAGTTCGGTCAGCGTCTCGTACAGCTGCTCTGTGCCGTTGATGACGACTGTGGTGTCGCCTTCCGCATGTGCCAGCAGCAGCGGCGCCCGGATGTCCGCCGCATGGGTCAGGGGACTCGCCGCCTTCAGCCTTGCCAGATCCTCCGGGTCGTCGACGTCCCCGATCCACTCCACGACCCGCCGGCTCCACGTCGGCGGCAGGGCCCGGACGTCCATTTCGAGGTCCGCCGGCCCGCAGATCGCGACACCGGCCCGCCAGTGGCGCGGCAGCCTCGTCAGGCAGCTGAGTGCCGCGAACCCGCCGTAGGACATCCCGTGGACACCGAGCCGATCGCCGTCCACCCAGTCCAGGCTTCGCAGAAAGCATGCGGCGGCTTCGAAGTCGGCCAGGTCGCCGCTTCCCCAGTCCCGATAGATCAGCCGCTGGTAGGCCAGCCCCCGTCCGGTCGATCCGCGCACGTTCGGCGCCAGCACGGCGATTCCAGCTCGCACCAACCGCTGGATCAAGGGGTCGTGGACCGGCAGCGCGGCCCACTCCGGACCGCCGTGGATGGTCAGCACCGCGGGGACGGGGCCGGCCGTCGAACGCGGGCGGTACAGCAGCCCGGATATCTCCGGCCCGTCCGCTCCGGTGAACCAGACCGTTTCCGGCACGACGAGGTCGTCCGGCAGCCCGCCGCTGAAGTCGGTGAGCCGGTGTGACTCGCCGGATGCCAGGTCCACCAGGAAGAACTCGGTCGCCCGGTCGCTGGCTCCGACCTGCGCGAGCAGACGGTCTCCGGCGAACCGCGGCACGAAGCCGTCGTATCCGAACGGTTGGGAGGCGAATCCGGGCAGTTCGACTGTGGTCTGCGGTGTGCACAGCATCGTGCGCTGGTCCTTGGGTAAGGCCCAGACGACCTGCGGACCCACGATCACGTTCTCCACATCGGCATCCGGCGTGGCGATCCACTCCAGCGGCCGGCCGGGAACGAGCAGAGCGACACCGAGGAAGTCACGGCCCTCGGTGGTACACAAGTAGATCCCGTCCTCGGTCCACCCGCCCGGCTGGTACTTCGCCGGGCCCTCGTGCGGGGTGAGGTGCCGAGTGCGGCCGGTCTCGAGATCACAGGCGAACAGATCCTGGTCGGTGTTCTGATGGAATTTCAGGATGAGCAGGTACCTGGAGTCCGGCGAGAAACATATCGGCACGTACCGGTCGTCGCCCTCCATGACCATGCTGGACGCACCGGTCGTCAGGTCCCGCACGTAGACGTCGAGGCAGGTGACGTCGCGCGCGCTGGTCGCGTATGCGAGCAGTCGGCCGTCCGGGCTGTACGGCTGGCTCCCGCTGGAATACGGCACGCCTATCTCGCGCCTGACACCGGGTTCGGCCGCTATCCACTCCACCTCGCCGGTGACCGGATCGAGTTCGGCCAGCCGGTAGTCCTGGCCGCCCGTCACGTCCGCCACGACAAGCAGGCGTGTCTCGTCGGGCCGCCACGCCAGCCGGGTGACCGCACCGTCGATCGGGAACATCCGGCGCTCTCCTGCCCAGGTCTGGAACCACGGCTGCGGCCGGCCGGACTCGTCGCTGACGTACGCGAAGCCCTCCTTCGCGGGCCAAGCGCCCCAGACGGTCATGAGTGCGCCGCCAATGCGAGCTGGATCGTCGCCGCGGCGACGATTCCATGGCGGAACCGGTCAAGGTCGAGATTCTCGTCGGCTGCGTGGTTGGCCTCGTCTGCGTTGGCCAGCGGCACGCCGTAACAGGGGCATGAGAGCCCATCGCTGAGCACGGCCATCGGCAGGCTTCCGCCGAGCGAGGGAATCAGCAGCGGCCGTTGCCCGAGCGCATCCACGTCCTCGACCGCCTGGAGAATCGTTGCCGTATAAGGGGTCTCGGGCAATGTGGTGGACGGTGCCATGGCCGCGCCAGGCACGAACTCGACTTCGGGGGCGTACCTCTCGACGTGCCGCCGGATGGCGTCGGCGACCTGGTCCGGTGTCTGGCCGCCGACCAACCGGGCCTCGCATCGGGCAACGGCGACGTCAGGGATCACCGCGCGGTGGTCGCCGGAATCCTCGCAGCTCAACGAGTTCACGGTCAGCGTGGGCATGGCCAGGCGATTGTGGAATCCCAGCCCGGCCGGCGGCTCCATGCCGGCCGCCCCGATCGCTTCGAGCGTTCCGGCCACGTCCACCGGAAGTTCCTCCAGCGCGGCACGCTGACCGTCGGTCAGCGGCGCGACATCGTCGGCGAAGCCGGGCACGGTCACGGTCCCGTCCGCCGACCGCATGGTGGCCAGCAGCTGCACCAACGTCCACGCCGGATTCGGCGCGACCCCGCCCCAGTTTCCTGAGTGCAACGGCCGGTTGGCGCCTCGCGCGCGCAGTTCGAACATCAGGATTCCGCGCACGCCGAGGACCACACACGCCCGGCCCGAGTCGTGCACGGGCCCGTCGCTCCAGATCACCAGATCAGGCTGATCGACCTGGCGTACGGCCGCGGCCAGGTTGGGGCTGCCGATCTCCTCCTCGCCGTCGAGCAACACCGTGACACGGCAGGGAAATCCGCCTGTCAGGTCCTGCAGGGCACGCAGCCCCAGCAGTTGCGCGAGATGCTGCCCCTTGTTGTCGCCCGTGCCACGCCCATACATCCGGCCGTCACGGATCGACGGCGCGAACGGCGGCGTCGTCCACAGTTCGAGCGGCCCGGCCGGCTGCACGTCGTAGTGACCGTAGATCAGCACGTGCGGCCCGGGCCCGTCCGCCGTCCCCATCAGCGCGGGCCAGCCACCGGTCTCGACTTCGCGCGCCTGCAGGCCCGAAGCCCTTAACAGCCGAAGCCCGTGGGCCGCGGCCTCGGCCATGCCCTCGCCGGTCCGGCTCACGCTCGGCTGGGAGATCCAGTCCGCCAGCTCACCATCCAGGTCCTGGGCACCAACCCAGTCCCGGAGCTGCTTGATCACAGACCCTCCAACCGATTGCACAGAATGAAATCGATGGCAGTCAAGCAAACCGACACCGGCTTTGGCAAGGTACAGTCCCGGATGTGGAAGCGACGATCGAAGACCTCAAAGCACTCGGGCACCCGGTCCGCTGGCGCATCCTGCGGCTGTGCCTGGACCGTGCGTTCACCAACAAGGAGCTGTCGGTCGAACTCGACCTTGCTCCCGCGACCACCCTGCGTCACGTCCGCGCCCTGGTGAAGACCAACTTCCTGGTCGCCGAACCGGTTTGCACCGGTGAGCACGGCGCACTGCAACGGCCCTATCGCGCGACAGCACGCACCCGAGGCCTGATCATCACGCCCGACGACTCCGGCCTGGCCCAGCAGGTCGACCTGGCCGTGCTCGGCGCCCACCGCACCGAACTGATAGCTGCGGGCAAGGACTCCGGTCGTGGCGCCAAGCGGGGCGTACTGCGGTTGCGGCCCGAGTCCGTGAAGTCGCTCCACCGCCGGATCGAGGAGCTGATCGCCGAGTACCCCGACGAACCCGATGGCGAGCCGCTGAGCTACCTGTGGTCACTCGCCGCCCGGCCCCAACTCGACCCCGGCGCCCGGGAAAGCGGCCAAGACCCGATTGACCAATAGGTGCGACCGATGCTTGACTCATTAGCCATTCAAGTGACGCCCCTGCCGGCTGCCATGGCGGCCGACAGGACGATGACATCAGTTGCTTGTCGGAAATTGCACGTCAATGAACGGGCCGGGCAAGTCGCCGGCACTGCTCATTCGGCACGGCGCAGGCCTGGCGGGACAGCTCCGCACGCCTGCAGCACCGAATCCGGGGAAACCCGAAGTATCGATTCCGGAAAAAGGGTATCGAATGAAGATTGTCATCGCCGGCGGCCACGGCAAGATCGCCCTGCGGTTAACCCGGCGCCTGTCCGAACGCGGCGACTCCGTCGTGGGCATCGTGCGCAACCCCCGCCACGTCGACGACATCAGGAAAGCGGGCGGGGAGGCCGTCGTGCTCGATCTCGAGCGCGCAACGGTGGACGAAGTGGCCGCGGCCCTGGTCGGCGCGGACGCTGTCGTCTTCTCGGCCGGCTCGGGCAACAGCGCCACCGCCGCACGCCGGGACGCGATGGACCGGGCCGCTGTCGTACTCGTCATGGACGCGGCGGAACAGGCCGGTGTTCGACGGTTCCTGCACGTCAGCTCCATCAACGTGGGCTGTGCCGACGAGCGCGGCATCGGTGAGGGGTACTCCGTCTACCTGCGGGCCAAGCACGCCGCCGAACAGCACATCTTCGCCCGGACCAAGCTCGACTGGACGGTGCTGCGGCCCGGCGTGCTCACCGACGGAGACGGCGACGGCACCGTCGAACTCACCGCCGGGAACAGGGTCGCGCCACAGCACGCCAGGTTCGACCAAGTCGCCAGGGAAGACGTCGCCGCCGTGCTCGTCGCGCTCATCGACCGGCCCGACACCGCCGGTCGCATCTACGTGGTGGTCGGCGGCAGGACCCCCGTCGAAAAGGCCATCGACGTCTAGGACGTGTCCCGTGGAGCACGGCCGTGCAACCCGGGACCGGTGGGGATTCCCGGCGGCGCCGCGGGGACTCCGCGAACAATAGCTGCAGTTCGGCGTCCCGAGTCGGATGCAGATCCTGAGAGAGCGATTCAGGACGCCGCCACGAATAGTGACGTCACGTCGTTCCGCCCGGACAACCGGGCGGGCGAGAGGTCATTCACGCACGCACGGTCCAATTCCGGACAGTGGGCTCAGCACGAAGGGTCTTTTTTTAACACACAGGGGGGTTACTTGTTGTGCAGTCAATTGCCAAATTAAGGCCGGCGGCTCGAGCCGGCGTCGTGATCGTCAGCAACAGCGTCGCCGGTACCTCTCCGGCGAATGAATCGGCCGAATACCGATTAGGTTCGGTCACGGTGGCCGATCCGCCGCCCCACCAGCCACCGAGCAACGCCCCGGCAGCGCGCTGCACCCATTGGGCAGTGACCGCGGCGGCCATCCCCTACGGGGCAGCGGGCAACGCCGCGGCCACGCACCGGAGGCCGGGCAACGTCGGCAGCCCGGTGGCCGAGGCACACTGGGCCGGCCTGCTGCTGCTGGACGGCTGTACTCGCGAGGCACCGGCCGCACGCGAGAAAGTGCTGCGCGACCGGCACGTGCCCGACGGGGCGATCCGGCCGGCAGTGACCACCGTGGTCGTCGCGGCCGGCCCGGCCGGCTGGTTCGACCAGGCATCGACGGCCGTTGACCGGCCCGACCCGAGCCGGCCCTGGTTCGCCGAGATCGGCTACGCGCACTGCTTCGCGTTGCTGATGGCCGGCCAGGTCCGGCACGCGTGCCGGACAGCCGAGAACGGGTACCGGGACGAGGTGGCCGCCGGGAGCATCGCGGTGGCCGACGGCTGGCTGGCGCCGCGCGGCCAGGTCGGCGACGTGACCACCGCCATCGCCGACGCGGAGACCATTTCACGCCTGTTCGACGGCGGCAACTCACGTCTCGTCCTGGCGCCGCGTCTGGCCGAGCTCGCCGTGTTCGGCGACCGGGCCGGCACGCAACAGACCCGGCAGCTCACCGACCGGGCACCCGAGAGCCCCCTGTTCGTCCCCTGGTCGACCCTGAGCCAGGCGTGGACCACGGCGGCCGACGGAAACACCACTCTCGCCGCCAGGCAGGCACTCTCCGCGGCCGACGCCGCTCTGGCCCTGGGCCAGTACGCCGTCGAAGCAACGGCAAGCTACGACGTGGCCCGTCTCGGCAATCCCAACGCCGTACGGCATCGCCTTGCCGCGCTCACCGACCTGGTGCCGGGGCCGGTCGTGCCGGCCATGGCCGGCGCCGCCGCCGCGTTGGCCCGCTCCGATCCCGGAGGCTTGGACGTCGCCACGGCGAACTTCAGCGAACTCGGGATGAACCTGCTCGCCGCGGAGACCGCCACCGCCGCGGCCGCACTACGGCACACCTCCACGCCCCCCAGCACGATCGCGTGTCCGACCGCGACAACCCCGCTGTTACAGCTCACCGCCCCGCTGGTCGATCTCACCAGCCGCGAGCGGGACGTCGCGCTGCTGGCCGCCACCGGATTCACCAGCCCTGCCATCGGACACCGGCTGGGACTGTCCGCCCGAACTGTCGACAACCACCTGGGCCGCGCCTACCTGAAGCTCGGGGTGACCAGCCGCCGCGATCTGGCCCCGCTTGTCGTCGGCGACCGTCCGCAACCGCCCATCCACGCCGAAGGGAAACAGCGATGACCTCCATGAGCGACCTCGACAAGATATCGGCCAACCGAGAAGGCTTCAACCTGCGAGCACGGGCGCATATGCAGTCCTCGTACTACGACGTCGAGAGGTTCAAGCAGGGGCACAACATGCTGCGCAAGCTGGAACAGGAGGAACTGGGCGACGTCCGCGGCCGGTCCCTGCTGGAACTGCAGTGCCACATCGGCGTCAACTCGCTCTCGCTCGCCCGCATGGGCGCGCAGGTCACCGGCACCGACATCTCGGACGAGGCGATCGACATCGCTCGCGAGCTCGCCGAGGAGCTCGACCTCGACGCGAGTTTCGTCCAGGCGAACGTCTACGACTTACCGAAGGTGCTCGACGGCGAGTTCGACATGGTGTTCACCGGATACGGCACCCTCTCGTTCCTGCCCGACATCACCGGCTGGGCCAAGGTGGCGGCGCAGTACGTCAAGCCGGGCGGCACCCTCACGGTCGTGGAGATCCACCCGATGCTCACGCTCTTCAACGACGTCGACGGCGAACTGCGGGTGGCACGCTCGCTGTTCCAGTCCCGGCAGGTGCACCACGAGATGTCCAAGAGCTACGCCGACCGGATCGCCGACGAGGTGGAGGTGGAGAAGCACAGCCTGTACGGCTGGCGGTGGAGCGTGGAGGAGGTGGTGAACGCGCTCATAGGCGCCGGCCTGACCATCGAGCGCATCCGCGAGGTTCCCTACGACGCACGGCAGCGGCTCCCGTTGATGGTGCCCGACGGAGACCACAACTGGCGGATCCCGGGCAACCCGATCCCGCTGTCGTTCTCCTGCACCGCCAGGCGGCGGTGAGCCCCGGCATGGCAGACCAGATCGTGGCAACACCGGAAATCCGCGAGTACGTCCGCGCCGTATCCTTGCGGGAGGACCCGATCCTGGCTGAACTGCGGGAGGAGACCGCGGGGTTGCCGGGCGGCTCGGCCATGCAGGTCATGGCCGAGGAGGGCCAGCTGCTGGCGCTTCTCGTCGGCCTGTCCGGTGCCAGATCGGTGCTGGAGATCGGCACCTTCACCGGCTACAGCACGCTGTGCATGGCGCGTGCGCTGCCACCGGACGGCAGGGTGGTCACCCTTGACCTCAATGGGCGGTGGCCGGCGATCGGCGCCGCGTACTGGCAGCGCGCCGGGGTCGCCGAACGCATAGACGTTCGCATCGGTGACGCGACGCGGACGCTCGCCGCCCTCGCGGACGAGCAGGGCGGCGACAGTTTCGACCTCGTGTTCATCGACGCGGACAAAGCCAACTACGGGACGTACTACGAGGCCGCGCTCCGCCTCGCGCGGCCGGAAGGGCTGATAGTCATAGACAACACGCTCTTCTTCGGCCGAGTGGTCGACCCGGACAGCCATGACCCGGACACCGCCGCGGTCCGGGCGCTCAACGCGTCGCTGCGAGACGATCCGCGCGTGGACGTCTCGATGCTCACGATGGCCGACGGGATCACACTCGCCCGGAAGAGGTGACGTACCGGGTCGTGGCCAGTGGCACGGCGGTGAGACGCATCGTGCCGGCCGCCGGCCCCCGCCGCCTCGTTGTGACCGACCAGTCCACCGGGCCAGGTCACCGGCAGTGGCTCGGCTGATCTCCATCACGGGATCCGACGAGCGCAGGAGTCCTCCGACGGGCCGTCGGAGGACTCCTGCGCGACGGAGACCACAACGGGCGGATTCCGCCGCCGAAGTCGCCGAACGTATGCAGTTCGCATCGGTGACGCGACGCGGACGCTCGCCGCCCTCGCGGACGAGCGGGGCGGCGAGCGTGTGGGCCTCGGGTGCACCGACGCGGGCGAAGCCGGCCACGGGACGTACGGCGAGGCCGATGTCTCGATGAGCACGACGGCCGACGCGATCACACGCGACCGGAGGAAACGACGTGTCAGGTCGTGGCCAGTGGGACGGTGGTGAGACGTATCGTGCAGGGCGCCGGTCTCGGTGTCGGTGTGATGTGCAGTCGTTGTGTCTGCCCGCCGTCCGGCGGCGGCAGTTCGGCAAGGCATGCGCAGAGCTCGTCGGTGAACCCGGCGAACCGGTAGGCGACTTCCATGACCCGGTTGCGTGCGGTCGGCCGGAAGTCCGCGACCAGATGGGCGCCGGCCGTCGCCGCCTCGTTGACCAGCCAGTTCAGCACGGTGGCGCCGGCGCCGAACGAGACGACCCGGCACGAGGTGGCCAGGAGCTTCAGGTGCCACACCGCCGGGCCGGTCTCCACGAGCGCGACACCGACCGCGCCGTGAGACCCGAAGCGGTCGCTCATCGTCACTGCGAGGACCTCGTGGCGTGCGTCGTCCAGGAGCGCGCGCAGGTCGGCGTCGGAGTAGTGCACTCCGGTCGCGTTCATCTGGCTGGTGCGCAGTGTCAGCTCTTCCATCCGGGACAGGTCGTCGGCGGTGGCTCGGCAGATCTCCATCGCGAGGTCCAGCGAGCGCAGGAACTCCTCCGACGGGCCGTCGAACGACTCCTGCTCGGCCTGACGCCGCGCGTTCGCCTGGTACATCTGGCGGCGGCGGCGCGAGTCGACAGTCACCGTTGCCGGGGTGAACTCGGGCAGCGTCAGCAGTTCGGGCGCCGACTCGGCCGGGTAACAGCGCACCTGCGGCAGGTGGAACGCCACCTCGGCGCGTTCGGCCGGCTGGTCGTCGACGAAGGCGATCGTGTGGTGGGCGAACTTCAGTTCGTCGGCGATCTCCCGTACCGACGACGACTTGGGGCCCCACCCGATCCTGGCGAGCACGAAGTACTCGGCGATGCCGAGGTCTTCGAGGCGCTGCCAGGCGGCGCCGTGGTCGTTCTTGCTCGCGACGGCCTGCAGGATGCCGCGGGAGTCGAGGCCCACGATGGTCTTGTGGACCTGGTCGTCGACGGCCACGTCGTCGCCCTCGAGGAGGGTGCCTTTCCACAGCGTGTTGTCCAGGTCCCAGACGACACATTTGACGGTGGTGATCGGTTCGTCCGGTGGCAATGGTCCGCTCACTGCGCCTCCTCCTGCCGCACTGCGCTGTTCCCGGTCGCCAGGGCGTGTCTGGCGAGTTCGAGCTGGCATATCTCGCTGCTGCCCTCGATGATCTCCATCAGCTTCGCGTCCCGGTAGGCGCGGGCGACCACGTGGCCGTCCGATGCGCCCGCCGAGGCCATGATCTGCATGGCCGACGCGCTCCCGTGCACGGCCTGGGTCGCACTGACGTGCTTGGCGAGGACGGTGGCGATCACGAGGTCCGGCGAACCCGACTCCCAGCGCTCGCCGGCGTGCCGGCACACCGCGGTGGCGACCTGCTCGGCGGCATAGAGCTCGGCGACCCTGCGGGAGACCAGTTGGTGGTCCGCGATCGGTTTGCCGAACTGCCGCCGCGATCTTGCGTGTTCGGTCACCGCGTCGAGGCAGCCGCGCAGGATGCCGACGCAGCCCCATGCCACCGACATCCGGCCGTAGGCCAGGGCGGTCGTCACCAGGAACGGCAGCGACAGTCCGGTGCCGCCGAGGACGTTGGCGGCCGGCAGGCGTACGCCGTCCAGCCGCACCTGCGCGTGGCCTGCCGCACGGCAGCCGATCGGGTGCGGGATCTTCTCGATCCTGACGCCCTCGGCATTCGTGGGCACGACGACCGCTGCCGCGTTGTCGCCCGCTTTTCCTATGACGACGATCAGGTCGGCATAGGCCGCGGCGGTGATCCACGTCTTGCTGCCGTCCACGATCACCGTGTCACCGGCTAAACGCAGCTCGGTGGTCATCGCGCCGAGGTCGCTGCCGGCGTCCGGCTCGCTGAAGGCGACGGCCGCGAGCCGTCCGCTGGTCAGTTGCGGCAGGAACACGGCCCGCTGGTCACGGGTGCCGAGGCGTTGCACGGTCCACGCCGCCATGCCCTGCGAGGTCATCACACTGCGCAGCGAGCTGCACAGGCTCCCGGCGTGGGCGGTGAGCGTCCCGCTCTCCTGACTGCCCAGACCGAGTCCGCCGTATTGTTTGTGCACTTCGGCGCAGAGCACGCCGGCGGCGCCGAGTTCGCTCAGGACGGTTCGTGGGATCTCGCCGGCGATGTCCCATGCGCCGGCGTTGTCCCCTACGAAACGCCAGATGTCCTCGTGCCCTGGGGTGAGTGCGTCAGACATCGCTGTCTGCGGCAGACTCTGCCTGGAGTCGGCCGACGAGCGCGGCCATGCTCTTGACCGTGCGGAAGTTGGACAGCTGCAAGTCCGGCCCGGCGACCGTCACGGAGTAGGCCTGCTCCAGGAACACGACCAGCTGCATGGCGAACATGGAGTTGGCGACCCCGGTGGTGAAGAGGTCCTGGTCCGCCTCGGGGCTGATCCGGGTCTGCTCGGCCACGAACCTGGTGATCTCGTCGACGACGGCGTCCACGTCGAAGGGCGCCTTTTCGGTCTGCTGTTCCGGGGTCATGACTGTTCCTCACTGTAGTTGTAGAAGCCTCGGCCGCTCTTTCGGCCGAGTTCACCTCGCCGGACCTTTTCGAGAAGAAGCTCGCTGGGACGGCACCGCTCGTCTCCGGTCCGGGCGTACAGCGCCTCCAGAGCGTCGACGAGGTTGTCGATGCCGATCAGGTCCGCGGTGCGCAGCGGGCCCGTCGGATGGCCGAGGCAGCCCTGCATCAGGGTGTCCACGTCCTCGACGGTGGCGGTGCCGGCGCTGACCACCCGCGCGGCGTCGTTGATCATCGGGTGCAGGAGCCGGCTGGTCACGAAACCGGGGGCGTCACGGACCACCACCGCACGCCGGCCGATCCGGGTCAGCAGCGAGAGCACCGACTCGACGGTCCTGTCCGCGGTCTGTGGGCCGCGGATCACCTCGACCATGGAGATCAGGTACGCGGGGTTCATGAAGTGCGTTCCGATGAGGTCGCCCGGGCTTTTCACCCACGCGGCCATTTCGTCGATGGGTATGCCGGAGGTGTTGGAGATCAGGGGGGTTCCGGGGCGGACCAGCACCGACACGTCGGCGAGGACTTCCGCTTTCCTGTCGGGCAGTTCGGTGACTGCCTCGATGACCACTGCGGCGTCCGCGACGTCGTTCAGCGAGAGTGTGGTGCGAAGTTTCGCCGGGGTGCGCCCGGCCGGCAGCGCGCCCGTCAGCTGTGCGTGCCGCAGGCCGTTGGCGGATGCGGCGGCGGCGCGGTCCAGCACGCCTTCGTCGATGTCCACCAGGACAACGGGCAGTCCGTGTCCGACGGCGAGCGTCGAGATTCCGGTGCCCATGACGCCCGCGCCTACGATGGCGATGAGTGGCTCGTCCATGACGCCTCCTCCAAACCCAGTGGTTCGTAACTGCCGGAGTCGGGGCCGATCCAGTAGCGGCTGCGCTGGAACGGGTAGCCCGGCAGGGACACTCGCCGCGGTCGGGATGTGCCGCGGAAGGCGTCCCAGTCGATGTCGACGGTGGACTGCCAGAGCTTGCCGACGGTGTCGAGCAGGGCGGCGAGGCCGGATCGGCTCCCGCGCGCGGGAGTCAGCGACGGCAGCGCCGTCAGCTGCTCCGCCGTCTCCTGCCGGGCGACGGTCTCGGTCAGTGCGCTGTCCGGCCCCACCTCCAGCAGGATCCGGCCGTCCTCGCCGCCCAGTTCGCGCAGGCCGTCGGTGAAGGGGACCGGTTCGCGGAGGTGGCGGGCCCAATGGGCCGGCTCCCCGGCGCCCTGGGGGGTGATCCAGGTTCCGGTCGCCGCGGAGACGTAGGGCACCTGCGGCGGTTTGAGCTCGTGGCGTGCCACCTCGGCGGCGAACTCGGAGGCGTGCGCGTCGGTCACCCCGCCCGTCCCGGCGCGGGAGCGGGCCTCGGCGCCGGCGGCCGTGATGCCGATGGCGCCCGCCAGGTCGATCACGCCGGCCAGGCAGGCTGCCACGTACTCGCCGTCACCTTCGCCGATCATCGCGGTGGGGTCTACGCCCCACGACTGCCATAGCCGTGCGAGGGCCCACTGCAGGCTGAAGGCCGCGGTCGGCACGCCGCGCGGGTCGTCGTGCCCTGTCTGCGGGCCGTCCCAGGTGGATGGGAAGAGCAGCGCGCGCAGGTCGTAGCCGAGCAGTGGCCGTGCAAGTTCGGCGCAGCGGTCCACTTCCTGGGCGAAGACCGGTTCGCTGCGGTAGATCGCCGTAGCGGCGTCCGGCCGGTGGGAGGCGCTGCCGGGGAACATGAAGACCACCTGGTGGGCTTTCACGTCGTCGGCGGTGTCCACGGTGCCGGGCTGTGCCAGTGCCCGGAGGGCGGCTGTCGCCTCGGCCCGGTCGCGGCACACCAGGTGCCGGCGGAACGGGAATGCGCGGCGGCCGACCTGCAGGGTGTGGGCGACGTCGGCGAGGTCGAGGTCGTCCTGGCGGTCCAGGCGGTCGGCGAGGTTGCTTGCGGCGGCCGCCAGGGCCTTTCCGCTGCGTGCGGACAGCACGAGTAGGTGCCAGTCGCGTGCGTTCGGCTCGGCGGCTCGCGGTGCCGGTGCTTCCTGGAGCACCAGGTGGGCGTTGGTACCGCCGACCGCGAAGGCGCTGACTCCGGCGCGTCGCGGTGTCGCGCCGCGTGGCCAGGGGCGGGCGGTGGTCGGGACGTAGAACGGTGTGCGGTCCAGCAGCAGGGCCGGGTTGGGCGTGTCGAAGTTGATGCTCGGCGGGATCTCGCCGTGTTCGAGGGCCAGTACCGCCCTGGCGAAGCCCGCCGCTCCTGCGGCCGCGTCCAGGTGGCCGATGTTGGCCTTCGTCGAGCCGATCGCGCAGAACCCGCGTTCGCTGGTGTTGAAGGCCTTGGTGAGGCCGGCCAGCTCGATCGGGTCGCCGAGCGGGGTGCCTGTGCCGTGCGCTTCGATGTAGCCGATGCTCTCCGGCTTCACGCCGGCGACGGCCTGTGCGGTGGCGATCACCTCGGCCTGTGCCTGCATGCTCGGCGCGTTGAACCCGAATTTCGCCGAGCCGTCGTTGTTGACCGCGCTGCCGAGGATGAGTGCGCGGATGTGGTCGTTGTCCGCGAGTGCGTCGCTGAGCCTGCGCAGTGCCACGACCGTGACGCCGTATCCGGGGACGGTTCCGCTGGAGGCGGCGTCGAAGGGCCGGCAGTGGCCGTCACGCGCGAAGATGCCGCCTGCGACGACCGGGTAGCCGCCGATCAGCGGGATGGGCAGTGCCACTCCTCCTGCCAGTGCCATGTCGCACTCGTGGCTCAGCAGTGCCTGGCAGGCGAGGTGGATGGCGACGAGCGACGTGGAGCATGCCGATTGCACGGTCATCGCGGGGCCGCGGAGGTCGCACAGGTATGCCGCCCTGGTCGCGAGGAAGTCCTTGTCGTTGTAGGGGCGTGCGGAGAAGGCCGACAGCGATCCGCGGAACCGAGCGTTCGCCAGGAGGTTCAGTGGCAGGTACTTGTTGGCGAAGCAGCCGGCGTAGACGCCCACGGCGCCGTCGAACCGCGACGGGTCGTGTCCGGTGTCCTCCAGCGCGTGCCAGACGCATTCGGCGAAGATCCGCTGCTGTGGATCGCTGATCTGCGCCTGTTCCTCGGTGTATCCGAAGAACTCGGCGTCGAAGTGGTCGGCGTCCTCGATGACGGCGGCGGCGGGCACGTAGTCGGGGTGGGTGACCATTTCCTTCGGCCACCCGGCGTCGGCCAGTTGCCGGGTGCTGAACCTGGAGACCGATTCGACGCCGTCACGCTGGTTGCGCCAGAACGCCTCGATGGTGGGGGCTCCCGGCAGCCGTCCGGCGAGCCCGACGACCGCGATCGGCTCCATTCCGTCTTCTGTCCCGGTACTCACCCAAGGCCCCCCTCGGCTCGGTGCCGTGTCGAAAAGTTCGCTGGCACGCTCACGCCCCCGTCCTGCCCGCTCGGCGTGCGGCGGCCTGTCCTGCGACGCGGCGGGCGGCTGCCCGTGCGGCACCCGCGCTGACCGCCTCGTCGGGTCCTTCGGCCGGCTTGCGGTCGATGGCCTCGGCGAGCGCGCGTGCGGACGGGTAGCGGAACATGTCCACCAACGAGAGCCCGCTGTCACGGTGTTCGAGCAGGCGGGCCCTGGCCACGACCACGAGCAGTGAGTTTCCGCCGAGGGCGAAGAAGCTGTCGTCCAGGCCGACCCGGTCCACGCCGAGTACCTCCCGCCACACGTCGGTGACCAGCCGTTCGGTCGCGTTCGTCGGCGGAGCGTACGCGGTCGTGCCGTCGGGTCGTGCGTCCGACAGGTCGGGCAGCGCCCTGCGGTCGACCTTCTTGTTCGGGGTCAACGGCATCGCGTCGATGGGGTGGAGGGCGCTGGGCAGCATGTAGCCGGGCAGCCGTGTGGCGAGGAAGGCGCGCAGTTCGGTGCCGGTCGTGGGCCGGTCGGTTGCCGGAACGTAGTAGCCGGTGATCCGTTGTTCCGCGCCGGTGCCCCGGATGACGGCGACTGCCGAGCGGACGCCCGGGTGTTCGGCGAGCGCCGTCTCGATCTCGCCGAGTTCGATCCGGTGGCCGTGCAGCTTGACCTGGTCGTCGAGTCGGCCGAGGAATTCGAGTGCGCCGCCGGGCGTCCAGCGGGCCAGGTCGCCCGTTCGGTAGGCGCGTGCGCCGGGCCGGCCGGCGAACGGGTCGGGCTGGAAGCGTTCGGCGGTCACCTCGGTGCGGTTGAGGTAGCCGCGGACCACGCCGTCCCCGCCGAGCAGCAGTTCTCCGGGTACGCCCGCCGGGCACAGCCGCGTGTCACGATCGACCACGTAGGCCCGTACGTTCGCCAGCGGCCGCCCGATGGTCACCGGGCCGCCGTCGGGCGGGATCTGGGACGTCGTCGCCCAGACCGCGGCCTCGGTCGGCCCGTACATGTTGTGGACCGTGCCTGCGACGGTGTCGGCGAGTTCGCGGGCCAGGTCGGCGGGGAGTGCTTCGCCGCCCACCAGCAGTCGTTCGAGCCGGGGCAGTTGGGTGCGCGCGTCCTGGTCGGCCAG
This sequence comes from Streptomyces sp. NPDC027663, assembly GCF_055566415.1. Classification (NCBI taxonomy): domain Bacteria; kingdom Bacillati; phylum Actinomycetota; class Actinomycetes; order Kitasatosporales; family Streptomycetaceae; genus Streptomyces; species Streptomyces sp. NPDC027663. The sequence goes on along the minus strand of NZ_JBVHSK010000021.1, from coordinate 82,757 downwards.
CAGGGCGCGGGCCAGTGAGGGCGTGCACTGCAGGTGCGTCACCGTGTGCTCGCACAGTTGTTCGGCGACCGGTTCCTCGGCCTTTGCCAGCGCGGCGTTCTTGCGCTCGTCGCTGATCTCCCGGACGGTGGTCAGGTGGGTCAGGGCGTCGAGTGCCGCCTTCTCCTCGACGCCGAAGTCGATCAGGCAGGCGACCTCGTCGACGCCGGCGGCCTTCATCCGGTCCACCATGTCGGCGCAGACCTCCGGTGTGCCGAGCAGGCTGGCGGTGGCGAAGAACCGGTCGAATGCCCGGTCGACCAGTTCCCGCAGTTCCTCGGGGGGAAGCGCCTTGAAGTCCTCGGCGCTTCCGGTGGTGATGCCGAGCGAGGCGATCAGGTCGAAGGAGGTCTCCAGGTACCGGCTCATCGGTTCCCGGACCAGCTCGCGGACCTCGTCGATGTCCGGGCCGACGAACGTGTGGACCATGACCACCACGTGGCCGTCCCCGGGTCCGTGCCCGTGCTCGCGCCAGGTCTTGCGGTACAGCGCGATCTTCTCGGCCAGTTCCTCCAGGCTGTGCCCGAGGAGGTGGGTGAGCACCCCGGTGCCGGCCTCGCCTGCCATCCGGAAGGTTTCCGGGTGCTTGGCGCTGGTCAGCCACACCGGCAGCTCCGGCTGGACGGGCCGGGGGAAGACGCCGACCTCGACCTCGGCGCCGACGCCGTTGCGCCGCGGCACCTTCTCGCCGCGCCACAGCTTCCGGACCTCGGCGAGGCCGTCCATCATCAGCTGCTTGCGCTTGTCGTACCGGTCCGGTGCGAGCGTGAAGTCGTTGGCGTGCCAGCCGGATGCGAGGGAGATGCCGACCCGGCCGGCCGAGATGTTGTCCACGGCGGACCATTCCTCGGCCACCCGCAGCGGGTCGTGCAACGGCATGACCACGCTGCCCGCACGCACCTGGACGCGCTCGGTGACCGCGGCGACGGCCGCCGCCATCACCGAGGGGTTCGGGTACAGTCCGCCGAACTGGTGGAAGTGGCGTTCGGGGGTCCACACGGCCGTGAAGCCGTTGCGGTCGGCGAACTTCGCGCCCTCGAGCAGCAGGCGGTAGCGGTCGTCGGAGCTGGCTTCGGAGTCGCTGCCGAAGTAGAGCAGGCTGAAGTCGATGTGCCGGGCGCGGGCCTGGGCCACCGCGGCCGACTGCGCGGCGGCCGGGGCCGACGGCAGGGGTGGTTCACGGCGCAGCACGATCCGGTGGCCGTGTGTCAGCGCCCACAGCAGCTCGACCACGGAGATGTCGAAGGAGACGCTGGTCACCGCGAGCCAGGTGCTGGGCTCGTCGGCGCCGAAGACGTCGTCCATCCCGGCGAAGAGGTTGGCCACGTTGCGGTGGGTGACCATGACGCCCTTGGGCTGTCCGGTGGATCCGGACGTGTAGATCACGTACGCCAGGTTGTCGGCGGTGACTGCCGGGGGCGGGTCGTCGGGCGGGCTGTCCGGTGTTCCGGCCAGGTCGGGGACCACGACGTGGGAGGCACCGAGGCGGCCGGCGGCTGCGGCGGAGCCGGAGTCCGCGACGACCAGTCGCACGCCGGCGTCGCCGACCATGAACGCCAGTCGGTCGCGCGGGTAGTCGGGATCCAGCGGGAGGTACGCCGCGCCCGCTTTGAGGATCCCCAGCAGGGTGACCATCAGCAGGGATGTGCGGCCGAGGTGGACGCCTACCGGCTCGTCCGGTGCCACGCCGAGCCGGCGCAGCCGGCCGGCGAGCCGGTCGGCGAGCCGGTCCAGCTCGCGGTAGGTCAGGGTGGCGTCGGCCGCGACCACGGCGACCGCGTCGGGTGTCGCGGCCACTCGCTGCGCGAGCAGTTGGTGCACCAGGGCGTCGGGGGTCTCGGCCTGGGCGCCGGTCTGCCAGTCGGCGAGGGTGGCCAGCTCGGCTGCCGGCAGCACCGCCAGTTCGTCGACGGGGCGGTCCGGGGCGTGCGCGGCGGCGGTGATGACGTTGACGTACCGTTCGGCGATCCGCTGGGCGGTCGCGGCTTCGAACAGGTCCGTGCTGTACTCCAGCCGGCCGGTCACGCCGGCCGGGGTCCGTGTGAGGCTCAGGGTGAGGTCGAACCTCGCCGCGCCGGTGTCGCCCAGCACCGGGTGCACCTGGCAGCCGTCCAGGCGCAGCCCTGTTCCTTCTTCTTCGTACCGGTAGCTGAACAGCACCTGGAACAGCGGGTTCTGGGCGAGGTCGCGGTCGGGGTGCAGTTCTTCGACGAGTTTCTCGAACGGCAGGTCCTGGTGGGCGAGCGCTCCCTTGACTTCCGCCCACAGCCGCTGGATCAGCTCACGGAACGTCGGGCTGGAGGCGAGGTCGCAGCGGAGCACCAGGGTGTTGGTGAAGAATCCGATGAGGCGGGCCAGTTCGGGCCGTTCCCGTCCGGAGACCGGGGTGCCGACGACGACTTCGTCCTGGCCGACGTGTGCCCGCAGCAGTACCGCGAAAGCGGCGAGCAGGACGCTGTAGAGCGTGACGCCTTCGGTCCTGCCCAGCTCTTCGAGCCGCTGGACCGATGCCGGCGGCAGCTCGAAGGTGAGCGCGGCGCCGCGGTAGCTCTGTACCAGCGGGCGGGTGTGGTCGGTGGGCAGGAGCTGGGCGGGCATGCCGGCCAGCCGGTCCGTCCAGTACGCCAGCAGCCGGTCGAGCTCGGGTCCGGCCAGCGTGCTCTGCTGCCACTCGGCGAAGTCGGCGTACTGCATGGGCAGGTCGGGCTCGCGGTGTTCCTGGCCGGTCAGGGCGGCCCGGTAGTGGACTTCGAGTTCCCTGCCGAGTGTGCCGACCGATGCGGCGTCGCAGGCGAGGTGGTGCACGGTGAGCAGCAGCCGGTGCTGCTGCTCGCCCAGGCGCAGCAGGCGGGCGCGGATGACCCGGCCGGCCACCAGGTCGAACGGGGCGCTGGCTTCCTCGTCCGCGAGCCGCGGCGCCTCGTCCGGCGTCCGGCCGGGTGCGGTCAGGTCGACGACGGGTATGGGCACGGGGGCGGGCGGCAGGACCACCTGGTGGGGGGTCCCGCCGGTGGAGCGGAAGGCGGTTCGCAGGATCTCGTGGCGCCGCACGACTTCGGTCAGCGCTTGTTCGAGCGCGGTGCGGTGCACCGGGCCGGTGATGTCGTAGCCGAGCGGGACGTTGTAGACCGAGCTGCCCGGCTGCAGCTGGTCGAGGAACCACAGTCGCTGTTGTGCGTACGACAGCGGAGCCGAACTGTTCTCTCCCCCGGCTTCCGGTTCGATGGCTCCGCTCACTGCTGCACCTCGGATTCCTGCGCGTCGCGCAGGAGCGACTCGCCTTTCTCGTCACTGGGCCGGTCGAGCCCGGACGGCGGCTGCACGGCCGTGCGGCGGTTGCGCGGCGTGATCGGGGCGGGGCCTGTTTTCGGTCCTGTCGCGGCGGCGGTCACGGCGTCCGCGAGGCTCGCCACGGTGGGTCGCTGGAGGAACGTGAAGATCGGGACCTCGACGCCGAAGGCCTCGTTGACCTGGGCCACCAGCCGGGCCGCCAGCAGGGAGTGGCCGCCGGCGCGGAAGAAGTCGTCCGCGCGCCCCACCGGCTGGTCGTGGAGCAGCGCCGAGGCGAGCTGGGCGACGCGTTCTTCCGTCGGTGTCCGCGGTGCCTGCTGTGCCTGGGGTTCGGCCGGGGTGCTCGGTGTCAGGGCGGCCAGCGCGTCGTGGTCCACCTTGCCGTGTTCGGTGAGCGGCAGGGCGGGGAGCAGCACGATCTTGTCCGGGACCATGTACGCGGGCAGCCGGTCCTGCAGGAACGCCAGCAGCTTTTCCTCGGGGGTGGTTTCGCTGCGGCCGTCGGTGCAGGCGTATGCCGTGAGCGAGGCTTCGGCTCCGGCCGAGAACGCGCGGGCGACGACGACGGCGTCCCGTACGTCCGGGTGCTCCCTGAGCGTTGCCGCCACTTCTTCGGGCTCGATCCGGAAGCCCCGGATCTTCACCTGTTCGTCCGCGCGGCCGAGGAATTCCAGCTGGCCGTCGGGGCGCCAGCGGACCAGGTCGCCGGTGCGGTACAGGCGTTCGCCGGGTTGGGCGGCGACCGAGTCGGTGAGGAAGCTCTGTTGGGTCAGTTCGGGGTGGTTGACGTAGCCGCGGGCCACTGCCGTGCCGCCGAGGTACAGTTCGCCGCGGACACCGGTGGGCACGGGCTGTCCTTCGGTGTCCAGCACGTGCGCGTTGACCCCGCTGATCGGCCTGCCGATGGGCGGCCGCAGTCCTGCCGGGTCCGGTGGGACGAGGCCCGCTGTCGCCACCACGGTGTTCTCCGTCGGTCCGTAGTGGTTGAACAGCTGGAACGGCAGGCCGTCGGAGGGCGCTGCCGGCAGCACGTCGCCGCCGGTCAGCAGCGCGCGCAGCGCGGTGTCGGCCGGCCACGGTTCGGCCAGTACGGCTGCGGCGACGGGGGTGGGCAGGAATGCTGCGGTGATCTTCTCGTCGCCGAGCCAGCGCACCAGTTCCGCCGGTGCGGCCCGCAGTTGCGGCGGGACGACGTTCAGGGTGGCGCCTGCCGCGAGGGTGGGCCAGATCTCCCACGTGGATGCGTCGAATCCGGGGCTGGCGAACAGTGTGGTGCGGTCTGCCGGATCGAGCGCGTACTCGGCCATGTGCCAGGCGACCAGGTTCGCGAGGCCCCGGTGTTCCAGTGCGACGCCCTTGGGCCGGCCGGTGGATCCCGAGGTGTAGATGAGGTAGGCCAGCCGCTCGGGGGTGAGCTGGTCCGCGTGGACCGGCTCGTCGGTGGTGTCGGCGGCCAGGTCGAAGACGTGGAGGCTCTGCGTGGAGGCCGGCAGCTGCAGCCGTGTCTGGGACGTGGTGAGGATCTTGCGTGCGCCGGCGTCCTGCAGGATGAAGGCGATTCGCTCGGCCGGGTAGCTCGGGTCCACGGGCAGGTAGCATCCGCCGGCCATGAGCACCGCGAGTTCGCCGACCACCAGCTCGGGGGAGCGATCGGCGTACACCGCCACCGGTTCCTCGGCGGTGATGCCGGATTCGCGGAGCCGGTGGGCCAGTGCGCCGGCGCGCTGCCACAGCCGGCCGTAGCTGAGCTGCCCCTCGGGCCAGCGCACCGCGGTGGCGTCCGGTCGCGTCCGCACCTGTCGTGCGATCAGCTCGGTCACCGGCTGGGTGTCGGCCGCGGCGGGCCCGTGGGCCCAGCGGTCGAGCTGGTCCGCTTCCGCGTCCGGGAGCAGGCGCAGGGTGCCCACGCGCGTCTGCGGCCGGGCCACCGCGTCGGCGAGCAGGGTCAGGTAGTGCGTGACCATCCGCTCCATGGTGGCTTCGTCGAACAGGTCGGCCGAGTGCTCCCAGATCATGGCGAGGTCGTCGTCCTCGGGGCGGGGCGCCCGGCCGAGGCGCTGCTCGGCCCGCGGGATCACGATCACGTTGAGGTCGGCCTTGGCCGAGTTGTTCGAGCGTTCGGTGACCCTGCCGGTGAGCCCGCCGAAGTCGATGTCGGGCACTGCCGAGTCGTGGAAGCTGAACATGACCTGGAACAGCGGGGTGCGCGAGGGGTCGCGGGCCGGGTCGATCGCGTCGATCACCGCGTCGACGGGGGTGTCCGACCAGGCCAGTGTCTCGGAGACGCTCTGGCGCACCTGCGCCAGCAAGTCGCTGAACGGCTGGTCGGCCGACACCTTGGTGCGCATGACCAGCGTGTTGACGAGCATGCCGAGCAGCGGCTCCAGCTCGGGCGCGTTCCGGTTCGCCGCGCCGGTCCCGACGAGCATGTCCTGCTGTCCGGTGTAGCGGTACAGCAGTGCGGCGAAGCCGGCGTACATGGTGGAGAACAGCGACACCCGGTTCTCGCGGCTGAAGGCGCGCAGTTGCCGGGCCAGTTCGGCGGGGATGCGGATCCGCGGCGCCCGGCCGCGGAAGGTCATCACCGGCGGCCGCGGCCGGTCGGCGGGCAGTTCCAGCGTGTCCGGGGCGCCGGCCAGGCGGGCGGTCCAGTGGTCGACGTGGCGGCGCAGCACTTCGCCGCGCATCCAGTCCCGCTGCCAGATGGCGTAGTCCGCGTACTGGACGGCGAGTTCGGGCAGCGGTGAGGGCTGTCCGGCGACGAAGGCCGGGTAGAGGGCGCGGAACTCGGACAGGAACACCGAGAGCGACCAGCCGTCGTGGACGAAGTGGTGTTCCACGTGGAGGAAGGTGTTGTGCCCGTTCCCGTGGCGCAGCAGTACCCAGCGGGCCAGGGGCGGCTTGGTCAGGTCGAACGGCTCGCGCAGTTGCGCGGCGACGACCTCGTCGGCCTGTTCGGCCGGGACGTCGAGCACCTGCAGCGACGCCTTGGCCTGCGCGAGCGGGCGCTGGTAGCCCACTCCGCCGACGGAGACGAAGGCGGTGCGCAGGACCTCGTGGCGGCGGACGATCTCGTCGAGCGTCGCGCGCAGGGCGTCGACGTCCACGTCGCCCTGCAGGGACACCGTGGCCTGGAAGTTGTAGGCCAGGTTGCCGGGCGAGAGCTGCTCGAAGAACCAGACCCTCTCCTGCGGCAGGGACAGCGGTATCGGCCGGTTCCGGTCGGCTCGGCGCACCGGCGGTGCGGTCGGTGCGATCGCCTGGGCGGCGGGTTCGGGGCCGTTGCCTTCGGTCGCGGCGGCCCGCTGGTCGATGATCGCCGCAAGATCGGCGACGGTGGGCGCGCCGAACAGCTCGGGCACGCTCACCACGGCGTGCAGCTCCGCGGTGATACGGGCCGCGAGCCCCGCGACGAGCAGCGAGTTCCCGCCGAGGGCGAAGAAGTCGTCGTGGACGCCGACTTCCGTGCCGCCGAGCAGCCCGGCCACGATCCTTGCCAGTGCCGCCTCGGTCGGGGTGCGGGGCGGGACGGCGGTGTCGGCCAGGCCGGCCGCTGAGCGGTCGGGGGCGGGCAGCGCGGCGCGGTCGACTTTGCCGTTGGGGGTCAGCGGCAGCGCGGGCAGCACGACGACCGCCGCCGGCACCATGTAGCTGGGCAGCCGGGCTGCGACGAAGTCGACCAACTCGGCCGTGGGGACGCCGGTGACCACGTAGCCGACCAGGCGCGCCTCCGGGCGGCCGGAATTTTCGACCGCCACGAAGGCGTCCCGGACGCCGGGGTGCTGCTTGAGGACCGTGGCCACCTCGCCGGGTTCGATCCGGAACCCGCGGATCTTGGCCTGGTCGTCGTAGCGGCCGATGTACTCGAAGACCCCGTCGGGGCGGCGGCGGACCTTGTCGCCGGTGCGGTACATGCGCTGTCCGGGGGCGCCGATGTCGGGCACGAACGCCGCCGCGGTGCTCACCGGGTCGTGCAGGTATCCGCGTGCCACGCACGCGCCGGCCAGGCACAGTTCGCCGGCCTCGCCGTCGGGCACCGGGTCGAGCCCGTCGAGCACGTAGCAGCGCACGCCGTCGACGGGCACGCCTATCGGCGGCGGCACGGGTCCCTTGGGCAGCACCTCGCCGGCCGTCACCTTCACCGTGCCTTCGGTCGGCCCGTAGAGGTTGATCACGGTGAAAGGCAGCCCGTCGGGCACGCCGCGCTGCATCGCCGAGCCGCCGGTGTGCAGGTACCGGAGCGCCGTGTGCGCGGGCCAGGTCTCGTCGAGGACAGCCTCGGCCAGCGGGGTGGGCAGGAAGGTCACGGTGATCTGCTCGTCGGCCAGCCAGGCGGTGAGCGCGGACGGCGAGGTGCGCACCTCGGCGGGCGGCACCACCAGTGTGGCGCCGGCGGTCAGGGTGAACCAGACGTCCTGGACGGACACGTCGAATCCGGGACTGGCCAGCAGGGTCGAGCGGTCCTGGCGCCGCGTGCGGTAGGTCCTCTGGTGCCAGTGCATCAAGTTGGCCAGGCCCGCGTGGGTCACCGCGACGCCCTTGGGCCGGCCGGTCGAACCCGATGTGTAGATCACGTAGGCCAGTGCGGCGCCGTTCGGGTGGGGCGGTGCCAAGACGGTCGCCTCGGACGGTTCCTTGGTCAGATCGACCAGCAGGACGTCGTCGCCCAGCGGTGCTCCGCCGGACACCAGCGGCGCGGTGCTGAGGACCGCGGCGGCGCCGGAGGCTTCCAGCAGTTGGCGGATCCGCGCGGCCGGGTGGGCCGGGTCCAGCGGCAGGTAGGCCGCGCCCGCCAGCAGGACGGCCAGCTCGGCGACCACCAGTTCCGCTGACCGGTCGGCGTAGACGGCCACGACGCTGTCTTGGCCCACCCCCCGGCCGGTGAGCTCGATCGCCAGAGCGGACGCATGCGCGGCAAGGCTTTGGTAGGTCAGTGTCAGGTCACCGTCCTGCACCGCGACCGCATCCGGTGCCTCGGCCACCCGGGCGTGGAATTCATTGAGCACCATCTCGCACGTCATCCTTCACTGCCGGGAGTGAGTGGCTGAAACGGCTTCCTGCGCGGCCCGGCGCAGACTCAGCGGGCGCATGTCCGTCCAGGCCTCGTCGATGTGGGCCAGGCATTCCGCCTTGGAACCGCTGACGCCGCCGCTGCGCCAGCCGAGGGGCAGGTCGCGGTCGGCGGGCCAGATCGAGTACTGCTCCTCGTCGTTGAGTACGACCACATAGGACTGGGTGTCGCCGTCCATGGGTTCTCCTCCGGTTCGCGGGATACGGGGTGGTGTGCTGCTGGTCGTGCCCCTGCGGCCGTCATGCCGGGCGTCGCGGGCGTGGACGCGGGTACGACGGGCACGACGGGCGCTCGCGCCGCGGGAGGCCGTGAAGACGGAAATGCATGCGGAGCCTCACAGCCGAGTTCTGCTTCGCGTGAGGCCCGGAAACGGCCGGCCGCCTCGGCACCGTCAAAACAACCGGGCCGCTCCCGCACTCGGTGACCGGCGAGCACCGGATGCGTGCGGACCCCGAGACCACGGCCGTCGGCGAACTACTGCCCCCCGTGCGTTCCATTCCGACAGCATGGGTCGCATTGGTTCGCGCCGATAGAGTATGGCAATTACTCCGGTAGTCCGGTAAATCAAGGATTGGGTAAATAGGCGGTGTTCGCCGGCCGCCGAAGGAGGGGTCACCTTCCTTCCGTGTCCTCGGGGCGGCGTACCGGCCGTCAGACGGGGACCGGGAACTCGGCGGCGTGCCCGCCGTCAGACGGGGACCGGGAACTCGGCGGCGTGCCCGCCGTCAGACGGGGACCGGGAGCTTGGCGGCGTGCCGGCCGTCAAGCGGGGACCGGGAGCTTGGCGGGGTGCCGCCGCGCGGTGGTGGACGCGAAGGGCCGGGCCTGGGTCCAGGCGCGGGGTGCGCCGGCGGGACCGGCAGACCTTGGCGAGCGGCCTCCGACTCCCTACACACACGCCGGCAAATGGGCGGCCGGCATCCGGGCCGCGGAGCAACACCGTGCCCGTGACGGACACCTCCAGGTCCCCCGCAAGCACATCGAAGCGGCCGACGGTGTCCCCTACAAGGTGGGGCAGTTTCACCGGCCCGCCGCCGGGCCGACGAGCTCTGCCCGATGTCGAGTGGGTGAGCGCTTCCACCCCATGACGCTCCGGGAGTACGCAGACTCGGTCGGCGACGCGCGCCTCGTCGTCGACATGCTCGTCGGAGCGCAGCAGCGGCTCACGGTCTACCCCAGGCAAGGTTTCATGATCGAGCTTCCGATGCCTGACGACGTATGGCATGCGGGTGGCCGACTGCGGGCGGCGGGGTTCACGAGCCGGCTCGTGGCGGAGCAAGGCGCTCATGGCGGCGTATAGCTCGCCCGGTGCCGTAGTACGACTCTCCCGTGCCGCGTCAGCCAGTGATCCGGCATCCGGCATGCGAAAAGGTCGGTCGCATCATCCGGCCTGAACGGCCCTTGGTATTGGAATAAATGGAGAAGTCGAGATTCCTCTTGTTTAGTTTGCGGTCAAAAAGATCACGACATACTTAGCCGGAGCACTAAGACGGTGTCCTGTGTGGTGACCGGTCGTTGGGCTGTCTACGGGGCGGGGTACGTGGAGTTGGATTGTTCCGGACGGGCTGTGGGAGATCGCCGAGCCGCTGATCCCACCGTCGAAGGTGCGGCCACAGGGCGGCGGAACGCAGGACACGCCTGATGAGACGCTGTTCGCGGCGATCATCTACGTGCTGGTCAGCGGTTGCGCCTGGCGGGCTCTGCCGCCGTGTTTCGGGATATCGAAGTCGACCGCCCACCGCCGCTTCCTGATCTGGTCGCGGGGCGGGGTGTGGGGCCGACTGCATGAGGCGGTGCTGCACCGACTCGATGACGCCGGCCTCGTCGACGTCTCGCGCGTGGTCCTCGATTCCGCTCACGTGCGGGCTGAAAAGGGGCGAACTTACGGGCCCGAGCCCCGTGGACCGGGGTAAGCCGGGTTCCAAGATGCACGTCTTGTCTGGCCTTTCTCGGCCTCGCTGCGGCCCTGTGCTGCTACAAGCGACTCGTCCGCCTCACCACATAGGACACCGTCTAACGCCTTCGATCGAATCGGCGCCAGTCACCTCGGGCTCCTGGTGATGCGTCCGACCTCGCCGCGAGTCACCGTGAAGGCGTACCCGATGTCCAGGTGGTGGTGCTCCGACTCGCCCTTCTGAGGCCGGGCCGGTACCTTGCCGTACTCGACGTGGACGGGCGTCAGCGGAACCGCGGAGACCTGGCTGGGATCGAATGCCGGTCTCCTCCGTCAGCTCACGCACCGCCGCCTCGACCAGCGTGCCATCGGTCGGCTCAAGGTGGCCGCCGTCAGGGACAGTTCGCATGTCTCAGTCCCTCTCCTGTCTCACCGATACTCAGGTGAGGGCGTCGAGATGATCCGATGCGAAGCAGCGGCAAGTGTCTCGGAAACAGACGGGAAGCGTTGCCCGGTCGTGACCTCGCGTCCGTACGTGTGAAGGTCCGTTTCGGAGGCCGAACTGTGTTTGCCGTCATTCAATCAAGGCGTTTGACAGCGAACCCAGTCGTTCAGGCTTCCTTGTCAGCAAGCCTGGTCGCTCTGCGGCCCGATGTCTTTGATCCTGGTCGGAGTTCCGTCCGGGGCGAAAGAGTGGTGGAAGGTGAAGGCGTGCGGCGTGGAGCCGTGGTCGTGGAGGTGTTCCAGCCTGGAAACCCCGTCCTGCCAGGTGGGTATCACGCCGTCGGAGACCCACCAGAACACGTGACTCGGGTGTCCTGTCCTTTCGAACCAGTCGTGACGCCTGTTCAGTGCCTCGCGGTGCAGACCGGTGTAGATGGCGTCGAAGGCGGGGCGCAGGTCGGTCCAGAGTGAGAGGGTCGCGGCCAGGGCGATGGTTTCCATCGTATGGCCCTTGCCGTACCAGGCCGGTACGGCGAACTCGCCCCATGCACCCCAGTCCAGGTCGAAGTGCGTGCCCCGGCCACCATCTGCCGCTTCAGCATGAGCGAGGTATCCGGGGTGCTGGCTGATCCTTTGGTAGATGGCCTCACCGCTGTGGTGGAGTTCGCGCGTGAGAGGTGCGGGATCGGCAAGAGGTGACTTCAGGACGCCGAAGGTGTACAGCGCAAGATGGGGCATGCGTCTCTCCCTGGTTGGGGGTGCCTGGTGTGGACCCGGTTCGGTGGCTCGGTGGCTTACGCCTGGGGGCGAGGATTCGTGGGCGTGACCAACTCATCCCGTCGCGGGTGGCTCAGCCTGAAGGAACTCCTGTGCGACCGTGGGCGATCGCCGAAGACCAGGTGAAGGTAGCTGCCTCTGCGGGACATGTCGAAGTTGCGTTTTCCCTGTCCAAGTGGCCTCCTGCACCGGTCATTGCGGGGGCTGGGACGGTGGCGCTGCCTGCCGTCGTGGAAGTTCGCATCGGCCCCTGACTTTCGCCTCGCGCGCCAGGTTCTCCTTGGTCAGCTCGCCGTCGGTGTGCAGCGGCTCGCCGACCAACAGTCGGGCCATGGCCTCGCGGAGCTTGGTCTCCGTAGCGGCGGACACCGGCATCAAGCGCACCCTCGTCTTGTCGAACGGCGCTTTTGCCGAGCGGACTTCAGCGAGCCGGGTCAGGGCCTGCTCGCGCGGAGGCTTGGACAGCTTCATCTTCAGCAGCGACACGAGGTCGGCTTCCACCATCCGCCAGATCCGCTCGTGGGTGAGGGTCAGCGCCGAGTTGCGGCATCGGGCGGGCTGGCAGGCTCCCAGGAGCGGGGTCTGGCCGCGCTGATCGGGCGGGAGTTGGTTCTGTCACTCGGCCGTGGGGGCGGTCCACAGACAGTGGTTGACCGTGCCCAGGTGCAGACCGGCGAACTCGTCCCGTAGCAGGGTGATTCCGGACGCTCGTCGGCGAGCTGGGCACGAAGGACGGTGCTCTGCACGATGACGTCGTTGACCTTGTCGAGTCCGGCGTGGAAACGGGCGGCGCCGGGACCGACCGCGATGACCTCCCCGGCCCGGCGGGGCCTGGAGAAGGGAGGCCAACTTCTTGGCTGCGGCGACTCGCAGCTGGTTGTCGAACTCCTTGGCCCACCGTGCGTCGGGCTTGGCGCAGGCGAGCGTGGTGCGGTTTGCAGGTGATCTGCGCTGCCTGGGATTGAGTGGAACAGGTGGTGGGCGGCGTCCCGCTCAATCGCAGGCAGCGTGATGTTCACCTACGGAGCCAAGCCAGCAGGCGCCGGGGGGCCGGTCGCAATGTTCCGGCTGCCCTGGGCTGGGGAGCCAGCTTGGCACTCCTCGCTTGTCGGGCGAGTCGGTACTCGGCAGCTCGGCGGATGAACTCCTGAGAGCGGATCTGGTGCGAGTCGGAATGCATGCCGTTCGCTCCTACTGCTGGAGCTCCAGGACGTCGGCGACTACGCAGCTGACGTTGTCGGGGCCACCGGAGGCGTTGGCGAGGGCGATGAGTTCGCGGACGGCCTGCTCGGGCTCACTGGTCTCGGAGAGCACTCGGTGGATGTCTTGGGTCGGCACGACGGTCGACAGGCCGTCGGAGCAGAGCAGATATCGGTCTTCCCCCTGGGCGTCGTGAAGACGCATGTCGGGGTTGCTGTCGGCTCCTGGGCCCAGGGCCTTCACCAGCAGCGACCGTTGGGGGTGGGAGGCGGCTTCTTCCGGGCTGAGGCGTTTTTCGTCGACCATCGACTGGACCATGGTGTGGTCGTGGGTGATCTGGAACAGCTCTCCGCCGCGCAGGAGGTAGACACGGGAGTCGCCGATGTGGACGAGGGCCAGCTGTGATCCGGTCCAGAGCATCGCGGTGAGTGTCGTGCCGGTGTCTTCGGATGCAGGGCCCGTCCCGGCGACGTCGTGCACGGCCTGCTTGGCCTGTGCGACGACATCTTCGAGGACGTTGAGGAGATTGCCGGCTGGGATGCTGTCGGTTTCGAGGTGCTTGAGGGCGTCGATGGCCGCTGCGCCGGCAGGCGCTCCTTGGCTTCCGCAGCCGTCGGCGACAGCGAGCAGCCGCGGTCCGGCATAGGCGGTGTCCTGGTTGCTCTCGCGGACGAGACCCGTGTCGGAACGGGCGGCGTAGCGGATTTCCAGGGACTTGGCGGTCGGGGACATGGCGGGGTCCTTCCGTGACAGGTGGTCGATGAGGAAGGTGGCCAGGTCCCGCCGTGCGGCAGTCTCGGCCTCGACCTGCGCCCAGAACGCGCGGACCTCTTGTCCCGCCGGGCCCGCATCCAGCGTGCAGACGTGCTGGATGCGGGCGAGCGGCATTCCCATGCGCCGGAGCCAGGCGACCAGTCGGGCTTGCTCCAACTGGTCTGGTGCGTAGAGGCGGTAGCCGGTCACCGGGTCGACGCGTGCAGGGGTCAGCAGGCCGAGTTCGTCGTAGAGACGCAACGCCTTCGGCGACAGCCGGGACGCCTTCGCGAACGCCCCAATGGTCAGCAACCCCATGCCCGCTCCTCCTCATGCCGAGCGCATCACCCGGCCCCACCGATGCTGTGGCCTCCCCCAAGGTGAAGGTCAACCAAGGATCGTGTTGGGGCCCGCCCGATCGTCTCCCAAGGACTTGCTCAACGCGATCGGCCACGAACTGGCCCGACGGGGAGGTTCGGCCTGTTCTGCCGGAAGGCCTACGGGGAAGCCTCTGGCCTGGGCAGGGGGCCCCGGAAGCGCCTGTGCCGGAGGCGGCCTCACGGGCAGCCGCCTCCGGGATCCCGACACCGGTAGGTGCCCAGAGCGAGCTGTGCCGTCACAACAGGCTCCCCACCGTCGCGGCCTGCCCGGCAACGAGCTCCTGGACCAGCCCGACGACGTCGTCCAGTTCCAGGCCGACCGTGTCCGCGAGTGTGGCCAGGCCCACGGTCATCCGTCGACGGGCTGGTCGTTCTCCGCCCGGTAGGGTAGCCGGGAGACGCTTGACGCCGGCATCTCCGCCCAGGCCGCGTGCAGTTCGCCCGCGGGCTCTTCGGTCAGTTCCTCGTTCACGCACCGGAGTGTGCTCACGAACCGCTCCACATCGTGTGGTCCTCGGTGCCTGAGCCGATGCCGGCCATGGCCGTGGACAGCCCTGTGCTGACCGCCGGGTGGGCAGCGGAGCCGAAGTGGGACGGTTCTCCGGACAGGCGAGGTTGTCTCATCCGCGCGTGGCGCTGCGGCACCGCTCAGCGCGCCCCGCCCCTATCCCGCATGCGCACTGTGGCCGAGAGTTTGATGACCGATCCGTCAGGGGGCGGCCGATCATGCCCCGTTCAGGGGCCGAGGGGGCTCCAGTCGAACCATCCATGAGAGGTGTCGTAAACCGTCGCGGGCTCGTCGCAGCTCTGAGATGCCGAGATCTGCTCGGCGACGGCGTCCGCGCGCGCCGCGTACCCGTCCGCCAAAATCACCAGGGCCACAACCGCAGACAGGGCGAGGACCGGCAGGATCCGCCAGCGGCGCACCCGCGTGAGGACCAGTGCCGCAACGGACAGCACCAGCCCCGCCAGGAGAAGCCACCGGTTCGTTCCCGCCTCGCGGTCGAGCCTCTCGGAGAGCCCGACAACGTCATCGCACAGGACATACGTCTTCGGCCCGCCGGCCAACGACAGGAAGCGCTCCGCCAAGGCCGCCAGCACGACGAACATCCCCAGGACCGGGAGAAGACTCGGATCCTGGCGCGGCTTCGCTCTCAATTTGCACCCAAGCCCTCTCATACCGACTCAGCAGGCTTCCGCGCGACGCACCACTCGGGCACGTCGAGCTCGCACGAGTCATCACGCGGCCCGCGTCGGCGTGGTTCCAGCACGTTCCTCGCAGTGACAGCGCGGCGCTCATGTCTCACGAGACAGCACACATTCTGGAGAAGGATGGCTACAGCGCCCAGCTCGCCGTGCATGCGGGTGGGCGGGTGCTGCTGCGCTCCCCGGTAGGGGACATGACGGAGTCGCTCCCGAGATCCGGGCGGCGGCTCTCGCGCAGTAGCCGGGGCAACCGAGTTCAACGGTGCTCCAATCGCGTCTTTCTGCCATCAGTGCTGAACTGCTCCCACTAGCCTTGGCCCGCCGCGGTGATGTTCAAGGGGAGGGAGTCACCAGCCGTGCAGCCTTTGCAGGAACAGGACCCAGACCGGATCGCTGACTACCGGCTCATCGGCAGGCTGGGGGAAGGCGGTATGGGCGTGGTCTACCTGGCCCGGTCGCCGCGTGGCCGGATGGTGGCGGTGAAGACCATCCGCGCCGAGCTTGCGGCGGCTCCGGACTTCCGGCGCCGGTTCGCCAAGGAGACCGCCGTGGCCCAGCAGGTCGGCGGGGAGTGGACGGCCGCCGTGCTGGACGCCGACCCGGACGCGGCATTGCCGTGGGTGGCCACGGTGTACGTCGCCGGCCCGACCCTGTATCAGGTGGTGGCGGAGCAGCACGGGTCGTTACCGGAGCGCTCGGTGCGCGGTTTGGCCTCCGGGTTGTGCCGGGCTCTGGGCGACATCCACGATGCCGGGCTCATCCATCGCGATTTGAAGCCGTCGAACGTCATGGTGACCATCGACGGGCCGAAGGTGATCGACTTCGGGATTGCCCGCGCCCTGGATGCCTCCACTACGGGGGGTCTGACCTCCACCGGGGTGGTGGTCGGCTCGCCCGGCTTCATGTCGCCGGAGCAGATCCGGGGCGAGAGGCTGACCGAGGCGAGCGACATCTTCTCGCTGGGCGCGGTGCTGGCCTTCGCCGCCGCCGGGCGGCTGCCGTTCGAGGCGACCGAGGGCCAGTTGCACGCCCTGATGTACCGGGTGGTGCACGAACCGCCCGACCTCACCGGCGTACCGGAGCCGCTGCTCGGGCTGATCAAGGACTGCCTCGCCAAGGAACCAGCCGACCGGCCGACCCTGTCGGAGCTGCAGGACAGGCAGGAGACGCAGTACCGCTCACTGGGGCCGTGGCTGCCGCCGGAGGTGCTGGCCCGGCTGGGCCAGGAAGCGGTGCAGCTCCTCGCCCAGGAGGACCCGCGCACTCGGATGACTCCCGGCGCCGAGCCGGGTGTTGAGGCGATGGCCGAAGCCGTGACCGCACCGGGAAGGCCGCCCACTGCCCCGTTCACCGTCCATTCCGCCGACCCCGTGACCCGCGCCGGCGGCGAGGACGGTCGGGTGGGGGTGCCCAGGCCCCGGCTGGCCGACGAACGCCGCCGCGCCCGCGGCCACGAGGCCCCGGCCGACGGGTACCGGGCCGCTGTCTACTGGCTCCTCTCCCTCGTCGCCCTGACCTCCGCGTTCACGGTCGTCCAGCAGCTCCAGGTCGCCTCCGGAAGTCTTCTGTATGACGAGCCTCTTCCGGATGCAGACGACATCTGGGACCTGACGGACTGGAGTGTCCTCTCGTTCCCCCTCCTGTGGTACGCCAAGCTCTGCTTCGGCGCAGCGCTGCTGGTGGGCTGGCTCGCCTGGTTCGGTCGCGTACGCGCCACCGCCGAGAAGTTCGCGCCCGGCCGGCTGCGGTACCACCCTTCCGTGGCGGTGATCGGCTGGTTCATCCCCATCGCGAACCTCTTCTTGCCCAAGCAGATCGCCAACGACGTCTGGCACGCGTCCAGCCCCGGCCACGGCCCCGCACCGGCCCGCGTGCAGAACGCCTGGTGGGCGCTGTGGCTGCCCATCTTCCTGACCTGGCCCCTGTTCTGGACCCCGTGGACAGCGCTTCTCAGTGAGCATCCCGAGTACTCGGCCGACAGCACGAGCGATTACGCGTACGCGTTCGTGCCGGAAACCTGGATCAGCCTCGTCCTGCACGTCCTCGTTGTGCCGGCAGCAGTCGCCGCCGCCCTCTACGTCCGTCGGCTGACCGCCATGCAGGCGGCCAAACTCCACAGTTGACCGCATGCCGCTCACCCGCGGGTCCGTACGGTCATCCGACAGACCCTCCACAGGTGACAGACGGTCTCCCCGGGAACATAGGACCTGAGTCCTCTGGCGTCGGCGAAGCGGCTCCGGTCGTCGCCGAGCTGACCCGGGGCGAGGTCACGGGCGTGTACTGCGGGGGCGGAATGCCGATCTACGAGTGGCGCCAGGTCCACGTCCGCGTCCGCCCGACGGAGGAACGTGAACCTGCGGCTCCGTCAGCGGATTTGTGCGCGGTACTCAGTCAGCGGTAGGTGTAGAACTTCGTGTGGTCGAGCATGTCCTGCGGCGTCACGTCGTTCCACGGCTTCATCGTGTCGCGCAGGCCTATGACCCCGTCAGGCGCGGTGACCGGCACATAGCCGGAAGACGGGTGCTTGGCCTGCCAGTCTGCCCAGAGTTTGTCGATGAAGCAGTGGTGGAGCCAGAAGACGGGGTCATTCGGTGAGGCGCCGCTGAGCATCTGGCCGCCGACCCAGACGTGAACCCGGTTGTGGAGGTTGGGGCCCTGCCAACCCTCGAGATAGTTGCGGAAGCTCACAGACTCGCTGTTCCACGGAGGGGCGTCATAGGTCGTCATGGCCAGGACGGTGTCCACCTCCTGGCGGGTGGGCAGTGCGCGGACGTTGGCGCCGAGGCCGCGTCGTAAGAAGGTCCGGCCGTCGACACGCACGTTCACCGGCCAGCTGCCTTGCGTGAAGGCGAATGGCCCGGAAGTCACCTGGTCGTCGCCGTTGCGGCCGTTGCCGCCGAGGAAGTTGTCGGACCACAGTGAGCTGTTGGGTGACCGGTCCTTGGTCCAGTCCCAG
Source organism: Streptomyces sp. NPDC027663 (assembly GCF_055566415.1). Lineage (NCBI taxonomy): Bacteria > Bacillati > Actinomycetota > Actinomycetes > Kitasatosporales > Streptomycetaceae > Streptomyces > Streptomyces sp. NPDC027663. Next base: position 64,746 of record NZ_JBVHSK010000021.1, on the reverse strand, counting down.
TAGGGCAGGTTGACCGAGGGAGTGATGCTCTGCAACGCCTGCTCGAACTGCAGCAGGAAGCGGCGATGCCAGGGCAGGAAGGAGGGCGATCGGTGGCCGGTTCGTTCCCCGTCGTCCGTGTCACTCATGATGAAGGCGTTGTGTGTCGTCACGAACTCGTCGTACCGCCCCTGCCGCTTGAGCTCGAGGATGGAGTTGACGAAGTTGCGCCTCTCGGTGGCCGACAGGTCGGCCTGGTTCTTGCGTTCTCCCACTGTGGTGTTCCTTCAGCGTGTGATGGTGGGTTTGCGGGGCTTGTCAGACCATGAGGGTCACGAGAGAGGCGCCGTCCAGGTCCCGTACGGCCGCGCGGGCGACCTCTAGAGGACTGCGCTGTTTTTGGTAGTGATTCACGACACTGAGCCAGGTTCCGTCCATGCTCTGCATGACGTGAAGGTCCTTGTCGTCGATGCGCACTACGAACTCCATGAGAGGGGACTCACCGTCGCCCGGGTGATTGCTCCGGCTGCCGTGGTGGTTGCCGTGGTGTGAGGCGTGCTCGTCACGGGCGGGCCTGCCTTGGATGTGTCGACCCAGATAGATTTCGTCGAACGCTTCCGGCTCATCCCTGGTGCTGCCCTTGGCTGCACCGGCCCGCCCCGCATGAGGTGCCCTGCCGGCGCCGTGCTGTTCAGGGTTTGCCGTTGCTATGTCCGTCCGACTCGCAAGGGCCGCACCGACGACCGCCAACGTGCTTGTGAGCAGGGCTTTACGACGCGTGGGGTGTTTCACCGACGCTCCTGTCATCCGGCCGCTGTGGTGTGAGGACCACTGCGGGAACGTTTCTCTTGGCAACGGGAACAGCGGGGTGCCCGTTGCCGCCACATGGTGGCAGCGATGCGTGCGGGAGCGGAGGTGCGTCGAATGCCATCCCGTGTGAAAGAGACAACCTGACCGGGACGTACACCGTTCAACAGCGGAAGATCTTCTTCCTCTTCGTCGGTCGAGGCTCCAGGGCTGCAAGAACAAGCCCAGCCGGGGTGTTCGCCCAGGAAAAGTTTCGGCTGGCTCGGCCTGACAGTGGTGATACGCGTGCCGATGATTCGACTGGAATGCATGGACTGCATCCGTGGAGCGGGGTAGTCGCCCCAGTTTGACCTGCCTGAGCTGGACGGGTTGCCATCCCGTGCGGCGGCCGTCGCAGCATGCCTTCTCCGGACGGTACGGCTGACGCCTGACGTTCGCGACGAAAGCCGAGCGAGCACATCGGCAGGGCCGACGCGCGAAGTGTCACGCCGTCACGCGGAAGCCGGCCCAGGAGGGAGTCTGAGTGACCTGTGCACTGCGCACCGAAGCTTGATCGTTCGTCATCACGAGCTGACCTTGGGTGTTGTGGTCCTATGAGTACAAGTACTCATGAAGACCACCGAACTGCGGGGCAGGATCGGGGGATGACGACGCTCAGGACGACGACAACCCGGCTCGCGATGCTGCCGTTGGCGGTGATGGCTCTGCTGGCGGCAGGGTGCGGAACACAGCGGGCAGAGGACACCGCCGACGCATACCGGCGTTCGCATCCCACGCCGACCGGCATATCGACACCGAGTACACCAGCGGACTTCCCCTGCCCCGGCGAGAGCCCCAAGCCGACGGCACCCACGGCCGCCACTACCCCACCTCAACCGTGCCGCCGACCGACCACTATGCCGAGAACCACGGCTTCAAAGTTCCCATCCCCCTCCACGGCCAGAGCCGCTGCGACGGACTCGCCACCGTCACACACGTCAAGAGCACACTCGAACCGCTGCGCAGGCGCGGGGACTTCGCCCCGGACGACGTCCGCAACGCGCTCACCAGCCTCGGCTACTCAGCCGAGAAGGTGCAGACGTACCAAGACGGGTCCGCCGGGGTCGGCTTCCTCATCGACATCGGCGCCTCTCCCTGGTGTGTGGAGGGAACGATGAGCAGTGACTCCACCAAGGCGAACGCCTTCGGCGGCTACCCCGACGGCACCGACTGCGAGCCCCCGAGCGGCGGCCACTGACCACAGCCTCCGCCACCGGCAAACCATCAACGTGCACTGTCACCGGTCACTGAAGCCCTGAGTAGCCGCGCAGGCCCGCGAAGGCGGCTCCGGGGCCGTAGGCGAGACCCCGGATGAAGTGTCCGGCAGCAACGGGGCGCTGCCTGCCCAAGGGGTGCGTCGCGGGAGGGAGGGACGGTCTGCGGCCGCCACCGCCGCACCAGTGCCTTGTGCTTCCCAGCCTCCGCCCAGCCTCCGTGCCGCCGGCCGCGAACCGGACAACTGCCATCAGCTCCCCCATGGTTTCCGCGGTCCGCCGGGCGGAGTCGTCACCGTTCAGTCCTGCGGGTCGTTGGCTGTCGTTGTGCCCGTGCGACGAGCAGGGCGACGTCGTCGTGGCCGCCGGGGTGCCGGAGTTGTTGCAGCAGCCGGTCGCAGGTGTCTTCCGCGGAGTGGTCCGGCCGCGTCAGGAGACGAAGGAGGTCGTCCAGGCGTTCGTCGATGGGGTTGTTGCGGGTCTCAACCAATCCGTCGGTGTAGAACACCAGTTGATCACCGGGTTTCAGATCGAGGGTGGTGGTCTCGAAGGGGACACCCCCCACACCGAGCGGGGCGCCCGTGGGGAGATCGAGAAGCTCCGGTGCTCTGCCGGGTCCCGTCAGGACCGGGGGCAGATGGCCGGCGGAGGCCACCTGCAAGCGGGCGTGGTGGGGGTCGTAGATCGCGTACACGCAAGTGGCGATGTACGGGTCCAGGCCGAGGATGATCTCGTCGAGGTGCGTGAGGATCCGGGCAGGGTCGAGGTCGAGGCTGGCGAGGGTCGAGGTGGCGGTGCGCAGCCGGCCCATCGTGGTGGCGGCCTCGATGCCACTGCCCATGACGTCGCCGACCGTGAGGGCCGTGCGGTCTCCCCCGAGTGTGATGACGTCGTACCAGTCGCCGCCGACCTCGCTGAACGCTTGGGCCGGCAGGTAGCGGGCGGCAACCTCCAGCCCAGGGTGCCGGGGCGAGACCTGTGGGAGCAGGCTGCGCTGGAGGGTCTCGGCAGCGCTGCGGATGTGATGATGAAGGACTGCGTTGTCGATGCTCAGCGCCGCGGTCGCGGCGAGTTCGCAGGCGAGGGCGACGTCGTCCTCGTCAAAGGGCAGAGGATTGGCGGCGCGGGCCAGACCCATGACACCGATGACCTTCTCCCGCGCGATGAGGGGGACCGCCAGGTCGGTGTGCACACCGGCCTCGGCGAGCAGGCGGGCGCCCTCGGCGTCGGCGGCGATCCGACCGTGGTCGCCGCTCTCCAGGTGGCTGATCAGGTGGGGCTTGCGGGTGCGGACGACGTGAGCCGCCGGGTGGTCGGCATGGTAGGTGGCGAGCCGGCCGGGCGGCACGATCGCTCGGGCGGCGTCGGTGGGGTACGCCGTCTTCACCGCCAGGACGCGGAACAGCGCCGGGCCCTCGCCCATGTCCGTGCGGCCCGTCTGCAAGATCGAGTCCAGGAGGTCCACGGCGACCATGTCGGCCAGGTCGGGTACGACGACCTCGGCCAGCTCCTGCGCGGTCCGCTCCACCTCCAGGGTGGTGCCGATACGGGCCGAGCCCTTGGCCACCAGGCGCAGGCGCTGCTGGGCCCGGTCGGCCCTTCTGGCTGCCTCGTACCGGTCGGTGACGTCGACCACCACGTTGGCGATGCCCAGCACGCTCCCGTGCTGGTCCTCCAGCCGGTACAACGACACCGCCCAGGCATGCTCGCTTCCCTGGCAGGCGGCCGTACGGCCCACCACCTGCTGATCCACCACGGGGATTCCCGACACCAGCACCTGCCGCATCTCGGCCTCCGCGGCCCGGAAGGACACACCGGGCAGGATCTCGTCGAATCTGCGTCCGACGTGGTCGGCCACAGGGACGCCGTGCATCGCTGCCAGGGCCGGGTTGACCGCCAGGTACCGGAGATCGGTGTCCAGGATCGCCACCCCGATCGGCGCCTGGGTGACCAGCCGAGTGGACAGAGCCACGTTGCGCTCCACCTCCCGCAACGTGGACCGGTCGGTCGCCAGCCCCAGAGCGTAATGGTCACCGACGTTGTCCGTCAGTCGCATGTTGCGGAACTCAACCATCCGGGTACTGCCGTCCTTGTGCCGGATGGGGAAGGCGCCGGCCCAGCCCCGGCCGGTCTCCATCACCTGAGCAAACAGCATGATCGCCGCATCCTGGTGTTCCGGGTGCAGGAGGAGCGGGGCTGCGTAGTGCCCGAGCGCCTCGGTGCCGGTGTAGCCGAAGAGCTGCTCGGCCTGCGGGCTCCACATGTCGATCCGCCCGTCGGCCTCCAGCAGCACCGCAGCGACTCCCAGCAGATCCATCAAGCCGCTCGGGCCCGATGCGGCTTCCTCCGGATGGCCCGGTCGGTTTGGACGCTGTTCCGCCCAAGTCATCGCACTGACTCCTTCCACCTGCTGACCACGCCGGCGTGCCCACCTGACAGCGACGATCGGGTGAAGCGGCCTTCCTGCAGGTCAGCTGCCCTATTCACGATGGCGTGCGGAAGCCGGGAGGGCCAGCGGGACGCGCCGTCGGCTTCACCATCCGAGGCTTCCCGCGGGCATGTCGGTGACCAGTACGACCCCGGCCCCGCTCCGGTCATCACTCCACTCCTACCCCTCCTCGCCGCAGACGGCTCGCGACGGACGCCGACGCGGGCCTCTGACCAGCACGAAGGGGATGCCTGAGCCGGAGCCTGGAGCGGCGGGATCATGCCTGTGTTCGGCGTGGCGGGTTGCAGATGTGCCCTGGCCGGATGGTTGCGCAGAGAAGAGACGAGCGCCGGCCGGGTCAGGTCATGTCGTCTGTCACGGGGTACGGCACGAAGGTGCTGGTGTTCTGGTCGATCCGCAGTGGATGGCCGAGGGGCGGCGCGGCGCGCTGGGGGCAGTCGAGGCGTTCGCAGACGCGGCAGCCCATGCCGATGGGTGGCGGCCGAGGCATTGGCCAGGTCGGGGCCGTCGGAGTAGACGGGCCGGTGGGCATGGCGGATCTCGCAGCCGAGGCCGATGGCGAAGGTCTTGCCGAGTTCGCCTCAGCTGGCACACCCCGTTCCCCATCGCTATCGACGAGCGCGGCCCGGCGGCTCACAACACCACAGTCGCCGCGGTGGCCTCTGCCCCAGGTCGTCTGGATGTCTTCTGGGCGAGCAGCGACGGCCAGATCTGGAGCACCTGGTGGGAGGGTGCCCCCGGCAGCTGGCACGACCACGCTCCGTTCCCCATCGGGACTTTCTTCCCTGATCGGCCCGCACCTGGTACCGGCATCACAGCCGTCGCCCGCACCAACACCCACCTCGATGTCTTCTGGACGGGCACGGGCGGCAAAATCTGGAGCAACTGGTGGGACCAGGCCCCAGGCAGCGGCTGGAACGACCACCCAGTGTTCTCCCTCTGACCGCTTGAGCCCCTCATCGCGGAGCAGGCGCCTGCCATGTGGGGGTGAAACCAACGACAGCTTCTGGGTACTCGCCCAGCGCTGGCGTCCGCGCCCTCGCCGCCCAGCTCGCCGAGCTGGCTGACGTGCCTCCCGGCGCCGTGCGGCGCTCGACCTCGGCTCACGCAGCGAGGTGCCGCTCCAACGCAGCGAGGAATGCGTCCGGGTTCTCAAGGTGGCAGGCGTGGTCGCCGGGCAGTTCGAGAACCCGGGTATCGGGCAGCCGTTCGTCGAGGACGGCGACGACCCGCTTGAGCCAGTCGGTGGTCGCGGAGCCGTGGACCAGGAGGACAGGGCACCGGATGTCGGCGAGTTCGGCGACATCGCGGTCGGGCCGGTCGGCCTGCTCCGAACTCCAGGACAGGGCCATCCGGTGCGGGACCCAGCGCGGCCAGGCGGGGTTGTCGCGGGCCTCGTCCTTCGACGGCGCGAGTCCGGCGAGTTCGAGGAACTCGGCCAGGTCATCCTCGCTCACGTCCTGTCCGGCCAGTGCATGCAGGAACTGGTTCAATCGGGCGACCCCGGGGGTGGACTCGCCGAGGCCGTCGAGGATCCAGTACGCCGCGGGCTCCACGAGCGTCAGCGTCCTCACCCGTTCCGGATGAGCCAGGGCGAACTCGATGAGGGCACGACCGCCGCTCGACCACCCCGTGAAGTCGGCCGTCTCGACCCCGAGGGCGTTCACCGTCATGAGCAGCGATTCACACTCGACCGCTGCGGTGTATCCGGCGTCCCCGCGCTCGCCGGCCGAGCCGAGCTCATTGTGGATCGGCTGCACCCTGACGGTCCGCCGTCTCGCCGACAGGGCGTCCGCGAGTGGCGTCCACGACACCCATCCGGTGAGCCCGCCAGGCACCAGGACGACCGGCGGCCCCTCGCCCTTCACCTCGTGGGTCAGGACCCTCGGTCTCATCATCCACCTCTGACGGGTTCACAGCAGATTCCATCAAGGTAATCGCCATCCCGACTTCGCGCAGAGGAGGTCGACCACGAAAGGTCCGAAGCATCAGACACTTACGGACGTGACCGAGTCAGGTCGACGCGGCGTGGTCGTAGTCATCGGGGCGCGCGGTGACGAGCTGCTGGAAGGCGGCGCCGGTGAAGAGCGTGGCGGAAAGAGCTGCGGCCAGGCGGAGATGGGCCGTCGCGGAGGCCGGGGACTGTCTCTTTGATGCGTCGAGTCGGCAAGGCTGGATGGCCGACCCGCCTCGATGTCAGCACCACCTGAGAGGCTCCCCCGCATGAAGCAGGAGATCATGCCCGACCTCACCCAGATCGCCGGGGTGCACGAGGTCACCCCCGGACTGAGGCGACAGCTTGTCGACTGCTGGGTCGCAGTCACGAACTCGGGTGGTGCTGCAGGGTTCCCCTTCCCGCCCGTCCATGACGACGACGTCGCTCCAGTCGCGGACGAACTCCTCGGCAGCCTCCACCCGTCGCACAGCCGACTCATCATCGCGACACTTGACGACGCTCTTGCCGGATGGGGTGTCCTCGACCGTGATCCCTTTCGGCTCGTCGCGCACTGGGGTACGGTCCGTCACCTCCAAACCCATCCGAGCCTCCGCGGGCGTGGTATCGGCTCCGCTCTCATGCAAGAGCTACGGAAGGTCGCCCGTGACGAGCTGGGGCTTGAACAGCTCCGTCTTGCGGCCCGGGGCGAAGAGGGGCTGGAGGACTTCTACGGCCGCCTCGGATGGCGTGAGGTGGGCCGCTGGCCCGGAGCCCTCCGCTTCACGCCCGACGACACCCGGGATGAAGTCCTGATGCTCCTCGATCCTCTCTGACCGGTATCCCTCGACATGTCGTCGTTTCGATCATCCGCGGGCCCGGATGAGGATGGCGGCGAGGTGAAGTGCGGTCCGGTAGGCGGTGGCGAGCATGTCCGTTCGCAGGGCCATGCCGCGCCGCTGCTTGAGCCGGTTGATGCATCGCTCGACAGCGTTTACGGCGCCAGGGGGGCGCGGACCTCGTTGCGGATGGTCGCTGTCTTGGCCGCGAAGGCCTCGAGGTCGAATGCGGCAGGAGGTCTACCGAAGTCCACGGTCTGGGTTACGTCGACAACGGCCGATCCGTCCGCCCAGGAGCAGTCCGGTGCCCAGGTCGTTCCGAACTCATCGGTCTTCCGAACGATCCGGCAAGAGACCGGCTCCGAGGAGCCCGGAGGGGTGATCGTACGCGGGCCGATGATCACGGTGGAGCGAACGTCCGTGCCGATGGTCCGGCTGTCGACGATCTTCAGGAACTCGTCGCGGGCCGTGACCGGGCTGAGCACGGTTCCGTACACCCCGGTGACCGACAGCACGGGCCCCGAAGTCTCCGACTTGCGGTCGGCGGGCTGATAGGCGGCGAACGCAGAGGCGCCGTTCTCGATCTGGCCGGAGAGCATCGAGGCGATGTTCGCATCGGGCTCGGAGTGATCGGCCTCAGTGAAGGTCCCCTTCAGTACCGCCTTGGGCATTTCCAGCCGGTAAGGCCCTGAGGTAACGGCTGCCTTCCCCCGATCCTGCGATGCTGAAGTTGTACTCTCTCCGCTGCCGCCGCAGCCGCCCAGCATCACCGGGACCACAGCCGCACCCACTGCCCACCTGAGATGTCGCTTCACGTCTTTCCCCCACCACGACAGTTCAACATGATCACTGTGCCATGGATCGGACCGCCAGAACGATGCCGCCGCCTATCGACCGTGCACTGTTGGCCATTCGAGAAGTATCGCGCCCAACACCGGGCTCAGTCGGCTGCCACCAGGTCGCTGCGAGACCGAGCACAAGGGCAGCGACGTGGCGGGCTGCGCCGGCAATGAGGGATACCGACGCTATGAGCGCAGAGCCGAGCACTTTCTGGCTTTCACAGCCATAGCCCGCCCCTTCATGTGCCTGCGCCGACTTGTCAGTCGATGTGTCGACGCAACAGCTCCATGGCCAAGGTGTGGTCGTATTCCTCGGCCACGTCCATGGGCGTGGCACCCGTGGGATCTGCGAGCTGAGGGTCGGCACCGAAGGCCAGCAGGATGGCAGTGGTGTGCACGGTCAGCGGGCGTCCGCTCTGCAGCGTGCTGTCGCCCTCGACGTCAACGGCGTGCGTCAGGAGGGTGGAGTCGCCCTGCACCTCGTTGGGATCAGCCCCGGCTGCCAGCAGGCGGGCCAACGTCTCGGCATCCTCGTGCTCCACCGCAAAATGGGCAGGCGTCCAGTAGTCCTTCACGGGGGCATTCAACCGGCCCCGCCCCTGTCCACCAACGAGTTTCCGCGCTGCCCGCGCCACCAATGCAGATGACGTCTGAGCTCCAAGCAGTAGCGCCAGCCCTCGACGTCGCATCCGCCCGCGCGAGCTGCCTGCTGCCGCTCACTGTCCTGATCATCACCAGCGGCACCTGAACGGCGACGGCCGCCGCCCCCTGTCCCTCGTCGTGACCGCAGGGCAGCGGACGGACTGCACCCAGTTCCGTCCGCGCACAGTGGCGACTCCGCACAGCGCGTCGTGTAAATGCCCGGCCGGTCAGTCCCAGTCGGACGGCGGCTGGGCAACTCGGCCGGCCTTGTGCGGCGTGGGAATGTAGTCGCGCGCACCGCTGGGCAATGCGGCGACACACGCCGATGAGCAGGCGTTCACCAGTAGGGGCTATACGTCAGTGGGCACGCGCAGTGAGATCCACATCTGCCGGAGTCCGGCCTGCCCGATGGGGCGGTCGCAGACGCTGCACCTGTGGATGGCCGTGATACCCCAGCGCCGGGGATCCAGGTTTCCCGGGGTGAGGTCCGTGACGGAGTCCAGGGAAGGCTGCAGGCGCGGGAACGGGGGCCGCAACTTGTAGTTGCCGAACATTGCGCGCGTACTCACCGTGCTGCGGGTGAGCTTTACGCATCGCGTGAGCTCATATGGAAACCAGTGCAGCCGGTAAGAGGTGTAGGGCGTGTCCATGGCGCTGCAGGAGTGCACCGCCGCCGGCGAGGCGTAGTTGATCCAGGTCGTGCGGTACTTCCCCTCTTGGCCTCCAGCCCTCTGACCGTCCACGGGATCGGTACGATCGCCGCACCCGCGACGGCTCCGACGTCGGGGGCGTATCAGAGGCGGGGCTCCAGCACCTCCAGTGCACCGGTCTGGGTGTCGTAGCTGCGCAGGGTGGTCAGGCAGGCCGACAGCGGTGGCGTCGGCAGCAGTTCAGGGATCCGCCGGTCGGTGAAGGCTCCGGGCCGCCGGGTCCGGCCGAGGGTGATGTGCGGGCTCCAGCGCTCAGGTTCGTGGAAAGGGCTGAGGGTCTGGGGCGGGCTGTCCGAGGCCACCGCCTCCCACACGCGGCGGTGCAAGCCGGCCAGCGCGGGGTCGAGGTCCAGTGCCCAGGCCAGCACCGAGGTGGGACGCTCGAAGCGGACCACACCGGTGAACCGCACCGGCAGCGGCAGCGCGGCGGCCACCTCGGCGAGCTCCCAGCGGATCGGGGTGGTCAGCTCCGGGCAGGCGGCCAGGGTGAGGTGCGGGCTGTTGGCCGGTGAGCGGTGGCGCGCCTGACTGGGTAGCCCCGCGTCCGCGAGCCGCCGCCAGGCCTCCCGGACCGCCAGATCTGCCGCCTCATCCAACAGGAACTCGACCGTGCGCACCGCGGCAGCCTACCGGCGACCGCCTGCAGCTCCGAGCCCGGTCCCCGGCAGGCGGCCGGGAGTTGGCGCTTCCCACCGGACCGACCGGGAGCTGCTCGCCGCCCTGCCGCTCTCCGGTCCTGCGAACCAGCGCGGAGAGCTTGGTGCGCCTTCACAGCTCGCCAGCCGGCTGAGCGACACCGCCAACTTTGGCGTTCGCGGACTCACTTGGTAAGGCAGAGGTACCGCTGGGAGCGCACCGCGCCGGGGAGCCGGACCGGCAATACCCCGGCCCGCTCCCCGGCACTTGCGCTATCAGCCGGCTTTTCTGCTGGTCAACGGATCAGACCTCGCCGCGCCAGGCACCGGTTTCGTTGCCGCCGCGGGACTCGATGAACTCCTTGAACCGCTTCAGGTCCCCGGTGGCCTGCCTCTTGACGAAGCCGAGCTTGTCACCGACGGTCTCGGCCAGACCCTCGGGCTCGTACTCGAGCTGCAGCATGATCTTGGTGGTGGTGTCGTCGATGTAGTGGAAGGTGACGACACCGGCCTGCTTGGCCTCGCCGCTGACAGTGGTCCAGGCGACCCGCTCGTCGGGAATCTGCTCGGTGATCTCCGCGTCGAACTCGCGCTGGGTCCCGCCGATCTTCGTCACCCAGTGGGTGAGAGTGTCGCTGCGCTGCTCGATACGCTCGACACCGTCCATGAACTGGGGGAAGTCCTCGAACTGGGTCCACTGGTTGTAGGCGGCCCTTACGGGGACGTTGACCTCGATGGATTCTTCGACCTGCGACACAGATGGTCCCTCCTGCATGTGACATAACGAGCTGTGACTGGACGAGTTCCTGCTACGGCGGCGCTCATGCCCGCCCGATCACTTGTGCCCGCGTTTTCCGCCATCCGCCATCCACCATCCGCAAACGCCACAACGGCCTACCGCTCGAAGGGACGAGCACTTCAGTCCGTTGTGGCAGGGGAACCGGCGCTCGCCGATCGTCGTCAGGACGATTCCGCCGGCCGTCTGGCTTCCGATATGAGCCGGCCGGGCCCGTGCCGGGGCCCGGGCCCGGGCCCCGGCACGCCCGGGACCTGTCAGTCTTCGGCCGGGTCCGGACCCCGCAGGGCGCCGGTCAACGGGGCCAGTACGCGCCATCCCGTCATCTCGTACAGGGCACGGCCCTCTGGTGTCGCGCCCAGCACGCCTGCCGTGGCGCCCTGCTCTGCGGCAGCGTCGGTGAGCCTGCGCATCACCAGGCGTCCCAGGCCGCGGCGCTGGTGGGCCGGGTCTGTCTCCACCTGGTCGACGACGGCGGTGTGTCCGGTGACAGCGATCTGGCCGCGCGCGGCGAAAGCGCCGTCGGCAGCGCGCACCAGAGCGCGGGTGACGCCAGCACGTGTCCAGGTGTTCAGCCGATAACCGTCGGGGACTGTGCCCCGGACCCGGGTGGGGACGACGGACAGGGAGGCGGACATCAGGTAGCCGGGTCCGCCGGCGAGATGCCAGCCAGGTGCGAGCCAGGGTTCGAGTCTTTCCGGTGGGACGAAGGCCTTCAACCAGACACCGGGTGTGGCGGCCTGCTTGGTGATTTTGTGGACGGTCGCTTCGTCCGCAGAGTGCAGAACGTGGCGCATGACGTGTCCGGGTAGGCCCACGTCGACGGTGAAACCACAGGCACAAGGCACAGGTTCGGCTGCACCGCGCGAAACGGACCAACCGTGAACCCATGCCCGTACGGCCTCGGCCGTGTGCGCGAACGGCAAGACTTCCCCCTCGTAGGTAATAGGCGAACATCTATAGTGATTATTACATCAAGGGAGTGGTGGAACTCGAAGACGCCCCACCCCGGGCAGACCCCGGCAAGGCTTCGTCACGTCCCTGGGAATCTGATCGGGGCGGCCGTCTGGGTGTCGGCTCGGGGCATACTGCTCGAGTGCGACGCGTATTCGCCCACGAGGCGATCATCCTCATGGAGCCGGACGCAGACCTGCGAGTGCTCGGGGCGGCCATCACTGCGGCACTGTGCGGGCACTGGGAGCACCCCCCGCCGTGCCCACTGGCGTCTCACCATACGCACGCCGAGCGGGCCGGGGAACAGGTGCTTCTACGAACGCTGTTCCATGCCGAAGCAGCAGCGGAGCATGTCGTGCGCGACCGCATCGACAGCGCCCTGTCCGCCGGTCAGATGCCGGGGCCGGACGAAGTGATCACTCGTTGGCGGCTGGAGGAGTCCCGGCCCAGCGAAGTGACCGTTGAGGAGATGGACGTAGCCGAGCGTCTGGCAGATTCCTGACTGCCTTGCAGGGTCCGGCCACCGCGGCGCCGAGCGTACAGCGGGCTTCCCACGGTCCGGTTCGAACTCGTGCGTCCGCGCCGATCCCCTGTGGGCGGCCGACGCGACAGGGTGGTGACCCACGCCTGGCTGGGGCGGGCACTCGTGCAACTGGAGGCGCACGGACGTATCTCGGCGGCGTATCGCGAGGCTCCGTAGCGGCGGAGCGCCGCGACGTGATCTGTGGGGCGGGTGTACTGTCAGAGCACCGGAAGTAAAAACGTGTGATCACTGCTGGGCATCGACGCCGGTTGATGGAGCAGGGGTCACACGCGCATACGCGGTACCGGACGGGCCGCCACTTCTTCACGTCGAAGGAGTGCGCAGTGGATATCCGTCGTAATGGAGTTGTCGAGAATGCCGGCGCTCCCGCCGAAGCCTCTCGTTCGCCGCGCTCCCTCCGTGAAGCGGGGGTAGCCCTCGCAGGGCTGTCAGCGGTGTTTCTGTTCGAGATGCTCGACAACTCGAACCTCAACGTCGCATTGCCGACCATCGGCCGGGAGTTGCCGGCGTCGACGACTGCGCTGCAGTGGGTCACGGGCGTGTATGCCGTCGTGTTCGGCGGGCTGATGCCGGCCCTGGGCGCGCTGGCGGACCGGGTCGGCCGGCGCAAGGTCATGCTGGTCGGGCTGGTACTGCTGGGTGGGGCAAGTCTGGCAACCGTGTTCGTCACCACGGCGGAGCAGCTCATCGCCGTCCGCGCGGCGATGGGCGTCGCGGCAGCGATGACGACGCCAGGCTCCCTCGCCTTGGCGTTCCGCCTGTACGACGAAGACGGACTTCGCGTCCGTGCGACGACGCTGATCTCGACCGTAGGCCTGGTCGGACTCGCGATCGGACCCACGGCGGGTGGCTTCGTGCTCTCGTTCGCTCCGTGGCAGGTGCTGCTGCTGGTGAACGTGCCGATCGCCGCACTCGCGTTCATCGGCATTCGACGCGGCATTCCCGCGGACAGGGCGGACGAGCTGCACCACGACCCGATCGATGGCGCGGGTGCCCTGCTCGGCACGGCCACGATCGTGCTGGCGCTGGTCGCACCGACGCTGTTCGTAGATGCGGGCGCTGCATCGCTGCTCCCGTGGCTGACCACGGCAGCAGCCATCGTGATGGCAACGCTGTTCGTCGTCCGCGAGCGTTCTGCCCGCTATCCGCTGCTCGACCTCGAACTCGTCGCTCGCCCACTCGTGTCGAGCGGTCTGGCGTTCAAGGCCGCCGCAGGACTTGCCACCGCCGGCCTCGGCTACCTCGTGACCCTGCAGTTCCAGCTCGATTGGGGCTGGACACCCGCTCAAGCGGCTATGGGAATGTTGCCGCAGGTCGTCGTACTCATCGCCGGCGGTGCTGTCATCGGTCCGCTGGTCACGCGCGTCCGTCTCGACAAGGCCGCATGGTTCAGCGCCGGAGCTGTCGTGTGTGGGCTCGCCGTCTACGGGCTGCTGGGCCGCTTCGGGTACGTGTGGGTCGCCCTCGCGCTCGTGCTCGTCGCCGCCGGTATGCGCGTCGTGGGCGTCGTCGCCGGGACCAATGTGATGCGTGGCCTCCCGGCCGATCGCACCGCCATCGGAGCGGCGCTGGTGGACACCGCCAGCGAGGTCACCACCGGAATCGGCATCACTGTCAGCGGGACCATCGTCGCGGCGCTCTTCACCGGCGACACCGCCACGTCGAGCTGGAGCACTCACCGGACCACGGAATTCCGCGAGGCGGTCACCTGGGCCGGCCTCGCTCACGGTGTTGGCCGCGGCGCTGGTGGGATGGGGCATCATCCGTGCCCGCCGTGCCGCGGACAGCGCGACGCCATCGCCGGCGGCCGATGCGGCCGGCGAGTAGGCCGCCTTGATCATCAGCCGAGGTAGTTCGCGTGCCCCTCGTCATCGAGCTCGAAGGGACCCTCAGGGATGATGCAGAACTCGTTGCCTTCAGGGTCCGCCATCACCAGGAACCCACCGTCGGCGTACTGCGCCAGCCTGCGCCCGCCGAGCATCTCGACACGTTGCTGCTCGGCGGCTGGATCGGGAGAGGTGATGTCGAAGTGCATGCGGTTCTTGCCCGACTTGGGTTCGGTGGTGTGCTGGAAGCCCAGCCCCAGGCCGTGATCCCGCCGCAGCCAGACGTACGGGCCCATACGGCCCACGACCGGCCGCCCGAGCAGCTCGGACCAGAACGCAGCGAGCCGCTCGGGGTCCGTGGCATCGACGATGAGGGCATTGATCTGCAGAGGTGATTCCGCCATCCCCCGATCCTCTCAAGCGCGCCGGAGCAACTCAGTAGGTGGCGGTTGCGTCCGACGAAGTGCACCCCCCGGGACCAGAGGACCGGTCGGCGCTCCCGCGGACGCCCCGGCCGACGGAACGGCCTCTCTCACGCGGGGACCAGGGATTGCAAACTCGCCAACCTGAATCGGATTCGCCCGCAGCCGGAGCGCACCCTCGGCTGCTGTGGCACTGTGGGCTGAGGCCTGGTTCGGCGCTTTCCCCCGTAGCGTCGGACCAGGCCTTCATCGGGAGCAGCCTCCGAAGAGGCCGGCCCCCTGCAGAGATGTGCCAACTCGGACCGTTCGGGCTGTGGCCCGAGATGATCAAGGAACGGGAACGCGTTTGCCGCAGTGACGCCTACCGCGGAGACGCGGTGGGGTGACAGGGGTGCCCCTCGGGCGAAATCGCTCGTATTCCGGCAGTTCTTGTCATCACGGCCGGATCTGCTGATTTTCCTGTCATCATCGGCGCACCCAGCGGTTCCGCCGCCGGGTTTGTCGTGTGGTGAGGGGGGACCGCATGTCGCGTGCGGAGAGGATCGCGGAGATCCGTCGGCGGCGTGCTCGGCAGGCACAGGCACTGGAGCGCGCTCATACCTGGGTGACGGAGTCCCTGGACCGGCTTCGTGAACTGGAGGCGTTGCGGGCGGAGTTGACGTGCCGGGTGCCAGATGACGCCCGGAGCCGGCTGGCCGCGCTCGGCGCCGAGGTGAGCGGGCTGCTGGAGGAGCTGCCGGTCGAGGCCGCCGCACTCGACGCGGCCGCGGCCCGGTTCCGGCGGGCGACGCTCAACGTGGGCGTGATCGGCAGGGCCCGGCAGGGCAAGAGCCGGCTCATCCAGAGCCTGACCGGGCTGACCGACCAGGAGGTGCCCACCAGCGACGGCGGCTTCTGCACCGGGGTCACCAGCGTGCTGCGCCACGAGGACGGCGTCCCCACCCAGGCGGAGGTCTACTTCCACACCGATCGTTCCTTCCTGAGCGAGGTGATCGCCCCCTACTACGCGGAGCTGGAGCTGGGCCCCGCCCCCACGACTCTCGAACGCTTCGCCGGGCCGCTGCCCCCGGAGCCCGCCGGGGAGAAGTCCGTCGAGAGCAGCAGGTACTCCCACCTGGCGCAGTTCCACAGCACGCTGCCCGAGTACCGCCGCTTCCTGGGCACGGCCTCGCCGCACCGCGTCGGCCCGCAGGAGATCCGCCGGTTCGTCGCCCAGTCCGACGAGCACGACCAGCCCTGCCATGCCTTCCGCGCAGTGAAATACGTGCGGATCACCACGCACTTCGCCCACCAGGACTGGACGGGGCTGTCGCTGATCGACCTGCCTGGCCTCGACGACACCAATTTGCAGGACGCGCAGCGTATCGTGGCCGCGCTGCGGGACGAGATCGACATCGTGGTCTTCGTCCGCCGCCCCGATCCGCTGGGTGACGGCGTCGGTAAGCCCGACCACCAGCTCTACGACCACGTGCAGGAAGGGCTGCCCGCCACCGGGCTGGACCGCTGCTCCTTCCTGCTGATCAACAAGTGCACCGTCCCGACGAGCGACAACAGCGCGAACGCCCGGAGGATGGCCGAACAGTGGCTGCCGGCCTCGCGGTTCACCGTGGCCGAGGCCCACATCGCGGACTGCTCCCGGCCGGACGTCGTGGCCGGAGCCATGGACCGGGTGCTGGACTACCTGCTCGCCAACCTCGACGACCTCGACGACCGCCTCCTCGCGGTGCGCACCGAGAAGGCCGCCGAACTGCACGAACGGCTGGCCCACCTGGCCGCGCGGGCCGAGCGGCTGGCCGACCTGGCACAGCCGACCGAGATCTGGTTCCTGCCGTTCACCACGCTGTTCAAGCAGACGCACGCCCGGCTCGCCCACGGACTGTCCGGTCTGGTACGGGAGTTGCGCGACGAACGTGACCTGACCGACGACCTGCTCGCCGACGCCGTGGAGTCGGTCCTGGAGGCGGCGGAACGCGACCCGGCCCATCCGGCGGTGGACGAACTGGTCGCCCGCGCCGCCGCCGAGGACGGGCTCAGCATGGCGTACGGCAAGTACCTCAACGAGTCCCGGGCCAGGCTGTCCAGGCGATTCCTGGAGTGCGACATGGCCCTGCACGCCCGTACCGCCGACATGCAGCGGCGCGTCGCCGTCGTGCTGCGCGGACCAGGCGGGCTCGGCGGACTCAGCGGTGCGCCGGCCGGACGGGAGTTCCTGCTGGAGGTGGCCGCGCGCGTGCCCCGGGTGCGGGAGGACGGCGGCAGCGAGATCCGGTACGCGCTGCAACTCCTGGCCGGCTTCCAGCTCTCCTACCGGGGCATGCTCCAGCACCGGGTACGGGCCTGTCTGGACGGTCTGCACGCCGACACCCCGGCCATGCCCTTCCCGCACGAGCCCGGCCCGACGGCCCAGCAGGTGCAGGAGATGCTGGAAGTGGCGTACGCCGAGGCGCTGTACCAATGCCGGAGCGAGCTGCACAAGGCGCTCGCGGACCCGAGCGCGGCCATCTTCGCGATCGTCGAGGAGTTCTACGACCGGGTCATCGCGTCGGCGGGCGCCGAGGAGGAGTGGCTGGTGTTCTACCAGGACATCAGGGCCGAGATCTGGCCGGGGAAGTTCGCCGCCCTCGCCGAGGACGCCGCGCACCTGCGGCGCTGGTCCGAGGGCGTTGCCGCACTGGCGGCACTGGCCGCGCCGGGCAGGCCCGGACCGCTGCCCCGGACGCCCGAGGAGGCCGCGGCATGAGCGTGTCCGCCCGCTACGTCCTCGAAGTCACCATGCTCGGCCCGTCGGGAGCCGGCAAGACCTCGCTGCTGGCCTCGATGTACGTCCAGTACTCCTCCGTGATCGGCGGCACGGACCTGGACCTCACACCGGTGGGCGAGACGGCGACGAAACTCAGCGACGTCGTCGCGGTCCTGAAGTCTCTCTCCCGCTCGGTCCAGGTCCGTGACGCGGTCACCAACACGGCCAGGTACGAGCTGCACCGCTACGAGATCGCGGTCGGCCGCAAGAACAAGAACCCGCGCTTCGTCCTGAGGTTCACCGACTACGCCGGCGGACTGCTGCGCGAGCCGGACGGCACCCCGGTCGCCCAGGGCGTCAGGGACGCGCTCGCCGGGAGCCCGGTCGTCGTCCTGGCGGTCGACACGCCCGCGCTGGTGGAGCGTGACGGCCTGTACCACGAGCGCGTCAACGAGCCGTACCTGATGTACGAACAGGTCAAGCACATCCTGCGGACGGACGACAAGCCGCGGCTGCTGCTCGTCGTTCCCCTCAAGTGCGAGAAGTACGTCGCCACGGAGCACGGCTCCGCCGAGTTGCTGAGCCGGGTGCGCGCCGGATACCAGCCCCTGTTCGACCACCTCGCGCACCCCACCGTGCGGCCCAGGGTCGGGTGCGTCGTCATCCCCGTGCAGACCACCGGCTCGATCGTCTTCTCGTCGATCACCGAGTCGCCGGACGGCGACCTCCGCTTCCTCTACCGCAGCCGCCGTGCCGGGGCCGAGTTCCGGCCCGTCCACACCGACCAGCCCCTGCGCCACGCCCTGCGCTTCGTGCTCAACGTCTATCTGCGCGAGCGGCGCGGATTCTGGCGTGAGGCCTTCGACGACATGTTCGGGCACGACCAGGCCCTGGAGCGGGCCATCGCCCAGTTCGCGGAGGGCACGGTGACCGGGACGGGCATCGAGGTCGTTCAGCATCACCCACATCTGAGGCCGTCGGCGGCGGGGAGGGCGCGAGGATGACGACCTGGTTCGTGCAGTCCCGCGGGCGCCTTCCCACCCAGGACTACTCGTAGATGCCGGTTCGCCGGCAGAACGCGAGCGCGCTGTCGCCGGACGACCTGCTGGCCCAGGGCTGTGCGGGCCGCTCCATCGGCGAACTCATCGACGACTCCAAGCCTTCCCTGCTGCTGTACGCGCTGCGCGAGTCCTCCCACCGGCAACAGGTGTGGATCCTGCTGATGACCGGCCTGTCCGGGGAGACAACCGCCGAGCGCGACCACATGAACCGCGACATCCGTGTGCTGGTGCTGGGCATCGGCATCGGCCGCTACCCGCCACGCGGGCTGACCGCCGTCGCCTCGCTGTTCCTCACCGGCGGGCTGCGGGCCGGGGTGCCCATCTCGTACGGCCTTGAGGGCGCTGAGGGGTACGCCGTGAACGCCGAGGCGTGGGATGCCGTGGTGGCACGGGCCACCCGGCTCGACGTGCCGCCTGCGGACCGGGTGTCCGGTAAGCACATGGTGGCGCTCGACCAGGACTCCCCGGCCAACCGGCAGCGTGCCGCCGGCATGCTCAGCCATGCGCAACGCTGCTTCACGCAGGGGACGTTCTCAGCGGGCGAGGCCGGTCTGGTGGGGCGCAAGGCCCGGCCGCTCATCGTCGTCACAACACTCCTGGGCGAGGAGTCGCTCAAGAGCCTCAGGCCTTGGTACGGCCTCAGTCAGCACGTCGTGGGACAGCAAGTGGTCGGTACGAGGCGCGCCTTGGGCGACTCCGTCGTGGACCGTATCAAAGGGGTGGGCTCGGTGTTCGTGATGTGCGCCCTGCTGACCGTGCTGGCGGCGGCCTGCGCGATGTCCCTACTGCTGTGGTGAGTCGGGAGCCGAACAGCCCCCCGAACGCCGTTGTTCCTGCCCTTGAGGCTTGTCGTGATCACAAAATGAGCAGCGACAGAACGAACGCGCTGGTCAGAGCTGGATCCTCGGATGGGCACGGTGGTCAGCGCGCAGAGTGGGACTGGACTGCGCTGTCAGTGGGCACTGCCAGGATGGCAGCATGATTACCAAGGAAGTGACGCGTCACCCAGTCGCAGAGCAGCGGATCCAGCAAGCCCTTGAGGGCATGTCCGGCCGGGCCTTCGGCCGGTGGCACGACATGCGCTACGGCGGCGTGCCGCTGCGGCGTGGGCTCAGGGAACTCGGCGAAGAGCTGGCCGACCACGTCGCCGCGCGCACCGTGCCCGACCCGGCCCTGGGTACGCCCGACTCGCGCGGAGCCCTGATCACAGCTGCCGAGTGCGCCCTGGGTGTGCTGAGCCTCGCGTGTTTCCCGGACGGTGACTTCTCGGTTCCCCTCCCCCTCGTACGAGAGACGCTCAGCAGCGAGGAGCTGCACTACGAGGAGAGGTGGGAGCCGGCCCACCCGGGAACCACGGCGCGGACGTGGACCGACGCGTTCGCGTGGTCCGTCATCAGCGGACTGATTTGGGAGCGAAACCGGGTGATCGGCCCTCTGCTGCGCGAGGACTATGCGCCCGCCATCCGTGCCGGCGTTCCGTACTCGAAGCGTGAGTCGGTGTCCGGTCCGGCCGACCTCGCCGAGATGGACGCGCTGTGCGGCTACCTGACCGTCGTCCAAGGACGCTGTCCCGGCGCTCTCCCCGGCCCCGTGCCGCTGGGCAAGCCGGACGCGGCCGAGCGGTCGCGTGCGGCCGAACAGCTCGATTCGGCCGGGACGTTGACGCCGGATCAGCGGCTGTTGCGTGTCCTGCTCGACGACGACCAGGCCGCGTTCGAGCAGGCCCTGGAGGAACGACTCGTGGCGCATCGCGAGAGCGCCGGTGCCGACCCCGCTGCCCGGAGCCTGCTCCCGGTGGGAGCCGTCGCGCTGGCCGCCCTCGCCTCTGTCGCGCACGGCTGGCAGTTGGGCATCCGATCCGCCTATCTGCCCGAAGCGCTGGTGCGTGCCCCGCAGCAGTAAGCGGCCGGCGGCGCACGCTGAGCATCGGTCTGACGCGGATGCCGCTCGGTCAGCCCGCGGGAGGGGGCCACTCGCTTGGCCCGGAGCCGGGGAAGCGGCCCGTCGAACGCAGGGCCCAGCGGCGTTCGGCGTAGGACAGGTCGTCGCGCCACAGGCGTCCCGCGGCGTAGCGGATCGCCGGGCGCAGCAGGGGGGCCGCCCGGCGCGCGAGGGTGAATCCGGGCCGTCCGGAGGTTGCCAGGACCGCCTCCACCACTGCCGTGCGCGGCCTGCCCAGGGCGTCGGCTCCCAGCGGTGTCGCGTGGGTCTCCACGATGGAGTCCTCGCCCTCGCCGTCGGTGATTCGCATGACGACCGTGCGCGGTCCGGGGGCTGTGAACAGGGCGCGGACGGGGACGACGAGTCTGCCGGCGATCTTGAAGGAGACATCGACCGCGAACGCGTTGCCGTCCTCGCGTCGCCCGGGAACGTCCACGACGGTGAGGTCGACGAAGGAGTAGGGGTGGAACCAGGTCCCGTGCCAGGGATCGAGGCGGTTGGCGACCACGTCTTCCGGCTCACAGATGCCGGTCCTTGTGTACACGGCTGCCAGTGCGCCGGACGCGGCGGGACGGGGCGGCACCAGTGGCCGGGCGGTGGGCTCCTCGCCTCCGGCGCCGTCGAGCCGTACCCAGAGCAGCACCCCGTCGTCGTGGGCGGGCCACGGTTCCCAGCCGGCGAAGGGCCTGCCGTCGAGGGCCAGTCCGTGCCAGTGGCAGAGCAGGGTGCCGCAGTGCACCCGGCTGTCGGCCAGGGGTGCGCCCAGGTGGGGACAGAGACCGGGCCCGGCGACGATGCCGCCTTGCGCGTCGCGCCAGAGCACCACCTCTTCGCCGGCGACGGTCCGGCCCAGCGGCCGGTCCGGTCGCAGGTCCCGGGACGAGCCGACGACGTACCAGTTGCCGGTCGGCCGGCCCTGCGCCCGCCCCAGCGCGTCGGCGATCAGCGCGGGCCGGGCCATGAACCAGGTCGGGTGCTGTCGGTGCCAGGCGACGGGATGCCGGCGCAGGCGCAGGGGCAGCCGGGTGCGCCGGGGCGCGGGAGGGAACGTCACGCGGCCTCCTTCCGGGCGGGTGACGGGCAGGGGAACGCGGCGGGGGCACCGGTGAGCCTGCGCCGGGCTGCGAGGCGCGCGGCGATCACCCGCAGCAGACCGTCGCCGGCGACGAGCGCGCGGCGCCTGCGGGGCACCGCCGCGCGGCGGTGCAATACCGCCCAGCCGTCGGCGGCCACGGCGTCCAGGATGCCGCCGTACAGTACGAACGCCGTGCGGATGCACGGCCGGGTGACGGGGTCGAGCATCGACACGCCCGGGGCAGCACGCCGGTAGGCGTCATGGGCGAGGGCTGCGAACGCCCGCAGTGCTGCGGTGATCCGGTGGTCGGCGGTGTTCGTGTCCCGGCAGCGGCGCAGCAGCTCCCGGTCGACGCCGTGCGCGGCGAGCAGGTCCTGCGGAAGGTAGATCCGGCCGCGGTCGAGGTCCTCGCCGACATCCCGTAGGAAGTTGGTCAGCTGAAAGGCGACGCCGAGTTCGGCCGCGTAGGGCGCGGCCTCCTCCTGGGGCACAACGGTGCCGAGGACGGGGAGCATCTGGAGGCCGATCACCGCTGCCGAGCCGTGCATGTAGGCCCGCAGCTCGCCGTAGTCGGCGTACTCGGTGACGGTCAGGTCGCTGCGCATGGAGGCGAGGAAGTCGGTGAAGTGGCGGTGATCGATGGCGTAGCGGCTGCTGCTGTCGGCCAGCGCGGCGACCACCGGCACGGTGTCACGGGCGCCCGCGAGACCGCAGGCCAGGTCGTTTCTCAGCCTGTCCAGGGCTGCGGCACGCCCAGGTGTGTCATCGGCGTCGCGTGTGCCGGCGCCGCCCTGAGCGTCGACGATGTCGTCGGCCCAGCGGGCGAAGCCGTACAGGGCGTGCACGGCGGGGCGCCTTTCCGGGGGCAACAGGCGGGTGGCGAGGAAGTAGGTGCGGCCGTGCCGGGCGTTCAGCTCCCGGCACTGTGTGTAGGCAGCGCGCAGGCGCGGGTCGCGGATGCCGGCAGCGTCCAGTTCCCGGGCGGTCACGGGCGTGCTTCTTCCACGTTGCGGCGGCTGCTCGGCGCGGAGACGGCGCGGGACCGGGCCCGGCCGGCGATGCGCGCGGCGGCCAGCTTGCCGGACAGCAGCACGGGTGGCACGCCGACGCCTGGCGTGGTGCCGCAGCCGGCGAGTACGGCGTTGGTGGTGCCACGCACCAGGTTGCGCGGGCGGAAAGGCCCGGTCTGGGCGAAGGTGTGCGCGGCGGAGAACGGTGTGCCCGCCGCATGTCCTTGCGCACTCCAGTCGGCGGGGGTCACGAGGCACTCCTCCTGGATGGCCGACGCGATGCCCGCCAGGCCGCGGCGGTCGAGTTCGTGCAGCAGGCTGTCGCGGTAGCGCGCGGTGAGAGAGGACCAGTCGGATACGCCCGGGCCGATGTCGGTGTTCGGACAGGGGGCGAGGACGTAGTGCAGGTGGCGGCCCGGCGGGGCCAGTCCGGGATCGGTCGCGGTGGGCCGGGTGATCAGCAGGGAGGGGTCGCTCATCAGCTCGCCGGTGCGGGTCAGTTCCTGGAAGGTGCGCTGCCACGCATGCCCGAAGGACAGGGTGTGGTGGGCCAGTTCCGGCCAGGTGCGGTCGCAGCCGGCGTGCAGGAGCACCGCGGACGGGGCGTGCCGCAGCCGTACCGCGCGGCGCGGGGCGCGGCCCAGCAGGCGGTAGGTCACCGGCAGGTCGGGGGTGAGGACGACGGCGTCGCAGGCGATGCGCTGATCGTCGGTCACCACGGCGGTGACGCGTTCGCCGACGCGTTCCAGACGGGTCACCCGCTGCCGGTAATGGAACTCGGCCCCGGCCCCGGCTGCGACGTCGGCCATCGCCCGGGGCAGGGCGTGCATGCCACCGCGCGGGAAGTACACCCCGGCAACGGTGTCCATGTAGGCGATCACCGCGTAGGCGGCAAGGGCCCGCTCGGGCGGGACGCCGGCGTACAGGGCCTGAAACGAGAAGACGCGGCGCAGCCGTTCGTCGCGCAGATGGCGGGCGATGCGCGCCTCCCAGCTGCCGAAGCCGCCGAGTGCGGCGAGCCGCAGCAGGCCGGGGGTGAGGAGCTCCACCGGCGAGTCGAAGTCGGCATCGAGGAATCGGCCCTGCTCGGCCTGGTACAGCCGGCCCAGCCAGTGCCGCAGCCGGCGGTATCCGGCGGCGTCGGCGCTTCCGGCGAACCGTTCGATCTCCGCCTCCATCGCCCCGGCGTCGGTGTGCACGTCGAGGACGCTGCCGTCGGCGAAGCGCGCCCTGTAGGCGGGATGCAGCTCGATGAGTTCGATGTGGTCGCGCAGCGAGGTTCCGACCGCGGCGAACGCCTCGTCGGCGATGTCCGGCATGGTGAGCACGGTCGGCCCTGTGTCGATCAGGTAGCCGCCGAGTTCCAGTCGTCCGGCGCGTCCGCCGGGCCCCGGCTCGCGTTCGACCACGGTGACGCGGCGGCCGGCGCCGAGCAGGTGCAGGGCGGCGGACAGGCCGGACAGTCCGGCGCCGACCACCACCACGTGGTCGGTGCGTCCCGGGATCTGTCGGGTCACCGGCCCGCCTCCGTCTCCGCGGCGGCCAGGACGGCGGCCGGTGGTCCGCTCGGCTCGGGCACCTGGCCGGAGGTTTCGGTGATCCCGGTCAGCAGGGCACACAGCCGGGCAGCCGCGCCCGGCTCCAGCGTCGCGGTGCCGAGCTGACGCAGGCACTGACGGGTCAGTCGGGCGATCTTCGCCTCCACCAGATCGCGCGTGCCCGTGGCGGTGAGGACCTGCCGCACCTCGACCAGTTCGCTCTCGCCCAGATCGGTGCGGCCGACCGTCCGTTCCAGTACGCCGAGGGCGTACCGGTCGCCGGCGGCCGTGGCGAGCGCCCGGGCGACGGCCAGCGGATAGGTGGGCTTGCCCTGGCGCACGTCCCCGCCGGACGGCTTGCCGGTGACCTCGGAGTCCGCGAAGAGGTCGTCCAGGTCGTCCCGCAACTGGAAGGCGAGGCCCGCGCTGCGCCCGGCGCGGCGCAATGTCGCCGTGGTGGCAGCGTCGGCTCCGGCGAGAACCGCGCCCAGCTCCAGCGGCCGTTCCACCGTGTACCGGGCGCTCTTGAGGCAGGCGGCGCGAATCGAGCGGGTCACGGTGCGGACGGACGTGGCCTGGCCCTGCACGTCCAGATACTGGCCCGCCGCCATCTCGGTGCGCAGGGCGCGCCACACCGCGTTCAGCCGGCGCGCGCTGTCGTGCGAGAGCCCGGCGTCCAGCAGCAGGCTCGCCAGTGCGTCGTCCGCCCAGACCAGTGCGAGGTCCCCGGCGAGCACCGCGGCGGACGTGCCGAGTCCGTGGGCAGCGGCCTGGGATGTCGCTGCGGCGTACTGGTCGGCCACGTCGGCGTGCAGGGACGGTGTGCCGCGGCGGCTGAGTGCCCGGTCCATGAGGTCGTCCTGGATGAGGGCGCAGGTCTGGATCAGTTCGAGGGCTGCCGCCGTCCGCAGTGCCGCGCGCACCTGGGCGGTATCCCCTCCCCCGCAGGCGCGCAGGGACCACCACATGAGTCGGGGGCGGATTCGGCGTCCGCCGTGCCGGGTGAAGCGCGCCACCCGCTCGGCGATGTCGTGGGCGAAGACCGCATCCAGCCCGCGGCAGCCGGCGAGGCGGTCGGCGAGCAGCGCCCGCAGCTCCCGGTCGAGGACGCCCGCGACATCGGCGTCCACAGCGGACGGGTCCACAGCGGCTGCGTCGACCGGTCCGGTCGGCTCCCTGGTTCCCTGGTGGTCGGCCACAGCGGGTGGCGTGCGCGGTGAGTCCGTCGTGAGACCACGGACCGCCCGGATGGAACGCATCACGGATCCTCTCGCCCTCTGCGGGGGCTACGCCCCGAAACCTGCTCCTGTCGCACCGGTTTGCTGCGTTGTCACACATTCCGCGCCGGTCGCCCCCTCGGATGCGCCGTTCGGTGGAGATCCCGGCGCCGTGGGCAGCCGGCCGTCCGACACGCCCATGGCTGCATCCGCCGCGAACGGCGGGCGGGAAGACTGACGGCAGGACGGACCGGCCTCGGGAAGGGAGCCTCCGTGGACATCACCGCGGATGTCGCCGTCGTGGGCGCAGGGGCCGCCGGACTCTCGCTGGCCCTGCGGCTGGCCCGGCCGCCCGCGGGCGCGCGCCGGGTGACCGCGGTGTTGCTGGCGGCACCACCGGGCCCATTCCGCGCAC
Organism: Streptomyces sp. NPDC027663; assembly: GCF_055566415.1. Classification (NCBI taxonomy): domain Bacteria; kingdom Bacillati; phylum Actinomycetota; class Actinomycetes; order Kitasatosporales; family Streptomycetaceae; genus Streptomyces; species Streptomyces sp. NPDC027663. The sequence goes on along the minus strand of NZ_JBVHSK010000021.1, from coordinate 39,121 downwards.
CGGAGCGCACCTGGTGCTATTGGGAGACGGGAACGGGGCCGTACGACGGGGTGCTCACCGCCTCCTGGCAGCGGCTGCGGGTGCGGTGCGGTGACGGGCGGACGGTGGACGCCGGTATCGCGCCCTTGCACTACAAGATGCTGCGCTCCGCCGCGTTCGAGGAACTGGTCGGCCGAGTGCTCGCCGACAGCCCGCACGTGACAGCCGTCCAGGCCCTGGCCGAACGGGTCGAGTCCGCGCCGGGCGGCGCGCTGGTGCACGCCCGGCGGGCCGGCGGTGGCCGGGTGACCGTCCGCGCCCGCTGGGTGTTCGACTCCCGGCCGCCGGCGCACCTGCCGCCGGCCCGCACGACGCTGCTGCAGCACTTCCGCGGCTGGTTCGTCCGCACCCGTCGGCCGGTGTTCGATCCGGCGACGGTGGAGTTCATGGATTTCCGCACCCCGCAGCCCGCTCGCGGCCTGTCGTTCGGCTACGTCCTGCCCACCGCCCCGCAAGAGGCGTTGGTCGAGTACACGGAGTTCTCCCGCCACGCACTCGGCCGGGACGCGTACGACCGGGCGTTGCGGCACTACGTCACCCGGATCCTGAAGGCCGGGGACCACGAGGTCACCGCGTGCGAACAGGGTGTCATTCCGATGACGGACGCGGTGTTTCCCCGGCAGACCGCCGCCTGCGTATTCCGGATCGGGGCCGCGGCAGGCGCCACCCGGCCCGCGACCGGCTACACCTTCAGCGCCGTGCAACGCCAGACCGGCGCCGTGGCCGCCGCGCTCCACGCAGGCCGCCGCCCACTGCCCCCACGCGCCCACTCGGCCCGCTCCCGGCTCATGGACGCAGTGTTGCTCCACGCCCTCGACCACGGCCGACTGGACGGGCCTGCCTTTTTCACCCGGTTGTTCAGTCACGTGCCCGCGCGCCGGCTGCTGCGTTTCCTGGACGGGCGCACCAGCCTCCCGGAGGATCTGTCCATCGGTCTGCACGCTCCCGTCGCCGCGATGCTCGGCTCGGCTCTCGCCCTGCCGTTCACCCCACGCCGGAACCTCCCCGCCGCTTGACGCCTGCGGCCCATGACCCGTTACGGAGATGGCATGCCCGTGCTACGCGACGCCGACCTGGCAGCCGCGTTCGACCACGCCGCCCGCAGCTACGACACCCTCGTGGCGGCCAACCCCGGTTACCACGCCCACCTGCGCCGCTCCGCCCGGCGCCTCCGCCTGCCCGGCGAGGGCCGGGGTCTGAGACTGCTGGACCTCGGCTGCGGCACGGGCGCCTCGACGGCGGCGCTGGCCGCCGTGCTGCCTGGCGCGGACATCACGGCCGTCGACGCGTCGCCCGGCATGCTGCGGCGTGCGGCCCGCCGGCCGTGGCCACGGCCGGTGCGTTTCGTGCACGCCCCGGTGGAGCACCTGGCCGGCGCCGGGGTGACGGGTCCGTTCGACGCCGTCTTCGCCGCGTACCTGCTGCGCAACACCGCCGATCCGGACGCCGTGCTCGCCTGCGCACTCCGGCTGCTCGCGCCGCACGGCCGACTGGCGGTGCACGAGTACGCGTTGAGCGGACGGGCGCCACACCGGGCGGTGTGGAACGCGGTGTGCGGCGGACTCGTGCTGCCGGTCGCCGCGCTGCTCGGTGACCGAGCGCTCTACCAGCATCTGTGGCGCAGTGTCCTCGCCTTCGACACGGCCGGGCAGCTCGGGGAGCGCGTACGGCGGGCCGGGTTCGAGCTGGTGCGGGTACTGCCCCTGCCGGGCTGGCAAACCGGCATCACCCACACCGTCGTCGCACGCCGCCCGTCCGCCGGCACCGGCGAGGCGTGGCGATGACCGGGCCACGTCCTCGCTCCACCGCCGGAACCCGCCCGCCCCTTCCCGGCCGGGACCGGCTGGCCAGACTGGTGCCCGCACCGCCGGGCGCCGAACGTGCCGAGGGGGCCGGCACGCCGCACGTGGCGGTCGTCGGCGGCGGTATCGCGGGACTGACCGCGGCCACCGCTCTGGCCGAGCGCGGCGTACGCGTCACCCTGTACGAGCGTGATGCCCAGCTCGGCGGGCGGCTGGCCGGATGGCCCACGCGACTGGCCGACGGTACGACGGTGACCATGAGCCGTGGTTTCCACGCCTTCTTCCGGCAGTACTACAACCTGCGTGCCCTGCTGCGCCGCACCGACCCGGGCCTGTGCCGCCTGACTAGCCTGCCCGACTACCCCCTGCGGCACGGCAGTGGCCGGCGGGACGGCTTCCGGCACGTGCCGCGCACTCCACCGTTGAGCGTGCTCGGGTTCGTGGCACTGAGCCCGTCGTTCTCCCTGGGTGATCTGGCCCGGATCCGTGCGCGCTCGGCGCTGCCGCTCCTCGACGTACGGGTGCCCGCGGTCTACGACCGTCTCGACCAGGTCAGCGCGTACGACCTGCTGGAGGCCATCGGCTTCCCCGCGGCGGCACGGCACCTGGCCTTCGAGGTGTTCTCCCGCAGCTTCTTCGCCGATCCCCGGCAGCTGTCGGCCGCGGAGATGGCGCTGATGTTCCACATCTATTTCCTCGGCTCGGCCGAGGGCCTGCTCTTCGACGTGCCCACGGAGCCGTTCCCGCAGGCACTGTGGGACCCGCTCGCCGGCCGCCTGCACCGACTCGGCGTGCGCGTGCGCACCGGCACCGCGGTGGAGGGCGTCTCCGTCCGGCCCACGGGTGGCTTCGCCGTGGCCGCCGCGAGCGGCGAGGAACCGTACGACGCCGCGGTGCTCGCCCTCGACCCCTCGGCGCTGCGCTCACTGGTGGCCCGCTCCGGCGGTCTCGGCGACAGCGAGTGGCGTGAGCGCGTGGCGCGGCTGCGCACCGCCCCGCCCTTCCTGGTGTCCCGCCTGTGGCTGGACGCGCCCCTGCGCGCGGACCGGCCCGGGTTCCTCGGAACCAGCGGATACGGCGCCTTGGACAACGTCAGTGTGCTGAGCGGCTGGGAAGGAGAGGCTGCCCGCTGGGCCGCCCGCACCGGCGGATCGGTCGTGGAGCTGCACGCCTACGCCCTTCCCGGCAACGCCGACAGGGCTGTCACGCAGAGGAAGCTCCTCGATGAACTGCGTCGCCTCTACCCGGAGACCCGTCGGGCCAGGGTGGTCGACGCCCGCCACGAATGGCGTGCCGACTGCCCCCTGTTCCCGGTCGGCGGACACGCCGACCGTCCCACGGTGCGCGCTTCCACGCCCGGCCTGGTTCTCGCAGGTGACTTCGTCCGCACCGACCTGCCGGTGGCACTGATGGAACGGGCGTCCACCAGCGGCTTCATCGCCGCCAACACCCTGCTGCGCCGCTGGGGACTGCGGGGACATGCCCTGTGGACGGTGCCCAGCCGGGGCCGCTGCGCCGTTCTGCGGTGGGCGGCGGCACGCCTCGGGTGATGACCGCCGAGCGCACGCGTACGGGACGGGTGCCCTAGGGCGGCAACAAGGCCACCCAACCGGCAGCAGCGGGGCGAGTGCGCCCTCCTCCGCTGCCGGGCCGGCGGCCGCCCTCCGCGTCCGTCTGCGGCCGCCGAAGGACGCGGCCGTGGAGATGCGCATCCGAAGTGACGGGGTGAGCATGAACTCGTGACGTGCCGAGTGCCTCGGCAGCGCGGACGGCTCCGCCGGGACGACCCGCCCGGAAGGCGTGCCGTGCAGGGCCGTGCAAGCGACGGCCGGAAGCATTCAGGCGCCGCTGCCGCCGCCCTGCTCATAGGCGGCTGTCTGTTCTTCTTGGCGTCGTTCGCCATCATCGTCGCCCGCGTCTGCCACGTCTGGCTTGCCACTCATCCCTGGCAGTGGCCGGGCACCGGCGGCTGATGCGCGCCCCGGACATGACCGCTGCTCGACCTGCGGTTCACCGTCGGATTCCGGCTCATGTCCCTTTCCAGTGGACTCGTTCCATTGACGGTGATGGGCTGACGGCTTGGGCGCGTGATCGAACCCTTAGCGACGGTCGACCCGCCCATCAGAACGCATGCTGCTCGCAGAGCTACGGAGGCAAGCCGCCAGGCGCTTACCCACATCGGTCTTTCCCTCCGAAGAACACGGTCGATCCGACAGAACACGGTCGATCCGGCGCCCGGTTTGGTAACTCATCCCCCATGGAAGCAGTGCAAACAATTGACGCTGAGCGCAATGACGGCCGCGAGCTGCCCAGCAGTCGCGAGGGCGTCGCACGTCGCGTGCACCGGCTCCGTCGTCTGGAGAAGTAGCCTTCTTGAAGAATTACAAGCCAGGTACTCGAATTTTTGACACCGTAGGGGGGCAGACGCCTACCTACCCTCATAATGCTTCTTCAACCTTGTGCCTGCATCTTGAGCCGTTCTTGCACCGACGGTCATCCGTGACGTGCCCCTGGAACCGCTTGCCCACATGACGCCATGACACCTCCGCGCACGCGCAAGGGTTTCGTGCCTCCCGGCTGTCAGCTCAGCACACCCGTGGACCTGTCGGTCCATCCGTTGATCCACAGGGACAGCACCTCAGTGTCGTACTCCGGTCGTGCCTCGGCCACCATCCGCACTGCACGACGGTGCAGCTCAAGCGGGTGCTGGGAGAGCAGGGTGGGGCGAGCCGCTGCGATTTCCCTCCCGAACCACTCTTCCCCGATAGACATTTGGAAACGGAGAACCGGCCTACGTAGTAAGGGGCCGTCTTAACTGGCTTTGTGAGACACCGTCACTCCTCGCCGCCGGAGACGGGCTGGAAGGTCGGGCTGACTACGTAACGCGCCGCCCCGAACGGCTGGAGATCGGCATCGGTAAGAACGCCGTAGAGGAACGCCGGGGTGGACATGTCGTAGCGGTGCCATTATCCCCCCACCGCCCCCGGGCCCGCGACGAACCCAGGACGCGGAGCGGGCCGGGATGCAGGACGGGCCGGGACGGCCGGCGGCAGAACACCGAGCAGCGAACTGCCAGGCGAGCGGGGCGGGTCGGACGCCGGACCGAGCCGTCGGTACGTTGGCCCCGAAGAACTGGTGATTCCCGACCAGCGCATCACCGGGCAACTTGTAGACAGGAGAAGGAATTTGGCCAAGCGGACTGTAAGTGTGCTCGCAGCTTCGATCGCCCTGGTGGGCGTGTTAAGCGGTTCGGCGGTAGCCACCGAGACGGGGCAGGGCACCGGTGAGGCGCAGGCTGCCAAGACCTGTGGAAGCGTGAAACTGTCCGGCTCGCTGCCCGCGCCGCCCGCGGGGGTGGCGGTTCAGCAGCAGGTCACCATCGGTGACGACTGCATGCCGGAGCTGGGTCCGGTCCGATACGTGCCCGCCGGTTCGACCACGGAGGCGGTCACGGGCGCGCGGATGGGTGCCGCCGCTGTCGGTGCCCATCAACTGCACACGTGGAGCGAGATGTTCGACTGCTGCAACATCCGCATGACCGGCCTCTACACCACGTCGACCTGGAACACGGCCTCGGGCCGCGTCGTCGACGCCGCCACCCAGGCTCGCCAGGAGTGGAACCGGGAGCCCTGGAACGCGGGATGGTCGCTGCTGACGTCGTCCGAGAAGGACGACTGCGCGACCAACTGCGCCGTCGTGAACTCCGAGGCACACGCCTCATTCACCTATGCCGGCATCTTCGACCCCACCGGCACGGTGTACGCCAACACACACCACTCCTATGTGCAGATCGACGCGGACTCCGGCGTGTCCTGTCACTTCGACGTAGAACTGAAGCACACCTTCATCGGGTGGAACTGGCGTCGCGGCTGCGAGTGATCCGGACCGGCGGGCCTGGCCAGTCAGCGGGACCGATGGCCGAGGAGTTCGATCAGCCCCACCGGCAGGAAGACGGGCCGGTGGGGTCGGCCGACCTGGTACGACACGAAGCCCAGCGAGGAGGCCACCATGACCTCCTCGGCCGTCTCCGCTTGGTAGACGACTCGGCAGTGGCCGGAGTCAGCCTTCGCGCGCTGCCAGAGGATCGGAGCCGGCTTGCGCTCGGTCTCGGCGCGCGGAGTGAGGATTCGGTCTCCGAAATCCTCCCAGGCGAAGGGGACCGGGCCCCGCCACGTCGCGTCGACCACCTCTTTCAGCTTGGCCGCGCGCTCGGCGTCGGTCGTGCCCCAGGAAGGCGGAACATTGGTGATCAGGCCGACTTTGATGTGGCGTTCACGCAGGACGCGCAGGTAAGAGGCCGCGCCACGCTGATAGTCGGTGCTGCCGTCGTCCGCGGTGTGCAGGAGGGTCTCGCCCAGGTCGAAGTACACGACAGGACAGCCGCGTTCGCTGCTCGCACGTGCAGCGACGACCGTTCCCGCGTCTCCCCGCGGGTCCTCGGGAGCAGCCCCACTCGCCGTGGCACAAAGCAGGGCCGACACCAGGACGGCACCGAGTACGAGGCTCGCACGGACCAAGCTCTTTGAGGCAGACCTGACCATGGCGTCGTCGCCCTTTCTCCATCCGTCCGCGTCGGACAAGACGTACACCTTGGCACCCGGCTTGCCCCGGGTCCACAGGACTCGAACCTGCAAGTTGCCCCCTTTTTTGCTCGGACGTGAGCCGAGTCGAGAACCGCGCGGGACAGGTGAACCCGGTCCTTTCACCGGGAGTGGCAGCATCTGCCGATGCAGTCGGCTCCAGACTCCGGCACGCGACCGGATGACGACCGGCGATGCGCCGTCGATGTCGGCACCGCCCACTCCCCATGCTCAGTCCCACCGACCGACCAACCACGTTGGACACGGGCTCAGGACGGATGACACGGGGGGTCGTACCGCTTGTCAGGGAGGTAGTGCTTCCACTGCTTGCGGGTGATCGGGTCGCCGACCCCGTCGCAAAGGTCACCGATCACACGTTCCGGTTCGATGTCCCAGATGTCGACGCCCGCAGAGGCCCTGACGGTGGCGAGGGAATCGCCTTCCGGGGTGAACGCGAGTGCGTAGATCCCGGACGGCTCCTCGGGCAGGTAGGAATGCAGCTTGGGGGATTTCGGATCGGTCACGTCCCAGATTTCCGGGCGCCCGTCGTCACCCACCTGTTTCTGCGCGACCAGGGCAAGACGGGCTCCGTCGGGGCTGAAAGCGATCGGGCTGCCGTAGATGCCCATGTTGACGTGCGACACCTCTTCGGCGAGCCGGTGCTTCTCGACGCGCCACAGTCTCAGGGTGCCGTCGCTTTCGAAGGCGGCGAGCAGCTTGCCATCAGGCCGGAAGGCAAGGTTCACCGAATCGATCGCGTCTGGTACATGCCGCCCCCACCGCTTTTCCGGGTGCGTCGGGTCCGTGAGGTCCCAGGCCTGCAACTGGTCCAGGGCATGGGGTTGGGGATCGTTGCGGTCGACGAAGGGGGAATCGGCGAGGAGGAGACTCTCGCCGTCCGGGGAGAAGTCGAGGTGCGTCGTCGTCGCCTTGATCCGGGCGATCTGCCGTGGACGCCTGGGGTCCGCGATGTCGTAGATCCTTACGACCGGTGGTTTGTGGTTGCTGTCCTTCCAGCCATTCATGTCGGATACCGCCATGACGGGCTGAGTGGGGCTGAAGGCGATCGCCTGCACACCGTTGTCCAACTCGTCGATGGTGGACAGCAAAGGTGCGTGATCGCGGGTCGCGCGCAGCCGCAGGCCGACGTATTGCTCTTTCTTGCCCTTCTGGTCGGCCTTCTTGCCCTCGTACACCTCCACATCGGCGAGGAGGCGCCCGTCGGGACTGAGGGCGATGTCGGCGCCCGTGAACATGCTGGGGGAGCGCGTCACGGCCAGCACCCGGAATGAATCAGGTGTATCCGTCACGTCGAGCAGGTAGTTCACGCCCACCCCTTCGAGGGCGAGCAGTCGCCTCTTGCCCACCAAGCGGTAGTCGAACTGGGCTCCCGTTCCGGGCGTCGCCGGAATGAACGTCTCGGCCCCCAGCTGGGCGGAGTTGCTGAGGTACCAGACGCGAACGCCGCGGTCGGTGGCCTGTAACAGCCTTCGGGAATTGCCGGGGTCGAAGAGGACCATGCCTGGCTCGTTCGTAGTTCCTCCCCCGCCCCCGCCCGACGCCCCGGACAGGATCGCGTTGGGAATCACGGATTTCATATAGATCCGGATGTGCCATTGGCCGCCGCAGGTCCCGACGACGTACTCGCGGTCCGGGCTGAACGTCACGGAGTCCATGCCCTCGTAACACTGCATGGAGGTATCGCCGGCGTCCGTCGAACTCTTCTTCGCCGGCCCCATCCGCTCGGGCTTGTCGGGCGCGTCCAGCTTCCAGAGCCCGAGCCCGTCGTTGTTCTTCCCCGCCACCGGGGCCGCAAGCTTCTCCCCATGAGGATCGAAGGCCACCCGGTGCAGCGGCCTCGTGTTCGCCGTTGTGGTGCGGTCGTACTTCGCCCCTTGGAGCACCGCGACCCGCTCGGGCCGTCCGGAGGCCGCCGCCTTCCACAGCTGGATCCGGCCGTCGACGCTCATACTGGCGAGCAGGTCGCGCTGGGGTGACACGGCCAGGGAGTCGACCCGTGCGGAATGCGCCGTGAGGGACGGCAGCGGCCTCGGCGCGGCCCGGTCGCCGATGTCCCAGACACGTATCCCACCGGTCCACAGGCCGCCGTACAGTATCTTGCCGTCTCTGCTGAGGACGAGCGAGTGGACGGCGTGGTCCAGTCGAGGCGCGGAGGTCTGCCGCGGGTGTGTGGGATCCGATATGTCCCACAACCGCACCCACGTCGTCTTCGGTCGACGCTCGTCGTACGTCACGGCGGCGAGTGTCCGGCCGTCCCGACTCACCGTGACCGGGCCGATCACGTCCACTCCCTTCCGCTCGATGCGCTGGGAACCGCCCTTGAAGCGCAGTTCGACGGCATCGCCGACCGATATCGCGAGGATCCGGCCGTCACCGCTGTAGGCAAGGTCGTGGGCCGGTTTCTCCGCGTTGATCACGCCCGCCGTGCGCCTGCTGTTGAGCAGCGCGCCGCGTCCCGCGTCCTTGTTCATCCGGTACGAGATGAGGCTCAGCTGTTTGGCCAGGCCGGGCTGTTGGTCACGGATGCCCTCAGCCTCTGCGGCGAGGTACCGGGCCAGGTCGCGGTCGCCCGCCCGTTCGGCCCGGCGCTGGAAGATGACGGAGCCGATCAGCCCGGACGTGGCAAGCACGGTCAGGGCCACGAGGCACGCCACCGCGATCCGGGCCCTGCGCACGCTCCGGCGCTCCTGCTGCCAAGAGGCGTCCACGAACTCCGCGAGCACGGACTCGGGTTCGACCGCGCTCGCCGGTGACGACTCAGCACGTTCCCGGACAGCGGCCAGCCTGCTCCCCCGGTACAGCAACGACGGCTCCCGCTCGGCCCGCTCCCACGCCCGCGCATCCGCGGCCAGTTGCTGCCGGGCACGCAGCCAGTCCCGGTCCGCATCGACCCACTCCGCCAGTCGCGGCCAGGCGCGCAACAGCGCCTCATGACTGATACGGGCGGAATCGTGGTCCAGCGTGAGCAGGCGGGCCCGAGTGAACCGGTCGATGGCCCGCTGCCCGGCCGAAGTGTCGGGCAGGCCGTGCAGCAGCGCGGAGCGGTCCACGGGCTGGGCCGTGTCGGCGGAGTCCTCCCCCACCCGCACCAGCCGGGGCAGCATGAGCCGTACGGCTTCCCGGCCCTGCCGGTCGAGTCCGTCGTACGTGTCGTCGGCGGTGGTCTTGATCGCCTCCGCGATGCCGCCGGCGGCACGGTACTGGGCGACGGTGAGCCGCGATCCGGTGCGTCGCAGCCAGGTCGCCCACAGGACATGGGACAACAGCGGCAGCGCGCCCGCGGTCGGCTGCTGGTCGGCCGTCGCGCCGAACTCGTGCAGGATCACGTCGGCGAGCCCCTCGTCGAGGACCAGCCCTGCGGCGGCCGCCGGTCCCTCGATGGCGGCGTCGAGTTCTTCAGGGGTCATCGGCTCGACCAACAGCTGGGTGTCGCGCAGAGCGGCGAGCAGTTCGGGGTGCGCGGCCGCCTGACCGTAGAAGTCGGCCCGAAGCGCGAGCACCACCAGCGCCTCGGGCAGGTCCCCGACGGGCCGGGCCAGGGCAGTGACCGCCCGCAGGAACGCGGTGCGTTCCTGCGGGTCCGGGCACAGGGTGAACAGTTCCTCCAACTGGTCGATGAGGACGATCAGCCGCTGCTCCGGTCGGCCGGCCAGCAGTCGTGCGGCCAGTCCGGCCGCGCGATCGGGGGCCTCCCGCATCAGATCGACGGCCTCGGGGCTGGTGTCGAACAGCGCTGCCAGCCGTCGGAGCGGGCTTCTTCCGGGGGTGAGGCGCAGGGGGAGCCAGGAGGTGGTGCCGAGCAGGCCTCGCTCGCGCAGTCCGGCCGTGAGGCCGGCATTGAGCAGGGAGGTCTTTCCCGAACCGGACGAACCCACCAGGATGAGCAGGCCCGGCTCATCCGCCCCGGCCACCTCCGTCAGCGCGGCGAACACCCGCTCCGTCATGCCGTCGCGCCCGAAGAACACGTCGGCGTCTTCCACGCCGAAGGCATCCAGGCCCAGATACGGGCAGCGACCGGGCGCGGGCTCCGCATCCTCCGAAGGTCCCGCCTGCGCGGGCACCGCCGGGTTCGGTGCGATGACGAGGTGTCCCGAGCGGTCCCCGGCCTGGCGCCGCGGCAGCGGCCCCTGCCGGTCGCTCATCTTCCGGAAGACCGCGTCGAACACCGCGTCCAGGGTCAGTGGTTGGAGCCCGCGCGGGTCGCCGTGCGTCAGCAGCTCGATGAGCGCGCCGGTGAACGCGGTGTGTGCGGCGTCAGGAGGCGCGAGGGCCAGCTGTTCCGCGGATCCCATGAGGTACATGCCGTGCGCCGGCGTCATGGTGAGCGCAGGCAGGGACGATCTGCCGCTCAACGAAGCCCGTCCGGAGAAGCAGCAGTCGAGTACGACGACGACGGACGACGCACGGCTCGCCTCCAGCGCCTGCCGCAGCGAGGAGAACGACAGGGCCTGATGCTCGGCCATCCCGGGGGTGAGGCGGTCGGTGCCGGTGGCCGCGAGGTACAGCTCTCCGTCCGGGCCGAGCAGACCGTGCCCGATGAAGTAGACCAGCAGCACGGTGTCCGCACACTGCGCCTCCTCGGTGACGGCCCGTGCCATGGTTTGCGCGTCGACCGGGTCGAGCAGCGTGCGCAGGCGGTCGGGCCGCACCCCACAGCGTTCGAGCAAGACCGCGCGCAGATCCCGGCAGGAGGTGGCGACGGCCGGCACCGACGGCAGCAGGGGTCCCTGGTGCGTGGCGGTGGCGATCAGCATGACCCGTACGCCTTCGCCCGACAGGTCCGTCATGGCAGCTGACCACGCTCGGGCTCGTCCGCGTTCTCTCGTTGCTGGCTCAACAGATTGGTCACCTCGGTCACTTGCTGCTGCAGAGCGGCAGCGTCGAGACCGGAAACCCGCTTGGCGGTCAGCTCCAGCGAACTCCGGTTCGGGAGCGTCACCTTGATGTGCACATCACCACGGCGGGTGCGTAGCCACGCAATGAGACCGGTTGCGAACGCGGTCGCCGCACCGGCCGGACCGACTGCGACGGACAACGCGTCCAGCACCGGACCCAGCGTGCCGGTGTCCGGCGGCCGCTCCACACCGTCGACCCGCCCGCGTAACTCCTGAGAATCGGCCAACCAGTCGCGAAGGGAACGGAGTTGGTCCGCCCCGTCAGGGTCTTCCGAGATCACTGCAACGTCCATGGCTCCCCCGTCCGCATTGCATGAGAACCGCATGAGATACGCGGCTGTCATTGCAGCACATGAGGCTAGCGATGTTCGCCGCTGCGAAAAAGACGTCCGCGCGGAGTTGGTGGCAGCCGGACCGAGCGGGTGGCCGATCCGACCGCCGGGTACCGCGTCAACCCCTCATCGCCGGTGTTCCTCAGCCTCCGTGCGTGGTGAACCAGCAGGAACAGGCTCCTCTCCCACGTGCCGTCCGCCGGCCACCTTGCCCGGGCGCGGGTCGCCGTCACGGAGGAGCACGGGGTAGGTGGCATGGCGGCCATGGGCGTCCGGTTGAGCCTGTGTGGTGTCGAGGAGGACTCCCGTCTTGCCTTGTCGCTGCGGGGCTCTACGCCGGCAGATGTCCGCCACGGTCCGTCAGGACTTGTGCGGCGCGGTTCCGGTACGTACGGAAACGGCGCAGGTACGACCGTGCCATGGGTCCTGGTGGAACCCCCCTGGCAAAGGACCGCATGTTGCGCTCGCCCGTGTTGTAGCCCAGGGCGAGGAGTTCGTCACGGGTGTAGCGGCGCACGTGCCGCTGCGGCAGGCTCCCGTCGAGATCTTTCAGGTGCAAGGCCGCCGCGCGGATGGCGAAAGCGGGATCGTCACGCAGGTCCTGCCATCTCTCCGACAGGCCGTGCGTCCGCCGGACCTGCTCGAACGTCGCACGGTGCATGTTGGCGACCCCGAAGGACGCCCCGGGTTTCCACCACTGCCACAGCCGCTCCAGCAGCGGATGGTGCGGCTTGTACGCCTCGACGTGGAGCACCGTCATGACCAACAGGGGTGACACATCGGCCTCCCCCGCGCTGCGCATCACGCACCCGGTGTATGCGGCAGGGTCATAGCCGCCGGGCCGCAGCGGTGGCCAGCGAACATCACCGGTGTCCGTGGGAATCCGCAGCCCCGACACCGCCGTTGACCTGTCGGTCATCCTCGCTCACCTCTCCCCTGCCGCCCGGCCGCCGCGCGAGCGACGAAGCATCCGCCGTCCTGCAGTGCGCGTGCCCGCGGCGCCCGGCCTCAACCAGTGCGCCGGGTGTGCCTTTGGAGGGTGATGTGCGCGCCCCCGATGGAGCGTAAGTTGATCAGGTGCCCCCGGTGCACGTGGGTGGATCTCCTGGCTTGCACGTGGGTGAAGCTCCTGTGGGTGTTCAGACCAGCGCCGGTGTGGGAGCGGGCAGGTAGGGGGTGATGTTGCGCCAGGCGCGCTCGATGTATTCCTCCTTCTCGCCGACCGGGGCGACATAGTGCAGTGCGCCTTCGGCGGCGTCGTTGCCCTTGAGGCGGGCGATGATCCAGGCGGCGAGGTAGTGCGAGGCGAGGCAGCCGCCGGCGGTGGCGATGTTGTCCTTGGCGTAGAAGGGCTGGTTGAGCACCTCGACGCCGGCGGCGATGACCCAGGGCTTGGTGATGAGGTCGGTGCAGGCGGGGATGTCGTTGAGCAGGCCGAGCCTGGCCAGCACGAGCGCGCCGGAGCACTGCGCGGCGATGAGCTGGCGAGAGGGGTCCAGGCCGCGCAGGACACTCATGATCGCCGGGTCTTCGACCACCTCGCGGGTGGCGATGCCACTGCCGACGATGACGGCGTCGGCGGCACACGCCTCCTCAAGAGTGGACATCTGTTCGATGGTCACCCCGTTCATCGACGTCACCTTGGGGCTGGGGGTGGCGATGGTGACACGCCAGTCGTCGGTCTTGATGCGGTTGAGCACACCGAGCGCGATCAGGGAGTCGAGTTCGTTGTAGCCCTCGAAGGTGAGGATGGCGATGTGCACGGCGACTGTCCTTCCGGATGCGTGAGGTCTCAACGGTAAGGACCCGCGATCAAGACAGTCAAAGAATTGTCATGGATACAATTCCGGGCATGGCAGCCCCGCGGTACAAGATCCTGGTCGACTCGTTCGCTTCCGACATCCGGACGGGCCGGCTCGCGGCGGGTGAGCGGCTGCCCACACACCGCGGGCTCGCCGCCCGCGAGGGCATCGCCGTGGTGACCGCGACCCGGGTGTACGCCGAGCTCGAAGCGATGGGCCTGGTGAGCCGGGAACAGGGCCGCGGCACGTTCGTGCGTGACATCGCGGTTACCGCAGGTCACGGCATCGATCAGCAGATCGTCGCCACGGATGCGGTCGACCTCAACTTCAACTACCCCTCCCTGCCCGGCCAAGCCGATCTCCTACGGCAGGCCCTGCGAGAGGTGGCCACCTATGGTGAACTCGACTCCCTGCTGCGCTACCAACCGCATCGAGGGCGTCCCCAGGACAGAGCCTCGATCGCACGGCACCTGAGGCGTCGAGGGATCACTCCTGACGCGGATCACATCCTCATCGTCAGCGGTGCGCAGCACGGCCTGGCCATCACCGTCATGGCGGCGCTCAACGCCGGCGACGTCGTCGCGGTCGACGCACTCACCTACCCGGGTTTCAAGGTGCTCGCGCATGCCTTTCATCTCGACCTGGAGCCCATACCCGCAACCACCGACGGGCCGGATCTCGATGCCCTCGAGAAGCTGTGCGCGACCCGCCCTGTGCGCGCCGTCTACACCATGCCCACCCTGCACAACCCTCTGGGCTGGGTCATGCCGGCAACTGACCGCACCCGTCTGATTCGGATCGCTCGACAGCACGGGCTGCTCATCATCGAAGACGCCTCATACGCCTACCTGGTCGAGGGCCCTCCACCGCCTCTGGCCGCAAGTGCACCGGACATCACCTTCTACGTCTCGGGACTGTCCAAGAGCGTCGCCACCGGCCTCCGGGTCGGCTTCGTCGTCGCCCCGCCGTCCAGGGTGTCCTCGCTCGAACGTGCGATCCGGGCGACCACATGGAACACCCCGGCCCTTACCACCGCGATCGCCTGCCGCTGGCTCGAGGACGGCACGGTGGATCACTTGGAAGCGCAGAAACGAGCCGACGCCAAGGCCCGCCAAGCGATCGCCAGAGAAGAGCTGGCAGGCCTGCCACTCATATCCCACCCCTCGTCCTACTTCACCTGGATGCCGCTGCCCGACGCCGCACGCGCCGATCGCCTGACAGCCACCCTCGCGCGTCAGCACATCTCGGTGTCCACGGCGGAGCCCTTCACCACCTCGATGCACACACCGCAGGCGATCCGCCTCGCTCTCGGCTCGACCGATATGGACAGTCTCCGGTCGACGCTGCGCACAGTGCGACGAGTCGCCGTTGAGGACGCCTGCGCTTGACCTCCCTCCGATCAGCCCATTCCCGCCCCACCGGCCTCTGCGGACGAAAAGCCGTCGGCGCTGGAGCGTGGGCGCCGGTCGGCCTGGGACCCGAGCCTTTCCGGGCGGCCTCGTACGCGCGATGGAGCGGGGTGCGGCTCGTCCGAAGTGCTGGCGGATCTTCCTCTTCGATCTCACCGCGCATTTTCACCCGATCGGCATCGCCCGGGTGGTTCACGCTGAGCGCAGCCGCAAGGCTGTGCCTAAAAACCACTGGGGAGTCTGCCTCGTTGACTACTGACGTGGACGGTGGGCATGCCGAGACCGGATGATCCCGCGGGCCGGGTGATCGCCGGGCGCTACAGGCTGGTGCGCAGTGTGGGCGCCGGCGGTATGGGGCGTGTTTGGCTCGCCCACGATGAGGAGTTGGCGTGCGATGTTGCGCTCAAGGAAATCGCCGTACCGCCGGAGGTTTCGGAGCATGAGCTGATTGCGCGCATCGCCAGAGCCCGAGGTGAAGCGCGGCACTCCGCTCGGCTGCGGAGCAACCCCCATGTGGTGACGGTCTACGACATTGTCGTCGATGCCGGCCTGCCGTGGATCGTCATGGAGTACGTGCCCGGAGCGAAGGACCTCGAGGCCATGGTCCGCGAAAGCGGGCCTCTGTCAACAGAGGAAACCGCCGGGCTCGGCCGGGCCCTGCTCGATGCCTTGAACGCGAGCCATCAGCTGGGCATCTTGCACCGGGACGTCAAACCCTCCAACGTCCTGCTGACCAAATCAGAACCTCGCGGCCCGCACCGTGCCCGGCTCGGAAGGGTCCTGCTCACCGACTACGGAATCTCGCTCCAACAGGACGTCGCCGAACCACGGCTCACCACCTCTGCCGGATTCGTCGGAACCCCGGGCTATCTGGCACCGGAACGAGCGCGTGGTTCCGAGCCGACACCAGCATCAGATCTGTTCTCACTTGGCGCCACGCTCTACTTTGCAATCGAAGGCCACGGCCCCTTCGACCGGAGTTCCGCAGTAGAGACCCTCGCCGCGCTGCTCACCGAAGAGCCCACCCCACCGCACCGAGCGGGCAGCCTGACCCCCATCCTGCTCAAACTCCTCGCCAAAGACCCCGCGCACAGACTCAGCGCCGACGACGCAGCCGTCCTCCTCCAGTTCACCGGCGAGCCCACCCGAACCCCGCCACGGACCATCGCCGACGTGCCGCGGCCCGTCGAGCAAACTCCGACCTCACAACCCCCACCGCGCCCTCCAGGACCAGAACCACCAGTACGTCCGCCGCCGCGCAAGGGCCTGGCACACAACTGGCCGTTCTGGAAGCGTCCAAGAACCCCACACCGGACACCACATCGGCAACGGTCCCTCAAAACCCGGCGCATCATTGCCCTGACCGCAGCCGGGATGCTCATCGCCGGCATCGGAACGTGGGTAGCGGTGACAGGCTCCAACGGACCACACAAGCCCTCCCCTCGGACGCCTCCTCCGGGCCCATACATGCCGTACGGAGAGGCCGTCGGACTGACCAAGGAACTACAGCCGGGCGACTGCGTGAACGCTGCATGGACCACGCGGAAATTCAAAGGACTGCCACACCTGGAAATCACGAACTGCAGCGGCGATCAAGCCCACGACGGCCAGGTGCTCGACGCGGACCCCGCGAGTTCTCTTGAGGATGCGCAGAAGAACGGCGACAACCGATGCAATATGCTACTGGAAGACACCATGCATGTGATGGCTGACGCCCGCTCATACGCACTCCCACCCAGCGAACAAGGCTGGGACAGCGGAGTCCGAAACACCGCCTGTCTGATCTTCAATCAAACGGTGCAGCTCGCGGGAAGCGCTGGCCAATTCCGCAAGATCGGCGACTACGACGATATGAGCGTCGCGGCCGTCGGGGATTGCTGGAGCAATCAGGAGTCAGGCGCGGTTCTGGTCCGATGCGGCACTCCGCACGACGGGCAGACCGCTGGGTTCATCAAGACACCCGAGACAATGACTTACGAAGAAGCCTCCGCAGATGCTGACACTCTCTGTCAGGATAAATACGGTTCCACGTATATGCAGGAGGGTGTCGCCATCGGGGCGTATCTCCCTGACGAGGACAGCTGGAAGAATGGATTCCGCTACATTCAATGTGATGTGGTCAGCGCGGACGACAAGAAGCTCACTTCAAGCGTCGTCACTTCGCAGCTGTCGCCTCAACCCACGTCGATGTAGGTTTCGGGGCGGCAGGCAAAAACCCGCATTCCAGCGCTTGTCACGCCTCAGATGACATGTTCAGGGGGTGCCGGCTACTTCTTGCCCTTCTCGTTGTTTTCCTTGAAGCAGACGACGAACCAATTTCCGGCACCTGACTGAGTGAGCGAGCCGGTCGAGTCCGGGACGTCGGAGCACGCGAGGGAATCTACGACTGCATTCTTGTCCATCTTCAGGACCTTGTAGTCGGCGTGCGGGTCCGTGCAGTCGAGCTTCTTGGTCTTGGCTTCCTCGTCCGTCCCGATGTTCTGGAAGCAGTCACCGGCCTTGAGCGTCGCGGACTGGTCCTTCGTGTCGTACGGGCCCAAGGCCCAGAACGCCACCATGCCCGCGAGGACAAGGACGAGACCGAAGAAGACCAGGCGGTTACGTCGTATCTGCGCAGGAGTGTACGAAGTGTTCGGGCCGCCCAGGGACGGTATGTGGGACACGGGCAGTTCCTCGGACAGTGGGGACATACGAAGGCGACCACGAATCTAGCCCACCTGCCTGACTCGTCGTTCGCAGCCTCCTGCTGGGCCCGCCCATCGTCACCGGGTTGACTCGGACCGCGTTTGGGATCTGCCGTGCCGCGAGGCTGGGGAGGTCGTTGAGCGTGGTGTGAGTGGTCATTCCGAGCCGAGCACGGGGCTGATCCGCGGTCCACTCCGAACCCATGACCGCTGGGCAATGATCGGCATCATGGTCCGCCGGCGCACCCGAGGCCGCTCTGCAACCCGACCAGGCCCTCAACCGCTCTCACGTGCCGCCGGCTGACACAGCGCACGTCCCCTCACGTGTCGTCCAAGCCGTCCCACGGCGCGCTGAACCCGAGCCGGTTCGGGTAGAACTCGGCCCAGTCGTCCTGCTCCTCTCCCTCGGGATATTCTCCGTGGCACTCGCTGACCAGGCCGAACAGGGTTCCGTCGACCTCCACGGCGAACGGGGCGATCGCGATGTCCGTGAAGTGCTGTCCGGGCAGCGCGTCCAGCCACTCGTGCAGGAGCCGCTGCGCGGCTTCCGCCATCGGCGCCTTTACCGGCCCGTCGGCGACCGTTCCGGCTGCGCTGATCCGGGAGTCCAGGTGCCGACCGGCAGCGTCGAACTCGTGCACCATGGACCACCACCGCCGCAGTAACCGGCCATCGCCGTCCCAGCCTGCGAAAACACCACAGACGTGGGCAAAGAACTGGCCTCCGTCCCACTGTCCAACAGTGGACGTTCGGTTGTACGGCTCACACCCGGTTGAACGGCTCACACCGAATGGGAACCAGGTCAGGCACAGTCATGTCCGCACCCTACGTGCCGGCCACGACGGCACGGATGCTTGGCTGACCTGGTTCGCCGCAGACCTCAAACGCGGCCGTGTTCCGACTCCCGGCTGACGCCCCTGACCTCAATCCGACCGAGGGCATCTGGGCACTCGCCAAGCGACCTGGGCAACCCGGCCGCCGCGGACCTCGGTGAAATCACCGGAGCCGTGAGTCGGTTCGAGAAGACCCGGTACCGCGCTGACCTCGTCGACGGCTGCATCGCTGCCACCGGGCTGAGCCTGGTCCACGTGACCACTGGCCACGTCGACGCCGATGCGTCCGAACAGACCACTCGTTGCGATGGCGACCAGCCCCCGCTCACCGATCCCCCCGAAGTAGACCGGCTCGTTCAGCGGCCGGTACTCGTATCCGATCAACCCGCCCGGGATGCCGGTCTTCCCGAGATCGACAGCGATCCGGGTGGGCACCTCGGGGTGGGCCTTGACGGGGATCAAGACGAACTCGGGCTTCGGCAACTGCGGCAGGGGCCGGCTCACGGGAAGATCCTCTCCCGACGGACTGTCGGGCAACACCTGTGGGCCCACGAGGCGGGCGACGCGGTCGGTCAGGTGGGCGATGCAACGAGGGTGGTGGCGACGGACCGCTTGCGAAGTCCGTCCGCCAGGTACGCCATTTCCATGCACGTGCCGGACAGCCCGACTCCACTCAGCTCGGCGGCCATCAGCCGGGCCTCGCCCAGTGACAGGTGGCTCAGCTCCCGCAGTGCTCGCAGGACGGGGACGAGACTGGGCTCCCTGTTCGCCAGGCGAAGCCGAGCGGCGCCGTGCTCGGCCAGTAGTGCCTGCCTGATCTCTTCGGGAGTCGGGCCTGCACCCGTCTCGCACCACGCATCGGGGCAGGCTCGGCACTGGCCTTCGACGCTCCAGCGCAGCTGTCCCCTGTCGATGAACTGACCGACGTCGCGGACGAGTACCCCACCACAGGTCACGCACGGCGCGATATGTCGGAAACCGAGTTGTTGGTGCGCAGAGGGCGGATGGCCTGATAGGCGGGCGAGTTGTACCACTGCCACCGGCCCGGTGGGCCGCCCGTGCGCAGCCCGAACGCAACGTGGAGTGCTTCTCGCTGCGGATCCGGCAGGCCTCCAGCCGCCCCAGCATCGGCGCGCACAACTGGTGGAGCCCGGCGAAGGCCAGCTCCATCTCGGACTTCGCTCGTCCCACCGTCGGTTCGCCTGCGCGGGCTTGCCGGGCGCCGGAAAGCCCCGCAGCTTGATGATCAACAAAGGATAGGCTGTGTGCATGTCACGTGCACGCGTCACCCTCGTAGCTGCCCTTGTAGGAATTGCCGCGCTCACCGCCTGCTCGTCCAGCAGCGACAAGCCGGCTCCCGGGTCCGGCACGCAGCAGGGCGACGAGCCGGTCTCCGCTCCCGCTCCGAAGCCGATCACGAAGGACCTCCCCCAGGCCCAGATCACCCAGGCCCTGCTCGGCGACGGCGAGACCCTTCCCGGCTGGTCCCTTCACGGCGACAAGTCGGTGACGGACGGACAGTACTGCAACGGCGCAAAGGAGGCCGACTCCGCGCCGGCGGGCTGGGTCCGCGGCGGCGATTCCTCGTACGAGTACAACGGCTCCACGAACAACATGGCGTTCATACACATCTGCCTCTTCACATCGGCCGATGCCGCGCACCGCCAGTACACGACGTGGAAGGGCACCGAGACAAGCAAGCAGCAGAAGCCCAAAAAGCCGGTGGGCGACGAAAACACACTGGTCATCAACCCCGGTCTCAGCGACGACTCCGTTTACGGTTACGTCCGTTCCGGCAAGGTCAACATCCGGGTACGGATCGAAGGCGGCACCGCAGGCGACCCCTCGGGCACGCAGGCCATGCTCGCCGCGACGCTCAAGCGCCTTCAGCAACTGCAGGACGGCAAAGCCGCCACCGTGACCGCTCCTGACGAACAGGCCGCGGCCCGGCAGTAGCGGAACAGCGATCTGCGATCACGACAGACGGACGGGGGGCCGTCGGGTGCGTGCACACGCCGGCTCAGCCGCCACACCCCAGCGGTCAGATCCCACGTCACCGCTCATCCAACCGCTCGCACGCCCAACCCGGCGAACCTACGTGGTCGGAGCACTAGGGAAGGCGCCTGAGCACCCGCCTCGCCGACCGCCGGCCCGTGACCGTCGGCCACATCCTGCACAGGAAGTCAAGGGCTAAGGTCGGTGACCGGGAGGGTCGCCGACAGGCTCGTCGGCTGCGTCACCGCAGGCGCACGACATCGGTGATGTGCCTGACCACCGATGACCACGAGGCGGATGCGGAGAAGTTCGCCGACCAGGTACCGCCCCTGCAGCGCGAGGAGGACCAATGACCACCTACGTACTCGTCCACGGCGCCTGGCACGGCCCCTGGGCCTGGGACCGGGTCGTCCCGCTCCTGCACGCCGCGGGGGCCCGCGTCCTCGCCCCGAACCTCGGTGCTCCCGGCGGCCACGGGCTGCACGACGACGCCGACACGGTCGCCGCCGTCCTCGACGCCGTCCGGGACGACGAAGTCATCCTGGTCGGCCACAGCTACGCCGGCCTGGTCGTCCGGGAGGCGGCCGACTCCCGCCCCCGTACCGTCGACCACACGGTCCTCGTGGACGGGTGGGCAGGGCCGGACGGAGCGAGCATCCTGGGCCTGGCCCCCGAAGCCTTCGCGACCGCCGTTCACGCGGCCGCCGCAACGTCCCCCGACGGACGCTGGATCCCGGCCCCGCCGCCGGCCGCCTTCGGCATCGCCGACGCCGCCGACGCGGCCTGGCTCGAGGCCCGTCTGGTCCCCCAGCCGCTGCGCACGTTCACCCAGACCACGCGACTGAGCGGACACGTCGAGCGGATCCCCGGCACGGCCGTGCACTGCCGACCGCTCACCTACCCCTTCGACCGCTTCGGCGCGGCCCTCGGCTACCGGTCCCACGCGCTCGACGGCCCGCACGACGTGATGCTGACCGATCCCGAGCCGCTGACCCGGCTCCTCCTGGAGACCCGCCGGTCCGAGAACAGGAAGCGCGAGGTCTAAAGTGAAGACGTGGAGCAGCGAACGTACAACCAGTACTGCGCGACCGCGCGCACCCTCGACCTCGTCGGTGAGCGCTGGACCCTGCTTCTGATCCGCGAGCTGCTCACCGGGCCCAAGCGCTACGGCGACCTCCAGACCAGCTTGCGCGGCCTCGGCACGGGACTGCTCGCCACGCGCCTGAAGCACCTCGAGCGCGAGGGCCTGGTCCACAAGATCACGCTTCCCCCGCCCGCCCGCACGCCCGCCTACGCCCTCACCGAGGCCGGTGAGGAACTCGGGCCCGCGGTCCTGGCGCTGGCCCGCTGGGGACTGAAGTGGGCGATGGGCGAACGACGTCAGGAGGAGACATTCCATCCCGGCTGGGCGGTGCTGGGTCTTCGCGCCTGCTTCGACCCGGAGGCCGCCGCGGGGCTGCGCGCGGTGTACGAGTTCCGCGTGGGCGAGGAGGTCTTCCATGCCCGGATCGACGACGGCACGATCGAGGCGCTGCACGGTCCCGCCCAGCACCCGGATGCCACGATCGCCCTGAGCGAGGAGGTGTTCGTCGGCGTGACGAGCCAGGAAAGGACCCTCGCCGAGGCGATCGCCACCGGATCCGCTGCGACGAGCGGAGACACCGAGGCCCTGCGCCGGCTGAAGAAACTCTTCCGCCTTCCGTCCCCGCGTTCCCGAACGGCGAAGTGACCGCCCCACGCCATCGGTCGGCCGGCGTGTGCACACACCCGACGGCCCCGCCAGGAAAGCGTCGGACGGCGTGGACAGCGTCTGGAGTCGCAGGGTCGCGGGGCCACAGCCAGTCCCGCCGGCTCCCGGTCAGGGCCCGCTGTGAACACTGTCGACGATGCGATCATGCATTTCGCGCAGTTCCTGCTCGCTGTCGGAGTTGTACGTCACGATCTGGATGATGTGATCACCGTCGGCGATCGTATGAGCGACACCTGCCTGGTGTCTGCCGCCCTCATCGCTGTACATGCGGGATTCCAGAGCGGGATGATCGTGCACGGTGGTCCGGCTGCGCGACTCCGCCGTGCGGGATGCGGTGATGGACGTATCTCTGCTCGTATCGAATTTCTCTTCGACGGTTTTGACGTGCAGTTGCTGGAGGTTCTCGTCGGTGCCGGACGCGTCGTAGATCGTTACGTAGTACGACCCGTGGCCGACGTGCGCACTGTATTCACGTGACGCGAAGCCGTCAGCGGTGTGGGGAGGTGTCTCGGCCTCCGTCAGCTGAGGGAACTCGAAGCTGATGCCGCTGCGAGGATCGGTGATGTTGTTCCAGTCCGGGTAAGGGATCGCGCAGGCGACGGGACTGCCGCAGGCCATGGTGGCCACCGAGCGCACATCGTCGGCGTTCGGCACTTGGGGGGCGGCGAAGGCGGTGGCGGGCAGCAGGGCGCCTGACACGGCCACGACGGCGGAGCGGGCAAGCAGCCCCCGGCGGTCCGCCGGCGAGCAGAAGAACATAGTGATCACGTCCTTGGGATGGTGAGGAGAGGGCCTGTTCCCGCACCCCCCGGGGGGCGTTGCGATCAGTTGACGACCGGACCGGGGTCGTCCGGAGGCGTGTAGACGCCGTAGTCGTCGTCACCGCAGGGTGGATTGCCGCAACCGCGGTCGTTGCTGGTGTCCCCGCCGGCCGCGTCGGAAGGATCACCGCCACCTTGGTCAGGGCCCGGGTCATAGCTGGTATCCCCGGCGGCCGCGTCGGAAGGATCCCCACCGCCCTGGTCAGGGCCCGGGTCATAGCTGGTGTCCCCGCCGGCCGCGTCGGAAGGATCGCCACCGCCCTGGTCAGGGCCCGGGTCATAGCTGGTGTCCCCGCCGGCCGCGTCGGAAGGATCGCCAGTGGGCGCCTGTTCGGTGCCGGCCTCGGAGCTGGTGGGCTCGTCGGGAGTTTCTGCAGGGTCCTCACCAGGGCCTGGGGCGTTGGGCCCTTGTCTGCAGCCGCTGTCGCCCTCGTCGGTCAGGACTACGTCGCATTTGTCCGGGACCTTGGGGTCCCGGCCCTCGGGGGCGGCGAATGCGGTCGTGGACAGGGAGGTGCCTCCTGCGGCCAGGGCGGTTGCAGCCATGATGAGCACGAAGCGTCGGGTCTTGGTGCTGGACATGAGAGTGGGTTCCTTGCTCGCTCAGGAGGCATGGGACGGAAGGGGTCGGAGAGTGGCCTTTCGGCCTGGGTGTGTCGTGGTCTGTGATTCCAGTGAGCCCCGGGGCCGCAGCCCAGGTCACGGCACGAAAAGTCGGGGCTTGACAATCCGGCGGGCCGGGGGTCGGGGGCGGTATCGGGATGCACGCCGGGTGCCGGGTGGAAACGCTTCCTGGTCTGCGGCTGGTGGGAAGGGCGCAGAACGACGTGCCGCTGACGGTTGTGGGCGATGGCGCGGTAGATACCCCGGGCGGCCCAGAGCGTTGACGCCGGCTGCAGTACAGCCCTCGAAACGGCCCGGCCGCCGCGTGCGCTCGACAACTGTCCGGCGACGGCTTGCGCGCCGCGGTACACCGTTCCGTCGTGGGTGGCCCACAGCGCCTCGTACTCGGCCCGCTGCCGGGTGACACCCAAGACATCCAGCTGTGTGGGGCGACGTGCTCGTCCACCGCTGCCACTGGGAGATGAGCGGGAGGGACCCACTGTTAGGGTGCGCCTGTGTCATCCATCAAGCAGTTCCAAGTCACCTTTGACTGCGCAGAACCTGAGCGCCTCGCTCGTTTCTGGTGCGAGGTGCTGGGGTACGTCGTATCGCCGCCACCGGCAGGCTTCGCCACGTGGGACGATTTCGACCGCTCCCGGACTCCTGAGGATCGGGGTTCATGGTTCGCGTGCAGTGATCCCTCAGGTGTCGGCCCGCGACTGTTCTTTCAGCGCGTTCCCGAAGGCAAGGTCGTCAAGAATCGGGTGCATCTTTGCGTGCGGGTCGGCACCGGGCTCGTGGGTGAAGAGCGCCTGGCCACGCTCGAAGCCGAGTGTGCACGGCTGGTCCCGCTCGGCGCGGTACGCGTGCGACTGCTGTATGACGGCAACGATTCGTGCATCGTGATGCAGGACATCGAGGGCAACGAGTTCTGTCTCGACTGAGCATCCGCCGAGCCGGCGAGGTGGGGAGCCGTCTCCCCTGGGCTTCTCCTCAAGGTGGGCCCGTACGGGGAGTTATCCGGTGACGGCAGGGCGACGAAGCTTCGGCCAGTGCCGGCCGACCGAACTCCGCGCAAACGTGGATCGGAAGCAGCGGAGCTGACAGCTTGGCTAGGGGTGGCGGCCGGTGCCGGCAGGCGGCGAACCTGGACGGCCGGCCAACTCAGGGCGAAGGCCCCCGACCGAGAAAGATCACTCACGGACGGGCTCGGAATGAGCGAACGGAGGTGGCGATGCTGAGGTGGCGCACAGCACGCGCACAGACGGAGTCGAGGATGAAGAGGCTGAGCGCCACCCTGATCGCTCGACTCGCAGAAGCCGGCCCCGCCGATGACGAGGAAATCCATACGGCCTTGGGCACGGTCCTCGGTCGACTGCGAGAGCGGCCGGTCGTGCTGAGACGGGCTGCCTTCCCGCCCAACACCGCTAGCGGCCTATGGCTTGAGCTGCCGGACATGGACATCATCGCTGTCCGAGACGACACCGCCAACAGCGAGCACGAACACGTGATCCTCGGGCACGAGATCTGGCACATGTTCGAGGGACACGGTGCAGCCTATGCGGCGGCCGGCGGTGTAGCCGCACGCACCGGATCCGACCGCGCAGTTGCCGTAAGAGCTGTGGTCGGCCACATAGTTGCGGCACGCGACGCCCGACTCGCCCAGATCAGTGCACAAGACCTGTGGTACGCGGCCAGAACCGAGTGCGACGATGTGCATGAGGCGGAGGCGGAGAGGTTCGGCCTGCATTTCGGCACCGACATGCGAGCCTTTCGCAAGCTCCGCCAACGCCCCGACCTGCATCGGATCGCTGGGCGCATCGAAGACTCCCTGAGCCGCGGCCCCTGGGCGTGACATGCGCACTGCCATCTACTGTCTGGCCGCTGTCATCCGTCGGCCGCTGCTGCGGCCCGGATCAGGCACATCGGCCCGGAGCCGGAGGACCAGCGGGCCAGCCGCCAACGCCCGCGGGAGCGGCGGCGGTCGGCCCACCGGGTTCGGCAAGGCGATCCGGAAGCGCCGGAACGAAGTCGAGCGGACGAACTGGGCTTACAGGAGGTCGACTTCGTCGCGCAGGAGCCTGACCTCGGCAACACAAAGCACCGGAACTGACGCGCAATCAAAAAGTCTTTGGACCCAGGCCCCTAGCGGTGCTTCGTCCGGTCAGGGCTGCTCCGGCGCTCCATGGCCGTCACCCCTTGGAGGCGGTTTCCCGGATCAGCGGCTCGAACTCCCGCCGCACGTAGGCGTCGAACGGCTCCGTCAGCGCGCCGTCGATCACCCGCTGCACCCGGTGCTTCGCCGCGAACTCCTTGATCGCTGCGCGGGAGTCCGGCTCCACACCCCCGCCGACGATCAGCACCCCGAACTCCTCGGTCTCCAACAGCTTTCGGGCCTCCTCGTCGGTGCTCACTCCCTCCGCGTCAAACCCGTCCGCGCGCAGCGTGGCCAGCACCTCCGTCACCCTGGCGGGCGTCCTTCCCAGCACCAGCGTCCTCATGGCCGTTCCTCTCCGGTACGTCGATATCGGCGTCCCCGAACCTAGAAGCTCAACCGGACTTGAGGTCAACCCCAACTCCCGTCCCACCCAGGCAGCCACGTGACTGGAGTTCTTGGCATCAAGAGGGGGTGATACTACGGTTCCTGCTGCCTGTCGGCCGGTACCGTCCCCACGGCCGAGATCGAGATCCGTGAACC
Source organism: Streptomyces sp. NPDC027663 (assembly GCF_055566415.1). Classification (NCBI taxonomy): domain Bacteria; kingdom Bacillati; phylum Actinomycetota; class Actinomycetes; order Kitasatosporales; family Streptomycetaceae; genus Streptomyces; species Streptomyces sp. NPDC027663. The sequence continues at coordinate 12,857 of NZ_JBVHSK010000021.1, read as the reverse complement.
CTCTCCACACGGACTGTCACGCCAACCGGAGGCCTCACCCAGCCCATGAACGGTGACTTCGCCTTCTACATATCCGGTGGCTGCATGCTGCTGGCCTGCGTGCTGAAACTGCCGGCCCTCATACGCGTACGAGGCCAGGACGGGCTGCTGGCCGCTATCTGCGCGCTGCTCTTCATCGGGGCCAACGTACTGTTCACCACTGCCCCGGCCACCATCACCTTCCTCAACCGAAGCACCGGTGTACCGAACATCGCGGCACCCGTCGACTACATACTGCTCGTCGGCTTCTCCGCAGCATCGATCGTGCTCGTTCTCAACTGGCGAGACCAACCGGACGCAACCCAGTCACGACGCTTGTCCCGGATAACCATTGCCGCGTACGGCAGTGCCATGATCCTGATCGCCATCCTCTTCGCGCTCGGTGACACCCCCGCCGAAGAACGCACCCACTTCGACCTCTCCTACGCCAATACTCCCTACATAAGGGAGATGATTCTTGTCTACCTCACCGCGCATGGCGTGGCAGCCCTCACCGTCGGCCGACTCTGCTGGCGGTGGTCACACGAGGTACAAGGAACCCTGCGTATGGGACTGCGGGTGCTGGCGACTGTTTACCTGATGCATTTCTTGGGCTACGACATGCTCACCGTCACCGCAGTCGCAGCCTGCTGGACAGGACGCTCCTGGGACACGCTCATCACGATCGCCCGCGCCATGATCACACCGAGCGCCATTCTGGGGGCCGCCGGCTTCGTCCTCCCCGTGATCGGGCGCAGCAACGCGGTTCGATACTGGCAACTCGCCCCTCTCGCACGTGCGGTGAGCACGGTACGGCACGTCCCGGGACCCGCGCCTCTGGAACTGCCTTGGTGGAAACCCGTCCTCCACTTGCGTCTGACGCAGCGCCAGACCTACATATCCGACCGCATCATGGGCTGCCGGGCGTACTTCGACCCCGGCATTCGTGATCGCGTACATGAGCTTGCCGTCGCCCGTGGCGCAACCAGGGAAGAGGCTGCTGCCACAGCCGATGCGGCAATGCTTGCCGCGGCAGTCGAGCGCCAGCACAGCGATGACGGAAGTCTACTGCCCTCTGAAATTCCGGCTGATGCCGGCAACCGCACCGGTTTCAGCGACGACCTGGTTCACGTGGCTCGCGCCCTGCGCTCGCCCATCGTGCGAGACGCTCAAGCGGCTACGCGGAATCAACGTGAGCACTCAAGCAGCGCGCCGCCGAGCCAGGACCGGTCGAAGAGCTGATCGTCCGGGTCTTCTGGGCCGTCATCTGCCGACTGGTCTCCAGCTTTGATCACTCCAAATGGTTCTGGAATTCTGCAGCGCCGCACAGGCCGTCATGCCCCTGGGACGTTTGCCCGTGCACGCTCAGGCTGAGTCGAGCCTGCGCAGGATGGAGTGTTCTTCCATGGTCAAGGGCGGTCCGGAAAGGGGAGGAAGGACAGGACCGCCCAGGGTGGCCAGTAGCAGCGATGGACGTAGCAGGCGGGTTCCCTGTTCCTGGAGGGTAGTGACGTCGCACATGGCGGCGGACACCCGGTAGGAGGTCGTGGCCACCCGGGTCATACGACGGACGTAGCGGTTGAGCAGGCGGTCAGTGAAGGTGGGCTTGCTGCCGACCGTCTCCGGGAAGAAACGGTCCTGGGAGCTGCTGAGGGCCCACGCCGCATTCACTGACTTCGCAACAGCGCCCTGGATCCTGCGGGCCAGGCCGGTCGTGGCGATCTCGGCCCTGGCGCATTCCTTCCGCAGGGCCAGGGCGCCCAGCGCGGCAACGGACATCCCCTGCCCGTAGACCGGGTTGAAGGCCGCAACGGCGTCACCCAGCACCACGAAGCCATCCGGCCACGTACGGGACTTCTCGAAGTACCGGCGGATGTTCCGGGTACTGCGACTGAGCGCCACATCAGACAGAGGCCGGGCGCCGGAGATGAGCTGTCCCACCAATGGATGACGAAGGCTACGCGCGAAACGCTCGAAGTCCTCGGGCACGCTGGTCGGCTCACAACCACGGGTTCCGCTCAGACTGACAAGCCATCGCCGGCCTTCGATGGGGACGAGAGCCGCGGCGCGGCCCAGGGCCGAACCGTGCGGGTCGGGCTGCACCAGTACCAGCGGGAATCCTTCTGCTCCGTGCGGAACCTCGTAGAAGCGACTGGCATAGACCACCCCGGAATCGACCACCGACTCGGCGATGCTCGTCATCCCTAGCTCATTGAGCCACTGCATGACCCGTGAGCCACGTCCGCCGGCGTCGACGACCAGATCCGCGTGCCGTTCCTCCTCGGCTCCCCCCGCCTGGGCAACCCGAACCCCACGGACGCGATCCGCCGTGCCCAGCAGGGCGGTGACCTGGCCATGGCGCAGTTCGATGCGCGGATCACGCCGTACCGCATCGCGTATGCCGAGGTCGAGAAGCTCACGGCTGCAGGTGAGCATCGGGTGGCTGTCGTATCGCCACCGCCGGAACCATCCTTCCGGGCCGAGCATCACCGCCCCGGACGTGAGGGACACCTCCCGACCACCTGCGGCAAGTACTCGGTCGCGTAGCCCCAGCCCTGGCAAGAGGTCCTCGATGGCCCTCAGCCCACTGGTGAGGAGAATGTGGGCATGCCGACTCTGCGGCACACCTCTTCGCGGTTCCGGGCCGTCGGGAAGCAGGTCTCGTTCAAGCACCGTCACCTCATCGACGGCATCGGATAACGCCGCCGCGGCCAGCAGGCCGGCCATTCCGGCACCAACGACCACAGCCCTGCGCGGCATACGCCCCCCGATCGCGATCGAACAGTCGCCCCGACCGTATCTTCGTCATGCTGGCTCCGGTAGAAGATCGTGTCAAAAACCATGAAGCGCGCTGTACGAACTCGACCGACCGAATTGGTCGGGTCATCCACTCAACTCCGGTCCAGCCCGCCGCCGGGCATCGCCCAGTGGACACCGGCAATGCGTTCTGCGAACGGTCCCCACACCGCATGGTCTGCGCCCGCTGCGACTTCTACGCGCCGAAAGTCTCCGGCAGAGGTCGGTTTCCGGAAGCGCGGGACAACCTCAGCGCGTGCCGGCCGGAATCCCTCTTTCCGGCGAAGACCAGACGGTCGTACGGCTGGCCGAAGCCGGCATCGTCAGGGCCCGCTGTCCGGCGGCAGGCTGGGCACATCGGCATGGAAGAGGCTGATGAGCAACCCGTACGGCGTGCCGTGTGCGCCGTCGGCGGCCGGACGCGGCTCCGCAGCCATCGCACGCAGCCGGGCTTCCCGCGCGTGCGCCTCGGTGTCGGTGAGCCAGAGGTGGCGCAGCACGGTGTGCGAGGGCCGGCCGGGCTCGGCCGGCAGCATCTCGCCGAGCGCGGCGTTGATCAGGAACTCCGGCCCGACCCCTGCGTCCTCGTGCACCTTGAAGCCGTGGCTGACCAGCGTGAAGTACTGCTCGGTGCCGCCGCGCACCTGGCGGGTCTCGGTCAGCCGGACCAGGCCCGCCTCGCGCAGCACGGGTACGTGACAACCGATGGTGCCCTTGCTCATCCCCAGCACGTCGGCGAGCTGCCGCAGCGTTGCCGGACGCTGGCGCACCACGTTGACCATACGGTGTCGCACCGGGTGCCCGAGGGCCTTGAACTGCTCGGGCGAGCGCAGCACAAGGTGACCCTGCTCGTCGCGACGATGCTCCTCCTGGTCTGCGTCGCTCTCGTGCGCTGAGGACTGCTCTTCCACCGTGACGAAAATGTCCATGAACACTGCTGACAACTCATGGTGACGGCCCCGGGATCCCGGTCGAACGGCCCCGTCGTCCGCGAGCACCTGCTCAGTACACGCGCGCGTGCCGCATCGCGTGCCGGACCGCCGGGGCATGGCGGAATACGCCGTTGTCCCCTAGGTAGGGCCACAGCAAGATGACGCTCATGACGAACCGGGGGGAGCTGCCACCACACGAAGACCTGTCTCCGTACGCAGCCCAGGACGCCGCCGGCTTCATCGCGCTGATGCAACGCCTCAAGCACCGTTCAGGACTGACATACCGCGAGCTGGAGGAACGAGCCGCCCGCAGTGGCGATGTCCTGGCGCGCAGCACACTCGCCGACGTACTGCGCCGGACGATCCTGCCGCGTCCCGAGGTCCTGGCCGCTTTCGTCCGCGCCTGTGGGGAGGGCGAGCGGGTCGACGCCTGGCTGGACGCGAGGGAGCGGCTCGCCGCTGCACCCACGGTTGCCGCGCCCGTCCCGGCGCGCGAGTGCGAAACAGGTGATCGACCACGGGACGAAGCGGCCACGACCAGGCGGCCCCGCCGGCTCAGGGCCCCGGCAGTCGCCGGTGCCATCGCGCTCACGGTTCCGCTGCTGGCCCTGGTCGCCTGGGCACTGCTCCCTGGCGAATCCGACGAACCAGGTCCATCGGCGGCGTCTCACGCCACCCCTTCCCGCACCCCCGCCGACGGCTGGGTCACCATCCGCCCCGCCCGCACGCCCGATCTCTGCCTGACCGACGGACGCGACCGCAAGGGCGCCTACGACAGCGCCGTAGCCGTACAACTCCCCTGCGCCCAGGCGGCCGTGCCGCGCACGTACCTCGAACCGACAGGTGAGGGGCTCTACCGCATTCAGTGGCACCATCCCGAGTTGGGTAAGGGATGCCTGGCGGTCATGGGCGAACACCAGATCAAGGGCATGCTCGAACCTCGCAAGGACTGCGCGCAGGGCACGCTGTTCCGCCTGGAACCCACTGCCGGGGCCTTCCGACTGCGGCCGGCCACCAGCACCAAGTGCATCGGCATCGTCGACGACGACACCACCATCGGTGCCGAGGCGATCGAGGAACGCTGCACGGGCGCGGCGGATCAGCGGTTCCTCGTCCGGGCGGGCTGACGACCCGGGCACCTGCCTGACGAGGTGCTCACCGCGCCGCTCGCCCGTTCCGGACCTCCTTGATCGACGTGTGATGCCCGAACTCGGTGTCAGCCGTTCTCGTCCTGCACCGGCGAAGCAACCCTGCGCACGCCAGGAATGGGAACAACGGCCGGTCAGACCGCCGGCGGCCCGGCCTCGATGCGGCGCAGGACTGGAGGCAGGCGGTCGAGGTCGGGGCCGGTCTGGATCTGTCGTTCGTCCCACCATGTGGCGCCGGCGTCGCGCAGTGGACCGATCACGTCCTTGGCCTTGGCCGCGTCCGGGGGCGTGGCACCGCCGAGCACGAACTCGAAGGAGTCCTCGGCGCCGGCCGCACGGTGCTTGCGAACATATTCGACGAGGTCTCGTACCTCGGCCACATCCGGTGCACAGCCGTGCCGGGCCGTCTCGAAGAGCGGCACCGCGCCGTCCCATCGTGCGGCCCGCCGCATGGGCGGACGACGCGGCCAGAATCCCCCGATCCACACCGGCGGACCGGGCCGCTGCACGGTGGCGGGCAGCAGCGTCACGTCCCGGACCTCGTAGTGCCGACCGTGGTGGTTGACCGGCTCGCCGGACCAGAAGCGCCGCAACACCTCCAGTCCCTCGTCCAGCCGCTCGGCGAGGAGGCGCGGCTCGGCGGCGTCGCCGAAACTGCGGTACTCGTCCTCGATCGGACCACCCAGGCCGGCGGCGAAGATGACCCGGCCGCCGCTGAGGTGATCCAAGGTGGCCACTTGGCGCGCGAGTTGCTGCGGACGGTAACGAGGGACCGGTGTCAGCAGGGTGCCCAGCCGGATCCGGGAGGTCGCCAGCGCGGCTGCGGTCAACAGCATCCAGGGATCTCCGAAGGGACGCCCCTGATGTTGTCGGTGCAGCACATGGTCCCAGACGAAGATCCCGTCCCAGCCGGCCTGTTCAGCGGCAAGCGCCACGGTCGCGACGTTACGGGGGTCTGCGAAGTCGCCGAAGTTGGGAACGTTGACAGAGAAACGCATCCCAGCAGGATGCGCAGCCGGTCGCGAAGGGGCAATCGAATACCTGGCTCACACGGCTTCCCGGCAGGCCACCGTGTGGGGAATGACGTGCCCGCAGTTCCGGGGGGATCGCGTGGCCGGCGGCACGTGGGCCCCCGGCAGCGGGCCGAGCACGAAGCCTTGCGCTTCCACCTCCGACGGCACGGCGACGTCTACGGCGGTGCCCAGGCCCCAGGTGGAGCATGGCGTAGCCGCGTTCCTCGGGGCGGCGGGCCGGACGCGCCATCACCCACGCGGTCCGGGCGTCCATCCCCTCGCCGAAGTCGGCGGCCAGGCGTCGCGCCTGCCACGTCGTACCGCGAGTCTGTCGCCGGGCACGTCACCGTGGCGGCTGCCGGACCAGAGATCGGACTTCCCAGATGGCCCGGTTCCCCCGGGCGGCGACCAGTGGGTCGGACGCACATGCACCGTCCATGCGAACGGGGACCGCACCGCGTACTGCCGCTGTCCAGGAATAGTCGAGCATGAAGGCATTGAGCACGGCTTATTGTGATCTGTCCGCCTGCTACGTCAGGTTGGAAGATGTTTCCGCCCTGTTTGGTATGGAGGTGAAAGGCGACCCGTGCGTCACTTCTCGGATCCGGAGAGCGGCTGCGAGCTGGCCTGGAGAGGGCCCGACCGGCGATTACGCCCAGGAGTCATGCAGTACCGGGGATACCGACTCTCCCTGGCGGAACGGCGAAGACGACTTGAAATACCCGACGGAGCGGTGACGTTGGTGCTGGGCTTCGAGAACGAGCTGTGCACCACCGACCTGACGACCGGCACGAGCGAGCACCGCATGTCGCTCCTCGCGGGGCTACGCACCGGACCGACGCTCGGCGAACACAGCGGTCGCCTGCACGGCATGGAGGTGATTCTCGAGCCTTGGGCGGCGTACACCCTCGTCGGTGTCGCCATGCACGAGTGGCCCGAGCGCATCCTTTGTCCGGCCGAAGTCGTCGGGCGTCGCGTCGAGCTGCTGACCGAGGCGTTGGCCTGTCTGCCCGACTGGGAGCAGCGGTTCCGGCTGCTGGACACGATGCTGGGACGGTGGTGGGAAGAAGGCCGGCCCTGTTCGCCGCGTGTGGTGTGGGCATGGCGTGAGCTGCGGCGGACGGCGGGATCGGTGCCCATCGGGAGGCTGGCGAAGCGAACCGGATGGGGATGGCGGCAGTTCGACATCCGTTTCCGTCTGCAGATCGGCCTTGCTCCCAAGACCGTCGCCCGCATCATGCGCCTGCAACGGTCCCTGCGCCTGCTCAGTGACGGCAACACGGCGGCCCAGACCGCCCTGTCCTGCGGCTTCTCGGACCAGGCGCACATGAGCCGGGAGATCCGGCGGATGACCGGATTTGCGCCGTCCCGTCTGCTGCGGGCCCGGATGCCGGTACGGGCCGACGTGCTCTCCCAGGACCGCGTCCCCGGTCGGGTCACCAGCTTCTGGTGGCCGGAGTGAATGGCCGGGATGAGTCTCGTCCAGTGCGAATTTCTTCAAGACGGTCCCGGCGCCCCCGGGAAGGATGAGTCATCGCCGGTGGGGGGTGTGACCTGCTCGCCACCAGGCGGGGCTGTGCTCGACCGGCACGGGCCATGACACAGCGACCACGACCCAAGGGGGAAGACAAGTGCGACAGAAGAAGGTGCTCGCCACCACGTTGGCCGCGACCGCCGTCCTGGCGGTGGGACTTACGGCGGCAAGCCCGGCCTCGGCTGCGGCCTCGGTCGGCAAGGGTGTGACCGCCTCGTTCGAGGGCAGGCGGGTGGACCTGTCGAAGGGATGGGGAGCGGCGACGGCCTGCGGTGTGTGGCGGGAGGGCGTGGAGTGCTTCCGCACCGTCGGTGAGCTCGACCGCAACGCGGCAGCCGTGAACCGGAGTCGCGCCACGGCGGGTGTCCTCGCCGCCTGTTCCACGCCGCTCCAGCTCGGCGAGAACAACGACTTGCGCGGCCGGGTCCTGAAGTTCTACGACCGCGGGCACTGGCAGAACCTCGGCGGGTACGACTTCAACGACAAGACGTCCTCCTACCGGACGGGTGCCTGCACCGCTCACCTGGCCGAGCACAACGACGGCCGCGGCTACTGGTATCCGGGCAACACCGGACCCAACCACTACGAGCCCTCCATGCGCAGCGGCTGGAACGACCGGGTCAGCTCCATCAAGATCGACTGATCCGGTCGTTCGTGCCTGACGGCCCGGGTCCCTCGAGGGACCCGGGCCGTGCGCCGTTCGCGCCGCATGAAGGCTTCGCCTTCAACGAGCGGCCCTCGTGATTGTTGTGGTCATGCTTCACGGATAGCGTTCAGTGACTTGATCGCCGGCCGGGTGATCCCATGAAGGGTGTCGCGTGTCCCACCTCTCGAAGAGGCTCGTTGGTACGGGAGTTGCTGCCGCGTGCCTCGCCGCCCTGGCCTCCGCTCGTGCGTTGGCCGACGACCGAGAAATCGGCAGCGGGAGCGCGACCCTGCCAAGGCCCGAGACCGACTGGAAGTTCTGGGAGACGTCGTCATGAGACCCGCGATCGACCGGCGCACCGTACTGGCCTGCACCGCCGCAGCCGTATCGGTCGTGCTCCTCAGCTCCTGCAGCGGGAATTCCGACGACCACACCCCTGCGCGGCCCTCACCCTCCCGGTCGGTCACCACCTCATCCTCCGGCTCGAGTCCGACGCCAGAGGACCAGTTGGTCGAGGAGGCTACCTCCCTTGTGGCGGGCGTGCCCGGCGGGGCCTTGGTGGAAGGCGGGTCCGAGCGTGTGGGGGACGGCATTCATACGCACCCGGTGCTCCGGAAGGGAAAGACGTACCGGCTTGTCCTCACGTGCGTGGGTCGGGGCAGTGCACTCCTGACCTTCGCCTCCGGGAAACCGGGCGCCGACGTGGCGGTTCCCTGCGACCGGAGCGTGGTCCAGCAACGGATCAACGGCAACGGGCCCGTCCGGATCGACGTCGTCGGTACAAAGGGCACGACGGGTGCCCTCGCCTATCGAATCAACGCCCTCTGAGTCAGGAGGAGGCCACCGATCCCCTGGCCGCCTGCCGCCCGCCCCTTCCCGCTCTCTCTTCTCTTCTCCGGGCCCGGCACAGGTCGGTGGGTGTACAGGGATGGCAGAGTTCTGACCAAGTCTCATGGGCCTGTGGGCCTTTGCCGCTTCGGAGGATTCGGGAAGGACGCTGGATCAACCGGTCACGTGGCCCTGATTCCTTGCGTGCGGCATAGTGATCAACATGATCGGACGCCTGTTCTCTCTCGTCATCGACTGCCCTGACCCGTCGGAGCTCGCGAGCTTCTACGAGAGCCTGCTGTCGCTGTCGCGAGTGGAGGAAACGACGGACTACGTGGTGCTCCAGAGTGCGGCAGGCACGGATACCGTGACCTTTCAGCGCGTCGACGGTTTCCGGTCGCCGCGGTGGCGTGACCCCGATCGTCCGGCCCAGATGCATGTCGATGTGATGGTGGACGACCTTGACCTGGCCGAGCCGAAGGTACTCGCCATGGGCGCCGCGTTGCTCGAAGGGTCGGACAAGCCGATCGGCTATCGCGTGTACGCGGACCCGGTCGGACATCCCTTCTGCCTCGTCACACGCGAAGGTGTGATGCTCGGCGAATAGCGGCCTCGCCTCTTCGGGACAGGCCGGGCGGACGACACACCGGCTGCGCTGACCGGCGCCTGACCTCAAGGGGGCCCCGCGCCGGCGCCGGTGTCCTGGTCCTCACGCCCGGCAGGGGGCGGTGGTCGAGGTCAGTCGCGCGAGTACCACCTGGCGTTCGTGGCGATGGACTGCAGTTGCTGCATCGTCAGGACGGGGGCCGCGCGGGTCGCGGCGGTGTTCTGGGCTCCGGAGTTGAAGGCGCTGATCACCACGCGATAGCCGTCGGGACGGATGGTGTCGACCGTCCACCAGACGACGCCCTTGCCGCCCTTCTCCCCGGGCCGCTGATGAGTGATGACCTTCATGCCGTTCGGGAGAGTCTTCGTCCCGGCGCCGAAGAGCTGGTCCTCGACGGCGGACTGGTCGCCCTGGACGTTGACCTGTACGAGGCTCGCGCCCTTGCCGTCGTCGAGGACGGCGTAGCCGAACCCGGCGTCCGCGCTGCCCTTGGAGGCGACCTTGATCCCCTTGGGCAGGAGCGAGACGAGGGTCGACGACACGGAGCCGCCGGGGACGCCCCGTGCGGGGGTCGGTTCGGCCGTCACGGGCGGTGCGGGGACGGCGTCCAGGGCAGTACGCCACTGCCGGGCGGCGGCGAGCTGCGACAACTGCGTCGCGGTCAGTGGGGGCAGTTCCCGGCTGACGGGGGCGTCCTTCTCGGCGGGCGCGTTCCACTCCTGCACGCTGACGTGCTGCCCGGTGCGTGAGACGAGTTCGGCGGTCCACAGCTTGGTGCCGGAGCGGTCGTTCGGGTACTCGTATCCCTTGAGGATCATGAGCTTGGAGCCGTCGTGCAGCGTGGTCGTGCGGCAGGCGTCGAAGGCGATGAACACCTTGTCGGGGCATTCGGTGGTCTGGCTCGCCTGCCGGCTGCCGGGCTGGAGGCGGGACAGGGAGACGGCGAGGGCCGCTTTGCCGTTGCCGTCGTCGTACACGGTCTTGGCGAAAGGCGGCAGCGGGTCGTCCGTCCCGCGGGCCTCCTCGTCACTGAATTGCCCGTCGGGCAGCAGCGTGTGAAGGGTGCGCAGGAGTGCGTCGCCGCTCACGGGGGTCGCGGAAGCCGACGGGGCGGGTGGGAGGGGCGAGGCGGGCGGGAGAGATGGGGACGACGCGCCCGTGGTCGAGGAGTGCGTGCCGCCCGCCTGGCCGCCGGGGAGCACCAGCGCCCCGCCCAGCCCGATGAGCGCGACCCCGGTCACGCCGCCGAGTACGGCAAACTGGCGGTGCACCGCGCGCCGCCTGCCGTGTGCCTCGCCTCGCGCGGCCAGGTCCTGGCGAGGGGGTTCGAAGTCGCTCCCGAGCTGGTGCAGGGCCTGGGTGAACCGGGCCTCGAACGCGTCGTCGGAGCTGTTGTCGTCGACCGGCATGGCTGAACCGCCCTTTCTGGGGTGGTGTGGCTGGTGAGGGATCCGAGAGGCGGATCAGGGCCTGGCGTCCTGGAGGAGGGTGTCGCCGAGCAGGGCGCGCAGCTGGGCCAGGGCGCGGACGCATCGGGTGCGCACGGCGGCGGAGCTCGTGTTCATCGCCTCTGCCGTCTGTTCTACGCTGCGGTCCTCCCAGTACCGCAGGACGACCACGGTCCGGTCCTTGGCGGGCAGCCGTCCGAGAGCCTCTATGAGGGTGAGTCGCAAGGGGGCGTCGCCGGCCGTGCCCGGCCCGGCGATGTCGGGGAGCGAGTCGGTGGAGTGCTCCTTGCGGCTGCTGTGGCGCCGCTGGTGGGCGAGGTAGGTGCGGGTGAGGACGGTCTGGACGTATGCGGAGGGGTTGTCCGCGCGGCAGATGCGTCCCCAGTGGACGTACGCCTTTCCCAGGGTTTCCTGGACCAGGTCCTCGGCAAGGTGTGTGTCGCCGCCGGTGAGCAGGCAGGCGGACCGGTACAGATGTCCGGCGCGCGCGGCGGCGAACTCCTGGTATTCGTCACTGCGCCCTGGTCTCATCGTTCCCCCGGTGTCCGTCCCGTCGTGTACCGCCCGCACCTCATCGATGCGCCGGAACCGGGAAAATGTTTCAGCTTTCTCCGGGAGTGTGGTGGCCGACCGCGGTACGAGGCCGGCGGGCGTGGCGGGCGGTGCCATGGCCGGCCGGACGGTATCGGCGGCCCGGGTGCGGTCTGCGGTGGCCGGCTCCTCCTGGGGCGGTCCGCTCGGCTGTTGGCCTGCAGGGGCGAACCCGTAAGGCGTGGCCCGGCAGAATGACGGTCATGAACGAGAACTGGAACACCAGTGCGACAGCGGCCGAGTCCAGACCGCCGCTGACGGCCGGTCTCACCGGCGCCGAGCTGCGGCGCTGGTACTGGACGCTGGACGAACTGACCGGTCTGGCCCGCTCGATGGGCGTCGCGCGGCACGGCGGCAAGGCAGCGCTCACCGCCCGGCTCGCCGCGGCGCTGGACGGCCTGCCGCCGCCGGCCGCCCCGGCCCGCCGCCGCCCGGCGACGGCGCAGCTGGCCGAGCCCGTCGACGGCGACACCGTGATCCCGCCCGGGCAGCGGTGCAGCCAGGTCCTGCGGAGGTACTTCGTCGAGGCGATCGGCCCCGGCTTCCGCTTCGACGCTTTCATGCGCGACTTCATCGCCCAGAATCCCGGCCGGCCCCTGGCGGAGGCGGTTGCCCACTGGCACGCCACCCGACCGGACGCGGCCCGGCCCCGCGAGATCGCCGAGCAGTTCGAGTTCAACCGCTTCACCAGCGCATGGCACCGCCAGAACCCCGCCGGCACCCGCGACCAAGCCCTTCAGGCCTGGCACGCCCACCGTGCGCTCCCCAAGCCTCCCGAAGGAGGCTGCGGCGACTGAGGGCACGCCCACGCCGGACGGGCCGGGCCGGAACCGCCACAGCCGGAGCGGACGGGCCTGCGTCGCCACCGGGTCACACCGGGCTATTCATCCAGGTTGCAGCGCTATGCGGCACTTCTTTGTCTATGGCGCGTTTTGTTCCTTTTTAGAGTTGGTCCACCGGGCGGTGTCACATCAGGGAAGGCCGTCGGTGCCGGCCCGTCGCCGCTTGTGGCCGTTGCGCTGGGAGTTTCGCCACGCCGTGGGCGCGGGCGGTGCTTGTAGGACTCTACGAAGATCGCGTTGTGTGCAGTGGCCGCTTTCATGTCTTCCACGCCTGGCTGACTCTGCTCCATCGGCTGTGTACTCCTCGTACACGTTGCAACGGGCCAAGGCGAGTTGCAGCGAAGCAGGGGACGGGAGCCGGGGGGGGTTTCCCTCCCCGTTTTCCGGGGAGGGCACCGGACCCCCCCCCCCCCCCCCCCCCCCCCCCCCCCCCCCCCCCCCCCCCCCCCCCCCC
>NZ_JBVHSK010000020.1:0-132356 GCF_055566415.1 Streptomyces sp. NPDC027663 | reverse complement strand
CTCGAGTGGGCGACGTCCTGCCCGCCGCCGCGGCACAACTTCCTCACCCTGCCGCGGATCCGCAGCGAATCCCCGGCGTTCGACCTGCACCACCCCGAGGTGCCGGCCGCGGAGCGGGAGTTGACCGCGCGGTGACGGCCGACGACGAGCGGAGCCTGGTCCGGCAGATCGAGGGTCATCTGCTGCTGGCCGCCGCGCGCGAGGAGGGCCGCACCGCCGCGGCCCGCCTCGGCTCCCGCCTGGGCTGGCTCACCGACACCCAGCGCGAGGACCTGGAGCGGCAGTTCGAGGCCGAGTACCTGGCGCTGGCACGTCTCTCCTGGCGCCGCACGGCCGAGCGGGCCGAGGAGTTGCGGCAGACGTACGAATCCCGGTACCGGGCGCTGCGCGGGCGGCTGCTGGCCTGCTGCGTGCTGGGCTGCGCGGTGCTTGCGGCCGGCCTGCTGGTGGTGTCCGCCGCCGGGTAGGACGGGCCACGGGGTCCGGGGCCACTGCCGGACCGGCGACAGATCGCCGTCAGCTCTCACCGGAATCCGCGAACCCGACGGCTGCGCGAGGTGGGCGCTGCCTGAACCGGCGTCAGCCGTAGGTGAGCACCATCCGGAAGCGGGCCCTGCCGGAGAGCATCTTCTGGTAGGCCTCGTCGGCGTCGTCCAGTGGCACGTTCTCGGTCATGGGGCGGATGCCGTGCAGGGCGCTGAAGGCCATGGTGTCCTCGACGTCCTGCGAGGTGCCGGACGGGTGGCCGCGCACGAGCCGGCCGGACAGCAGCAGCTGGGCCGGGTTGATGCCGAGCGGCGCGGTGTCCGCTCCGATGACCACCAGTTCGCCGCGGGGGGCCAGACCGTCCACGGTGGCCGTGATGGCCCCGGAGTTCCCCGCGGTGGCCAGTACGACGCCGGCACCGCCGAGGGACTGCAGCGCCTCGGCGACCGGGGTGGCCGAGGTGCTGTCGACGTAGTGGTGGGCGCCCAGTTGCTTGGCGAAGTCGGCCTTCTCGGCGCCCCGGGCGATTCCCACGGTCTCGAAGCCCATCGCGACCGCGTACTGCACGCCGAGGTGTCCCAGGCCACCGAGACCGAGCACCGCGACCAGGTCGCCCGGCCGGGCGGAGCTGCGCCGCAGCCCGTTGAACACGGTCACGCCCGCGCAGGCCAGCGGCCCGGCATCGCTCGCCGCCAGTCCCTCGGGAATCCGGGCCAGGGCGTCGACGGGTGCGATCACCTTCTCGCCGAAGCCGCCGTCGTAGGCCCAACCGGGCACCTTCAGGTTCAGGCACACGATGAAGTCGCCCTTACGGCAGGGCTTGCAGTAGCCGCAGCTGCCGCCGAACCAGCCGACGGCCACCCGGTCACCGACCTGCCAGCCGCGCTCCGCGACGCCTTCGCCCATCTCCTCGATGCGCCCGGCGATCTCGTGTCCGGGCACCTCGGGGTACGACACCCCCGGTAGCCCGCCGCTCACGAAGAGAGCGTCACTGTGGCAGATTCCGCACGCTTCCGCGGCGATCCGCACGTGACCGCGTCCCGGCTGCGGGACCTCGCGCTCGACCAGCTCGAAGGTGCCGTTCGGAGCGGTCACCTGCGCGACTCGGTAGGTAGTCATGGCTCTCTCCGGGGAACGGGTACGGCAGCCCCCTCCCCCAGCAGACCAGCTCCGGCCCGATCCCGCGCGCCGAACCGGCGCAACCCCGGCTGACCTGGGCGGACCGGCGTCTCACCCGTTCCCGGGGCGCCAGCCCTGCGGCCGCAGCATCCCGAGGAGCAGCCGGACCAGTTCGTCCACCACCTCGTCCAGCGTGGCGTCGACCCAGCCGGCGGTCCAGTCGTGCAGCAGGCCGTTGACGCTGCCGATGAAGGCGGTGGCCGCGAGACGGTAGTCGCGCTGCGCCGCCTCGCCGCGGGCCGCCGCCGCGTCCGCCTCTGCGCGGATGAGGTCCACCCAGCGGGCGCGCCGGGCGAGGCGCTGCTCCTCCAGCCGGGGGCTCACGCCGATGATCTCGACGAAGGCGATGCGGATGCGGCGGGGGTCGGCGGTGATGCCGCGGGCGTAGGCCCGGAAGAGCACGGTGGCCCGCTCGGCCAGCGGCAGGCCGTCCGCGTCGCCGAGCGCGTCGAGGACGGCCTGTTCGGCCCAGCCGTTGACCTGGAGGTGCAGCGCGGCCAGGACGTCCTCGAGGGTGCGGAACTCCTCGTAGAACTGGCGGGTGGACAGGCCGGCGGCCTGACTCAGCGCGGCGACCGTGGTGCCGCGGTAGCCAGGGGTGTCGCCGAACAGTCGCAGTGCCGCGGCCAGGAAGCGGCGGCGCCGCTCGGCCTGCCGTTCCTCGGCGGTCCGGCCGCCGTAACGTCCCGTCGGCGCTCTGAGCCTGCCCCCCACGTCTCCCCCTCCGTCGTCCCACCGGTCGCCCAATCTTGTCGTGCACACATCTTGTCGAGAAGGCCACCCCCTCCTTACTTTTCAGTAAGTTCACTGTGAATGCGCCCGTGTTCAGATTCCCCCGAGGAAAGAGAGCCGTCATGGCCGCCTCCAGAACCAGGCACCTGTGCTCCGTGACCGCCGCCCTCGCCCTGACCGTGTCCGGGACGGCGACCGCCGCCTCCGCAGCGTCCGGCGCACCCGAGGACCTGCGCGAGGTGCTGTTCGTCGGCAACAACTGGGACGGCACCGCCGATGTGATCCGTTCCTCCGGCGACTTCGCGAAGATCGGCCGGATCGACGTCGTCCCCGACAAGGCCGCGCGGATGGCGGAGATCAACGCCGACCCGATCAAGTGGATCTACTTCCAGGCGATCCGCAACAGCGTCGGCGAGGGCCACGACCAGTTCGCCGACGACATGTACTCCACCCCGGACGGCAGGTCGGTCGTGGTGTCCCGGCCGAGTTTCGCGGACGTCGTCTCGATCGACCTGGCCGACGGGAAGGTCAACTGGCGTTTTCCGGTGGCCGGTTACCGCGCCGACCACATGGCGGTCTCCCCGGACGGAAACCGCGTGGCGGTGTCCGCCTCGACCGCGAACACCGTGCATGTGCTGGACATCAGGACCGGTAGGCAGCTGGGCTCGTTCGCGACCGGTGACAAGCCGCACGAGAACATCTTCACCAAAGACGGCAGGTACATCTGGAACATGTCCATCGGTGACGTCAACACCGCCCTCGACGATCCGGTCTGGGACTGGACCAAGGGCGACCGGCACATCACGGTGGTGGACGCGACCACGTACAAGCAGGTCAAGGTCATCGACATGCGGCAGCGGCTGGACGCGTTCGGACTGAAGAACCACTCCGACGCGGTCCGTCCGGCCGTGTTCTCGCCCGACGAGTCCAAGCTGTACTTCCAGGTGTCGTTCTTCAACGGCTTCCTGGAGTACGACCTCGCCACCGACCGGATCACCCGGATGAAGACCCTGCCGAAGAACCCGGCGACCAGCGAGGACCGCACCACCTGGGTCAACGACTCGCGCCACCACGGTATTTCGAT
The DNA here is from genome assembly GCF_055566415.1 of Streptomyces sp. NPDC027663. Taxonomy (NCBI): domain Bacteria; kingdom Bacillati; phylum Actinomycetota; class Actinomycetes; order Kitasatosporales; family Streptomycetaceae; genus Streptomyces; species Streptomyces sp. NPDC027663. Next base: position 128,875 of record NZ_JBVHSK010000020.1, on the reverse strand, counting down.
GAGCCCCGACGGCACCAGGCTCTGCGTCGCGGGCACCATGGACGACTACGCGGCCGTGGTGGACCGTGCCACGCTCCAGGAGAGCCCGCTGGTCACCGCGTCCAAGCCGTACTGGGCGACGGTCAGCGGGGACGGCAAGGACTGCATCGTCTCCGAGAGCGGCGCCGACCAGGTGACGGCGATCGACTTCGCCACCGGCCGGAAGGTGACGTCGGTCCCGGTCGGCGACCACCCGCAGCGCGTCCGGCTGGGTCATGTCCAGGCCGACTGGGCCGGACGCCAAGCCAGTTGACGGGCCATCATGCGTGGCCTCCGGGGTGACCCCACTCCCTCCGGAGGCCACTTCGCCGCTCAGAAGCGGGCAGCCGCCCACGCGGCCAGCTCGGCGTTCGCCGCGCTCAGCAGGTCCGCCGAGGGGGCCGTCGCCCCGTTGGTCACCAGCGCGTAGTGCAGTACGCCGGAGCCGGTGCCGGTGAGCAGCAGCCGGCGACTGCCGGTGCCGCCCGGCTCCGGCGCGACGGCGACCGGGGCGGCGGTGCGGGCGGGCGGGGCGTGCACCGTGCCCAGGTCGGAGACGACGGTGGTGGAGGCGGTGGGGAAGGACGCCGGCAGGTGCAGCTCGGTGGGCACGGTGCCGCCGCCGGAACGCCAGACGAGCACCCCGTACTGGCCCGGACCCACCAGCCTGGCCACGTTCGGCAGGGAGCCCGGCACCGGGTTCCAGGTGAGGGTGGCGGAGCCGTCCCGGGAGCGGTCCTCGTAGGTGAAGGCCAGGGTGGTGCCGGCCGTGGCACTCGGGTAGAGACGGTCCAGGAGACGGGCGTCCTGGCGCAGGGCGACGTTCGCGGAGTCGTCGAGCCGCACCGCCGACAGGTCCTCGTCGTTCCAGGCGTCGCCGGAGGTGAGCACCTTGCCGGAGTTGCCGTTCATCGGTTCGTGGTGCCGGCCGTTGTAGAGGTCCCACTGCCACTGGGTGCCGGACAGCACCGGGCCTGAGCCGGCCGGCTGCGTCCACCAGCTCGCGCCGGGCAGGCGGGAGTCGAGTGCCTGGTACATGGCCTTCAGGACGGTCGGCGCCTTGTCGGACACCAGACCGGACAGCGGGTGGCCGAATTCGCCGACCACGGCTGCGGTGCCGGCCGCCCAGGCGCGGTCCCGGACGGTGGCGAAGTCGGCCGCGTACCGGCCGTCGGCCGCCTTGCCCCACATGAGGACGCCGGAGATGGCCTTCTGGTCGTAGAAGTGGGTGTTGAAGACGTAGCCCGGGCCGAGCGTGCCCGCGTCGAGCAGGCCGCCCTGCTGCTTCTGGGTGGAGATGTTGGCGTTCCAGAAAAGGTTCGGCTCGACGAAGGCGGGCTTGTCCTGCCAGCCGGCGGCGTCCATGCGGGCGCGGAACTTCACGTAGAACGGCCAGAGCAGGTCGCGTTCCCAGGTGCGCGAGGCCTGCCCGGAGTCATAGCTGCCCGCGTACGGCTCGTTGTACGGGTCGAAGCCCGCGATGCCCGCGAACTCCGCCGCGCTCAGGTGCTGTTGCAGGTAGGCCATGGTGGCCTGTGCGGTGGATAGGAAGGCGTCCTGGATGCCGTGGGCGTTGTGCCAGAAGTCGTACTGCCCCTGCTGCACGGCCGCGTTCTGGGTGATGTTCTGCCCCCAGAAGAGGCAGATGCCGCAGGACTCCTTCGGATAACTTCCCGCGTTGACCGCCCACTTGGGTGCACCGTCGCCGGTGTACCAGCTGCCCGCGCCGAACAGGTACCGGGAGTACAGGTCCTGGTGGAAGTCGGGGTAGACGCGGATGCCGGCGTCCAGGAACGCGCGCATCTGATCGGTGACGGCGGCCAGATAGGCGGTGTCGACCTGGCCGCGTACGGGTTCGGCGTGCGCCCAGGACAGCAGGAAGCGGACCGCGTTGCCGCCGCCGAGGGCGCGCAGTGCGGTCGCGGACTTCCGGGCGTCGGCGGCCGAGGCGAAGGGCAGGCCGCCGTTCTCCTCCAGTTTGGTCTCGCCGGAGACGTTGTAGCCGCGCAGGACGACCTCGCGGCCCTGGCCGTCGGTGAACCGGCCGCCCTGCACGGTGAGCGCAGTGCCGTCGAACCAGAGGGAGTCGGGCGGGGTGGCGGCGGTGGCGGGCGGGGCCCCCGCCACCGTCAGGGATCCGCAGAGGACGACCAGGACGGCCAGCAGACGCACCCGGATATTCGGCATGTCCACCACAGTCCGGCGGCGCCCTGGCGGCGTCAATACCTTCTGACTCTGCAGTAAGTTGACGATTGGTCAGCCAGTCGGCTCACTCTGCATGCGGCGCATCACGTTCAGCAGGTACTCCTTCCGGTTCAGCGGGTTGTGGTCGGTGCGCGGCCGCTCCGGGACCGTGCCCCGGGTGACCGCCGCGTAGTGGTCGAAGGCCGACTCCAGCTCGCCCTCGCCCCGGGTCAGCCCCGGCAGCCGCTGCTCCAGCTCGTGCACCCGGCCGGCCGGCACCGTGCCCTCCAGCACACAGGCCGCGGCGTGCGTGCCGGTGTTCTCCGGGACCGCGCCGAGCCGGGCAAGCACCGGCAGCAGTGCGCCCAGCGTGTCCGCCGGCGCTTCCAGCCGGAAGCGGTGCACCGGTTCGTGCACCTGGGTGCCGGCCCGGCGCAGCGCGTCGGTCAGGACCAGCGGGGTCAGACCCCGGAAGTCGTAGCCGGTGCTCGACATGCTCTTGTCGAAGCCCTGGTGGGCGTGGCTCTGCCTGGGCGAGTAGCCGGAGTGGGTCATGGTGACCGTGCAGTCGGTGACCTGCCAGCCGTGCAGCCCCTGGCCGAGCGTCTCGCGGACGGTGTCCTCGACGGCCTTGAAGAAGGCGTACGGCATGGAGCCCAGCTCCACCTCCCGCCGGAAGTCCACGCCGGCGCCGGGTGGGGCCGGCTCTACCCGTAGGCCGACGGTGGCGAGGAAGGGGTTGGGTTCCTTCTTGTTGAACTCCACGGCGTGCCCGGTGCCGGCCGGCCGCTCGATGCACAGCGTGGTCGTCTCGCGGAAGGTGACGTCCAGGCCGTACTCGTCGGCGAGGGTGGCCTGGACGACCTCCTTCTGCACCTCGCCGTAGAGGGACACGGAGGTCTCCCCCCGCAGCTCGTCGTGGCGGACCCCGATGAGCGGGTCCTGCTCGGCGAGCTGGGTGAGCGCCAGGTGCAGGGAGCGCCGGTCCGTGCCGGGGCCGGGCACGACGACGGTCTCCAGGGTGGGCGGCGCGAAGTGGTGCTCGTACGCGCGCAGCGGCGCTCCCCCATGCTCGGCCGCGCTCGCGCCGGGGCACCGCCAGAGCGCGTCGCCGATCCGGACACCGCCGAGGCCCCGCACCTTGGCGATCCGGCCGGCCGCGGCGCTGTCCGCCCGGGCGTCGGTGCCGTGGTCGAAGACGGTGAGCGCGGTGACGCGGCCCTCCGTGGTCCGGCGTCCGGCGTCGCCGCCGGCGTCCCGGCCGTCCCCGAACCGGATCCGGTCGCGGACGCGCAGGGTGCCGGAGAAGAGCCGGGCGTAGGCGACCTTCTCGCCCGCCGGGCCCCGCTCGACCTTGAACACCGTGCCCGACAGGGGGCCGTCCGGGTCACCGTCGGCCCTGGGCAGCAGCCGTTCGACACCGGCGATCAGCTCGGGCACGCCGGCGCCGGTGAGCGCGGAGCCGAAGTAGACCGGGTGGACCGCGGCCCGCCGGGTCTGGGCAGCCAGGGCGGCGCGGAACCGGCCGTCGGGGACACCGCCGTCTAGGTAGGCGGCGAGGAGGCCGTCGTCCTGGTCCGCCAGCGCCTCCAGCGCGGCGGGGCCGAGCCCGGGCAGGAAGCGGGCGGTGCGGGTGCCGAGGGCGGTGGCCGTGCCCGTCGGGACGAGCGGTACGGCCAGCCGCTCGGCCATCTGGCGCAGCACGGCCGTGTCCCGGGCGCCGCGCCGGTCGATCTTGTTGACGAAGACCAGGGTGGGGATGCGCAGCCGGCGCAGGGTCCGCATCAGCACCCGGGTCTGCGCCTGGACGCCCTCCACGGCGGAGACGACCAGAACGGCACCGTCGAGGACGCCGAGCACCCGCTCCACCTCGGCGATGAAGTCCGGGTGGCCGGGGGTGTCGATCAGGTTGACGGTGACGCCGTCGAGCGGGAACGAGACGACGGCGGACTTGATGGTGATCCCGCGCTGCCGCTCCAGTGCGAGGGTGTCGGTGGTGGTGCTGCCGGCATCGACACTGCCGATCTCGTCGATCACTCCGGCGGTGTGCAGGAGCCGTTCGGTCAGGCTGGTCTTACCTGCGTCGACGTGCGCGAGGATTCCCAGGTTGATCAATTGCACGAAGCGTCATGTCCTTGAGAGTGCGGGCGATTCCTTCCGGGCGGGACATGGACGGTGCGCGCATGATCGCTCCTGGTGCTCTCGGGAACTCGACCGGTGAAGTGCAGCAGACCGGCGAGCACGACACCAACGGATTAACGTTCAACCAGATGCCGGGACGGGTGAGCCGAGGAGCGGACGATGCGTGAGATTCTCGCGGTGCTGGACCGCTGGTACGCCGCCCGGGTGCCGTTCGGGCTGGCCACCGTCGTGGCGGTCAGCCGCAGCGCGCCACGCGGCCCCGGCGCCGCGCTGGCGGTCGGCCCGGACAGCGAGGTGGTCGGCAGCGTCTCCGGAGGCTGCGTGGAGGGCGCGGTGTTCGAGCTGGCCCAGGACGCCGTCGCGAGCGGCGCGGCCCGGCTGGAGACCTTCGGCTACAGCGACGAGGACGCCTTCGCGGCAGGTCTCACCTGCGGCGGCGAGATCACCGTCCTGGTGCGGCCCGTGACCCAGGCCCTGGATCCGTCGTTCGGGGCGGTCGCCGCGTCCGTCGCCGGCGGAGAGCCGGTCACCGTCGCCACCGTGATCGACGGGCCTGCGCCGCGCGGCGCCACCCTCGCGGTCTGGCCGAAGACGGCGGCCGGCGGTCTGGGCACGCGGGGTCTCGACGAGGCGGTCGCCGCCGACGCACGCGGTGAACTCGCCGTCGGTGCCACGGGCCTCAGGCACTACGGGCCGCACGGGGAGCGGCGCGAGGACACCGTCACGGTGTTCCTGCAGTCCTTCGCCCCGCCGCCGCGCATGCTGGTGTTCGGGGCCATCGACTACGCCGCCGCGGTGGCCCGGATCGGGAACTTCCTCGGCTACCGGGTGACCGTGTGCGACGCCCGCCCGGTGTTCGCCACTCCGCGCCGGTTCCCGGAGGGCGTGGAGGTCGTCGTGGACTGGCCGCACCGGTATCTGCGCGGCACGCACACCGATGAGCGGACGGCGATCTGCGTCCTCACCCACGATCCCAAGTTCGACGTGCCGCTGCTGCGGGAGGCGCTGCGGCGGCCGGCGGCGTACATCGGGGCGATGGGCAGCCGGCGCACCCACGACGACCGGCTGCGCCGCCTGGTCGAATCCGGCCTCACGGACGAGGAACTGTCCCGCCTGCGCTCCCCGGTCGGCCTGGACCTCGGGGCCCGTACGCCGGAGGAGGTGGCGGTGTCGGTGGCGGCGGAGATCGTGGCCCTGCGCTGGGGCGGCACCGGGACACCGCTCAGCAGCACGAGCGGGGCGATCCATCCGCGGACGGCGGGGTGAGGCTCGTCCGCGCCGGGAGACGGGGCCCCGGTTCACCGTCGACGTGCCCACGGGGAGGACGGCCGCGGGGAGGACGGCCGCGGGGAGGACGACAGTCCCCTCTCCGGGTGCTAGGCGGGGTCGCCGGCCACGCGTGCGTGCAGGTGCTGGTCGTGCCAGCCGTCGGCGTGCAGCAGGGCGCTGCGCTGGGTGCCCTCGAATGTGTATCCGGCCTTCTCGGCCACCCGGCAGGAGGCGGGGTTGGCCGTCGAGTGGCACAGCATCAGGCGGTGCAGGCCGAGGTCGTCCAGGGCCCAGCGGCTGAGCCGCCGGGCCGCCGTGACCGCGAGGCCACCGCCACGCGCCGCGGGCAGCACCCAGTAGACGACCTCGGCGGTACCGCCCGCCAGGTCGACGTCATTGAGGCCGGCGAGCCCGACGGCGGCGCCACCGAGCGGGGCGATGGCCCAGATCGCCCCGGTCTCGGCCTGCCGGCGCGCGTGCAGGCGCTCGATCCGGGCGCGGGCCTCGTCGCGGCTGCCGACGGAGAAGAGGTTCCAGTGGCTGATCGCCGGGTCCTGCCCTGCCGTGTGCAGGGCGTCGGCGTCGGCGTCGTCGAGGTGCCAGGGCCGCAGTTCGAGGCCGCCGGACAACGGCAGCACGGGCTGGTCGTGGTCGGCGAGGCGGCCGGCGGGTACGACGGCTGGTATGCCGGGGCTGTTGATCATCCGGGGATGATGTCACGGACGCCGACGGGGCGGCAGCCTGTGCAGGGTCACCTCGGTGAGGGCTCCGTCGGCGACCGTCGCCGTGAGGTAGGTGCAGTGCGGCTGGCGGCGGCGGTCGGTCGGGGAGCCGGGGTTGAGCAGGCGCAGCCCGCCGGGGGCGGTGGTGTCCCAGGGGATGTGGCTGTGGCCGAAGACCAGGACGTCGAGGTCCGGGAAGCGGTCGGCGCAGCGGGCCTCGCGGCCCTGGGCGGGGCCGGTCTCGTGGACGACGCCGAAGCGCAGGCCGCCGAGTTCGGCGTAGGCCACCTCGGGGAGCCGGTCGCGCAGATCGGGGCCGTCGTTGTTGCCGTACACGCCGACGAGCCGGCGGCTGTGGCTCTCCAGCAGGTCGAGCGTGGCGGTGTCCACCCAGTCCCCGGCGTGGAACACGACGTCCGCGTGCGGGAGTTCGGCGAGGAGCTGGTCCGGCAGCCGCTTGGCACGCTTGGGCAGGTGCGTGTCGGACATGAGCAGGAGGCGCACGGGGTCAGCCTAGGCGCCTCGCGAGGTCAGGCGGCGCAGGCCGGCCACGGTGCCGAGCAGGACGGCGCCCGTGCCGAGGGCGGTGGCGGCGGGGTGCCGGACCAGGGTCTCCTGCCAGGAGCGGGCGTGCGCGGTGTCGTCGAAGGAGCCGTGGGCGCCCTGGTCGTCGGCGGGATCCTGGTCGGCCGGTGCGAAGAGATTGTCCAGTCCGGTGGGCGGGATGCGGTCGGTCTGCTGGGAGTCGAAGCCGGTGCGGGCCAGATAGCGGTCGAGCGGGGCCGGGGCGAGCCGGTTGGCCCAGATGGTGGCCACGGTGGTGGCGCCGACGTAGTACTGCTTGCGGCGCGGATGGTCGGCCGCGTAGGCCACGCCCCTTGCGGCGACCTCGGGCTGGTAGATCGGCGGGACCGGCATGGGGTGCCGGGACAGCCGGGAGCGGACCCACTCGAACTGGGGCGTGTTGACGGCGGGCATCTGGGCGACGGTGATGTGCACGTTGCTGCCGCGGTGCAGCAGTTCGGTGCGCAGGGACGAGGTGAAGCCGTTGATCGCGTGCTTGGCGCCGCAGTACGCCGACTGCAGCGGGATCGACCGTTCCCCGAGCGCGGAGCCGACCTGCACGATCGTGCCGCGGTCGCGGGGCAGCATGCGCTTGAGCGCCGAGCGGGTGCCGTTCACGAAGCCGAGGTAGGTGACGTCCGTGATCCGCTGGTACTCCTCGGGCGTGATCTCCTCGAACGGCGCGAACACGCTGGCGAAGGCGCAGTTGATCCATACGTCGACCGGGCCGAACTCCTTCTCGGCGGCCTCGGCGACGGCCTCCGTCCGGGCCGGATCGGCCACGTCGGCGGGTTGTACCAGCGGGCGTCCGCCGAGCGCCGCGACCTCGTCGGCCGCCGCCTCCAGGCCGCCCTCGCCGCGTGCGACCAGGACGACGTTCGCACCGCGCCGGGCGTACAGGCGGGCGGTGGCGCGTCCGATGCCGGCGCTGGCACCGGTGATGACGACGGTGGGGGGCATGGTCCTCTCCTCTGCACACCTCGGAACTTCGGGAACGCGGTCTGTCTCACTCCACCCGGTACGGCGCCGCCCGCTCCTCCACGAGGGTCAGCCCCAGGCCCGGTGCCCCGTCGGCCCCCGGCGTGACGCTGCCGCCTGCGGGGTCGAGGACGCCGTCGAACAGGAGCCGTTCGATGCGGACGTGGTCGTGGAACCACTCCAGATGGCGCAGGTTGGGCACGGCGGCGGCCACATGCGCGTGGGCGTGGGGCGCGCAGTGCCCGGAGATGTCCGTCCCGCGCGCGTGGGCGAGCGCGGCGGCGCGCAGCCAGACGGTGATGCCGCAGCACCGGGTGACGTCGGCCTGGAGGCAGTCGACGGCCCCGGCGGCCAGCATGTGCTCGAAGTACGGGAGGGTGTAGCCGTATTCGCCGGCCGTGACGTCCATCGGGACGCGGCCGCGGACGTCGGCGAGTGCGGTGAGGTGGTCGGAGGAGACGGGTTCCTCGAACCAGCTGACGCCGTGGTCGGCGAGCCGGCCGGCGACGCGTACGGCCTGGCCGCCGGTGTAGCCGCCGTTGGCGTCCGCGTACAGCTCGGCGGCGTCGCCGACGGTGGCCCGGGCGCGGGCGACGCGTTCCACGTCGCGCTCCTCCCGGGCGCCCCACGACTCCCCGATCTTGATCTTGACGCGGGGGATGCCCTGGTCCTCGGCCCAGCCGCGCAGTTGCCGGTCCTGCTGGACGGTGTCGTAGCTGGTGAAGCCGCCGCTGCCGTAGACGGGCACGTCGTCGCGGGCGGCGCCCAGCAGCCGGACGAGGGGCAGGCCGAGCAGGCGGGCCTTGCAGTCCCACAGGGCGATGTCGACGGCGGCGATCGCCTGGGCGGCCACGCCGGGCAGTCCGGCGTTGCGGACGGCCCGGCACATGCGCTCGTTGGCGCGCGGCACGTCCATCGCCGCAAGGCCGGTGACGGTGCCGGCGAGCAGCTCGCGGACGACGTGGGCGGTGGCGGCGGGCGCGTACGTGTAGCCGAGCCCGGTGGTGGGGCCGGAGCGGACGGTGACCAGGACGAGCGTGGTCTCGCCCCAGGCGAGGGTGCCGTCCGCCTCGGGGGCGTCGGTGGGCACGGTGTACACGGCGGTGTCGACCGCCTCGACGGCAGGCTGGTCGCTCATGCCCGCCTCCTCAGCCGCCGCAGCCCGCAGACGGCACCCGCGGCCAGGGCGGCGGCGGAGGCGGTGGTCGCCCAGCGTGCCGTGCGGGAGGGCCCGGCCGGGCGGTCGGCCAGGCGCTCCGGGTGGTCGCTGGGCAGGTTGCCGTCCAGTGCCAGCGCCAGGACCTCGGCGAGGTGCAGGGCGCGGCGGCCGGTGCCGCCCTCCTCGATCTGGGTACGGCAGCTGAAGCCGTCGGCGAGGACCAGGCTGTCCGGCGCGGCCCCGCGGACCGCGGGCAGGACGCCCTGTTCGCCGACGGCCAGGGAGATCTCGTGGTGGCCGCGTTCGAAACCGAAGTTGCCGGCCAGGCCGCAGCAGCCCTCGTCGAGGACCTCGGCGTCCAGGTGGGCGCGGCGCATCAGTTCGCGGTCGGCGTCGAACTTCATGACGGCGTGCTGGTGGCAGTGGGTCTGCACGGTCGCCTGCCGGGCGAGCTGCGGTGGCCGCCAGTCGTCGGGGGCGTGGTGGACGAGCTGTTCGGCGAAGGTGCGTGTCTGTCCGGCCAGCCGCTCGACGTCCTGGTCGCCGGGGAGCAGCTCGGGGGCGTCGGCGCGGAAGACGGCCGTGCAGGACGGCTCAAGGCCGATGACCGGGGTGCCGGCCTCCAGGTAGGGGCGCAGGGCGTCGAGGGTGCGGCGCAGCACTTTCTTGGCGACGGGGAGCTGGCCGGTGGAGATCCAGGTGAGGCCGCAGCACACCGGCTTGTCCGGGACGGCGACCCGGAAGCCGGCGTCCTCCAGGACGCGTACGGCCGAGATCGCGATCGCGGGGTGGAAGTAGGTGCTGAAGGTGTCGGGCCACAGCACGACGGTGCGCGGGTCGGCCGGGTCGGGCTCTCCCCGGTCGTGGGCCCGCCACCACTGGAGGAAGGACTGCCCGGCGAAGACGGGTGCCGAGCGGGCCTCGTCGATGCCGGCCAGCCGTTTGCCGGCGCCCGCCAGAGCGGGCGCGTGCAGCGCGGAGTTGACCAGGGACGGGGCGAGGCGGGAGAGCCGCGCCCACAGTGGCAGCCAGCCCATGGAGTAGTGGGCGGCGGGGCGGATGCGGCCCTCGTAGTGGTGGGAGAGGAACTCGGCCTTGAGGGTGGCCATGTCGACGCCGGTGGGGCAGTCCGACTTGCAGCCCTTGCAGGCCAGGCACAGGTCGAGGGCGTCGTGCACGGCGGTGGAGCGCCAGCCGTCCTGGACCGCGGAGTCCGCGTGGCCGTCGAGCATCTCGAACAGCAGCCGGGCCCGGCCGCGGGTTGAGTGCTCCTCCTCCATGGTGGCCCGGTAGGACGGGCACATGACGCCGCCGGAGTGGGCGCGGCAGTTGCCGATGCCGACGCAGCGCATGACCGCGCGGTTGAAGGAGTGGTCGTCCTCGGGGAAACCGAAGTGGGTGGCGGGGGTGGCGGGCCGCCAGGCGGGGCCGAGCCGCAGTTGGCCGTCGACCGGGTTCGGGTGGACGATCTTGCCGGGGTTCATCCGGTTGCCGGGGTCGAAGACCGCCTTCAGCTCGCCGAACGCGGTCACGAGCCGTTGCCCGAACATCCGGGTGAGCAGTTCGCCGCGCGACTGGCCGTCCCCATGCTCGCCGGAGAGGGAGCCGCCGTAGGAGGCGACGAGGTCGGCGGCGCGCTCCACGAACCGCCGGAAGCCGGCCACGCCTTCGGCTGTCTTCAGTCCGAAGGGGATGCGGGTGTGGACGCAGCCCTGCCCGAAGTGGCCGTACAGGGAGGGGTGGTCGTAGTCGAACTCCTGGAACAGCTGTTTGAGGTCGCGCAGATAGTCGCCGAGGCGCTCGGGCGGTACGGCGGAGTCCTCCCAGCCCTCCCAGGTCTCGCGGTCGTCCGGCGGGCGCGCGGTCACGCCGAGCCCGGCCTCCCGCGCCTTGAGCATCTTCTGCTCTCGCTCGGGGTTGTCGGAGAAGGCGACGTCGGGGTCCATCTCCTTGCGGCCGATGGCCCGCAGCAGCGCGTGCGCCTGCTCGTCGACGTCGTCCTGGCTGTCGCCGCTGTACTGCACCATGAGCCAGCTGTCGCCCTCGGGCAGGACGGCGAGCGAGTCGAGGTGGGCGCCCTCCTCGCGCATCAGCTGGGCCATGCGCCCGTCCAGGGCCTCCAGTTGGCTGGGCGAGCAGTGTTCCAGCAGGCGGGGTACGTCGTCGGCGGCGGCGCAGATGTCGTCGTATCCGAGGACGAGCAGCGACTGGTACGACGGCACGGGTACGAGGTCGAGTTCGGCGCGCAGGACGGTGACGAGGGTGCCCTCGCTGCCGACGAGCGCCTTGGCGACGTCGAAGCCGTTCTCCGGCAGCAGCGAGTCGAGGTTGTAGCCGGAGACCCGGCGGGGGATCTCGGGGTAGCCGCGGCGGATGTCGGCCAGGTACTCGGTGACGATGCGGTCGAGGCCGGCGTAGATCTCGGCGAGCCGGCCGCCGCCGGCGATGATGCGGGCGCGTTCGCCGGGCGGGGTGGGGCCGACCCAGGCGCGCTGGCCGTCGTAGGTGAGGATCTCCAGGCGCCGGACGTTGTCGACGGTCTTGCCGTAGGCCTGGGCGGAGGCGCCGCAGGAGTTGTTGCCGATCATGCCGCCGAGCGCGCAGTGGCTGTGGGTGGACGGCTTGGGGCCGAACTGCAGTTTGTGGCGGGCAAGTTGACGGTTGAGTTCGTCCAGGACGATACCGGGCTCCACCACACAGGTGCGCTGTTCCGGTTCGACCGAGAGCACCCTGGTGCAGTACTTGCTCCAGTCGATCACGACCGCGGTGTTGGTCGACTGCCCGGCGAGGCTGGTGCCGCCGCCACGGGAGACGACGGGAGCGGCGAAGCGTGCGCACACCGACAGCGCCCGCGCCCCCGCCTCCACGGTCCGGGGGACGACGACGCCGAGCGGGACCTGACGGTAGTTCGAACCGTCCGTGGTGTAGGCGCCGCGGCTGCCCGCGTCGAAGCGGACTTCGCCGTCCACCTCGGCGCGGAGGGCCGCCTCCAGGCCGGACATGTCCGGAGGGGTCATCTGCGCTCCTCGTGTTCACGGATGTGCTGCCCTGTCCGAAGGCCGGCGAGTACCCGGCAACTCGACAGAGAAAACCGAACAGCCCGGACCGCGCGATCCGCCCGCCGGCCGTACCCCGGCCGCCATGGGCCGCCAGTCGTCTCCGCCTCCGCCGGCCGCGCCGCGCGACATGCGGGTGGTCCTCGCCAGACGGCCGCGCCGCATCCGTGAGGTCGCGCAGGACGCCGGCCCCGGCCCCTCGTGGGAGTCCGCGCCGGCCCTGGTCACCGGTGGCCGGTCACCTCAGCGCGCGCTGCGCCGCTTCAGCGGCTCCCACCAGTCCCGGTGATCGCGGTACCAGGTGACCGTCTCGGCGAGGCCGGTGGCGAAGTCGTGACGCGGGCGGTAGCCGAGTTCGTCGCGGGCCTTGCTCCAGTCGACCGAGTAGCGCAGGTCGTGACCCTTGCGGTCGGGGACGTACGCCACCTCGTCCCACCCCGCGCCGCACGCCTCCAGGAGCAGGCCGGTCAGCTCCTTGTTGCTCAACTCCGTTCCGCCGCCGATGTTGTAGACCTCGCCGGGGCGGCCCGCGGTGCGCACGAGGTCGATGCCCCGGCAGTGGTCGTCGACGTGCAGCCAGTCACGGACGTTGCGTCCGTCGCCGTAGAGCGGGACCCGCAGGCCGTCGAGGAGACGGGTGACGAAGAGCGGGATCAACTTCTCGGGGAACTGGTGCGGGCCGTAGTTGTTGGAGCAGCGGGTGACGCGGACGTCCAGGCCGTGGGTGCGGTGCTGGGCGAGGGCGAGCAGGTCGGCGGAGGCCTTGGAGGCGGAGTACGGCGAGTTCGGGGCGAGCGGGTGCGTCTCGGGCCAGGAGCCGGTCTCCAGGGAGCCGTAGACCTCGTCGGTGGAGACGTGCACGAACGGGCCGGTGCCGTGCCGCAGCGCCGCGTCCAGCAGGGTCTGGGTGCCGAGGACGTTGGTGCGGACGAACTCCCCCGCCCCCTCGATCGACCGGTCGACGTGCGACTCGGCGGCCAGGTGCACCAGTTGGTCGGCGTCGGCCATGAGCTTGTCGACGAGGGCGGCGTCGCAGATGTCGCCCTCCACGAAGTCGAGCCGGGGATGGCCGAGGGGGAGGTTGGCGAGGGTGCCGGCGTAGGTCAGTCTGTCCAGGACGGTGACGCGGGGTGCGTCGGGCGAGTCCGCGGCGAGGAGCGTGCGGACGTAGTGGGAGCCGATGAAGCCGGCGCCGCCGGTGACGAGGAGGTTCACGGACGGACCTCGGTCGTCCCGGCTGCGGCGGGGGCGTCCGCCCCGTGGAACAGCACCGGAGCCTTCATCCGTCCCACCTTAACGGGGAAGGAGTGGCGCAGGCGGCGGTGGTGGCTCAACGGGCCGGAGCGCGGCGCAGGGGGCGGTGGTGGTTCGCCGGTCATGGTGGTTCACCGGATCAGAGTGCGGCCGCCGGAAGCGGTGGTTCGCCGGGCCAGGACGGGGCGCCGGGTGGTGGTGGCTCCCGGATCCGAGCGCGCCGCCGGGTGGCGGTGGTGGTTCGCCGGGTCAGGGGTGCGGCGCCGGGTGTCAGGGGTGCGGTTCGCCAGGCCGGGATGCGCGGGTGTTCAGTCCTCGCCGCGCACGATGGTGTCCTCGGCGCCCGGGCCCGTCTGCCGGGCCGAGGTGCGGTCCAGGACGGCGGGCAGGCAGGTACGCACTCCCCGGTCCCGACGGCGGCGGGCCTTCGCCCAGCCCGTCTCCGCGTGGGGTATGGCCGGTTTCTCGCTCTCATGCGCGGTCACGTCGTTCATCTTCCTTCTGCGTCCCGCCTGCCGCGGGAGCCGTTCGCCGGGCCGCCCGGCCCGGGGGTGCGTCGTGTGCCTGGCCGGGTCCCCGGGCCGCGCTGCCCGCAAACACGAAGGTGCGGGGAGCCGGTTCAGGTCCGGCCGCCGCCACCGCCACCGAAGGACCCGCTGGAACCGGGTGACCAACGCGAGCGGCGCTGGTCCTCGGCTCGCCGGGTGCCGACGTTTCCGAGCTGGTGCGGGCTGAGGCGTTCGCTCTCGTCACCGGCCCGGGGCACCTCATCGGGCTCGCGGACCTCGCGGGTCTCGCGGACCGGCCCGGACGCCGGCATCCTGGGCTGCTCCTCGGGCCGCGGCGGCGCCGGTTCGCGCTCACGCACCTTGGCACCCAGCCGGAAGGCCCAGATCAGTCCAGCGACGCAGGCCACTCCGGCGATCAGGATGAGGACGTAGCCGAAGACCTGAGCACCCGCGGCTGCTTCGTACATGGCAGTGTTCATGGTCCTCGGGTACCCGGCGCGGCGCGCCGGATGCGCGGGACGGCGCCGGTCAGCCGGGCGGCGGCGGCCGCCGCGCGCCGGCCGCAGACGTCAGCTATCCTCCGCTTCCCCCGCCGCCCGCTCCACCTCCGCCTCGACCTCGGCCCGCGGACGGCCGGTGTCCCTCGCGTACTCGCTCACCGCCGTCTGCAGATCGCGGGCGAGGTCCCGCCAGGCGCGCAGGGCGGTCTCGTAGGTGCCGGACTGGGCGCCCGTCATCCCCCGCTCGGCGGGCGGACCGTAGGTGTCCCGCAGTTCCTGGACCTGGGCCTGGGCGGTATCGGCCGCGATCTGCTTCGCGACCAGTTCTTCGAAGGTGTGCGACACGCCAACCGACCCTAGGCACGGGCAGCGTGCGGGCCCGGTACGACCTGCCGTGGACGGCCGCACGCGTACCCGAGTGGCGGTCAGGCGTCGGCACCCGGGTGGCGGCCGGTCGTCACCGGCTCCATGCGCGCCCGGACGGCCGAACGTCCGCGGACACCCCCTGCTCCCTGCACACACGCCGGAGACTTTCAGCCGCCGACAACCACGCCCGCACCCCGGAGACGGTCAGGCGTCGGTCACCCCGGGCGTGTCCTGGAGGCTCTCAGCCGTCCGGTGCCAGGTCCGCCCACACCTGTTTGCCGCCGCTGACCGGGACCGTCCCCCAGGCCGCGGAGACGGCCTCGACCAGCAGGATGCCGCGGCCGCCGGTGGCCTCCCAGCCGATGCTGGTGGGCTTGACGGGGCTGCGCGGGGACGCGTCGGTGACGGCGAGCCGCAGGCGGTGGTTGACCAGGCTGAGGTCGAGCCGGACCTGGCCGCTGGTGTGCACCAGGGCGTTGGTGACGAGTTCGGAGACGACCAGCAGGGCCGCGTCGAGGGTGTCCCGGGGGAGGTCCCAGGTGCGCAGGGTGCGCCGGGTGAAGCGGCGGGCGTGCCGGACCGCCTCGGGCAGCCGCCACACCGTCCAGCTCTCCCGCAGCGGCCGCACGGCCATGCCGTCGTAGCGCATCAGCAGCAGGGCCACGTCGTCGCCGCGGTGGGCGCCGCTGAGCAGGGCGTCGGCGACCAGGCCGAGGTGGGCGGGGTCGGCGGCGGCCAGTTCCGCGGCCAGCCGTTCCATGCCGTGGTCGAGGTCGGCGTCGGCGGACTCCACCAGGCCGTCGGTGGTCAGCGCGAGCAGCGTGCCGGGCTGCAGCCGGAGCGGGGTCATCGGGAACTCGGCCTGGGCGAGCACACCGAGCGGCGGGCCGCCCTCGGCCCGCAGGATCTCGGCGGTGCCGTCCGGGTGGCGCAGGACGGGCTGCAGATGGCCGGCGCGCACGCACCAGGCGGTGCCCTGCTCCATGTCGACGTCCACGTAGGCGCAGGTGGCGAAGAGGTCGGTCTCCATGTCCAGCAGCAGCCGGTTGGCGTGCGCGACGACGACGTCCGGGGCGTGGCCCTCGACGGCGTAGGCGCGCAGCGCCGTGCGCATCTGGCCCATCAGGGTGGCGGCGCCGGCGTTGTGGCCCTGCACGTCACCGATGACTAGGGCGACGTGGTGGTCGGCGAGCGGGATCACGTCGTACCAGTCGCCGCCGACCTCCAGACCGGCGGTGGTGGGCAGGTAGCGGGCGACGGCGACCGCGCCGGGCAGCCGGGGCAGGCGGCGCGGCAGCAGGGTGCGCTGGAGCATGCCGACGAGTTCGTGCTCGGCGTCGAAGGCGTGAGCGCGCAGCAGGGCCTGCCCGGTCAGGCCGGCGCAGGCGGTGAGCAGGGCGCGTTCGTCGGGCGCGAACTCGTGCGGCCGGTCCCAGCCGACCAGGCAGGCGCCGGCCATCCGGCCGCCGGCCGGAAGCGGCAGGACGGCGAGGCCGCCGGGGCCGACCTCGGCGAGGGCGGGTTCCAGCGCCGAGCCGGCGGGCCAGATCCGGGCCCGGCCCTCGCGCAGCGCGGCGGCCAGGGTCGGCATGGCGCGCACCGGCGCGTCGGGCCATTCGGTGCGCCACTCGTTGCGCCACACCTCGGGCCAGGCCTCGGGTTCGGGCGGGTCGAGGACGGTGACGACGAGCCGGTCGTTCTCCAGTTCGGCCAGGGCGATGCGGTCGGCCTGCAGGGGCCTGCGCAGGGCGTCGACGACGGCCTGGCCGACGTCCTTGACGGTGCCGGCCGTGGCGAGCGCGGCGGCCAGGCGCTGCACCCGGGCCACGTCGGTGACGTCGGAACGCTGGGAGGAGGCGTCGGCGACGGTGCCGTCGAGCCGGGCCGGGCGGCCCTCGCCGCCGGGCAGCAGCCGGCCGCGCAGCCGCAGCCACTTGGGCGGGCCGTCGGTCTGCCGGATGCGGAACTCCAGCTCCCGGTCGCCGATGGACATGTGGTCGGCCTCGACCACGGACATCAGCGCGGGCAGGTCCTCCGGCACGGCCCGGCCGAGCAGGGTCTCCACCCTGCCGTCGAAGCCCTCCCGGGTCATCCCGAACACCTGCAGGATCGCGTCACCGACCTCCACCCGGCCGGTGTCCATGGCCAGGCTGAAGGCGTCCACGGGCAGTTCACCGGTGTCGCCCGCAGCGACCGGGGCGGGTACGGCGACGGCGCGGGCGATCAGCCCCAGGCAGGCCCGGTCGTCGCCGCCGAAGCCGCCGGGGTGCTCGCCGACGGCGAGCAGGCAGCCGCTGCCCGCCAGGCCGAGCGGCAGGACGGCCAGGGAGAAGTCCGGGAACGGGGTGCGGCGCGCGTCCGGGCAGCCGGCGAGTTCGGCGGGACCGAGCCAGCGCGGCCGTCCGCTGCGATGGGCCTCCGCGACCGGGGAGGCACCCGCGGCCGGATAGCTGTCCCGCAGGCCGTACACGGTGCGCGGCAGGCCGGCCGACTCGGCGAGGAGCAGCACCGAGGGGTCGTCGCCGGGCGTGTACACCCCGGCGAAGGACGCCCCGGCGAACACGAGTGCCTGTTCGAGTACCCGGCGCAGCCGGTCGGGAGTGGGGGGCGAGGCCATGAGGGAGACAAGGACGGCTTCAGCACGTTCCGTTCTCGTGCTGCTGATCGCCGCAGCGCCCTCACTCACCACGTGGCCATTACAGCGCGTGTGGGGCTCCTGCGCAGCCCCTGTGCACGCGCGCTAGGCGGACATGCTCCGGATGCCCTTGCCGAGGGTGGCCGTCACCGCGGCCACGACGACCAGCACGGGGAACACCAGCATGGCCGGTGCCGGACTGAAGCGGGCCAGCAGGGCGCCGGCCAGGGCCGGGGCGAGCGCGGCGGCCGAGCCGGCGGCGAGCAGCACACCGCTGACCACCCGGCCCTGCAGGTGGTCCGGGGTGACGGCGGCCTGGTGAGCGAAGAGGGCCGCGTTCGCCGTCGGGCCGAGGAACACGGCCACAGCCAGCGGTACGGCGGCCAGGACGGTGCCCGCCAGCAGCGTGCTCACCGCCATCAGCACCGCGGTGGCCCAGCACAGCAGCCGGATCAGGACCGGCAGCCGCAGCCGCCGCTGGAGGACCGGGGCCGCGAAGGCGCCGAGGAGGCCGCCCAGGGCGAAGACGGTGCCGGCGAGTCCCACCAGGAACGGGGAGACACCGGCACGGCGCAGCGCGAGGGTCATCGCGAAGATCATGCCGGTGAAGGCCATGTTCAGTGGGGCTGCGATCACCAGCAGGGCGCGCAGGAAGGGATGCCCCAGCAGGAAACGCAGGCCTTGCGCGGTGGAGGCGCGGGCGGTCGGGGACGCCTCCCGCCGGGCCTCCTGGAGGGGCCGCCGGATGCGGGAGACGGCCAGGAGGGAGAGCAGATGACTCAGTGCGTTGCCGAGGAAGGGGAGGGCGCGGCCGAGCCCGAACAGCAGGCCGCCCAGCGGCGGACCGGCCAGTGACACGCCGTACGTGCGTGCCTCGTTGCGGGCGACGGCGGTGGTGAGCTGGTCGGGGCGGACCAGGTTGCGCACGGAGGCGTGCTCGGCGGTGCTGAAGACGGACGTGGCGGCGGCCCCGGTGACCACCACGGCGAGGATGACCGGCAGACTCGCGGTGCCGGCCGCGACCGTCCAGCCGAGGAGGACGTAGCCGGCGAGCCGCAGCACATCGCAGACGATCATCAGCCGGCGCCGGTCGAGACGGTCGGCGAGGACACCGGCCGGCAGCCGGCACACCAGGGCGGTGACGAGCCCGGCGGTGCCGACGAGGCCGGCTCGCGCCGGTGACCCGGTCTGCTGGAGCACCAGCAACGGCAGCGCCAGTTCGATCATGGAGCCGCCCAGGTCGGACAGGCACTGACCGGTCCACAGCAGATTGAAGTCCCGGTTCCGAGCCAGCCCCGGCGCCGCCCCGGTACCCGCCACTTCGGCGGCGCCCTCACTGAGTGGAGGCCGGCTCATGCGGAGTCCTCGACGGTCGCCGCTCCGGCACCGTCCGCGGTGCTCACCGCCTGGGTCCCCTGACTGCCGCTCGCCGCTCGGGCCGGGGCCCCGTCCTGCGGCGCTGGTGTCTGATCCAGGGCCCCCGCCGCTGCTGCCGGGGCCCCGGCGTCCGTCGCCGTCGTCGGCAGCTTCGTGGAGATGACCAGCAGCTTCGTCACGGAGCCGTCGTCGCCGATGACGTCCCGGACGTGCCGGAAGCCCAGGCGGCGGCACATCGCCAGGCTGGCGGTGTTCTCGGCGCCGACCATGCCGTACGCCTCGGTCAGCCCGAGGTTGTCGGCGGCATGCCGGAGCAGGCCACGCACCACCTCGCCGCCCAGGCCTCGCCCCCAGTACCCGGGGGCGAGCGCGGTGACGAGTTCGTGGCCGTCGACGTTGCCGGTCGGCTTCACCTCGGCGTGGCCGGCGTAGGCGCCCGCCAGCCACAGTCCCCACACGTCGAACCGGTGCTGGGGGTAGACGTCGGTGAGGATGGCGCGGAACAACTCGCGCAGCTGCGGTTCGGGCGCGAGGTCCTGCCCCATCCAGCGGCACACCTCCGCGTCGCGCAGCAGGGCGACGAAGTCGTCCTCGTGTTCGGGCCGGTAGGGGAGGAAGTCCAGGCGTTCGGTGCGCAGGACGGGGGTCATGGCGGGCTCCTCGGGTGAGATGCGGTGCGGTGGGGGCCGAGGGCGGTGGGGCGCCGGGACGGCGACGCGTGGGGGGGGGAGGTGCCGGGCCGGCACGGGTGCGGCCGGCCCGGCGTGCGGGAGCGGTGGAGCCGGCTCAGGCGCCGGCGTTCTCCATGCGTTCGCGCAGGCTCTTGGGCCGCATGTCGGTCCAGACCTCGTCGACGTAGGCGGAGCACTCGGCCTCGGTGCCCTCCTTGCCGACGGGCTGCCAGCCGGCGGGCACCTCGATGTCGGCGGGCCAGAGGGAGTACTGCTCCTCGTCGTTGCGCAGCACCTGGTAGCGGGTGTTCTCGTCCATGTCGCCTTCTTTCGTCGTGCGGTTCGGATGGTCGGTGGGGTCGTCGTGGTGGGCGGTCGGGGCGCGGGGAGCGCGAGGGCCGTGCCGGGCGGTCCGCCGGGGCGGTGCCTCGCGGGGCGGGATCGTCGTCACCGGCCTCCCCGGGCGTGCCGGGCGAGGTGGCGCAGGGCCTCGGCGAATTCCTCGGCCACCCGGCGCACGGTCGCGGTGTCATGGATGCCGGGCCGGTGGTGCCAGGTGAAGGCGAGCCGGCCGTGCTGCACCGCGCCCACCACCTCGACCGGGTGCGAGCCGGGGTCTCGGGGATCGTGGTCCTGCCCGAAGGAGCCGTGTTCGGCGCGGACCAGTCCGCCGCCCTGCGTCTCGGGGCGGGCGTCCCACTGGCCGAGGTAGTTGAGCACCACCTGGCTGTGGGCGTGGGCGCCGAGACGCCGGCGCACTTCCGGCGGGCCGAAGGTGCGCAGGGCGCCGTAGCCGATGCCGTTGCCGGGTACGGCGCGCAGCTGGCGGCGCACCGACTTCACCAGGGACCGCCAGTCGCGGTCCGGTCCGAGGTCGCCGGGGTCGGGGACCTGGACGGCGACCGGGTAGACGGTGGTGAACCAGCCGACTGTGCGCGAGAGGTCGACGCCGTCGAGCAGGTCCTCCCGGCCGTGGCCCTCCAGGTCCACGCGGACCCGGTCGTGTCCGGTCCAGCGGGCCAGCGCCAGGGCGAGGGCGGCGAGCAGCACGTCGTTGACCCGGGTGCGGTAGGCGGTGGGCGCGGCGCGCAGCAGGGCCGTGGTGTCGTCCTCGCCGAGTTCCACGCCGACCGTGGCGGCCGGTCCGGCCTCGGGTGCCGGGTCCGGGTCCGGGTCGACCGGTCCGACCTCGGGTGCCGGGTCCGGGTCGGCCGGGCCGGGTTCGGCGTCCACCGTCTGCTCCCAGTGCGGCAGTTCGTGGTCGAGGCCGCCCTCGGCGACGTGGGCGGCCAGGCGCCGGGACCACTCACGGAAGCTGGTGCCGCGCTCCCCGAGCGTGACCGGGTCGCCGTCGAGGGCCTGCCGGTAGGCGGTCTCCAGGTCGTCGCGCAGGATGCGCCAGGAGACCGCGTCCACCACCAGGTGGTGAGCGACGAGGAGGAGGAACACGGGCCGGTCCGGGCCTCCCGTGAACAGGGCCGCCCGCAGCTGCGGGCCGTGGGCCAGGTCGAAGCTCGCGTGCAGTTCGTCGCCGGCCTTCGCCATGGCCGCGTCGGCCTCCTCGGCGGACAGCCCGGTGAGGTCGTGCCGGGCGAGGATCTGGTGGCCGGTGGCGGGCGGCGGGTTGAACTGCCGCCAGCCGTGCTCGTCCCGGGTGAAGCGCATGCGCAGGGCGTCGTGGTGCTCGAGCAGGGCGTCGAGCGCGGCACGCAGCGCCTGCGGGTCGGGGGTGCCGTCGAGTTCCAGCAGCGCCGACTGGTTGAAGTGGTGGTGGGCCGCGCGGGGAGTGGTCAGGAACCACTCCTGGATCGGGGTGAGCGGGACCTCGCCGGTCACCGGGCCTTCGGCGGCCCGCCGGGGCGCGGTGCGGGCCACGGTGGCGAGTTCGGCGACGGTCTGGTGGGTGAACAGGTCGCGGGTGGCCACGTGCAGGCCGTCGCGGCGCAGCCTGGAGACGACCTGCATGCTCAGGATGGAGTCGCCGCCGAGCGCGAAGAAGTTGTCGTCGGCGCCGACCTCTTCGATGCCGAGCACATCGGCCCAGATGCGGGCGATACGGCGCTCGGTGTCGGTGCGGGGGGCGGTCCGCGGTCCGTCACCGGCCTGGGCGGGCCCCGGCGCGGGCAGCGCGCGCCGGTCTGTCTTGCCGTTCGGGGTGAGCGGCAGCCGGCCGAGCGAGACGAAGACCGACGGCACCATGTGCGGGGGCAGCAGCCCGGCCAGGTGCACCCGCAGTTCACCGACGGGCAGCGCGGACCCGGCGGGTGCGGTACGGGGGGACTGGGGGCCGGACGCTGCCGTCCCGGAGGAATCGGGACCGGACAGCGCCGTCCCGGAGGAATCGGGACCGGACGCTGCAGTTCCGGAGACCTCGGGGCGGGAGACCTCCGGGCCGGAGACCTCTGGGCCGGAGACCTCTGGGCCGGAGACCTCTGGGCCGGAGGGACCGGTGCCGGAAGACCCGGTGCCGGGTGTTGCGGTTCCGAAGACCTCAGGGCCGGAGACTTCGGTACCGGACGGCGCGGGGCCGGAAAGTCCGGTGCCGGAGGGACCGGTGCCGGACGGCGCGGGGCCGGAGAGTCCGGTGCCGGGCGGTGCCGTGGCGAGGGATTCGGTGGCGGACGGCTGCGCCGGTACGACGTAGGCGACGAGCCGGGCCGGCGTGCCGGGCGTCTCCCCCGCACGTACGACCACGACGGCGTCCCGCACCAGCGGGCTGCGGCGCAGTGCGCTCTCGATCTCACCGGGCTCGATGCGGAAACCTCGCAGCTTGACCTGGTCGTCGGCGCGCCCGGCGAACCGGAGCCGGCCGTCGGCGCTCCAGCGGACCAGGTCCCCGGTGCGGTACATCCGCTCCCCCGGCGCGCCGAACGGGTCGGGCAGGAACCGCTGGGCGGTGAGTCCCGGCCGGCCCAGGTAGCCGCGGGCGAGGCCGGGCCCGGCGATGTACAGCTCGCCGGTCACGCCGGGCGGTACGGGGCGCAGGGCGGCGTCCAGCACATGGACGCGGGTGCTGCCGGAGGGGCGGCCGATGGGCGGGGCGCCGGTGCCGGGGGTCAGCGGACCGGTCCAGGTGGCGACGACCGTCGCCTCGGTGGGGCCGTAGGAGTTGATCATCCGGCGGCCGGGGGCCCAGGTGTCCACCAGGTCGGCCGGGCAGGCCTCCGCTCCCACGATGAGGGTGCGCAGGCGGGGCAGGGCGGCGGCGGTCTCCGGCGGGACGGTGGCCAGCGCCGCCGGGGGGATCAGCGCGTGGCTGACGCGCCGTTCGGCGAGCACCTCCGCCAGCCGTTCCCCGACCAGCGGCCCCTCCTCGCCCGTCACCAGCGCGGCCCCGCTGAGCAGGGAGACGCACAGTTCCAGCACGGAGGCGTCGAAGCTCGGGGACGCGAACTGGAGCACCCGGTCGCCGGGGCCCGCCGCGTATCGCTCGGCGGCTGCCGCGGCGAAGGAGGCGAGGCCGCGGTGGGTGACGACGACGCCCTTGGGGGTGCCGGTGGAGCCGGAGGTGTAGATGACGTAGGCGGGGTGGGCGGGGGTGAGCGCGGTGGTGCGGTCGGTGTCCGTGGGCGCGGTCTCCGGTCCGTCGGCGGACCACACCTCGGCCGGGTCGCCGAGGACGAGGTGGGCGCCCGCGTCCCGGATCATGAACGCGCGGCGCTGCTCCGGGTAGTCGGGGTCCACGGGAAGGAACGCGCCGCCGGCCTTGGCGACGGCGAGTTGGGCCACCACGGTCGCCGCCGAGCGGGGCAGCGCGAGGGCCACCACGCGCTCCGGTCCGACGCCGTCCCGGACGAGCCGGTGGGCCAGCCGGTTGGCGGCCCGGTCGACCTCGGCGTAGGTCAGCTCGCGGTCGCCGTCGGACAGCGCCACGGCGTCCGGGGTGCGGGCCGCCTGCCGTTCGAACAGGGCGGGCAGGGTCGTCCCGGGCACCGGCGGGAAGGTGCCCTGGCCCTGGTCCAGCAGGGCTTTCAGCTCGTCGTCGGAGGTCAGCGGCAGGGCACCGAGCGGGCGGCCGGGGTCCTCGGCGACGGCGTGCAGCAGGGTGCCGAGCTGTCCGGCCATTCGTTCCGCCGTGGCCGGATCGAAGAGGTCGGTGTTGTAGGTGAGCAGGGCGTGCAGGGTTCCGGAGCCGGCCTCGGCGAACTCCAGGGTGAGGTCGAACGCGGCCTGCTCCGACTCCGGTTCGATGTCGGTGACGTCCAGGCCGGGCAGGTCGAGGGCGGCGGCCGGGGTGTTCTGGAGGACGACCATCACCTGGAACAGCGGGCTGCGGCTGGTGTCGCGGACGGGCTGCACCTCGTCCACCACACGTTCGAACGGCACGTCCTGGTGGGCGAAGGCGTCGAGGACCGTCTGCCGTACGTCACCGAGGAACCCGGTGAACGTCCGTTCGGACCCGGCGCGGGAGCGCAGTACCAGGGTGTTGACGAAGAACCCGACGAGGGACTGGGTCTCGGGCCGGTCGCGGCCGGAGGTGACGGTGCCGACGGCGATGTCCTCGGTGCCGGAGAGCCGGGCGAGGTAGGCCTGGGCGGCGGCGACGAGCGTGGTGAACAGGGTGGTGCCGTGGTCCCGGGCGAGCCGGGTGAGCCGCCGTACGGTCGGGGCGGGCACCACCAGGCGGGTGGTCGCACCGGCGGTGGTGCGCACCGGCGGCCGGGGCCGGTCGGTGGGCAGCTCCAGCGGTGTGGTGTCGGCCAGTTGCCCCTTCCAGTAGGCGAGGTGCTCGTCGGCTTCGGTGTCACCGGCCGTGCGCTGCCAGTGGGCGTAGTCGGCGTACTGCACCGGTAGCGGCGGCAACTCCGTGTCGTCGGCGTCGAGTTCCGCTCGGTAGAGGTGGGCGAGGTCGCCGAGCAGGACGGAGGTGGACCAGCCGTCGGTGACGATGTGGTGCAGGGCGAGGGTGAGGACGTGGTCGTGCGCGGCGAGCCGGGCCAGGCCGGCTCGCAGCAGCGGGCCCTCGCGCAGGTCGAAGGGGCGGGCGCGCTCGTCGGCGAGCAGCCGGCGCAGCGCGGATTCCCGGTCCGTGCCGGCGAGACCGGACAGGTCGTGCACGGGCAGCGGCACGTCGTGCGGCGGGTGGACCCGCTGGATGCCGTGTCCGTCGACGCTGTCGAAGGTGGTGCGCAGCGACTCGTGCCGGGCCACCACGGCGCCGAGGGCGGCGCGGAGCGCGCCGGTGTCCAGGGTGCCGCGCAGCCGCAGGGCGAGCGCGGTGACGTACTCGGCGCCGCCGGGTTCGAACTCGTGCAGGAACCAGAGGCGTTGCTGGGCGTGGGACATCGGCGCGACCGCGTCGCGGGCGACCGGTACGAGCGCCGGGCGGCCGGAGCCCCGCCGGTCGCCGAGCAGGCGGGCCAGGGCGGCCGGCGTGGGGTGGGTGAACACCGCGCGTGGCGTGAGGTCGGTGTCGAAGGCCTCGGCGAGGCGGGAGGCGAGCCGGATGCTGAGGATCGAGTCGCCGCCCAGCTGGAAGAAGTCGTCCTCCACGCCGGGCTGTTCGCTGCCCAGCACCTCACCGAAGACGGCCGCCGTGCGGCGCTCGGCCTCGGTCCGGGGCTCGACCCGTGTACGGCCCGGCAGCTCGTCCGGTGCGGGCAGGGCGGCCCGGTCGACCTTGCCGTTGCGGCTGAGCGGGAGGGCGGCGAGCGGGACGACGGCGGCCGGGACGAGGTAGTCGGGCAGGGTGCGGGCGGCGAAGGCCCGCAGCTCCTCCCCGTCCTGGCCGGCCGGTCCGACGACGTAGGCCACGAGCCGCTTGGCGCCCGGGCGGTCCTCGCGGGCCAGGACGGCCACGTCCACGACCTCCGGGTGGGCGGCGAGCGCGGCCTCGACCTCGCCGGGCTCCACCCGGAAGCCGCGGATCTTCACCTGGTCGTCGGCGCGGCCGAGGAACTCGACGGTGCCGTCCGGGCGCCGCCGGGCCAGGTCGCCGGTGCGGTACATGCGGGCGCCGGGCGGACCGAGCGGGTCGGCGAGGAAGCGGGCCGCGGTGTCGCCGGGGCGGCCGAGGTAGCCGCGGGCCACGCCCTCGCCGGCCAGGTACAGCTCGCCCGGGCATCCGGGCGGTACGGGCCGCAGCCGGGCGTCGAGGACGTGCGCCCGCATGTCGTCCAGGGGACGGCCGATGGGGACCGTGCCGGGCACCGCCGCCGGGTCGGTGAGGGCGCAGGAGGTCGCGAAGGTGGTGGTCTCGGTGGGTCCGTAGCCGTCCACGACGGTCAGGCCGGGGCAGGCGGCGAGCACGCGGCGCACGGCCGGTGCCGGTACGACGTCACCGCCGGTCCACACCTGCGCAAGGCCCCGGAAGCAGTCGGGGGCGTCCTGCGCGAGCAGCCGGAACAGTCCGGCGGTCAGCCACAGCGCGGTCAGTCCCCCGTCGGCGGCCAGCCGGCGCAGCAGGGCCGCGTCGACGCTCTCGCCCGGGGCCACGACCACGCAGCCGCCGTTGAGGAGCGGCGCCCACACCTCGAAGGTGGCCGCGTCGAAGGCGACCGGCGAGTGCAGCAGCACCCGGTCGCTCACACCGCCGGCGAACCGGCCGTCGGTGGCCAGCGCCGCCACGTCCCGGTGCCGCACCGCGACCGCCTTGGGCAGCCCGGTGGACCCGGAGGTGAACATGACGTAGGCCAGCCGGTCGGGGTCGGCGGGCGGCAGCGACTCCGCCACGGGCCCGGCAGGCTGCGGGGCGGCCGGCACCGGTTCCGCGAGGGCCCCGGCAGGATGCGCGGCCGGCGCCTGATCG
The DNA here is from genome assembly GCF_055566415.1 of Streptomyces sp. NPDC027663. NCBI lineage: Bacteria > Bacillati > Actinomycetota > Actinomycetes > Kitasatosporales > Streptomycetaceae > Streptomyces > Streptomyces sp. NPDC027663. Next base: position 102,723 of record NZ_JBVHSK010000020.1, on the reverse strand, counting down.
GCCGTGTCCCCCGCACCGTGCGGCAGCAGGCCGGAACCCGGGAGCGAGGACGACTCCTCCGCCGGTTCCGGACCGGCAGGGTGCGCGGGCGGCGCCTGATCGGCCGTGGCTCGGCCGCGTGCGGTGCTCACCTCGGCGGCGGTGAGGCGGACGGTCGCGCCCGCCTGGGCGAGCAGGGTGTGGCGGCGTTCCTCGGGGGCGCGGGGGTCGACGGGGACGTAGGCGCCGCCGGCGAGGAGCACCGCGAGCTGGGCGACGACGAGTTCGGTGGAGCGGTCCATCAGCAGTGCCACCCGGTCCTCGGGGGCCAGCCCGTCGGCCAGCAGTCGCCCTGCCAGGGAGTGGGCCCAGTCCCGCAGTTGACGGTACGTCAACTGACGGTCGCCGTCGTGGACCGCGGGCGCGTCCGGGGTGCGGCGGGCCTGCTCGGCGAACAGCTCCACGGGGCTGCGCGGGGCGGCCCGGCGGGCGGTGGTGTTCCAGGCGGCCAGCAGCTCGCGGTCGGCCGGGGTGAGCAGGTCCAGGTCGGCCAGGTTCGTGTCGAACCCGTAGGCGAGGGCGGTGAGCAGGCCGGCCAGCCGGTCCGCGGCGCGCTCGGCGGTCGCCGGGTCGAACAGGGCGGGGTCGTAGGCCAGGTCGAAGCCGAGCCGTTCGGCCAGGTGGGCGCGGAGGCACCAGGGGAAGGTGGTGGCGTCGTCGGCGCGCACCTCCTCGACCCGGACGCCCGTGCGGGCCGTCGCCGACTCGTCCACGGGGTAGTTCTCGAACACCAGCATGCTGTCGAACAGCGCCTCGCCGGAGGGGACGTCGGCGACGGCCTGGATGCGGGACAGGGCCAGGAAGTCGAAGCGGCGGGCGTCGCTCTGCCGTTCCTGGAGGTCGCGCAGCCACGGCAGCACCGGGCCGGCGGGTATGCGGACCCGGGCCGGCACGGTGTTGATGAACATGCCGATCATGCCTTCGACGCCGGGCAGTTCGGCCGGGCGGCCGGAGACGGTGGTGCCGAACACCACGTCGTCCCGGCCGCTGGAGCGGGCCAGCAGCAGCGCCCAGGCACCCTCGACCACGGTGTTGACGGTCACTCCGGCGCGGGCGGCGGTCTCCCTCAGCCGCTGCGAGACCTCGGCGTCCAGCGTGTGGTGGACGGCGGCGGCGGAGCGGGCGCGGTGGGCCTCGGCGGGCGTGCGGTCGTACGGCAGCGGGGTGCGGGCGGTGAACCCGGCGAGGGCGTCGGCCCAGTGCCGTTCGGCCGCCGTCTCGTCCTGCTCGCGCAGCCAGTGCAGGAAGTCCGCGAAGGGCCGCCGCACCGGGGGCGCCGGGTCCGGGCCGTCGGTGAGCGCCGCGTAGCGTTCGCACACCTCGGTGAGGAGCTGCCCGGTGCTCCAGCCGTCGAGGACGATGTGGTGGGTGGACCACACCAGCAGCACCTCGTCGCCGGGCAGTGCGGCCAGGGTGAGCCGGGTGAGCGGCGCGATGGTGAGGTCCATGCCGGCCGCACGGTCGGCGGCGAGCAGCCGCTCGGTGGCCTCGGCGCGCTCGGCGGGGGTGAGTGCGCGCCAGTCGAGGTGGGTGACGGGCAGCTCGGCACGGCGGTGGACCAGCTGGACCGGGTGGGGCAGGCCGTGCCAGTGGACGCTGGTGCGCAGTGCCGGGGTGCGGTCGGCGACCTGCTGCCAGGCGGCGGCGAAGGCCTGGGGGTCGGCGACGCCGGACAGCCGTACGGCCGTACGGTCGAAGTAGGCGTGCTCGGTGTCGACCAGGCCGTGGAAGAGCATGCCGGACTGGAGCGGGGTGAGCGGCAGGACGTCCTCGGCGTGCCGGCCGGTGCCGACGAGCCGGTCCAGCTGGTCCTGGCCGAGACCGGCGAGGGGGAAGTCGGAGGGGGTGCGGCCGCCCGCCCCGGATCCGGCGCAGTGGGTCACGATCTCCCGCAGGGCCTCCAGGGTGTCCTCGGCGAGCCGGCGGACGGTGGCCCGGTCGTGGACGGCCGGCGGGTAGGTCCAGCCGAGTTCGAGGCGGCCCTGCTGGACCACGCCGGTGACGTCCAGGACGTAGGGCCGGGGCTCGTCCGGGTCGGTGTCCCGGCCGGCCGGGGGCAGGGCGCCGCGGAGCAGGCCGCCGGTGCCGGTGCCGTCGGTGTCCCATCGGCCGTGGTAGTTGAAGCCGACCTGCGGTGCGGGGGCCGCGGTGAGCGGGCTGCCGGGCACGAGGTGGCGCAGGGCGCCGTGGCTCAGGCCGTGCAGCGGGACCGCGCGCAGTTGCTCCTTGACGGAGCGGAGGGTGTCGTGCCAGCCGGCGTCCGGGGCGACGCGCAGGGCGAGCGGGAACTCGGCGGTGAACCAGCCGACGGTCCGGGACAGGTCCATGTCCGCGAACAGTTCCTCCCGGCCGTGGCCCTCGACGCCCAGCAGCACCGTGTCGCGTCCGCACCAGCGGGCCAGGGTGCGGCCGAGAGCGCTGAGCAGGACGTCGTTGACCTGGGTGCGGTAGGTCTCGGGGACCTTGCGCAGCAGGGCGTCGGTCGTCTCCGCGTCCAGGGTGACCGTGAGGGTGGCGGCGGTGCCGTGGGTGTTCGGGCCGGACCGGCCGGCGGGCAGCTCGGCGCGGGCCGCGGCGGAGCCCGTCCAGTACGGCAGGTCGGCGTCGAGTGCGCCGGAACGGGTGTGCCGGTCGAGCCGGACGGCCCACCGGCCGTAGGAGGTGCCCGTGGCGGGCAGTTCGACGGGCCGGCCGTCCGCCGCCGCCCGGTGGGCGGTCTCCAGGTCCGCGAGCAGGATGCGCCACGAGACGCCGTCGACGACCAAGTGGTGGGCGGTGAACACCAGTTGCCCGGACCGGCCCTGGCCCCGGTCGAAGAACAGGACACGGACCACCCGCCCGCCGGCGGGGTCCAGGGCGGACTGCGCCTCGTCCGTGAGCCGCTGGACCTCGGTCTCCAGCGCGGTGTCGTCCAGCGCGGCCACGTCGTGCCGGGTGAAGACGCCTTCCGGTGCCTCCGGCAGCACGTCCTGGCGCCAGCCGTCGGCGGTGCGGCGGAACCGGGTGCGCAGGGCGGCGTGGTGGCGCACGAGGGCATCGGTGGCGGTGCGGAGCGCCGGGCCGTCGGCGCCGGGGGCGAGTTCCAGACGCTGCGTCATGGTGAACCGGAGGCGCTGCCCGGGCTCGCGGCCGTCCAGGTACCAGTGCTGGATGGGGGTGAGCGGTGCCTCGGCCGGCTCCTGTGCGGCGGCCGGGCCGGGGGCCGGCTCGGTGACCCGCAGGGCGAGTTCGGCGACGGTCTGGTGGCGGAAGACGTCCTTGGTGGTGAGGGCGAGTCCGGCCTGCCGGGCGCGGGAGACGATCTGGATGCTGAGGATGGAGTCGCCGCCGAGCGCGAAGAAGTTGTCGCGGGCGCCGACGCGTTCGACGCCGAGCACCTCCGCCCAGATCGCGGCCAGGCGTTCCTCCGTGCCGGGCCGGGGGGCGACGTACGGGGTGGTGCTGTCGGGCTGGGCGGGCGGGGCGGGCAGGGCGCGCCGGTCGGTCTTGCCGCCGGTGGTGCGGGGGATCCGGGTGAGCGGGACGAACGCGGCGGGCACCATGTGGTCGGGCAGGGTGCGGCGCAGCGCGAGGCGCAGGGCGTCGGCGGACGGGACACGGCCGGCGACGGGCACCACGTATCCGACGAGCATGCGGCGGCCGGCGTGTTCGCGTGCGGTGACGGCGGCGTCGGCGACGTCCGGGTGGTCCAGGAGTGCTGCCTCGACCTCGCCGGGTTCGATGCGGAACCCGCGGATCTTGACCTGCTCGTCCACCCGGCCGAGGAACTCCAGCAGCCCGTCCCGGTCCCAGCGGGCCCGGTCGCCGGTGCGGTACATGCGCTCTCCCGGCGCCCCGAAGGGGTCGGCGAGGAAGCGGGCGGCGGTGAGGCCGGGCCGGTTCAGATAGCCGCGGGCCACCTGGGTACCGGCCAGGTACAGCTCGCCGGGTGTCCCGGGGGGCACCGGGCGCAGGGCGCCGTCGAGGACGTAGGCGCGCAGGTTGCCGCCGGGGCGGCCGATGACCGGACGGTCGGGCCGGTCGGCGCAGCGGCCGTAGACGGCGTCGACGGTGGTCTCGGTGGGCCCGTACATGTTGTACACCGCGATGCCCAGGTCCCGCTCGGCGCGCACGAGTTCGCTCCAGCCGGCCGGGGTGACGGCCTCGCCGCCGACGAGCAGCAGGCGCGGGTGGTGACGGCCGGGGGCGAGCATGCCGGCGGCGGTGAGTTCGCGCAGGAAGGACGGGGTGACGTTGACCAGGTCGAGGTGGTGGTCGGTGACCTGGCCGCAGAACGCCTGCGGGTCCAGGCGGGTGTCCTCGTCGATCAGGTGGACCTCGTGGCCGAGGGCGAGGAGCAGTGGTCCTTCCCAGGAGGTGTCGAAGGAGAAGGAGGCACTGAGCGCGGCCCGCAGCCGCCGTCCGCCGGTGGTGTGCGGGGCGAGGAGGCCCGCACGGTGGTCGTGGCAGAGGTTGACCAGCTGCCGGTGTTCGACGGCGACGCCCTTGGGGCGGCCGGTGGAGCCGGAGGTGTGGACGATGTAGGCGGTGTGCTGCGGCAGCAGGGGGCGGACCCGGTCGGCGTCGGTCGGGTCGTGGGCGGGCAGCCGGTCCCAGGGCACCGCAGCGAGGCCGGTCAGCAGGAGGGTGTGGGGGCGGGCGTCGGCGAGGAGGAACTCCTGCCGTTCCGCGGGGAGTCCGGGGTCCAGGCAGAGCAGGGTGGCGCCCGCCTTGAGGACGGCGAGCAGCGCCACCATCAGGTCGGAGGTGCGCGGGAGCCGTACGGCGACCACGTCCTCGGGTCCTGCACCCCGGGCGATGAGGTGGTGGGCGAGCCGGTTGGCCCGCGTGTTCAGCGCGGTGAAGTCCAGGGTGGTGTCGCGGGCGGCCAGGGCGGTGTGTCCCGGGGTCCGGGCGGCCTGGGCCTCGAACAGGGCCGGGAAGGTGGTGTCGGGCTCGGGCAGCCGGGCGCCCTGTCCGTGGCGGAGGACCTGGCGGCGCTCGTCCTCGGTCATCAGCGGCAGGCTGCCGACGGTCTGTCCGGGGTCCGCGGCGGCGGCCTCCAGCAGGGTGCGCAGCCGGGCGGCCAGACGTGCGGCGGTGTCGGCGTCGAACAGGCCGGTGTTGTACTCCAGGTGGCCGGTGAGGCCGTCGTCGCCCTCCACGAAGTCGAAGGCGAGGTCGAAGGTGGCGGTGCGGACCGGCGGGACCATCGGCTCGGCCGTCAGGCCGGGCAGCCGGGGCGGCTCGGCGCCGAGGTTGTGCAGGGCGACCATGACCTGGAACAGCGGGGTGCGGCTGGTGTCCCGCTCGGGCTGGAGGGCGTCCACCACCCGCTCGAAGGGCACCTCCTGGTGGGCGAACGCCTCCAGGACGGTGGTGCGCACCTCGGCCAGCAGTTCCCGGAAGGACAGGCCGGGGCGGATCCGGGCGCGCAGCACCAGCGTGTTGACGAACATACCGACCACGTCGTGCAGTTCGGGCCGCTCGCGGCCGGCGGTGACGGTGCCGACGGTGACGTCCTCCTGGCCCGCCCAGCGGGCGAGCAGGGTCTGGCAGGCGGCCACCAGCGCCATGTAGAGGGTCGCGTCGGCCTCCCGCGCCCGTTCACGCAACCGCTCGGTCAGCGCGGCGGGGAGGGTGAAGGTGACCAGGGCGCCGTCGCGGGTGCGGACGGCCGGGCGCGGCCGGTCGGTGGGCAGTTCCAGCGGGGTCACGCCGTCCAGGGCCCGGCGCCAGTGGGCGAGTTCGGCCTCGGCGCGGTCCGCGCGGGAGCGCTGCCAGGAGGCGAAGTCGCTGTAGCGGACCGGCAGTGCGGGCAGTTCGGGGCTGCGGTCCGCCAGGGCCGCCGCGTACAGCTCGCTCAGGTCGCGGGCGAGTACGCCGATGGACCAGCCGTCGGTGACGATGTGGTGCACGGCCAGGACGAGGACGTGCTCGTCGGTGGCGAGCCGCGCCAGGCGGGCCCGCAGCAGAGGCCCGGTGGCCAGGTCGAAGGGGGTGGACGCTTCCCGGTCCAGGAGGTCGTCCAGGGCGGCGCCGTCCGGGAGGTCCGTCACCGGGAGGTTCACGGGCCGGGGCGGGTGGACGGTCTGCCGGGCCTGGCCGTCGTGTTCGGCGAACGTGGTGCGCAGCGCCTCGTGCCGGGCGACCAGACCGTCCAGGGCGGTGCGCAGGGCGGCGCTGTCGAGCGTTCCGCGCAGCCGCAGCACGGACAGGGTCGTGTACTCGGTGCTGCCCGGCTCGAACCGGTCGAGGAACCACAGGCGTTGCTGGGCGTACGACAGCGGCGCCGGGGCGTCCGGGGCGGTGGCCGGGATGGTGTCGGCGGTGTCCGCGTCGCGGGGCTCGCCCAGCGCGGCGGCCAGGTCGGACAGCGTGGAGTGGGTGAACAGCAGCCGGGGTGAGACGTCCGTGCCGAAGGCGGCGCGCAGCCGGGAGGTGACGCGGACGGCGAGGATGGAGTCGCCGCCGAGGGCGAAGAAGTCGTCGTCGGCGCCGGCCTCGTCGGTGTCCAGGACGTCCGTCCAGGCGGCGGCGACCAGCCGCTCGGCCGGGGTGCGCAGCGGGGTCCGCGTGCCGTCGGCGGCGAAGCCGTCGGGGCCGGGCGCGGGCAGGGCGCGCCGGTCGAGCTTGCCGTTGACGGTGAGCGGCAGTGCGGCCAGCGGCACGTAGGCGGCCGGCACCATGTGCGCGGGCAGCAGTCCTTCGAGGTGGGCGCGGAGTTCGGCGGCGGGCGGGGGCGCTGCGGCGCGCTCCCCGGTGCCGGTGCCGACGACGTGGGCGACCAGCCGGCGGGTCCCGGCGGTGTCCTCGTACACGCCGACGGTGGCGGCGCCGACGCCCGGGTGGCTGTGCAGGGCGGCCTCGATCTCGCCGGGTTCGATGCGGTAGCCGCGGATCTTCACCTGCTGGTCGGCTCGGCCCAGGTACTCCAGTGTGCCGTCGGCCCGCCAGCGGGCCAGGTCCCCGGTGCGGTACATGCGGGTGCCGGGCCGCCCGAAGGGGTCGGCCGGGAAGCGGGTCGCGGTCAGGCCGGGCCGGTTCAGATAGCCGCGGGCCAGGCCCTCGCCGGCGACGAACAGCTCGCCGACGGCGCCCGGCGGCACCGGCTGCAGGGTGTCGTCGAGGACGTAGAGCCGCAGGTCGGGGATGCCGGTGCCGATGGGGCTCGCGGCGTCGGGGCGGGCGGTGGAGCGGTCCAGCGCGGCGTGGGTGACGTGCACGGTGGTCTCGGTGATGCCGTACATGTTCACCAGGCGGGGCGCGGTGTCGGGGTGGCGGGCGTACCAGTCGGCGAGCCGGCTCACGTCGAGGGCCTCGCCGCCGAATATCACCGTGCGCAGCGCCAGCCGATCGCCGACGTCCGGGAGTTCGGCGTCCGCGCGGATCAGCGGATAGAACGCGGACGGGGTCTGGTTGAGGACGGTGACCTTCTCGTCGGCGAGCAGGCGCAGGAAGTCCTCCGGGGAGCGGGCGGTGTCCTCGGGGACGATCACGAGCCGGCCTCCGTGCAGCAGCGGGCCCCACAGCTCCCACACCGAGAAGTCGAAGGCGTAGGAGTGGAACAGGGTCCACACGTCGTCGGGCCCGAAGCCGAACCAGTGCCGGGTGCGGGTGAACAGCCGGACCACGTTGGCGTGCGGGACGACGACGCCCTTGGGGCGGCCGGTGGAGCCGGAGGTGTAGATGGCGTAGGCGGGGCTCTCGGGCAGGGCACGCCCGGCCGGGCCGGCTGCCGGGCGGCGGGCCAGGCCGGCGCGCACGTCCGGGTCGTCCAGCAGCACGCGGGGTATGTCCTGCGGGCCGGCCGCGGTCTGCCGGACGGTGACGAGCGCGACCGGTTCGGCGTCGGCGAGCAGGTGCCGGACGCGCTCCGCGGGCAGCCCGGGGTCGATGGGCAGGTAGGCGGCGCCGGTTCTGAGGACGGCGAGGACGGCCACGACGAGGTCGGTGGAGCGGGGCAGCGCGAGGGCCACGAACGTCTCCGGTCCGGCGCCGAGTTCGGCGAGCCGGTGGGCGAGGCGGCCCGCCCGGGCGTCCAGGGTGGCGTAGTCGAGCCGCTCGTCACCGCAGACGACGGCCACGGCGTCGGGGGTGCGCGCGGCCTGGGCGGCGAAGAGGGCGTCCAGGGTGTCGGCGGGTCGGCCGGCCTCGGTGCCGTTCCAGTCGGCCAGCATCCGCTGGCGCTCCTCGGCGGTGGTCCAGGCGAGGGCGTGCACGGGCCGGTCGGGGTCGTCGGCGAGTTCGGTGAGCAGCAGGCACAGCCGGCCGGCGAGATCGCGTACGGTCGCGGCGTCGAACAGCTCCGGGTCGTAGGCGAGGTCGAAGCCGAACCGCTCGCCCTGGTAGGCCCGCAGCACCAGGGGGTAGTTGGTGGCGTCGCGGGAGGAGACGTCCACCAGGCGTATCCCGGTCGCGGCGGAACGTGTCTCGTCGAACGGGTAGTTCTCGAAGGCCACCATGCTGTCGAAGAGCGCGCTGCCGGCCGGCACACCGCTCAGCGAGGTCAGCTCGGCGAGGGACACCGCCGCGAAGCGCCGCGCCTGCGCCTGTTCCTCCTGGAGTTCCCGGAGCCAGGCGGCGGCACTGCGGCCGCCGTCCACACGGACGCGGGTGGGCAGGGTGTTGATGAACATGCCCACCATCGACTCCGCGCCGGGCAGGTCGTCGGGGCGCCCTGAGACGGTGGTCCCGAACAGCACGTCCCGCTCGGCGCTGTAGCGGGACAGCAGCAGCGCCCAGGCGCCCTGCACGACGGTGCCGAGGGTGAGCCCGGCCGTCCGGGCGGTGCGGGCCAGCCGGGCGGAGACCTCGTCGGACAGCGTGGCGGTGTGCACGCCCGCGGACCGGGTCTCGTGAGCCGGGCGCCGGACGCGGTCGACGGGCAGCGGGGTGGGCGTGGCGAACCCGTCGAGGACGGTCCGCCAGTGCGCGTGCGCGGCCGCGGAGTCCTGCCCGGCCAGCCAGCGCACGTAGTCGCCGAACGGCCGGCGCGCCGGTGGCCGGGGTGTGGCGCCGGTGGTGAGCGCGGCGTACTCCTCGAACACCTCGGTGAGCACCTGGGCGAGGCTCCAGCCGTCCAGGATCAGGTGGTGGGAGGTCCACAGCAGGTGCAGCCGGGCGTCGGGCAGCCGGACGAGGGTGAGCCGCATCAGGGGTGCCGTGCCGAGGTCGAGACCGCGTGCCAGGTCGTCGGCGCGCAGCCGCGCCAGCCGCTCGTCCCGCTCCGCCGCCTCCAGCTCGCGCCAGTCCAACCGGGTGACGGGCACCTCGACTCGGCGGTGCACGGCCTGGAGCGGCACCGGTACGCCCTCCCACACCACCGAGGTGCGCAGGGCGGGGGTGCGGTCGGCCACCCGCTGCCAGGCCAGGGCGAGGGCGTCGGGGTCGGTCACGCCCTCCAGCAGCAGTGCGGCCTGGTCCACGTACACGTCGTCCGGTCCGCCGACCAGGCGGTGGAAGAGCATGCCCTCCTGGAGCGGGGTGAGCGGCAGCAGGTCCTCGACGTCCCGGCCGTCGCCGGCGAGCCGGTCCACGCCTGCCTGGTCGAGGCGGGCCAGCGGGAAGTCGGAGGGGGTACGGCCGCCCGCGCCGGGCCGGGCGCAGTGCCCGGCGATGGCGGCGAGCGCCCGCACCATGGCCTCGGCCAGGTCCCGGACGGTGCCCTCCCGGTGCACCTGGTCGCTGTAGTGCCAGGTGATCTCCAGTTCGCCGTCGGCCACCAGGGCGGACACGTCGAGCAGGTGGTCCAGCGGCGCGCCGGGGTCCATGTCCCGGCCGGGTACGTCGGCGACGGGCGCGAAGTCGCCTCCGGCGGGCGCCTCCCACTGGCCGTGGTAGGTGAAGCACACCTGCGGGAGCGGCCGTTCGGCGAGGGCGCGGGCCTCCGGCCGGGGTGAGCCGAGGTGGCCCAGCGCCTGGTGGCCCAGGCCGCGGCGGGGCACGGCCCGCAGCCGTTCCTTGACGGACTTGAGGGTGGCTGCCCAGTCGTCCGGGCCCGCCGGGGCCAGGGTGACCGGGTACTGGGTGGTGAACCAGCCGACCGTGCGGGACAGGTCGGCGCCCCCGGCCAGGTTCTCCTCGCGGCCGTGGCCCTCCAGGGCGACCGTCACCCGGTCGGCGCCCGTCCAGTCGGCCAGCACCCGGCCCAGCGCGCTCAGCAGTACGTCGTTGACCTGGGTGCGGTACACGCCCGGCACCCGGCGCAGCAGCGCCTCGGTGGTGGCCCGGTCCACCCGGGTGCGGACGGTGCGCACGGAGCCGGCGAGCGGGGTGCCGGGGAGGTCGACGGGGAGCGGAGTGCGGGGCGCCGCCGCCTCCTGCGTCCAGTGGGGCAGGTCGTCGTCGAGGTCGCCGGCCCGGACCCGGTCGGCCAGGGTGTGCGCCCAGTCGGCGAACGGAGTGTGCTCGGGTTCCGGCCGCGGTTCCTCGCCGGCGGCCGCCTGCCGGTAGGCCTGCTCCAGGTCGGTGAGCAGGATCCGCCAGGAGACGCTGTCGACCGCCAGGTGGTGGGCGGTGAGGAACAGCCGCGGGCGCGCCCCGCCGGTCAGCAGGGCCGCGCGCAGCAGGGCTCCGGTGGCCGGGTCCAGGGCCGCGCGGGCGGCCTCGGCGGCCTCGGCGGGTGGGGTTCCGCGGTCGTGGCAGGTCAGGAGTCCGGTGGCCGGGCCGGTGCCGGGGTGCTGCCGCCAGGTGCCGTCGGCGCGGGTGAAGCGGGTGCGCAGGGCCGGGTGGCGGGCCACCACGGCGTGCAGCGCCCGGTCCAGGGCCCGCGCGTCGAGGTCGTACGGCAGGTCGAGCAGCATCGACATGCTGAAGTGCCGCAGCGGGCCGTGCGTGGCGAAGAACCACTCCTGCACGGGGGTGAGCGGGGCGGGTCCGTCCTCGTGCGGACGCCGGGGGGCGGGCACGGCGGCGGTGCGGCGGGACGCGGCGGCGGCCAGGTCGGCGACCGTCTGGTGGCGGAAGACGTCCTGCGAGCCGATGTGCAGGCCGGCGGCGCGGGCCCGGGAGACGGCCTGGATGCTGAGGATGGAGTCGCCGCCCAGCTCGAAGAAGTTGTCGGTGACACCGACCCGGGCCACCCCGAGCACTTCGGCCCAGATGCCGGCCAGGGTCTCCTCGTCGGGGGTGCGCGGGGCGACGAACTCCCGCTCCTCGGTGGTGCTTTCGGGCTTCGGCAGGGCGCGGCGGTCCAGCTTGCCGCTGGTGGTCAGCGGCAGCGCGTCCAGCGGGGTGAAGGAGGACGGCACCAGGGCGTCGGGCAGCACCTGGCGCAGGGCCGCCCGCAGGTCGGCGGGGGCGGGCCGGTGCGTGCCGGGCGCGGGGACGACGTAGGCGGCGAGGCGGGTGTGGCCGTGCGGGTCGGGCAGGGCGACGACCGCGGCGGCGGCGACGGCGGGCAGCGCGAGCAGGACGGCCTCGATCTCGCCGGGCTCGATGCGGTGGCCGCGCACCTTGACCTGGTCGTCGGCGCGCCCGAGGTAGTCGAGGCGGCCGTCGGCGGTCCAGCGGGCCAGGTCGCCGGTGCGGTACATCCGCTCCCCCGGCCCGCCGAACGGGTCGGGCAGGAAGCGGGCCGCGGTCAGACCCGGCCGGCCGGCGTAGCCCCGGGCGAGCTGGGCGCCCGCGAGGTACAGCTCGCCGCCCACACCGGGCGGCACCGGCTGGAGCCGGTCGTCCAGCACGTACGCCCGCACCCCGGGCAGGGGGCGGCCGACCAGCGGGCGGTCCCCGCCGTCGATGCGGCAGGACAGTGCGTCGACCGTGCATTCGGTGGGGCCGTAGAAGTTGTGGGCGGCCACGTCCGGGTGGGCGGCCAGCTCACGCCAGAGCGCGGGCCCGACCGCCTCGCCGCCGAGCATGAGGACCCGGGGGCGGTGCCGGGGGTCGGTGAGCAGTCCGGCGGGCAGCAGCTGCCGCAGGTAGGACGGGGTGACGTCGAGGAAGTCGATCCGGTGCGCGACGACGTACTCGACGAGGGCGGCCGGGTCCATCCGGGTGACCTCGTCGACCAGGTGCAGCGGGTGGCCGTCGGCCATCAGCAGCACGCCCTCGAGGGAGGTGTCGAAGGAGAAGGAGGCGGTGAGCGCGACCCGCAGCGGGCCGCCGCCCGCCTCGGCGACGAAGCCCGCCCGGTGGGCGGCCAGCAGGTGGGCCGCCGCGCGGTGGGAGACGGCGACGCCCTTGGGGCGGCCGGTGGAGCCGGAGGTGTAGATGACGTACGCCGTGTGGTCCGGGTCCAGCGGGGCGCGCCGGTCGGCGTCGGTGGGATCGGTGTCCGGGGTGGTCGCGGGCACGGCGCGCAGGGCCGCCTCGTCCAGCACCAGGGCCGGGCGGGCGTCGTCCAGCAGGAACCGGACCCGCTCCTCGGGCAGGGCCGGGTCCAGCGGGAGGTAGCCGGCGCCGGACTTCCACACGGCGAGGATCGCGGTGATCACGTCGGCGGTGCGCGGCAGCCGCAGCGCGACCAGCCGTTCGGGGCCGGCCCCCTGGGCCATGAGGTGGTGGGCGAGCCGGTTGGCGCGGGCGTTGAGCGTGCCGTAGTCCAGCCGTTCGCGCCCGGCGACGAGGGCGAGGGCGTCGGGGGTCCGGGCCGCCCGGCGCTCGAACAGCTCGCGGTGGGTGGTGCCGGCCGCGGGCAGCGGGGCGGGGTTCCAGTCGTGGACGACCCGCCGGATCTCCTCCCCGGACAGCAGGGGCAGGCTGCCCAGCGGGCGGTCCGGGGCGGCGCAGGCGCCCTCCAGCAGGCGTGTCAGCTGTCCGGCCATCCGCTCGGCCGTCGCCGCGTCGAACAGGTCGGTGCGGTACTCCAGCAGACCGGTCAGGCCGTCGCCGTCCGGCACGAACTCGATGCTCAGGTCGAAGGTCGCCGCCTGCCGGGGCACGGTGACCGGGGTGGTGACGAGCCCGCGGGGAGCGGTCGCGGCGGGCGGGTCGGGGTGCAGCAGGACCATCACGTCGAACAGCGGGTTGCGGCCGGCCTCGCGGAGTGCGCCCACCGCCTCCACGATCCGCTCGAACGGCGTGTCGCCGTGGGCGAAGGCGTCACCCACCGTCTCGGCCGCCCGGGCCAGCAGGTCGCGGAAGGAACCGGAGGCGTCCACCGGGGTGCGCAGCACGACGGTGTTGACGAAGAACCCGACGGTCCGCTCCAGGTCGGTACGGGACCGGCCGGGCGTGAGGGAGCCGACGGTGATGTCGTCCTGGCCGGACCAGCGGGCCAGCAGCGCCTGGGTGGCGGCGACCAGGGCGGTGTGCAGGGTGCTGTGCTGTTCCCTGGCGAGGTCGCGCAGGCGCGCGGCCAGCCGGGCCGGCACGGCGAAGGTGTGGACGGCGCCCTCGCCCGCCTCCTCGCCGCGCCGCGGCCGGTCCAGGGGCAGCTCGGGGGCCACCGCTCCGGCCAGCTTCCCCTTCCAGTGGGAGAGTTCGCCTTCGAGGCGGGCGCCCGACAGCTGGGCGCGCTGCCACACCGCGAAGTCCGGGTACTGCGTGGCCACGGGGGGCAGCTGCGGTGCGGCGCCCTGCGCGAGGGCGTCGTAGGCGGTGCACAGCTCGTCCAGGACCACGCCCATCGACCAGCCGTCCGTGACGATGTGGTGGGCCGTCAGCAGCAGGACGTGTGAGGTCGCGGACTCGCGCAGCAGCAGGGCGCGCAGCAGGGGCCCGTGCCGCAGGTCGAAGGGGCGGGCGTACTCCGCCTGCAGATCCGCGTCCAGGTCGCCGGCGTCCCGGACCGGCAGCGGCACCGGGCCCGCCGGGTGCACGCGCTGCGCCGGGCGGCCGTCGGTCTCCTCGAAGGTGGTGCGCAGGGCCTCGTGCCGGGCCACGACGGCGGCGAGGGCCGCACGCAGCGCCTCGTGGTCCGGTGCACCGGTGAGGCGGACCGCGACCGCGCTGTTGTAGCGGGCGTCGCCGGGCCGCAGCCGGTCCAGGAACCACAGGCGCTGCTGCGCGAAGGACAGCGGCAGCGGGCGGTCACGGTCGGCGCGCGGGATGCGCGGCCGGGCCGCCGGGGCGGCGCCGCCGGCCGCCCGGCCGGCGAGCCGCCGCCGCAGCGCGTCCCGCAGCTCGTCGGGCAGGGCCTCGGCACGGTCCCGCAGGGAGGGCCGGTCGGGCCGCGCGGAGCCGGAGGGGTGCGAAGGGGTCGAAGACGTCATGGTCGTCGGATCCTCACCGTTCGTGGTCGTGGCCGCCGGACGCGGCGTCTTCGGTGTCGTGACTGTCTGCGGGGTCCGGGCCGTCGCTGTCGTACGCGGGGTCCGGGCCGTCGGCGCCGTGCGCAGGGTCCGGGCCGTCGGCGGCGTACGCGAGGTACGGGCCGCCTGCGCCGTATGCGGGGTCCGGGCCGTCGGCGCCGTGCGCAGGGTCCGGGCCGTCGGCGCCGTGCGCGAGGTACGGGCCGCCTGCGCCGTATGCGGCGTCCGGGTAGTCGTCCGCGCATCCGGCGTCCGGGCCGTCGGCGGCGTACGCGGCCTGTTCGAGTTCGCTCAGCACCTGTTCCTCCACCAGCTCCGCCAGGGCGGCGACGGTGCGCGAGACCAGGACGTCGCGGGGAGTGAGCGTGACGCCGAACGCGTCGTTGGCCCGGGAGGCGATGAGCAGGGCGCGCAGGGAGTCGCCGCCGAGCAGGAAGTAGTCGTCCTCGGCGCCCACGGCCGTCTCCAGGGTCTCCTCCCAGACGGCCGCCAGCGCCTCCTCGGTGGGCGTGCGGGGTGCCACGTACTCGGGCCGCTCCCGTTCCCCGGCCGGTGCCGGGGCGGGCAGGGCCGCCCGGTCGGTCTTGCCGTTCTCGGTGAGCGGGAAGCGGTCCAGCACCACGAACGCGGACGGCACCATGTATCCGGGCAGCGAGCGGCCTGCCAGCTCCCGCAGTTCGGCGGGAGCTGGCGGCTCGGCGCCGGGGACCGTGAGCAGGTGGGCGACCAGCCGCGGCAGGCCCGGTTCGTCCTCGCGTACGGTCACCACGGCGTCCAGCACGCCCGGATGGCGCACCAGGGCCGCTTCGACCTCGCCCGCCTCGATGCGGTGACCGCGCAGCTTCAGCTGGTGGTCGGTGCGGCCGAGGTAGTGCAGTTCGCCCGCGCTGTCGCGGCGCACCAGGTCGCCGGTGCGGTACATGCGGGTGCCGGGCGGCCCGAACGGGTCGGCGGTGAACCGGGCCGCGGTCAGTCCGGGCCGGCCGAGGTAGCCGCGCGCCAGCGCCGGTCCGCTGAGCCACAGTTCGCCGGTGACGCCGTCGGGGACCGGCCGCAGCCGGGCGTCGAGGACGTAGGCGCCCGTGGCGGGCAGCGGGCGGCCGATGGGCGGTGCGGTGCCGTCCGCCGCCAGCGGGGCGGACCAGGTGGCGACGACGGTGGCCTCGGTGGGGCCGTAGGAGTTGACCATGCGGTGGTGCGGGGCCCAGCGGGCGACGAGTTCGGGACCGCACGCGTCGGCGCCGACGATCAGTGTCTTCAGGTCCGGCAGCGTGCCGGGCGTGTCGGGCGGCAGGGTGGCGAGCGCGGCAGGCGGCAGCAGGGTGTGCGTGATGCGCCCGTCCCGCAGGACGCCGGCGAGTTCGGCGCCGAGCAGCGGTCCCGGCCGGGGTACGACGAGACGGGCGCCGTGCGGCAGGGACATGCACAACTCCAGCACGGAGGCGTCGAAGCTGGGCGTGGCGAAGGCCAGTACCCGGTCGCCGGGGGCCACTTGGTAGTGGGCGGCCTCGGCGGCGGAGAACGCGGCGAGGCCGCGGTGGGTGACGACGACACCCTTGGGGGTGCCGGTGGAGCCGGAGGTGTAGATGACGTAGGCCGGGTCGTCCGTATCGAGCGGGCGGGTCCGGTCTGCGTCGGTGGGCCGGTGCCCGGGCACGTCGTCCGGCGGTGCGGCGAGCAGACCGGCGATCTCCTTGGCGTCCAGGGTGAGGGCGGGGGCCGCGTCGCGCAGCATCAGCGCGATCCGTTCCTCCGGGTAGGCCGGGTCGACGGGCAGGAACGCGGCGCCGGCCTTCGTGACCGCCAGCTGCGCCAGCACCATGTCCGCCGAGCGGGGCAGCAGCAGCGCGACGAGATCGCCGGGGCCGGCGCCCCGGGCGATGAGCCGGTGTGCCAGCCGGTTGGCCCGGTCCTCCGCCTCCGCGAAGCTCAGCGGCGCGCCGGCCGCGTCGAGCGCGGGTGCGGCCGGCCACCGGTCGACGGCGGCCTCGACCAGGGCCGGCAGGGTGGTGGCGGGCACCTGGCCGAGCGCGGGGCGGGCCGGTCCGCGCAGCAGCCGCTCGCGTTGCGCCGGCGGCAGTACGTCGAGGTCGTCGAGGCGGGCGGTGCCGTCCGAGGCGGCCAGGACCCCCAGGGTGTGCAGCAGCTGCCCGGCCAGCGAGGCGGCGGTGACCTCCTCGAAGTACCGCGGGTCGTAGCCGAGTTCGACCGTCAGCCGGTCGCCGGGCGAGACGACCACGGTGAGGGGGTAGTTGGTGGCCTCCCGGGCGTCCAGGTCCCGCAGGGCGAGGCCGTGCGCGCCCGCGGTCGCATCGCCGACCGGGTAGTTCTCGAAGACCACCAGGCTGTCGAACAGGGAGGTGCCCGGCGGGAGTTCGCCGAGGGAGTGCAGCGTGCCGAGGGGCAGGTGGTCGTGGCGGCGGTCCTCGGCCCGGGCCTCCTGGAACGCGCGCAGCCAGGTGTCGCAGCGGGCACCGCCGTCGACCTCGGTGCGGGCGGGGAGGGTGGTGATGAACAGGCCGGTGATGGTGTCGGCGCCGGGCAGACCGGCGGGCCGCCCGGAGACGGTGGTGCCGAAGCAGACCTCCCGCTCCCCGCTCCACCGCGCCAGCAGCAGCGCCCAGGCACCCTGCACCAGGGTGTTGAGGGTGAGGCGGTGCCTGCGGGCGAAGTCCTGCAGCCGGTGTGTCAGGTCGGCGCCGAGAGTCCGGGAGAGCCAGGTGCCGGAGCGGGCCGTGGCGTCCGGGGCGGGCCGGTGGTCGTACGGCAGCGGGGTCGGGGCGTGCAGGCCGGCCAGGGCGCCGCGCCAGTGCTCCTCGGCCTGGCGGGTGTCGCGGGCGGCGAGCCACGCGGCGTAGTCCGCGAACGGCCTGCGCTCGGGCAGCCGGGGCCGCTCGCCGCGGACCAGGGCGTCGTGCGCGGCCATGACGTCGGACAGGACGTGGAAGACGCTCCAGCCGTCCAGCAGGACGTGGTGGAAGGTCCATACCACCCGGACCGCGTCCGGGCCGAGCCGGACCAGGGCGAGCCGCAGCAGCGGCGCGCGGTCCAGGGCGATGCCCCGGGCGCGCTCCTCGGCGAGCAGCCGCTCCAGCTCCGCGTCGTGCCGGTCCGCCGGGATCGCGCTCCAGTCGTGTTCGGTGACCGGCAGGGTCACGTGCCGGTGGACGACCTGGAGCGGCACGGGTACGCCGTGCAGGACGACGGAGGTGCGCAGCACGGGGGTGCGGTCGACGACCTGCTGCCAGGCCGCGGCGAGGGTCCTCGGGTCGTGGGCGCCGTCCGCCACGAACGTGATCTGCTCCACGTACAGGCCGTGTTCGGCGTCGTCCAGGCCGTGCATCACCATGCCGGTCTGGGTGGGGGTGAGCGGATAGACGTCCGTCACGTCCGTCCCGTCGCCGACGAGCCGGTCGACGGCCGCCTGGTCCAGCGGGGCGAGCGGGAAGTCGGAGGGGGTACGGCCGCCGGCGCCGGGTTCGGCGCAGTGCCGGACGATCGCGCGGAGTTCACCGGTCAGCTCGGCGGCCAGCCGCGCTACGGTCTCGTGCCGGTGCACCTCACGGGAGTACGACCAGGTGAACTCCAGCCGTTCGCCGGTGACCCGGCCGAGGACGTCGAGGAGGTGCGGCCGGTCCGCGGAGCGGTCCATGCCGCCGGCGAGTCCGCCGTGCGGCGCGAGCAGCAGGCCGCCCGGCGTGCCGGTGCGGTCCTGTCGGCCCAGGTAGTTGAAGCAGACCGGCGGCAGGGCGGGCAGTTCGCGGCCAGCCATGGGGTGCAGGAAGCGCAGCGCGCCGTAGCCGACTCCGCCGTGCGGTACGGCCCGGAGGTTCTCCTTGACGGTCTTCAGGGCGGTGCCGGTGTCCGCGTCCCGGGGCACGTCCAGGGCGACGGGGTACATCGCGGTGAACCAGCCGGCGGTCCGGGCGAGGTCGGTGTCCTCGAACAGTTCTTCGCGGCCGTGGCCCTCCAGGGTCACCGCCACCCGGTCCCGGCCGGTCCAGCGGGCCAGGACCCGGCCCAGCGCGCACAGCAAGACGTCGTTGACGCGGGTGCGGTAGGCCTCCGGCACGTCCTGGAGCAGCCGGCGTGTCTCCTCGGCGTCGAGTCCCGCGGTCACACTCTCCTCGTCGGCGACGGTGTCGGAGCCGCCGGGGTGGTCGGCGGGCAGCACGGTGCCGGTGTCGAGGCCGCGCCAGTGGGCGAGTTCGCCGTCGAAGCCGCCCGCCTCGGTGTGCTCGGCGAGCCGTCGCGCCCAGGCCTGGAACGACGTGCTCTTCGGGGGGAGGGCGGGCCGTTCGCCGTCCCGCAGCGCGCGGTAGGCGGTTTCGAGGTCCTCCAGGATCAGCCGCCAGGACACGGCGTCCACGACCAGGTGGTGGGCGGCGAGCAGCAGCACCGGCCGCCCGCCGTCGCCGGGCCGGCACAGCGCGGCCCGCAGCAGCGGCCCGCCGGCCAGGTCGAACCCGGCGGCCAGGGCCCCGGCCACCTCGCCCGGGGCCGCCCGGTCGTGCACCTCCAGGTGCGGGTCACGGTCGCCGGGGGCGGTGCCGTACTGCCGCCACCTCCCGGCACCGGCCGGCTCGAACCGCATCCGCAGCGCGTCGTGGTGCTCCAGTACGGCGGCCAGGGCGGCCCGCAGCAGCGCCTCGTCGGGGTCCGTGGCCAGCTCGAAGGAGACCGTCTGGCTGAAGTGGGCGGGGTCGCCGGTGAGGGTGTCCAGCAGCCAGTGCTGTACGGGGGTGAGCGGAGCCTCGCCGGTCACCGGGCCCTGTTCGGCGGTACCGGCGGACCCACCGGGAGCGGGCATCCGCTCGGCGACGGCGGCGAGTTCGGCGAGGGTCTGGTGGGTGAACAGGTGCCGGGGGGTCAGCGCGAGTCCGGCCCGGCGGGCGGCGGAGACGATCTGGATGCCGAGGACGGAGTCACCGCCGAGGGTGAAGTAGTTGTCGTCTGCGCCGACTTCGGGCACGCCCAGCACCTCGCACCAGATGGCCGCGAGTGTCTGCTCGGCCTCGGTGCGCGGCGGCCGGCCGGCCGTGCCGGCGGTCGGCGCCGTCCACTCGGGTACGGGCAGCGCCCGCCGGTCGAGCTTGCCGGTGGCCCCGAGCGGCAGCCGCTCCAACGGGACGACGAGGGCGGGAACGAGGTGGTCCGGGAGACTGCGGGCGAGGAAGGCCCGCAGCTCACCGAGGTCGGGCAGGCCGCCCGAGTGGTTGTGCCCCTCACCGGCGGGGACCGGCGAGCCCGTCGAGCGGCTCTCGGTGTGGCCGGCGGTGACCCGGGAGCCGGCCGGGCCGCTCTCCGCAGCACCGACAAGATCCCGCGAGCCCGCCGCACAGTTCTCCGTCCGGCCCGCGGGGACCGGGGAGACGGCCGGGCCGCTCTCCGCAGCACCGACAAGGTCCGGCGAGCCCGCCGCACAGTCCTCTGTCCGGCCCGCGGGGACCGGGGAGACGGCCGGGGCGCCGTCCGCAGCGCCGGCAGGGGCCGGGACGGCCGTCGTCCGAGGCACCACGTAGCCGATCAGGCGGCGGTGGCCCGCGTGTTCGACGACGCGGGCCGCTGCCGCGGCCACGGCCGGGTGGCGGGCCAGCGCGGCTTCCACCTCCCCGAGTTCGATCCGGAAGCCGCGCACCTTGACCTGGTCGTCCCCACGGCCGAGGTAGACGAGGTCGCCGTCGGCCGTCCAGCGGACCAGGTCGCCGGTGCGGTACATGCGGCTGCCGGGCGGCCCGAACGGGTCGGGCACGAACCGGTTGGCGGTCAGGCCGGGGCGGCGCAGATAGCCGCGGGCGACGCCGGTTCCGGCGAGGAACAGCTCTCCGGGCGCACCGGCGGGCACCGGGCGCATCCGGTCGTCCAGGACATAGGCGCGGGCACCCCCCAGCGGCCGGCCGATCGGCGGGTCCCGGTCGGGGTCGGACGGGTCGCAGGTGAAGGCGGTGGCGTAGACAGTGGCCTCGGTGGGGCCGTAGATGTTGCGCACCTCGCAGCCGGGCACGGCCGCGCGGACCCGGCCCACGGTCCGGGCGGGCAGCCCCTCCCCCGCGAGGACGACGGTGTCCGCGGTGATCCGGACGGCGTCCTCGGCGAGCAGCCGGTCCAGGGCCGAGGGCACCGCGCTGAGCAGTCCGGCCCGCCAGGCCCCGGGGCGCTCGGCGAGGGCCAGCAGGTCGCGGACGATCTCCACGCAGCCGCCGGACAGCAGCGGCGAGAAGATCTCGAAGACCGACACGTCGAAGTTGAGCGAGGTGGACGCCAGCACGTGCTCCAGTCCGCGCCCGGTGAACTCGGCCGCCGCCCAGTCGGTCAGGGCCAGCACGGACGCGTGGCTGACCACCACGCCCTTGGGGCGGCCGGTCGAGCCGGAGGTGTGGATGACGTAGGCGGGGTGCCCGGGCAGCAGGGTGCCGCGCCGCTCGTCGTCGCCGACGGGCGTGTCCGGCACCTCGCCGCGCACCTCGGCGGCGGGCACCTCGGCGGCCCGCACCTCGCCGCCGGGCACCTCGAAGCCGGGCACCTCGGCGGCGCGCATCTCTGCGGCGGGCTCCTCGTCCAGCAGGATCCGGGCGTACGGGCCCTCGGGCAGCCGGCCGGCGGTCTCCGCCGCGGTGATCACGGCGTCGGGCCGTACGTCCTCGAAGAGGAACGCGACCCGCTCGGCGGGGTACTGCGGGTCGACCGGCAGATAGCCGGCGCCGCTCTTGAGCACCGCGAGGAGCGCGACGACCAGGTCGGCGGTGCGCGGCAGGCAGAGGGCGACGAAGCGCTCGGGTCCGGCGCCGGCGGCGATGAGCAGCCGGGCCAGCCTGCTGGAGCGGGCGTCGAGTTCGCGGTAGCTGAGGCAGGTGCCGGCGTGGCGGACGGCCGGGGCGTCCGGGGTCCGCTCGGCCTGCCGCCGGAACGCCTCGGGCAGGGTGCCGTGCGGTGCCTCGGCTTCCCGTCCGCCGAACCTGGTCACCAGTGCCCGCCCCTCGGCCGGCTCCAGCAGCGGCAGGTCGGCCAGGCGGCGGTCCGGTGCGTCGGCCATGCCGGTCAGCAGGGCGCGCAGGCTCTCGCCGAGCGCCTCCACGGTGGTGGCGTCGAAGGCGGCCGGGTCGTAGTCCAGGTGCACGGCGAGGGTGTCGCCGGGCGCGACGATCACGCTGAGCGGGTAGTTCGTCGGCTCCAGGTCCCGCTCCTGTTCCATGGCCAGGCCGTACCGGGCCAGAGACCCTTCGTCGAAGGGGTAGTTCTCGAAGACCACGATGGAGTCGAACAGGCCCGTGCCGCCGGGCACCTCGCTCCACGACTGCACCTGCGCGAGCGAGACGAAGTCGTGGCGCCGGGCCTCGGCCTGGGCCTCCTGGAGTTCGCGCAGCCAGTCCAGCAGCGGTCGCCGCCCGTCGACGCGGGCCCGGGTGGGCAGGGT
The DNA here is from genome assembly GCF_055566415.1 of Streptomyces sp. NPDC027663. NCBI lineage: Bacteria > Bacillati > Actinomycetota > Actinomycetes > Kitasatosporales > Streptomycetaceae > Streptomyces > Streptomyces sp. NPDC027663. Next base: position 81,093 of record NZ_JBVHSK010000020.1, on the reverse strand, counting down.
GTTGATGAACAGGCCGACCATCGAGGTGACGCCCGGCAGTTCGGCGGGCCGGCCGGAGACGGTCGTACCGAACACCACGTCCTCACCGCCGCCGTAGCGGGACAGCAGCAGCGCCCAGGCGCCCTGGAGGACCGTGTTGAGGGTCAGCCCGGCCCGCTGGGCGGTCTCCCGCAGCCGTGCCGAGACGTCCGCGCCGAGGATCATCCGCACGGACCCGGAGGAGGAGGCGCGGTGGGCCTCGGCGGGCCGCCGGTCGCGGGGCAGTCCGGTGGGGGCCTGGAAGCCGGCGAGCGTGGTGCGCCAGTACCGCTCGGCGCGGCCGGTGTCCCGGCCGGCCAGCCAGCGCAGGTAGTCGGCGAAGGGCCTGCGCTCGGGCAGTTGCGGGCGGCGCCCGGCGGTCAGGGCGGCGTACCGCGCGCACACCTCGTCGAAGACCTGGGCAGCGCTCCAGCCGTCGAGCAGGACGTGGTGGAACGTCCACACCAGCCGGACCCGGTCCGGTGCCAGTCGGATCAGCATCAGCCGCATCAGGGGCGCGGTGCCGAGGTCGACGCCCGTCTCCCGGTCCGCGGCGAGCAGCCGGTCCAGCTCGCGCGCGGCGCGCCCGTCCGACCAACCGGACCAGTCGTGGTGGGTGACGGGCACCGTGGCCCGGTGACGGACGACCTGGAGCGGCTCCGGGGTCTCCTGCCACACCAGGTGGGTGCGCAGCACGGGGTTGGCGTCCGCGGTGTGCTGCCATGCCTCGGCGAGCGCGCGGGCGTCGGTGACGCCGGACAGCACCAGCTGCACCTGGTTGACGTACGTACGGCTGTCGGCGTCGAGCAGGCTGTGGAAGAGCATGCCGGCCTGCATCGGGGTCAGCGGGTAGACGTCCGCGACGTCCCGGCCGTCCCCGGCGATCCGGTCCACGGCAGGCTGGTCCAGCCGGGCCAGCGGGAAGTCCGACGGGGTACGGCCGCCCGCCTCCGGCAGGGCGCAGTGCGCGACGATGTCGCCGAGCGCCCGGAGCATGCCCTCGGCGAGCGCGGTGACCGTCTCCGAGCGGTGCCGTCCGGCACTGTAGTGCCAGGTGATCTCCAGCCGGTCGTCCTCGACCCGGGCCACGACGTCCAGCAGGTGCGGCCGTTCGGTGCCCGGTGCCTCGGCGCCGCCCAGGCCACCGGGCACCGCCCCGATCAGGGTCCCGGTGTCGGCGGACCAGTCGAAGCGGCCCAGGTAGTTGAAGCTGATGGCGGGCTCCGGCGCGCCGGTGAGCCGCTCCTCGCGGGCGAGGTGGCGCAGCACGCCGTAGCCGATACCGCGGTCGGGTACGGCCCGCAGCTGCTCTTTGACCACCTTCAGGGCGGTGCCCCAGTCCCCCGCCGGGACGGTCAGGGCGAGCGGGAAGAGCGAGGTGAACCAGCCGACCGTGCGGGACAGGTCGACGTCCTCGAACAGCCGGTCCTCGCGGCCGTGCCCCTCCAGGCCGACGGCGACGGTGTCGCGTCCCGTCCAGTCGGCGAGGACCCGGCCCAGCGCGGTGAGCAGGACGTCGTCGATGCGGGTGCGGTAGACACCGGGGACACGGCGCAGGAGGGCGTCGGTGCGGTCGCGGTCCAGCCGGACGGTGACCTCGCGGACGTCGGCCGCGGTGTTGCCGCCGTCGGAGTCGACGGGCAGCGGGTCGGCGCAGGCCCGGGCGGTGCGCTCCCAGTGGGCGAGCTGGGCGGCGAAGCGGTCGTGGCCGCGCAGTCGTCGGGCCCACGCCTGTACGGAGGTGGTGCGGGCGGGCAGCCGTACGGGCTCCCCGGACGCGGCCTGCCGGTAGGCGGTCTCCAGGTCCTCCAGCAGGATCCGCCAGGAGACTCCGTCGACCACGAGGTGGTGGGCGACCAGCAGCAGCCGGGCGGGCCGGGTGCCGTCGGCGGTGAACAGCCGGGCGGCGACCAACGGGCCCGTGCCGAGCCGGAGTCCGGTGTGCGCGGCCGTGGTGAGGCGTTCCTCGTCCGCCTGGTCGTGGACCTGGAGCAGCTCGGGGACCGGGCTGCCGGTGGCGGCGACGTCCTGCGTCCAGATGCCGTCGCCGTCGAGGGTGAACCGGGCGCGCAGGGCGTCGTGGTGCGTCCACAGGGCGGTGAGGGCGGTGCGCAGGGCGTCCTGGTCGACGGCGCCGGCCGTCTCGATGACGACGGACTGGTTGAAGAAGGCGGCGTGCGCCGGCCGTGGGTCGAGGAACCAGTGCTGGATCGGCAGGAGACCGGCTGCTCCGGTGACCGGTTCGGTGCCGGCGACGGCGGGCGCGGCACCGCCGGTGGCGGCGGCCAGTTCGGCCACGGAAGGGTGCCGGAACAGGTCGCGGGGGCTGAGGGCGAGTCCCGCGGCCCGGGCCCGGGAGACCACCTGGATGCTGAGGATGGAGTCGCCGCCCAGCATGAAGAAGTTGTCGTCCACGCCGACCCGTGCCACGCCCAGCAGATCGGCCCAGATCCCGGCGAGGATCCGCTCGGTCTCGGTGCGCGGGGCACGGTGGGCCTGCTCGCCGCCCGCCGACCAGTCGGGGGCGGGCAGCCGCCGCCGGTCGACCTTGCCGTTGGCCGTCAGCGGCAGCTCCGGCACGGTGACGAAGGCGGCGGGCAGCATGTAGTCGGGCAGACCGGCCGCCAGGTGGGCGCGCAGCCCGGCGGCGGAGGGCACCGCGGCGGCTGCGGCGGGTACGAGGTGGGCGGCCAGCCGCTTGCGTCCGCCGTCCTCGTAGAGGGAGACGACGGCCTCGGCGATGCCGGGGTGTGCGGTGAGCCGGGCCTCGATCTCGGCGGGTTCTACGCGGAAGCCGCGGATCTTGATCTGGTCGTCCGCCCGGCCGACGAAGTGCAGTTCGCCGTCGGCGCTCCAGCGCACGATGTCGCCGGTGCGGTACATGCGGGTGCCGGGCGGGCCGTAGGGGTCGGCGAGATAGCGGGCTGCGGTCGCCCCGGGCCGGCCGGCGTAACCGCGGGCCAGACCGGCGCCGGCGATGTACAGCTCGCCGGGTATGCCCGGGGGCTGGGGCTGGAGGGCGGCGTCCAGGACGTAGGCGCGGGTGTTGTCGAGGGGACGCCCGATGGGCAGCACGGCGGGCAGCGGGTCGCCGGCGCGGAAGACACGGCGGGTGGCGAACGTGGTGGTCTCGGTGGGGCCGTAACCGTCCACGACGGTCAGGCCGGGGCAGGCGTCCAGCACCCGGCGCACCACCGCGCCCGGCACGGCCTCGCCGCCCGTCCACACCTCCCGGGCGCCGCGCAGGCAGCCCGGGTCCTCCTGGGCCAGGAGGCGGAACAGGCCCGCGGTCAGCCACAGGCAGCCGACCCGCTGCTCGGTGACGGCACGCCGGACCTGGGCGGCGTCCAGGTCGGCGGGCGGGGCGAGGACGGCCGTGCCGCCGCGCAGCAGCGGCACCCACACCTCGTAGGTGGCGGCGTCGAAGGCGTGCGGCGAGTGCACGAGGACCCGGTCGTGCCCGGCGAAGGCCCGGTCCAGGGCGAGCGCGGCGACGTCCCGCTGGCGCACCGCGACGCCCTTGGGGGTGCCGGTGGAGCCCGAAGTGAACATCAGGTACTGGACGTTGTCGGGATGCACGGTCCACGCGGGCTCGGGGCCGTCGGTGCCCGAGGTGTCGTCGGCCCGCAGGACGCGGTCGCCGGGCAGCAGTTGCCGGGCGGTCTCCTCCCGTGCGGCGTCGGTGAGCAGCAGGCCGGCTCCGGCCTCGGCCAGGGTCCGGCGCAGCCGCTCGGCCGGCGCCCTGCCGTCCAGCGGCACGTACACCCCGCCGGTGCGCACGAGCGCCAGCTGGGTGACGATCAGGTCGGCGGAGCGGTCCATGAGGACGCCGACCGGGTGTTCCGGCCGTACCCCGAGCCCGGCCAGCCGTGCCGCCAGCCGGGCCGCACGGGCGTCGAGTTCTCGGTAGGTGAGGTGTTCGTCCCCGGCTTCCAGGGCCACGGCGTCGGGGGTACGGCGCACCTGCGCGGCGAAGAGGGCGGCGACGGTGGTGTCGGGCAGGTCGGTGGCGGTGTCGTTCCAGGCGTGCAGCACCTGTTCGCGGCGGTCCGGGCCGAGCAACGGCAGCCGGGCGGGCGGGCGTCGGGAGCCGGTGGCCATGCCGGTGAGCAGGACGGTCAGGTATTCGGCCAGGCGCTCGGCGGTGGCGGTGTCGAACAGCTCGGGGTCGTGTCCGAGGCGCAGGACCAGCTCCTCGCCCGGGTAGGCGGTCAGGCTCAGCGGGTAGTTGGTGGTCTCCACGCCCTCCAGGCCGGTCAGGCGCAGCCCGTGGACGGCGGCGAGGTCGTCGTCCACCGGGTAGTTCTCGAAGACGACGATGCTGTCGAACAGTCCCACGCGCTCGGGGAGTCCGGTGAACGTCTTCATCCGGGTGAGCGGCAGGTGGTCGAAGCGCCGGTCCTCGCTCTGGTCGTGCTGGAGCGCGCGCAGCCAGTCGAGCAGGGTGCCGTCGCCGGGGACGGTGACGCGGGTGGGCAGGGTGGTGATGAAGAGGCCGGTCATGGCCTCGGCGCCGGGCAGCTCGGGCGGCCGTCCGGACACGGTGGTGCCGAACACCACCTCGTCCCGGCCCGCCTGGCGGGCCAGCAGCAGCGCCCAGGCGCCCTGCACCAGGGTGTTCAGGGTGAGGCCGGAGGTGCGGGCCAGCTCTTCCAGCGCCCGCGTGGTGGCCGCGGGCAGCGTGCCGTGGACCGCGTGCGTGGACTCGGCGCGGTGGGCCTCGCGCGGCTCACGGTCGTACGGCAGCGAGGTGGCCTCGGTCAGGCCGGACAGGCGCCGCTGCCAGTGCCGTTCGGCCGCTGCCCGGTCGCGCTGCCGCAGCCAGGCCACGTAGTCCCGGTAGGGCGGGCGGTGCGGGAGGGTGCCGGGGCCGGCGGCGTGGTGGGCGAAGACGTCCGAGAGGACCTGGAACATGCTCCAGCCGTCCAGCAGCAGATGGTGGAATGACCACACCACGCGCACGGCGGTGCCGGAGACGCGGGCGAGGAGCAGGCGCTGGAGCGGGGCCCGCCCGAGGTCGATGCCGTCGGCGCGGTCCCGGGCGAGCAGGTCGTCCAGCCGGGTGCGGCGCTCGTCCTCCGTGAGGTCGCGCCAGTCCAGGTGGGTGACGGGCACGGCCGCGTGGCGCTGCACCACCAGCAGCGGTTCGGGTACGTCGTGCCAGACGGCCCGGCCGCGCAGCACCTCGGTACGGTCGGTCACGTGCTGCCAGGCGGCGGCGAGGGCCTCCGGGTCGGGCACGCCGTCCAGGACGAACGTCAGCTGCTGGACGTAGACACCGCGGTCGTCCTGGGACAGGCCGTGGAAGACCATGCCCGCCTGGGTGGGCGTGAGCGGCAGCACGTCGGCCACCGCGGCCGGGTCGGCGCCGGTGATCCGGTCCACGGCGGCCTGGTCGAGCCGGGCCAGCGGGAAGTCGGAGGGGGTGCGGCCGGCGGCTCCCGGCCGGACGGCGTGCCGGGCCAGGTCGTCGAGCGCGTCGGCGAAGCGCCCGGCGAGGGCCGAGACCGTGTCCTCCCGCTGCGGCCCGTCCGCGTAGAACCAGGTGAACTCCAGGCTGTCGCCGACGAGTCGGCCGACGACCTCCAGAGCGTGCGGGCGCTCGGCCGCCGGGTCGGCGTCCAGCTCCAGCGGGCGTACGGTGCCCCGGTACAGGCCGTCGGGGTCGTCCGTCGTGTCCATGCGGCCGAGGTAGTTGAAGCTGATCTGCGCGTCCGCGGTGCGCGGTGCCGCCCCGGGTCCGGCCAGCCGGCGCAGCGCGTCGTGGCCCAGGCCGTGCCGGGGTACGCCGCGCAACTGCTCCTTGACCTGCTTCAGTACGGCGTCCCAGCCGGCGTCCTCGGGGACGGCGAGCGCGACGGGGTACCGGGTGGTGAACCAGCCGACCGTGCGGCTGATGTCCAGCTCTGGGAAGAGTTCCTCGCGGCCGTGCCCCTCGACGTCGACCACCACCCGGTCCCGGCCGCTCCAGGCGCACAGCGCCCGGCCGAGGGCGCTGAGCAGGACGTCGTTGGCCTGGGTGCGGTAGGTGTCGGGCAGGGTACGCAGCAGGGCCGAGGTCGCTTCGGCGCTCAGGCCCACGGTGAGCGAGCGCTGCGCGGCGTAGGTGCCGGGGCCGCCGGTCAGCTCGGCGGGCAGGGCGGGCTCGGTGCCGGGGACCGCCTCGGCCCAGTAGGCGCGCTCGTCGGCGAAGCCGCCGGCCGCGGCGTGGGCGTTCAGTCTGCGGGCCCACTGCCGCAGCGGCGAGGACTTCGCGGGCAGTGCCGCGGCGCCGTCCTCGCCGGCGCGGCGGGCCCGGTAGGCACGGTCCAGGTCCTCCAGCAGCAGCCGCCAGGAGACTCCGTCGACCACGAGGTGGTGGACGGCGAGGTGCAGCACGTGCGGACGGCCGGGGCCGGGGTCGTGCAGCACGGCCCGCAACAGCGGTCCCCCGGCGAGGTCGAACGGGCCGAAGTGCGGGGTGTCCGACTCAGGGCCCGTGTGGCGGGCCAGCCGGAGGCGGGGCGCCCGGTCGTCGATGCGCCAGCCGGTCCCGGCGGCCGCGTCGTCGGCGGTGAAGCGGGAGCGCAGGGCGTCGTGGTGGGCGACCAGGTCGTTCAGTGCTTCTTCCAGTGCCGCCGGGTCCAGGTCGTCGGGCATCCGGACGGACAGCGCCTGGGAGAAGTGGCCGGAGCGGTCGCCGGCGGCGCCGAACAGCCAGTGCTGGATGGGCGTCAGCGGGGCCGTGCCGGTGGCCGCCTCCGGTGCGGGAGCGGCCTCGCGCGGGTCCGTGGCGGCGTCCGCGCAGTGCGCGAGGGCGGCCACCGTCTGGTGCCGGTAGACGTCCCGGGAGGTGAGCGGCAGACCCGCCTGCCGGGCGCGGGCCACCACCTGGATGCTGAGGATCGAGTCGCCGCCCAGCTCGAAGAAGTTGTCGTCGACGCCGACCCGTTCGATGCGCAGCACCTCGGCCAGGATCGCGGCGAGGGTCCGCTCGGTGGGCGTGCGGGGCGCCACGTGCCGGACCGCGCGGACCGCGGGGCCGGGGTCGGGGAGCCGGCCGCGGTCGAGCTTGCCGTTGGGACTGAGCGGGAGGGTGTCCAGCACGACGACGGTCGACGGGACCATGTAGTCGGGCAGCGTGCGGCCGAGTTCCCGGCGTACGGCCTCGGGTTCGGCCCGCTCGCCGGCGGCCGGCACGACGTAGCCGACCAGGCGGCGGTGGCCGTCGCCGTCGGTCGCGGCGACGGCCGCAGCCTCGGCCACGCCCGCGCAGCCGCGCAGTGCCTCCTCCACCTCGCCCAGTTCGATGCGGAAGCCACGCACTTTGACCTGCTGGTCGGTCCGGCCCACGTACTCCAGCCGGCCGTCGGGACAGCGGCGCACCAGGTCTCCGGTGCGGTACATGCGGTCCCCCGGCGCGCCGAACGGATCGGCGACGAACCGGGCGGCGGTCAGTCCGGCACGGCTGAGATAGCCACGGGCCAGGCCGCCGCCCCCGAGGAACAACTCGCCGGTGACCCCCAGGGGCTGGGGCCGCAGGGCGGCGTCCAGGACATAGGCGCGGGTGCGTGCCACCGGGCCGCCGATGGGCGGGGCCTGCTCCGGCAGCCCGTCGCCGGCGAACCAGGCGGTGGCGTACACGGTGGCCTCGGTGGGGCCGTAGATGTTGGCGATCCGGCAGCCGGGCATCGCGGCCCGCAACTCCTGGACCGTCTGCAGTGGCAGGGCCTCACCGGCGAGGACCACGGTGTCGGCGGTCACGGGTGCCGTGCCGCCCGCGAGCAGCCGGGAGACGACGGACGGCACGCCGCTGAGCAGCCCGGCCCGCCGGGGTCCGGCACCGTCGGCGAGGGCCGGCAGGTCGGCGACCACCTCGACGGTGCCGCCGGCCACCAGGGGGCAGAGCAGCTCGAAGACCGAGACGTCGAAGTTCAGGGACGTGGAGGCGATCACATGGGCCAGTCCCTCGGCACCGAACCGCTCCCCCGCCCACTCCGCGAGCGCGGCGACACTGCGGTGGGTGACCATGACGCCCTTGGGGCGGCCGGTGGAACCGGAGGTGTAGATGACGTACGCGGGATGGTCCGGCAGCAGCGGCCGGAGCCGGTCGGCGTCGGTCAGCTCGGTGTCGGCCAGGTCGCAGGCGGCACAGTCCTCCAGCAGCAGCGGTTCGCACTCCGGCGGCAGCGCGGAGACCGTCTCCCGGGTGGCGACGACGAGAGCGGGCCGGGCGTCGTCGAGCATGAGGCGGACCCGCTCGGCGGGGTACCCGGGGTCGACGGGGAGGTAGCCGGCGCCCGAGGTGAGCACGGCCCACAGCACGGGCACGAGGTCGGCGGAGCGCGGCAGGCACAGCGCGACCAGGGTCTCCGGACCCGCGCCGCGCGCGACGAGCAGCCGGGCCAGCCGGTTCGCACGCCGGGCGACCTCGGCGTAGTCCAGCCGGGTGGGTCCGCAGACGACGGCGGTACGGTCCGGGGTCCGTGCCGCCTGCGCGTGGAGCAGCCCGGGCAGCGTGCCGTACCCGGTCTCCCGTGCCGGGCGGGCGGGCGGGTTCCAGCCGTCCACGAGTGTGCGCTGCTCCTCGGGCGAGAGCATGGGCAGTTCGGCCAGCCTGCGGCCGGGGCCGTCCGCCATGCCCGCCAGCAGCCGGTGCAGATGGGCGGTCATCCGTGCGACGGTCGCCGCGTCGAACAGGTCCGTGTTGAACTCGGCGGTGAGCAGGCAGCCGCCGTCCGCTTCCGGGGTGAACTCCAGCACCAGGTCGAAGCGGGCGGCCGGGCGGGGCAGCGGATGTCCGGCGACGCGCAGACCGCCGGCGAGCGGCGGCACCGGCAGCGCGGTCTGCTGCACGACGAGCGCCTGCACCAGCGGGGTGCGGCTGGGGTCGCGGGGCGGAGCCAGTTCCTCCACCACTCGGTCGAAGGGGACTGCGTCGTGGGCGAAGGCGTCCAGCACCGTCGTCCGCATGGTCTCCACGTACCGGTCCACGGTCGTCCGCTCGTCCACCTCGCCGCGCAGCACGACCGTGTTGGCGAAGAAGCCCGGCACGTCCTCCAGGTCCCGCCGGCCGCGCCCGTTCGTGACGGTGCCGAACGCGATGTCCCGCTGTCCCGAGTAGCGGGAGAACAGCAGTGCGGCGGCACCCGCGAACAGGGTGAACACCGTGGTGCCGCGGCCCGCGGCGAGTTGCCGCAGCCGGGCGGTCAACTCCGCGGGCAGGGTGTGCCGGTGGGCCGCTCCGGCGGTGGTGCGCACAGCGGGCCGCGGCCGGTCCGTGGGCAGTTCCAGCTGCTGGATGCCCGTCAGGTGACGTTTCCAGTAGGCAAGGTCGTCGGTGTCCGCGTCGCCGGCCCGCCGCGCCCGCTCCCAGACCGCGAAGTCCGGGTACTGCACGGTGGGTTGCGGGAGTCCGTCGGGCTCACCGGTGGTCTCCGCGTGGTAGAGGGCGGCGAGTTCACGGGTGAGGACGCCCACCGACCAGCCGTCGGTGACGATGTGGTGCTGGGCCAGGAGGAGCAGGTGGTCCTCGGCGGTGAGCCGGACGAGCAGGGCCCGGGTGAGCGGGCCGGCCGCCAGGTCGTACGGGCGGCTCAGCTCCTCGGTGAGCAGTTCCTCGGCGGCCTCGGCGCGGCGCGCGCCGGGTACGCCGGAGACGTCGGCCGTCCGCAGGGGCAGGTCCGGCTCCGGTGCGACCCGCTGGACGCCCTGGCCGTCGGCCGTGGGGAACGTGGTGCGCAGGGCGGCGTGCCGCGCCGCGAGACGGTGCAGGGCGCGGCGCAGCGCGTCCGGGTCCAGGGCGCCGCGCAGCCGCAGGGCCACACCGGTGTTGTACTCGGTGCCGCCCGCGGTGAGGTCGTCCAGATACCACAGTCTCCGCTGCGCGCTGGACAGCGGCAGTCTGCCCTCGCGCGGGGCCGGCGGGATCGGCTCCGGCGCCGCGGCGGCCGACGGTTCGGCGAGCAGGGGGGCGAGAGCGGCGACCGTCCGCGCGGTGAAGACGTCCCGCACGGTCAGCCGGACGCCCAGCTCGTCGCGGACGCGGGCGAGGACACGGGCGGCGAGGATCGACTCACCGCCCAGGTCGAAGAAGTCGTCGTGGATTCCGACCTCTTCGAAGCCCAGGACGTCCGCCCAGATCGCGGCGAGGGCCCGCTCCTGGGCGGACCGCGGCGCCACCCGGCCGGCTGCGACCGCGCGCTCCGGCGCGGGCAGGGCCCGCCGGTCGATCTTGTGCTGCGGGGTGAGCGGCATCCGGTCCAGCACGACGACGGCGGAGGGCACCATGTGCGCGGGCAGCACGGCGGCCAGGGCGGCACGCAGGGCGACCGGGTCGAGGGGGTGCTCGGGGGCCGGGGCGGAAGCGGTGGGGTCGGCGGGAGTCGCCGGGTCCGTGGTGGGCGGGCGTCCGGCCGGGGTGACGTAGCCGACGAGGCGTCGATGGCCCGGCTCGTCCTCGCGTACCACGACGACGGCCTCGCCGACGGTGCCGGCCCGGCGCAACGCGGCCTCGATCTCGCCCGGCTCGACCCGGAAGCCGCGGATCTTCACCTGCCGGTCCAGCCGGCCCAGGAACTCCAGTTCCCCGTCGGCGGTCCGGCGCGCCCGGTCCCCGGTGCGGTACAGGCGGGCGCCGGGCGGGCCGAAGGGGTCGGCGACGAAGCGCGCCGCGGTCAGGCCCGGGCGGCCCAGGTAGCCGCGGGCCACCGCGTCACCGCCCACGAACAACTCGCCCTCGGCGCCGGACGGCACGGGCCGCATCGCGGCGTCGAGCACGTACACCCGGGTGTGCGGCAGGGCACCGCCGATCGTCGGCGTGCCGCCGCCGGCGGTGAGCGGCCCGGTCCAGGTGGCGACGATGGTGGCCTCGGTCGGACCGTAGCTGTTGATCATGCGGCGGCCCGGTGCCCAGCGGTCGACGAGCCCGGCCGGGCAGGCCTCGGCGCCCACGATCAACGTGCGCAGATGGCGTGCGGTGCCCTGTGCGGGGTCGGGCAGGGTGGCCAGTGCGGCGGGCGGGATGAGGGCGTGGGTGATGCGGTGCTCGTCCAGGACCGCGGCGAGTTCGTCGCCCAGCCAGGGCCCCTGCGGTGGTACGACGAGCGTGGCTCCGGACAGGACGGAGACGCACAGCTCCAGGACGGAGGCGTCGAAGCTCGGCGAGGAGAACTGGAGCACCCGGTCGCCGGGACCCACCGCGTACCGTTCGGCGGCTGCCGAGGTGAAACCGCCGATGCCACGGTGGGTGACGGTCACGCCCTTGGGGGTGCCGGTGGAGCCGGAGGTGTAGATGACGTAGGCCGCGTGCCCGGCTTCGACGCCGACTGCGGCCGGGGGTACCGCGGCGGTTTCGGTGTCGAGCAGTTCGCCCACCCGGCGCGGATCGTCCAGGGTGACCGCGGGAGCGGCGTCGGCGAGCATCAAAGCTCGGCGCTCGGCGGGGTAGGCGGGGTCCACGGGCAGGAAGGCGGCGCCCGCCCCGGCGACGGCAAGCTCCGCCGCGATCAGCTCCAGGGAGCGCGGCAGGACCAGGGCCACCACCCGGTCGGGCCCGGCTCCCCGGCGTAGCAGGTGCGCGGCCAACCGGTCGGCCCGGGTGGCCAGTTCGCGGTAGGTCCAGGTCCGCCGGCCGTCGGTGAGGGCCGGTGCGTCCGGGGTGCGGGCCACCCAGGCGGTGAACAGTTCGCCGAGCGTCGGACACCCCGGAGCCGTCGCGCTTCCCGGCGTGCCGGCGGTGGAGCCGGCCTGGGGCAGGGAGGACGCCGGTGCGGGCTTGTCGTGCAGGTCCGTCATGGGTGAAGTCCTTTGAGAGCGGGACGATACGGCGCGGGCCACGCGGGCGACCCGGCCTCGCCACGGGGCGGTGCGCGGGATCGGAGGTGACACGCCGGGGTGTGCGCGACGGTGGGGCGGTGCGGTGGGCGGGCCGGGGTGGATCGGATACGGACGGGGACGGGCGGGCCGGGGGAATCGGATACGGACCGGGACGGGCGGGCCGGCGGGGCGCCGGGCGGTGGCGGAGTCGTCCGGGGACGACGACCGGTTCACGGACCCGGTGGAGGAGGTGGCGGAGCCGCCCGGCGAGCGTCCGCCACCGAGCCCCACGGGAGGGCCCCGGCGACCGGAACCGCCGGCCTGGCGACCGGAAGCACCGGGCCGATGGCCGACACACTGGCCCCGGTGACCGGAACCGCCGGGCCGGTGGCCGAACCTCCGTGCCGGTGACCGGAACCGCCCGCCCCGGTGGCCGAATCACCGGCCCGGCAGCCCTTTACCAGTCCCATCGGCCCACACCACGCGGTCCGGCCCGCAGGCCCGGTGATCGGGCCGGTCACCGGACCGATGTTCGCGCCGGTGACGGGAACCTCCAGGCCCGGCCGGTGCCCGGCGGTGCGGCGCGCCGCCCCCGTGGCCCGATGGGCACCACCGGGCCCGCCGGAGTGCCGGACGGACCGACGGCGGTGTCCGCCCGGGTTCGGACCGGCCATCGCTGCCCCACCGGATCCGGACCGGCCATCGCTGCCCACCGGATCCGGACCGGCCGTGGCTGCCCCACCGGATCCGGAACCAGAGCGGCGGCTGCCGGAGGCCGGGCCCGGTGAGCCGGAACCGGTGCCGGTGACCGCGGCTCAGCCGTCGTCGGTACGGCGTGCCGTGCGCCCGGATATCTGCACCCGGTCGACCCGGCCGGTGGCCGGATCGCGGTGGAACCTGCCCCCGGGTTCGAGGCGTCCGGTGGCCGGATCGCGCAGATCGCAGGACAGGTCGGCGTAGCAGACCAGCGGAATGGGCAGGTCCCCGTCCACGGACAGGGCCGGCGTGCCGTCCGGTCCGGGCGCGATGCGGTACGTCGTGGTGCCGTTGCGGTAGGTGCCCGCGCAGCCGGCCAGGTCGACGGGCCGGCCCCGGTCCGCGACTGCCACGCCGGCGGGCACCCGGATGCCGGTGAGCCGGCCCAGTTCCTCGGCGAGGTCGCGCCAGAGCGCCGTGGCGCCCCCGGCGTTGCCCGTGAAGGCGACCACCACGCCGCTCTCCGGATCGGCCCGCAGATGACAGGACGTGCCCTGGGCGTTGCCGTCGTGGCCGCACCAGACACGGCCGTTCTTCCGGTACAGGGCGAGTCCGGGGCCCCAGCCGTCGGCGAGCGTGCCCGGGCGGGCGGCGGTCTCGGGCCGGCGCATCTCCTTGGCGACGGCGGGCGGCAGCAGGTTCGAGCGGCCGGTCAGCGCGTTGCCGAACGCGATCAGGTCCAGTGCGCTCGCGAGCAGCGCGCCGGCCGGCGCCTCCAGCGGCGCCAGGTTCTGCCGGGCCGCAACGGCCTGCCCGGTGGCGGTGTTGACGGCGTGTCCCGCGGCCACCGGACGGACGGGTGCGGCCTCACCGACGAACGCGGTCCGTACGCCGAGGGGTTCGAGGAGCAGCGCTCGCACGGCCTCGTGCCACGGCATGCCGGTGACGGTCTCCACCAGCCGTCCGGCGGCGACGTAACCGGCGTTGGAGTAGGAGAAGTCGGTACCGGGCGTGAACAGCAGGTCGCTGCCGGTGCAGACGGTCGTGAGGTAGCGTGCCGCGCTGGTCGCGGCGGCGGTGTCGGAGTCGGGACCGGTGGGCAGTCCGCCGGTATGAGTGAGGAGTTGACGAATCGTCACCTGAGGCGCTCCGGCCAGCTCGGGGAGGTGCTCGGCTGCGGGTTCGTCCAGGTCGAGGTCGCCGTCGTCGGCCAGGAGCATGACGAGCGTGGCGGTGCAGGGCTTGGTGAGCGATCCCAGGGGGACCGCGGTGCCCGCGGTGAAGGCCGCGCCGGTCGTGACGTCGGCCGTACCGGTGTGCACGGCGACGACACCGGTGCCGGTGTCGAGCGCGAGTTGGGCGCCGGGCACCCGGTGGATGCGGGCGAGGTCGTCGAGGCGGTCCTGTAAGTCCCGGTGTGACAGGGACGGCGTCCGGGAGGCGGCCGGAGCGGCGGGGATGGTGTAGGGCATGAGAAGGGGACTCCCGTTGGATGGGTCTCATGTGCGGGTGTGCCGGTCCGGCCCGAACGAGCGGTGTGAGGCCGGCCGGGGGCGCTGCGTGCGCCTGGGCTACGGTCTGCCGACCTCGACGGGCAGATGCCGTACGCCGATGATGACGGCCGGGTTCTGGTAGGCGATGTCCTCGTAGGAGGGGATCACCATGGTGCGGAATCGTTCATGCAACATGTGAAGAGCGATCCGCGCCTCCAGCCGCGCCAGCGGCGCGCCGAAGCAGAAGTGGATGCCGTGCCCGAAGGTCAGATGCGGATTGGGGTTCCGTGTCACGTCGAAGACGTCGGGTGCGGCGAAGCGGGCGGGGTCCCGGTTGGCGGCGCCCAGATGCGCCATCACCAGCGTGTCGGCCGGGATGTCGTGACCGCCGAGGACCACGGGCCGGGTGACCCGGCGGCCCAGCTCCGGGAAGGGCGGCAGCCAGCGCAGCACCTCCTCGACGGCGGCCGGGATGCGGGACGGGTCGGCGCGCAGCGCGGCGTCCGTGCCGGGGTGCCGGTCGAAGGTGACGACCGCGTTGCCCAGCAGCGCGGTCGTGGTGATGTGCCCGGCCACCAGCAGCAGGGCCACGAAGCCGACCATCTCCTGGTCGGCGAGGCGGACGCCGTCCACCTCGGCGGCTATGAGTCTGCTGGTGAGGTCGTCACCGGGGTTCGCACGGCGGGCGCGGATGTGTTCCAGCATGTAGCCGTTCATCTCGCGCACCGTGGGGGCGATGGCTTCCAGCGCACGTTCCAGGTCGGCCATGTCGGGCGCCTCGCCGAGCTGGTCGCCGCCGAACAGGACGCCCGCCCACTCCTGGAAGAGCCGGTGTTCCTCGGCCGGGATGCCGAGCAGTTCGGCGATCACGATGATGGGCAGCGGATAGGCAAGCGTCTCGACCAGGTCGAACCGGTCGCGGTCGGCGACGTCGTCCAGCAGCCGGGCGCAGACCGCCTCGATGCGGGGGCCGAGTCCTTGCACGACGCGCGGGGTGAAGGCCTGGCTCACCAGAGTGCGCAGCTTGCGGTGCTCCGGCGGGTCCATGCCGACGAAGTTGCCCTGGGTGAAGGTCTCGAAGTCGGACTGGGTGGGGGCAAGGGCGGAGAGTTCGGAGGAGTACGTCGCCGGGTCGGCGAGCACGGTGGCGACGGACTCGTGGTCCAGCACCTGCCAGACACGCTGGGTCTCGTCGTACCGCACCGGCCCGGCCTCGCGTAAGTCCCGCCAGCGGTCTGGTAACTCCTCCAAGAGAAGGCGTTCCCCCGTCGATTGCTTGCTGATCACCATGTCTCCTTGCTAGCTGCCGGCGCGTGCGGGCACGGAGGTTCACGCGCGCAGAGTGTGGCGGACCTGGGCGGTCCGGGGGTCCGGGGCACGGCTGTGCCACCGTTGTCTGGACATCGGACGAGAGCAGCGCGTGGCCTGCGCGGCCCTCCTGGTGGGCGGCGGGACGGTCAGCCGGCGTCGGTCCGGTGCGGGGGTCGGCTCTCGACCCTCAGCACATGCGGTGCATGACCCGGCGGCTGCGCGGCCGGCCTCGGCCCCGCAGCGCGCCCTGTCGTGTGGCGCGCCAACCCGACATCACCCATCCCCTCGGCGATTCCTCCCGCGCAACGATCACGCGGGACCCTCCCGGCTCCTGGACGGACAGCAAGGCCCCCAGCCCCGGCCGTTCGAAGCGAGGTGTGAATATACGCAGCCGTCGCCCATGCCGCCCCACGATTGGCATGATGCGCACCGCGCGACACCTTCGTTTCGATGGAACTCGGCCACAGTCTTCACGGCGAGTCACGTGCAAGCAACCCCCTGAAGTTGAACGGAGCGTACTCTGCCGGTGCTTTTGCGTCACTGCTCGGCCACTTGGCCAGGCTCCCGGGCGGGGGCCTCCGGCCGAACGTCGCACCGCGTGTGCCCAGAGGCCGCATCCGTAAACCGGCCGCGGCGGAAAAGGATGCCGAAGGTGCGCCGGCGGACTCTTCGCCCGTTCCCCGGCCACGTCGAGCCGGCGGTCCGACCGGCTGTTCGAGGGGTTGGCTGAGACCCGTTCTGAACTGGGGTGATGATTCGGCCAGCGAACACTCCGGGGGGCGCCGGCGGCAGCGACGCGACACGCCGTGGGCGGCTCCGGACCGCGGCCGACGCGCCTCGGCCGCCCGGCGCACCGACGCTGCGCGATCGACCGCCTGGGACGCGTGACAACCCGCTCTCCGCACAGAATCGGCCATCCTGGCGCGGCGGGGGCGCACATGAGGCACCCCGTACGAGGCCCGTGCTTCTCCCGTTGAGCCGTGCGCCCCGGCCGACGACCGCGACACGCCGAAGCGGGGCCGACCGTCGCCCCGGCCGCAGGGCCCGCCGGTCATCTGACGCCGGCCGGGCGACCTGCAGGCCCCACCGGACACATGACGCCCGCCCGGCGGCCCAGCACGACCTCACCGGACAGCCGACGCCGACTCGGTGACCTGCAGGATCTCACCGGACAGATGACGTCGGCCCGCTGCCCGCAGGACCCCGCGGACAGATGACATGACACCGAATCGCCGAGTTGCCGGACACGAACGTGCTCGTGTGCCGCCGACGCGGTCCGGCTCACGCCCACGGTGGGCGCCGGCGCACGGAGACGGCCGAACGGGGTATTTGGAAGCATCCGCCGCGCGGGGGCGGGCGCGCAGCCCCATGAACGTTCGCCGTGCACGGAGCGCCGCCGCGAGGGAGTCTTGTCCCCGGGATGCGACGCGCGGCCGGACGAGGAGGTGGTCGGCGTGTCCGACGGGCCGGTGCCGGACGGGCAGCGGCGGCCGACGCGGCGCCGCCGGACCGGCCGGTGCTGTCGCTCGCGCCGCCCACGCTGCTGGAGGAGGCGCACGGAAAATCCGGCGCGGTGTATCTGCTCAGGCCCGACGAACCGGTCCTGGAGATGGCGGTGGGCATGCCGCGAGCGTTCGCGGCGCCGTGGCAGCGGGTCGGGCCGAGCGCGCCGATCCCGGTCGCGGACGCGGCGCGCGAGAGACGGCTGGAGTGGGTGGGCGGGGAGGAGGA
Source organism: Streptomyces sp. NPDC027663 (assembly GCF_055566415.1). Taxonomy (NCBI): domain Bacteria; kingdom Bacillati; phylum Actinomycetota; class Actinomycetes; order Kitasatosporales; family Streptomycetaceae; genus Streptomyces; species Streptomyces sp. NPDC027663. Next base: position 64,048 of record NZ_JBVHSK010000020.1, on the reverse strand, counting down.
GATGACCCGCTGGGCGGGGAGGAGGAGATGACCCGCCGTCATCCGCGCATCGCCGTGGTGCTGCCGTACCCCTTCGCGCTGGCCACGGCGCCGGTGGCGACGGAACGCGCGGTGTACGGCGCGCTGTTCGTGACCTGGCCGGCTGCCCATCCGCCGGAACCGGCGGACCGGGAGCGGCAGCATCTGGCGGCGGCCTGCGGCCGGCTGACGCAGCGGCTGGAGCGGGCCGCGCGCGGGCGAGCCGTCATGGCACGGGCGGGGGCATCCGCCGCCGCTGCTGCGCCGGCTCGACGGGCGGGTGCGGGTGCCGGACCCGGCCGGGGGCCGCTGCTGGGGATCGACGCCCAGGCGGTGTATCCGACGACCGAGGTGGCGCTGGTGCCCGGCTCGGTGCTCGTCCTGTACACCGACGGTCTGGTGGAGCCGCCCGGCGTCGGCATCGGGAACGCGCCGGCCGACCTCGGCGAGTTGCTCGCGGAGATCGGCGAACAGCCGCTGGAGAGCCTGGCGGACGAGGTGGTCCGGCGCAGTGCGGCGGCCGGGGAGCGGGTGGACGACGTGGCCGCGCTGCTGCTGCGGGCGCGACGACGGCGGCTGATCCGCGGGACACCACCGGCCCTTCTCACACGGCCGTTGGCAAGACCCTCCTCGCACGGCCGTGGCCCCGCCCTCCCTCACACGGCCGTGGCCCGGCCCTCCCGCCGGAGGGCCGGGCCGCTTCCCGCCGGCCGGAACCGAGGTGAGGCCGTCGGGGGGTGCGGGGTACCGGTCGGCCTAGTTCGTGCCGGTGAGGGAGGAGGACCCGTCGTGCGCGGTGCCGCTGCCGGACTGGTCGCCGGCCGAGCCGGACGGGTCGGCCGGGTCGGCCGGGTCTGCGCTGCCGCCGGCCTCGTCTCCGCCGGCACCCGCCTGGTCTCCGGCACCCGCGCCGTCACCGGCACCCGCCTGGTCACCCGCACCCGCGCCGTCACCGGCACCGGCACCCGCCTCGCCGCCGGCACCGGCCTGGTCACCGGCACCCGCCTCGCCGCCGGCGCCGGCCTGGTCACCCGCGCCCGCCTGGTCGCCGGCACCGCCCTGCTCGCCGGCACCGCCCTGGCCACCGGCTCCGTTGCCGCCGTCGCCGAGGGTGGCGCCGGTGGCCTGGAGGGCGGTGGTCACGGGCTGGAAGAAGGTCTCGCCGCCGCTGGTGCAGTCGCCGCTGCCGCCGGAGGTGAGGCCGAGGGCGCTGCCGTCCTGGGTGAACAGGGAGCCGCCGCTGTCGCCGGGTTCGGCGCACACGTTGGTCTGGATGAGGCCGGTGACGGTGTCGACACCGTTCGGGTCGGTCTCGCTCTGGAAGTTGACGGTGGCGTCCAGGCCGGTGACCTGGCCGTCGTGCAGCCCGGTGGTCGAGCCCATCCGGAACACGGTCGCGCCGACGGTGGCGTCCGCGGCCTGCGCGATCTGCACGGTCTGGCCGTTGCCGACGTTGACCTCGCTCGGCGCCTGCGTGTTGGGGTCGTTGTACTTGACGAGGGAGAAGTCGCCCTCGCCGGGGAAGGTGGCCTGGTCGACGGTGGCGATGGGCTCACCGTTCTGGGAGTCGGACCACTCCTTGGCGGCGACTCCGCAGTGACCGGCCGTCAGGAAGGCGGGGCTGCCGTCGGAGGCCTTGACGTTGAAGCCGAGGGAGCAGCGGACGTTGCCGCCCTGTGCCTGCGAGAAGATGGCGTCGCCGCCCGACACGAAGGTCTTGAAGGTGCCGGAGGACTTCTTCAGGGTGGCCATGCCGGAGCCGAGGCTCTGCACCGTGGACTGCAGTCTGTTCCACTTGGCGCCGGTGACGGTGGAGTCGGCCGTGACGAGGACCTTGTCGGTACGCGGGTCGACGGCCCAGGAGGTGCCGGGGATGGTCGCCTTGGTCTTGAGCGTCCTGGCGGCGGCCTTGAGTTCGGCGGTGCTGTTCTCGACCTGGCGGACGACCGCACCCGCCTTCTTCGCCTGCACGACGACGTTGTCGTCGCCGTTGACCACGTTGACGACGAGCTGCTGCTTGCCGCTGTCGTAGTAGGACCCGGCGAAGGCCTCACCGAGGATCTTCTCCAGCCGGGCGGCCAGGTCCGAGGCGTCGGCGGCCTTCAGGGTCTTCGCGCCCGCCGCGCCGCTCGCGGTCGCGTCGTTCTGGTCCTGCGATGCGTTGGCGTTGGGCAGCAGGAGTGCCGCTGCTCCGAGGGCCGCGACACCGCCCACCGCTATCGCGGCCTTGCGCTTGGGCATTCGCTTGTGACTCAAACTTCTCGACCTCCTGGGGGCGAGGGTCTGCCGCTGGGGCAGTTCGTATCGGGGGTGGGTATCGCGGCGCCTGGATGGCCGTAGGTACGCACCGGCCGCGTGGTGCGTTCAATTCCGTTTCCCGGCGGGCGTGTCGGAGCGCCGAATCGGCCACGCTCCGCGTGTCGCGGCGGACTGCTGGGAACAATCCGCCCTATGACGATGACCAGCGCCGAAGCCGACAAGGTCCTCTCCGCCAACTTCGCCCCCTGGGTGCTCGATCTCGGGCTGACCGTGGAGGCGGTGGGCGAGGACCGGGCCGTGCTCCGTCTGCCCTGGTCGGACCGGCTGGCCCGGGAGGGCGGCGGGCTGTCGGGACAGGCGCTGATGGCGGCGGCCGACACGGCGACGGTGATCGCGGTGTCGGCGGCCCGGGGCGGGTTCGTGCCGATGACGACCGTGCAGCAGTCGACGTCGTTCCAGCGGGCGGTGACCGGCGCGGATGTCCTGATCGAAGCGGTGCTGACGAAGCTTGGCCGCCGGATGGCGTTCGCGGATGTCACCTTGAGCGATGCCGTTTCCGGTGCGCTCGCCGCGCGGGCGAGCACGGTCTACGCGATTCTGGGCTGACACACACAGCTACCGGTCGGTGACGGTCAGCTCCGGACACGAAGCGGAATCCCTCCTTCAGGGAATCTGCACATCCAATACCCAGCCACGTCACCGGCGACAGCGGATCTGCACATCCGCGCGCCCCCTGCGACGCCTTTGGCGAGAAGTGCCGGATTCGCGATCCCGTGGGCAAGGCACCCGGCGCGACGATGCCGTGCGGCATGTGAAGGAGTCGCCGACGTGACGTGCACACACCTGCACGGATGAGCCCCTTGGCGAGTCAATTGCCCAGGTGAGGGGCCTGGTTGATTGGAAGCGCGCCCCGCGTGCGTGCTTTGATCCATCGCACCGCGGGGTCCGGCGGGCCTCCGGAGACGGATGCCCGGCGCCCGCGGTCGGCGGCCGTCCGTCTGTCCCCAGAGGGGGCCGCTCTCCCCCTTGTGAAATATCCATACGAAGGGAAGTTCCACCATGAACTCCACCCCCCAGGTCGAGACCGTCGAGATCTCGGACGCCGAGCTGGACAACGTCTCCGGCGGCCTGTCCGTGAACACCCTCAACAGCACCCTCGCCACCGTGAACGAGGTTGCCCCGGGCGTCACCGGCCTGGTCAACACGGTCGTCGGCACCGCCGAGGGCGTCTCCGGCCTGAACACCTCCCCGATCAACGGCGTCGTCGCCGGTCTCTGATCGCACCCCGGTGTCACCGAAGTCCCGGAGCCGTCCCTCGGCTCCGGGGCTCTCGGATGCCCTGAAACAGTTGCGTCTCTCCCACAGGTGAGGGAAGTTCCGTGCAGTTCCGCCAACAGGCCCTCGCCAAGCTCCAGTCGCCGGAGGAGCTGGACCTTCCGGTGCGGCTGGCCCGCCCGCAGGGCTGGCTCGCGCTCGGCGTCACCGTCGTCGTCATGGCGGCGGCCTCCGTGTGGGCCGTGACCGGTTCGGTCGCCTCCACGGTGAGCGCGCCCGCCATCCTCACCCACGGGCAGGGCAGTTACCTGCTCCAGAGCCCGGTGTCCGGCCAGGTGACGGCCGTCCTCGCCCGGCAGGGCGACCGGCTGCCCGCGAACGCCCCGGTCCTGAAGGTCCGTACGGAGCAGGGCGATGCGGTGGTCCGTACCGTCGCCGCGGGCCGAGTCACCACGCTCGCCGCCACCATCGGTCAGATCATCCGGACCGGCGCCGGTGTCGCCGCCGTCGAGAAGACCGCCCACGCGTCCGACCCCTTGTACGCGACGGTGTACGTGCCCGCCGAGAACGCCGCCGCCATCCCGGCGCACGCCCCGGTCGACCTCACGGTGTCCTCCGTACCGACGCAGCAGTTCGGGGTGCTGCGCGGCGAGGTGAAGTCGGTGGACCGCAGCGCGCAGTCCGCCCAGTCGGTCTCCGCTTTCCTCGGCGACAGCCAGCTCGGCGAGCAGTTCACCCGCAAGGGCCGCCCGGTGGCCGTCCTGGTGCAGCTCGACAGGTCACCGGCCACGAAGAGCGGCTACCGGTGGTCGACCACCGACGGACCGCCGTTCCGGCTGGACTCCATGACCCTCGCCACCGGCTCCGTCCGGCTCGCCGACCAGCGTCCTCTCGATTGGCTGCTCCCGTGACCCCACCAGTGGGACAGACCCACGGCACCCGTGGCCGCAGACGGGCGGCTCCCGCGAAGCGCCCGGTCCCCAAGTCCCGCAGCGGCACGGTCCGTACCCCCACCGTGCTGCAGATGGAGGCCGTCGAGTGCGGCGCCGCCTCCCTCGCGATGGTCCTCGGCCACTACGGCCGGCACGTCCCGCTGGAGGAGCTGCGCATCGCCTGCGGTGTCTCCCGCGACGGCTCACGCGCCTCCAACCTCTTGAAGGCGGCCCGCAGTTACGGCCTGACGGCCAAGGGCATGCAGATGGACCTGACCGCCCTCGCCGACGTCCGGGCACCGGCCATCCTCTTCTGGGAGTTCAACCACTACGTCGTCTACGACGGCATGGGCCGCCGCTTCGGCCGGCGCGGGGTCTACATCAACGACCCCGCCAAGGGCCGCCGGTTCGTTCCCATGGAGGAGTTCGACGGCAGCTTCACCGGTGTCGTGCTGCTGCTGGAACCGGGTGACGGCTTCACCAGGGGCGGACGCCGGCCGGGCGTGCTCGGCGCCATGCCGGCCCGGCTGCGCGGCACCGCCGGCACCCTCCCGGCGGCGGTGCTGGCCAGTCTGCTGCTGGTGGTGGTCGGCGCGGCCCTGCCGGCGCTCAGCCGCACGTACATCGACATGTTCCTCATCGGCGGACAGACCTCGCTGCTCGGCGTGCTGTTCGCCGCCATGGCCACCTGTGTGCTGCTCACGCTGGTGCTGACCTGGCTCCAGCAGGCCAACCTGCTGCACGGCCGGATCATCTCCTCCACCCTCTCCAGCGCCCGTTTCCTGCGCCATCTGCTGCGGCTGCCGGTGACGTTCTTCGCCCAGCGCTCCCCCGCCGACCTGGTGCAGCGCCTGCAGTCCAACGACCAGGTCGCCGAGACGCTCGCCCGTGACCTCGCGGCGGCCGGCGTGGACGCGATCGTGGTCGTGCTCTACGCGGTCCTGCTGTACACCTACGACCCACAGCTCACGTTCGTCGGCATCGGCGTGGCCCTGCTCAACGTGGTGGCGATGCGCCTCGTCGTACGGCTGCGCGCGACCCGCACGGCGAAACTGCGCGCGGACACCGCACGGCTGACCAACACCTCGTACACCGGTCTGCAGCTGATCGAGACCATGAAGGCGACCGGCGGCGAGGACGGCTACTTCCGCAAGTGGGCCGGACAGCACGCGACCACGCTGGAGGAGCAGCAGGGGCTCGGCGTGCCGAGCGCCTGGCTCGGCGTGGTCGCGCCGACGCTCGCCACTCTCAACAGCGGGCTGATCCTGTGGATCGGTGGCATGCGGGCGGTCGAGGGGCACATCTCGGTGGGTCTGCTGGTGGCGTTCCAGGCGCTGGTCACCCGCTTCACCGCGCCGCTCACCCGGCTCAACGGCGTGGCGGGCCGCATCCAGGACTTCGCGGCGGACGTGGCCCGGCTGAAGGACGTCGAGAACTTCCAGGCCGACCCGCTCTACGCCCGCCCGGGCGGGGGCGACGCGACCCGGCGGCTGCACGGGCACGTCGAGCTGGAGAACATCACCTTCGGCTACAGCCCGCTGGACCAGCCCCTGCTCACCGGTTTCGACCTCAGCGTCGGCCCGGGGCAGCAGGTGGCGCTGGTCGGCGGCTCCGGCAGCGGCAAGTCCACGGTGTCCCGGCTCATCTCCGGCCTCTACACGCCGTGGGACGGGGTGATCCGCATCGACGGACGGCGGCTGGAGGACATCCCGCGCGGTGCGCTCGCCGCGTCCGTCTCCTTCGTGGACCAGGACGTGTTCCTCTTCGAGGGCTCGGTCCGCGACAACGTGGCCCTGTGGGATCCGTCGATCCCCGACGAGGCCGTGGTGGAGGCGCTGAGGGACGCGGCCCTGTACGACGTGGTGATGCGCCGGCCCGGCGGCATCCACAGCAGGGTCGAGCAGGACGGCCGCAACTTCTCCGGCGGTCAGCGGCAGCGCCTGGAGATCGCCCGCGCGCTGGTGCGCCGGCCGAGCATCCTCGTGCTGGACGAGGTGACCAGCGCGCTGGACGCGGAGACCGAGCTGGCCGTGATGGACAGCCTGCGGCGGCGCGGCTGTGCCTGTGTGGTGATCGCCCACCGGCTGAGCACGGTCCGCGACAGCGACGAGATCGTCGTGCTCCAGCACGGCACGATCGTGGAGCGCGGTCGGCACGAGGAACTGGTGGCGCGCGGCGGCGCGTACGCGGCGCTGGTCAGGGAGCGGTGAGATGACGACTGTGCAGGAGGGCTACGGCGGCGACCTCGTCCTCGGTGCGCTCGGCTCGCTGGGCACGCGGCTGGACTGCGCCGGCCTGAGCCGCCTGGACCTTCAGGGCCCGCAGGTGCTGTGGCTGGTCGCGGACGGCGCCCTGGACCTGTTCGCGGTGGACGCCGCCCAGCAGGGCCACTGGCACCACCTCGGCCGGCTGGAGGCGGGCACCCTGCTGCTCGGCCCGGTCGCCGGACCCGAGCACACGCTGGTGGCCCGCCCGGTCCGGGACTGTGTGGTGCACCGGATCGGCCTGCGCGAGCTGTACCAGCCGGCCGACACCCAGACCTGGTCGTACGACGAGTACGGCAACCCGCAGTACGTGCCGCCCGCTTCGAGTCCGCTGGAGTACGCGCTCGCGCTCGGCGTCGGCCGCGGTCTGTCCGTCCTGTTCCAGGCCCCGCTGGCCGAGGAACGGGGCGAGATGCCCGGGGGTAGCCCCGCGCGAGCTCGTTCGAGCGTGGGGGAGGACGACGACGTCTTCTGGATGCAGGTGCCGCCGGGCAGCGCGCAGTACGGCTCCCTGTACGGCGCGGAGGCCGCGGCCGATCTGCTGATGGACCCGGCGCTGTGGCAGAGCATGGTCGACCAGCAGTACCGGCTGCTGACCGCGCTGGACCGGTGGATCGAGCAGCTGGAACGCACCCACGAGACCCGGACGGCCGCCGGGATCAAGGCCGGTGAGGCCGTGCGGGCCCAGGCCGACCAGACCCTGCTGGCCTCCATCGGCAAGCGCTCGGCCCGCCGTACGACGGCAGCCGACGCCGACGCGACCTACGCGGCCTGCACACTCGTCGCGGAGGCCGCCGGGATCCGGCTGGCCGAGCCCGCGCAGAGCGGCACCGAGAGCGACCGGCTGGACCCGGTGGAACGGGTGGCGCTGGCTTCGCGGGTGCGCACCCGGGCCGTACGCCTGGACGGCCGCTGGTGGCGGGAGAACGTGGGCCCGCTGGTCGGCCACCGTGCACTGTCCGGAGCGCCGGTCGCACTGCTGTGGCGGCGCGGCGGCTATGTGGCCGTGCACCCCGGCACCGGCCGGGAGACGCCGGTCGAGAAGGCGAACGCGGAGGAGTTCGAGCCGCGCGCGGTGATGTTCTACCGGCCACTGCCCGACAAGCGCCTCGGACCGCTCGGGCTGATGCGGTTCAGCCTGCGCGGAACCCGGGGCGACCTGCTGAACCTGCTGCTCGCCGGGCTGGTGACGGTGGCGGTCGGTGCGCTGGTGCCGATCGCGACCGGCAAGGTGCTCGGCGAGTACGTGCCGAAGGCGCAGGAGGACCTGATCGTCCAGGTGTGCCTGGCCGTGATGGTGAGCGGGGTGGTCGCGGCGGCGTTCACGCTGCTGGAGAACCTGTCCATCCTGCGCCTGGAGGGCCGGATCGAGGCGGCGCTGCAACCGGCCGTGTGGGACAGGCTGCTGCGGCTGCCCACCCGCTTCTTCACCCAGCGCTCCACCGGTGAACTGGCCAGTGCGGCCATGGGGATCAGCGCGATCCGCCGGATGCTGGCCGGCGTCGGCCCGGTGGTCGCGCAGTCGGTGACGGTCGGCGCGATGAACCTGGGTCTGCTGCTGTGGTACAGCGTGCCGATGGCGATGGCCGCGATCGGGATGCTGGTCGTCATCGCGGCGGTGTTCGGGGGGCTCGGGCTGTGGCAGGTGCGCTGGCAGCGGCGGCTCGTGGTGCTCGGCAACAAGCTGAACAACCAGGCGTTCCAGACCTTGCGCGGGCTGCCCAAGCTGCGGGTGGCGGCGGCCGAGAACTACGCGTACGCGGCCTGGGCGCGGGAGTTCGCGCACAGCCGGGAACTCCAGCAGCGGGTCGGCCGGATCAAGAACCTCACCACGGTCCTCGGCACGGTCTACCTCCCGGTGTGCACCCTGCTGATGTTCATGCTGCTGGCGGGCCCGGCCAGGGGCGCGATGTCCGCTGCGGACTTCCTCGCCTTCAACACGTCGGTGACCATGGTGCTGACCTCGGTCACCCAGCTGACCGGCGCGTTCGTCTCGGCGGTGGCGGCGCTGCCGCTGTTCGAGGAGATCAAGCCGGTCCTGGACGCGACACCGGAGGTGCGCACGGCCAGCACCCCCCCCGGCCCGCTGTCCGGTGCCGTGGAGGCCCGCCGCCTCTCCTTCCGGTACGCCGACGACGGCCCGCTCGTCCTGGACGACGTGTCCTTCGCCGCACGGCCGGGCGAGTTCGTGGCGGTCGTCGGACCGAGCGGCTGCGGCAAGTCCACCCTGCTGCGCCTGCTCATCGGCTTCGACAAGCCGGTCTCGGGCAGCGTGCTGTACGACGGCCAGGACCTCGCGGCCCTCGACCAGTCCGCGGTGCGCCGCCAGTGCGGGGTGGTGCTCCAGCACGCCCAGCCGTTCACCGGCTCCATCCTGGACGTCATCTGCGGCACCGAGCCGTACACGCCGGAGGAGGCGATGGCGGCGGCCGAGCTTGCGGGGCTGGCGGAGGACATCAAGCGGATGCCGATGGGACTGCACACGATCGTCGCGGGCAACGGCGCGATCTCCGGCGGCCAGCGGCAGCGGCTGATGATCGCCCAGGCCCTGATCCGGCGGCCGCGGATCCTCTTCTTCGACGAGGCGACCAGCGCCCTGGACAACGACACCCAGCGCATCGTCATCGACAGCACCCGCAAGCTGAACGCCACCCGCATCGTCATCGCACACCGCCTGTCGACCGTCCTGGACGCCGACCGGGTCATCGTGATGGAGGACGGCAGGATCGTCCAGCAGGGTGCCCCCGCCGAACTCCTCGCGGACACCGGGGGCAGACTGCACGAGCTGGTGCGCCGGCAGCTGGCCTGAGACGTGCCGGGTCGGCTGCGGTCTTCGATGTCCCGAACAGCGGGGCGAGCCGGCGCAGGGTCAGGTTGGTTCGCCAGTAGGCCAAGACCAGGGCGGGTCTCAGGCCGCGGGGGTTCGTGGGCGTGAACCGACGAGTGTTCGCAGCATGGTGGCGCCCGCGACGACGGCTGCTAGATGCAGCACCGCGGCAACGGCGGGATTCTCCGGCGGGGTGGCGTCGGCCGGGTGGACCAGCGCAACCACCAGCGTGAGTGGCAGTTTCCAGCCGCTCCATGCGAACAGCGAGCCTGACCCGAGCCAGCCGATGGCCAGCAGGAGCCGACGGGACAGCCGGGGAAGACGAGCCCGGGCGAGCACCCAGAAGGCGGCCGCACCGGAGAGCGCCCAGAACGCGCCCAGGCCGGTCAGCACATACCCGTTGGCGTCCCGCTCGGCCGGGCGCGAGACTCCCAGCGTGCCGCCGACGGCCCAGTAGAGCCAGACCAGACCGACGACGGCCGCGACGACAGCCGCCCATGGCGCACCGGCACGGGTACCGTTCCCGACTCGCCCGGTGAATGCGTCCGGCCATCGGCGACGCAGGTAGGCGGGCAGCGCGACGGCAAGCCCCAGCCCCATCCCTGCAAAGCCGAACTGGACCAACGCGGCCTCCCAGCCGGGCATGGCGGCTTCGTCGCCTCCACCGTCCCCCGAGCCGCCGCGCTCGGAATCCAGCAGCGTACTGAGCACGGTGTACGGAAGGACCGATACAAGGAACCCCGACCCTGTCCAGGCACAGAACGTCACCAGCCATCCCGGTATCCGCATCCCCCAGGGCCTCACCAGTGCGAGCGCCAGCGCGATCCCGATCCCCGCCATGCCGATGGTCACCGTATTGAGGAGCACCCACCCGGCCTGGTCGAAGCCTTCTCCGGTCGGTGTCACACCGAGAAGCGAGCCGACCACCCAAGACACCTTGATCAACAAATACGGTGACAGTGCCAGTGCCGCCCCGTATGCCGCGCAACGCCCGACCCGATCCCAGCGTTCCACCCCGAAACCGCCTCTCCCTCGACAGGAATCCCAGCCTCGGGCCTCCCCCTGCGCGCGCACGTCCCCCGCCGGGAGTGTTCTCCTCCACCGCCCGACGGAGTCCGCCCTCGTCATCCGGGCCGACCGAGCGCGCGGGCGTCCTACCAACGGCTCACTCGCCGGAGCAGGCACACACTCCGCCGCTGCATCGGGTCATGAGGCCCCGCCCGCGCACATGTCCGGGACAAGCTTCAGCCGGGCGGGCAGCCGGACTTCGCGTCCCTGGCGGTACCTGACCGGACCGATCGGGCCGGACTCCGCCGCGATGCAGGGGTGTCCGCCGCGGCATAGCGTGTAACGAGGAGCAGCTCGCCTTGCGCGCCCGGGAGAGGTGAGGCCCATGCCGAACGAGCGGACAGAGGCACGCGAACGGTCCCTGGCCGAACGGCTCCGGTCCTCACTGCGCGGCGAGGTGATCGACCGCGGTCACCCCGGTTACGACGAGGCGCGGGCCGTATGGAACGGGCTGATCGACCGCCGGCCCGCGGTGATCGCCCGGTGCGCCGGGACGGCCGACGTCGTCGAGGCGGTGGCGGCCGCGCGCGAGCACCGGCCGGTCGTAAGCATCCGCGGCGGCGGGCACCAGGTCGCGGGGAGCGCCGTGTGCGACGACGGCCTGGTGATCGACCTGTCGCTCATGAAGGGCGTACACGTCGACCCCACGGCCCGCACCGCGCGTGCCCAGGCGGGCGTGACCTGGGGCGAGCTGGACCGTGAGACCCAGCTGCACGGGCTGGTCACGCCTGGCGGGGAGATCTCGGCGACCGGGATCGCCGGTCTCACGCTCGGCGGCGGCCTCGGATTCGTGATGCGGACGTTCGGGCTGAGCTGCGACAGCGTCCGCTCGCTGGAGCTCGTCACCGCGGACGGCAGGGTACGCACGGCGAGCCGGGACGAGGAGCCCGACATGTTCTGGGCGGCGCGCGGCGGCGGCCGGGGTCTGGGCGTGGTCACGTCCTTCGAGTTCGGCCTTCACGCGCTCGGTCCGGAGGTGGCCGGGGCGCTGGTTCTCCATCCGTACGAGCGCGCCGAGGACGTGCTGCGGGCCTGGCGGGACGCGACGTGCACCGCGCCGGAGACGGTCACGCCGGAGCTTCTGCTCTGGAGCGTCCCCGCCGACCCCTCGATCCCGCAGGAACTGCACCGGTCGAACTGCGTGATGGTCGGCGCCGTGTACGGCGGCCCGCCGGGCGACGGCGCCACCGCCGCGCTGGCGCCGCAGCGTGAACTGGGCCCGCCGCTCATGGACCTGAGCGGAACGGTGCCGTACGTCACGCTGCAGAGCGCGAACACGTGGCGGTTCCCCGACGGCGAACGCTACTTCATGAAGTCGCACTTCATGGAGGAACTGACGGACGAGGCCATCCGGACCCTGGTGGACTGGGACTCCCGGCGGCCGACTCCGGAGAGCCTGATCGTCATCCGCACCCTGGGCGGCGCTGTGGCGCGCGTGGGCCCCGACGACAGCGCGTTTGCGTACCGGTCCGCGCGCTACAACGTGAGCATCGACGCGGGCTGGCGGGACCCCGCGCTGGACGAGGCCGCGATCGGGTGGGCGCGCTCGGCATGGGACGCGATGAAGCCGTTCTCGAGCGGCGGGACGTACGTCAACTTCGCCGGGCTCGGCGAGGACGCGAGCGAGCTGCGGGGCGCGGTCTTCGGCTCGCACGAGGAGCGTCTCGAGCGCATCCGCGCCACGTACGACCCAGAGGGGCTGTTCGCGCTGGCCGCGCGCAGGCCGTGATTTTCCGGGGGCGGGAGGTTCTGCCGGAGGGCTCCACGGTGGGCCGTGCTCGCGGCCGTACCAGCGGTCGCACCCGTCGGTGCAATCCGAGCACGGCCGCGTGAGGGCGTCCTACGCGGCATGCCGGCTCGGCTGCGTCTGCTCGCCGCTGCGCCGTACTCCTTCCTCCGCGTCGGCCAGCCAGAAGAAGACCGGCGGCAGGCCGAGTTCGATCACCGCGAGGGCGATCTGGAACCCCTGCGGCCGGCCTTCGACGGCGAACGAGAGCAGCCGGCCCGCCCCGCCCAGCAGAAACACGCCGGCCAACCACCGCACGGCCCGGGCCGGGACGGGCCGCTGCCGGGCGGCCCAGAGCCAGGCCAGTCCGTAGCCGGCGAACGCGGCCCCCATGAACCGGCCCCAGCTGTCGACCGTCGCCCCGGCGGAACTCGCGCCGGGGATCGCCGCGTTGCCGAGCGCCACGTGGAACACACCGATCACCACGCAGGCCCAGCCCATGAGCTGGGTGAGTGCCCGCAGAGCCCTTGCCATGTTGCCTCCGACGCCGCGTCAGGTGCTGGTTGACATGTGTCTACTAGACTGGGAGCGCAAGTAGACACATGTCAAGTAGTGTGGGCGCGTGCCTTCCCGTCAGCGCCTCAGCCCCGCCGAGCGCCGCGCCCGGCTCCTCGCCGTCGGAGCGCGGCTCTTCGCCGCACGTCCCTACGACGACGTGCTCATGGAGGAGGTCGCCAGAGAGGCCGGCGTCTCCCGGGCCCTGCTCTACCGCCACTTCCCCAGCAAGCACGCCCTCTTCGCGGCCGTCTATCAGCAGGCGGCGGACCAACTGCTCGCCGACACGCGGCTCGACCCCGCCGACTCCCTGGTCGAGCAGCTCGTCCAGGGCATGGACGTCCACCTCGACTACTTCGTGGCCAACCGAAACGCCGTCCTGGCCGCCAACCGGGTTCTCGCGGGCGACCCGGTGATCCAGTCGATCATGACGAACGAGCTGGACGCACTCCGTGCCCGGCTGCTGGCCGCGCTCCCCCTCGCGGACGACGACGCCCGCGCGGCGGTGTCCGCCGTCCTGAAGAGCTGGCTGGTCTTCGTCCAGGTCCTGTGCGTCGACTGGCTCACCCGGGAGACCTGCACCCGCACCCAGCTCCGCGACAGCTGCGTCGAAGCCCTCCTCGGCGCCCTGCGGCCCCTGCTCCCCGAGGACCCCGCCGGCGAACGGCCGCCCCAGCGGCCCGGCACGGGCGCCTCGTCCGGCCCCGGGGCCGCAGGACGCGGTCCAGGAACGGTCTAGGAGGCCTCTGCCTCGTCACTCGTCCGGTCCGGCTCGTCGTGAGGGTGGGGCATCCAGTGATGTTCGGTGAACCAGCGGCCGAAGAGGGCACCGCCGTAGATCACGAAGCCGACGCCGATGAGCCAGGACTCGACGACGAGCACGGTGCCGACGGCGCCGTAGCTCAGGGCGTTGGTGACGATGAGCGGGGTGAAGACGAGGTAGGAGAACGCCCGGAGACCGGCCAGACCGATGACGGTGGCCAGCGCGCCCGGCAGCAGCGAGCGCCAGTGGACCTGGCCGCCCAGCAGGAAGCGCTGCCCCCACCAGAAGAAGAGCACTCCGCTCAGCGCGGACACCGCGATCCGCTGGTCGCCGTGGAGTGCCGTCTTGGTCGCCACCTCCTGGTAGAGGTACGCGGTCAGCACCACCAGCCAGGTCGCCTGCCGCCAGACCCGGTGCCATGGGCCGGACGCCAGGCCCCAGATCCTTTCGTAGGCGTTCTGCACGCTGCCTCCGAAGGCCACGCCGAAGACGGCGAGCAGCACGCCGCTCCAGACGCTGGTGGTGCCGATGACCTTGCGCGGCGGGCTGATGACGTCGGTGATGACATGCTCGGACCGGCCGGACAGCCCCATGCCGTCGGTGAGCCAGGAGGCGAAGCCGCCCCGCACCAGGGGATCGGCCGCGGCCACCACGATCAGCAGCGGCGCCAGCGTCACCAGGGCCAGGGTGGCGAACCCCATAGCCCGGTGCATCAGCTCCAGCTCGCGTCCGTGCTCGAACAGGGCCTGGACCCGCAGCCACTGCCAAGCCCGGTGCAGGCCGCGCCGCAACCGCCCCACGGCTCCTCCCGTGCTCGCCGCCCACCCGCTCTCGTGTGCCGATGCATCCAGCCTGGCACGCGCCGGGCAACTCGCAGCCGGAAGGCGGGCAGCGGCGGGGGTGCCCTGCTGCACACGGGTGAAGATCCGGTCCGTCCGGCGGGGCAACGTCGTCCCGCCGGCCGCGCCCCGGCGGCCGGCGTCACCGGCCGGGCCGAAGCCACCGGGTTCGCCAGGGGGCGACACGGCCCGCGGGTGCGCTGTTTGCGTGCCGCGTCGGCGGAGAATCGGAGTCCGTGCACAGCACCGAGGAAGAGCCGCCGGGCGGCCGGCGACGGACGCTGATCGTGAGCGCGAGCATGGGGGCCGGCCATGACACGGTGGCCGCAGAACTCGCGCGGCGGGCCGCGGCCCAGGGGCACACGGCCCATGTCGTGGACGTCCTGCGGCTGCTGCCGTACGGCCTGGGCACGGGGCTGCGCCGCGGATACCAGGCGTCGGTACGGCATCTGCCCTGGGTCTACGCCGGTCTCTACGGCGCGTTCCTGCGCGAGGGTCCCGGCCCCCGTCCCAGTGGGGTCCCGCTGGCCCGGCTCGCCGGGGACGGGCTGACGGACCTGGTGGACGAGCTGGACGCCGACGTGGTGGTGTCCGTCTTCCATCTGGCCGCGCAGCTGACCGGGCATCTGCGGGCCGAGGGCCGGCTGCGGGTGCCGAGCGCCGTCTTCCTGCTCGACTTCGCGGTGCACCGGCAGTGGCTGCATCCGGGCAACGACCGGTACCTGTGCCTCACGGACGCGGCGGCGGCCGAGGTGCGCCGGGCCGTGCCGGTACCCGTGGTGACGACCGGCCCGGTGGTCGCGCCCGCCTTCCGCGCACCGGCCCCCGGGGCAGTCCGCTGGCGGGAGCGATTCGCGCTGCGGGCCCCGGGCCGCCCGCCGGTGCTGCTGTCCGCCGGCGCGTGGGGAGCGGCGTCCCGTCCCGCTGCCACCGCCCGGCTGCTGGCGGGGGCCGGCTGGTTGCCGGTGGTGCTGTGCGGCCGCAACGAGCGGCTTGTGGCCCGGGTCTCCCGGGAACCGGCGGCGGTCGCCCTGGGCTGGGTGGACGACATGCCGGGCCTGCTGGCCGCCTGCCACGCGCTGGTGGACAACGCCGCCGGGCAGACCGCCGTCCAGGCCCTCGCCGCGGGACTGCCCGTGATCGGTCACCGCCCGTTGCCCGGCCACGGCGCGGACGGCGTACGCCGCATGGCCGACCTCGGCCTGTCGGAGCCGGCCGAGGACGGCACCGCTCTGCTGGACGCGCTCGGCCGGCTCGCGCAGGACGGCCGGGAACGCGCGGACCGGGTGGCCCGCGGCCGGGCACTCTTCCGGCGCGACGCGATGGAGTACCTGAACGGGCTGTGAGCCGGCCGGCCTCCCTCCCCGTCACTCGGCAGGCTCCCCCGCCGGCACGGCGGTACGGTCCACAGCCGGTCCCGGACCGTGCTCGCACAGTGGTCCCACCGAGAGGCCCGCCTCCCGGCACCCCCCGACGAGGGCCGGGAGCGCGCCCAGCGCCGCGTGCCAGCAGCCGGGGGCCGAGTGGCGGTCGGAGTCGTGGAGCAGGACGGTGCCGCCGCCGCGGAGGTCCGCCGCGACGCGGGCCTGCACGGACGCCGGGGTGGCGGCGGCCGTCCAGTCCTCGCCCCACGCCGACCACAGCACCGTCCGCAGCCCCGCACGCCGGGCGGCCCGCCAGCGTCCGGAGGTGAGGATGCCGTACGGCGGCCGGTACCACAGCGGACGCCGGCCGGTGACGGCCTGCACCGCGCGGACGGTCCGGGCGACGTCCTCGGTGTCCCGGGCGCACGAGGGGAACCAGGGCCGCGTGTGGGTCCAGCCGTGCACCCCCAGCTCGTGCCCGCGCCGTACCGTTTCCGCGGCCACCCCCGGGTGGCGCACCAGGTGCTCGCCGAGCACGAAGAAGGTCGCCCGCACCCCGAGCCCGTCCAGCGCGTCGAGGAAACGCGGGGTCGACACCGGGTCCGGTCCGTCGTCGAAGGTGAGCGCGATGTGCCGGTGGTGGCCGGTGCCCGCGAGCCCCGGGCACAGCAGCAGTCGTACGGCCGGAAGCCAGGTCGCCGCCGGGCCGATGTGGACCGCGGCGACGCCGGCCGGCAGCAGGACGGCCGCGGTCCACCAGGGACGTCCGGACACGGGGGACATTCGGTGACCTCCCTCCTCGGCGCAGCGGGTCAGGGCCTGCGGGGCTCGTGCAGCCGCTCACCGTCCTGACGCGGCGGGTGCTCCGGCGCGGACGTGTCCCACTCCCCGGCGACGGCCTGGGCGTGGGCCAGGCCGATGCTGCCCCCGCCGATCAGGGCGGCGCCGATCGCCTCGGGTATCAGACGCAGCCCGAGGTGGATCGTCTCGGCGAACAGGACCCAGCCGAGTACGACGCTGGTGAGCGCGTCACCGAGGGTGAGGGTGGGCTGCGAGGCCGTCAGCGAACCGGCCGCGAACGCGCCCTGCAGCAGCAGGAACGCGATGAGCCCGGCGCCGCCGGTGGCGTACAGCGACCAGTGCGCGAACATCGCCCCGGGACCGTCCGAGAGCCACCCCACGGCCTCCTTGAGCAGTGCCGCGGTGGCGGCGAAGGACACCGCCGAGGCGAGGCCGAGCAGGGCCGCCCTGGGCGCGCCCTTCACCGGGCGGGAGGCGGCCACCAGCAGGACGACGGCACCGAGCGCTCCGCCACCGCCCAGCAGCCAGGCCCTCGGTGGTGCGGACGGCCGGCCGGGTGATGGCGCGGCTGCCAGGAGGAACAGCGCCAGACCGAAGGCGAGCGCGAGGAACGCCAGCCAGGTCCGGCGGTCCGGCCGACGCCGGAAGACGACACTGCCCACGGCCAGCGTGAAGAGGAGTTCGGCGGCGAGCAGCGGCTGGACGAGGGACAGGCTGCCCACGGCCAGCGCCCCGGCCTGGAGCACGCTGGACAACGCCAGCAGCCCGGCCCCCGCCAGCCAGTACGGGCGCCGCAGCAGATGCGCGAACCGGCGCAGGGCGGGCCCCGCCCCGGTGCCCTCGCCCGGCTCCTGCACGGCGGCCCGACGCTGGAGCACCGAGGCGGACGCGTTGGACAGGGCCGCGAGCAGGGCGAGCAGCACCGTGACGGTGACCACGGCGGCTCACCCGTAGCGGGCGGCGAGCCGCCGGTAGAGCCCGGGGGCGGCGCCGCGCACCCGGGCGGGCAGGCGCAGCCAGCCGGGGACGTACACCTCGTCCCTGTCGTGCAGGACGGCGGACCAGACGGCCTCCGCCACGCGTTCGGGCGCCACCGGCCGCGGCCAGCAGCGGGTGTACGGGGTGCCGCGCCGTTCGAAGAAGGGGGTCGCGACCACACCGGGGATCACATGGCTGACTCCCACGCCGGAGGAGCGCAGTTCGTAGCGCAGCGCGTCGGCGAAGGTGGCCACGGCTGCCTTGGCCGCGGAGTAGACGGCCTCCCCGCGCACGGCCACGCTGCCGGCGAGGGAGCCGATGAGCACGATGCGTCCCGTTCCGGCCTCGACCATGTGAGGCAGCACGGTGCGCACCAGGTGCACGGTGGCCAGCACGTCGACGCCGACGACCTCGTCGATGCGGGCGTGCGGCATGCGGGTGAAATCTCCGGCCCAGCCCACGCCGGCGTCCGCCACCAGCAGGTCCAGCCGTCCGAGGTGGTCCAGGGCGAGGCCGGCCAGCCTGCGCTCGGCGCCGGGCCGGGTCAGGTCCAGCGGAAGGGCCACGGCACCGGCCTGGGCGGCCACCTGCTCCAGACGGGTGACGTCGCGTCCGTTCAGCGCGAGTCGCCAGCCGTCCTCGGCGGCGAGCCGGCGGGCCACTGCGGCGCCGATACCGGAGGAAGCTCCGGTCACCAGGGCGGTGCCGCCCCGGCCCGGGCGTCTCCCGGCGGGCCGGTCGGCGGGGGCCGCCTCGGGGAGGGAGGTCGCGACCGGCCCGGTGCGGTCCGAGGGTCCTGCGGGGGACGGGGAGTGGGACATGGTGGCGACCTCACTGCGACGGTGTGCACGGGCTCGCGGACTCCGGGGCCGAACTCTCGCGGTGTATCCAGGGCGCCACACACTGAAACACCGCGCACGGCGGAGCGCCCCGGGGCTGGTGTCGCACGGGAGCCGGGTCGCCCGATGGAGCCACCGGCGCCGACCGCCCCGTGCGCGTGACCGGCACCGGAGGTTCGAAAACACGCCGACCGACCCGAGCGAACGCCGGCTCAGTCCAGACCCGGCAGGGGAGCGAGCGCGTGGCCGGCACGGGAGGCCCGAGGGCACGCCGACCGATCCGAGCGAACGCCGGCTCAGTCCAGACCCGGCACGGGAGCGCCCGAGGGCACGCCGGCGCCGATGTAGCCGTCGTAGAACTCCTTCCAGGGCGCGCTCGCCCCGGCGTGCGGGCCGTCGGAGCGCTCGCCGCGCGCCGCGGCGTCGAGGGCGGCGAGGCACACCTCCCAGCCGGCGCCGTTGCGGGCGGCGGTGTCGGCGGCCGCGAGGACGTCGGTGAGCGTGAACCGTGTGCGTCCCGCGCCGACGGCCTCCAGGTCGAAGTGGAGTTCGTCGTCGCCCCAGGCGAAGGAGAGGTGCCGGGGCGGGTCGACGGCGAGGACACGGCCGGTGGACTCGGGCATGTTCGGGTCGCCGGTGAAGCGGATGGCGCCGCCGGGGCGCAGGTCCATCTCGGCACGGGAGGGGAACCAGGCGGCGAGTTCGTCGGGGTCGGTGACGAAACGCCATACCCGGTCGACGGGGTGGTCGTAGGTGCGGCTGAAGCGGACGGCGGGGCGGCCGTCGGCGAGGGTCAGATAGCTGCCGGTGAGGTCGACGGACATGGTGCCGGCTCCTTCGCGACGGGAGGGTTCAGGTGTCGTCCGACGTCTCGTCGAGGCGGCGGCCGAGGGCGTCCAGGCTGCTGTTCCACAGCCTGCGGTAGGGCTCCAGCCAAGCATCGAGCGCGGCGATCGGCGCCGGGTCGAGGGCGTGGACGCGGCGCTGTGCGTCCTGGCTGACCCGGACGAGGCCCGCCTCCCGCAGCACCTTGAGGTGCTTGGAGGTGCTCGGCTGGCTCAGCCCGCAGGCCTCGGCGATCTCCCCGACGGGCCGGGGACGCTCCAGCAGGAGCGCGACGATGGCCCGCCGGTGCGGGTCGGCGAGGGCGGTCCAGAGCGAGGCGTCGGACATTGCCCCACTATGCCTCGCAAGTTATATGCCGGTCAAGGAATGTAACCGGCCGCCCCCCCCCACGAGGAGACGCCCCCTCACCCTGCCCGGGCGACGCTTGAGACGGCGACGCTTGGGACGGCGCCGTCGGGTAACTCGCACCGGAGATCACCGCGACGACGGAGGGAGACGCCATGCCCGGCGGGAACGACCACGACCGCGAGGAGCGGCCGCAGACGGCTGTGGAGGAGGTGCTCCGGGAGGTCGAGGAAGCCGAGAAACGGGACGACAAGCACAAGACCGCCCCGGGCGAGGCCGGAGATGCGATCACCCCGAACACCGGAGCGCAGGAACAGGCCGACGGCGAGTGAGGACGGCACACCGCGGGCGGGGACTGCTCCGCCGGCACCCGGGCCACTCCGTACCGGCCGACGGCCCCGGCCCGGCTCGTGCAGTGCGCCCGGTGCCGGCCGCGTTCGGCGCCGGAGAGGTCCGATGACCACTCCGGCGTGCAGCCGATCACCAGGGGGGTGTCGTTCGGCAGTCGTTCGGATCAGGTCGGAGCAGGCCGCGGCGTCCGGTGCGGTGCATCGCGAGACGGAGGACCTCCCGCGTACCGGACTCGGGTGATCCGACAACCCGGCCAGGTGCCGTGCCGGGCGTCGCGGGCCCGGGCTGGATCCGGACGACACCCCCTGGTGCTTCGCTGCCGGCCGGGTACCCGCGCTGCATGAACCACCACGCGCGAGGACCCCAGCTCCCCCCGCCCCGCGGCCCCCTCTCCGCCGCGGTCACCGCGTACCTGCGCGGCACGGGCCCGCTCCCCCGCCCGGCCGACGCCGAGGCGGCGGACCCCTACGGCGACGACGTCCAGCTCGCCCTGTACCTCTGCTACGAGCTGCACTACCGCGGCTTCGCCGGCGTCCCGCCGGAGACCGAGTGGGACCCGGAGGTGCTGCGCGTCCGGGCCGCCCTGGAGCAGCGCTTCCTGTGCGCACTGCGCGCCGACAGCCCGCGGCACGACAGCCTGGACGACGCGCTCGCCGCCCTCCTGGTCGAGCCCGCCGAGGGCTCGGGAGTCACCCACTTCCTGTGCGCGGAGGGCGAGTTGTGGCACCTGCGCGAGTACGCCGCCCAACGCTCCCTGTACCACCTGAAGGAGGCCGACCCGCACGCCTGGGTACTACCGCGACTGTGGGGCCGGGCCAAGGCGGCGATGGCGGCGGTGGAGTACGACGAGTTCGGCGGCGGCCGGGCGGACCGGGTGCACGCACGCCTGTTCGCCGACCTGATGACGGACCTCGGCCTGGACACCGCGTACGGCCGCTACCTGGACGCGGCCCCCGCCGAGATGCTGGCCGTGGTCAACCTGATGTCCCTGCTCGGCCTGCACCGCCGGCTGCGGGGCGCGCTGGTGGGCCACTTCGCCGACGTGGAGATCACCTCCTCGCCCGGATCCCGCCGGCTCGCCGAGGCGATGCGCCGCACCGGGGCCGGTCCGGCCGCCGAGTTCTTCTACGACGAGCACGTGGAGGCGGACGCGGTGCACGAGCAGGTCGTCCGGCACGAGGTGATCGGCGGACTGCTCGACGAGGAGCCGGAACTGGCGGCGGACGTCGCCTTCGGGATCGACGCGACCGAGTACCTGGAAGACCGGCTGGCCCGGCGGCTGCTCACCCACTGGCGCGCGGAACGGTCGTCCCTGCGGGCCCCGCTGGAACACCAGATGTCACATACATCCTGAGCCCCGGGGTACCCGCGCGGCGTGATCGCTTGGTTGCTTCCGGGCGTGTACGCCCCGCAGGACGACACGCAGCTGCTGGCCGAGGTCCTCCGCGAGGAGGCCCTGCGGCCGGGCACCCGTGTGCTGGACGTCGGTACCGGAAGCGGCGCGCTCGCCCTCGAGGCGGCCCGGCGCGGCACCGATGTGACCGCGGTGGACGTGTCCCGGCGCGCCGTGTGGACGGCCCGGCTCAACGCCTGGCTGGCCCGGCTGCCCGTGCGCATCCTGCGCGGCAACCTCTTCGCACCCGCCCGGGGCCGGACGTACGACATCATCGTGGCCAACCCGCCCTACGTGCCGGCGCCCGACGCCCGGCGCGGACCGCGCGGCCGGTCCCTGGCCTGGGACGCGGGGCTCGACGGGCGGCTGCTGCTGGACCGCATCTGCCGCGACGCGCCGGCGCTGTTGCGCCCCGCGGGAGTGCTGCTGATCGTGCACTCCGCACTGAGCGACCCCGAGCGCACCCTGGAACTGCTGCGGGAGGCGGGACTGAAGGCCGCGGTGGTCCGGCGCCGCTGGATCGCCTTCGGCCCGGTGCTGCGCTCCCGGGAGGACTGGCTGCGCCGGCGCGGGCTGCTGGCCCCGGCCGAGAACAGGGAAGAGCTGGTGGTCATCCGTGCCGAACGACCCTGCTGACTCCACGCGGAACGATCCTGCGAAGTCCCCGCGAAACGCTCCTGCCGACTCCCGGCCGAACGGCTCTGCCGACTCCCGGACGAACGACCCTGCCGACTCCCAGGCGAACGAGTTTGCCGGCTCCCAGCCGAACGACCCTGCCGACTGCCCGCGGAACGGTCCTGCCGACTGCCCGTGGAACGATCCCGCGGTCCCCGAGCCGAGCGAACCTGCCGACTCCGCGCGCCACGACCCGGCCGGCCGGGCCCGCCGGATCACCGTGCAACGGCGCGGGCCCCTCCTGGTGGAAGGGCCCGTGGAGATCGAACTCGAGGACGGAACCACGGTGTTCTCGGACCGGTTCCGTGTCGCTCTGTGTATCTGCCGGCGCAGTCGCCGCTACCCCTGGTGCGACACGAGTCACCGGCACCGGGGCTGAACCCCCGGTCTAAACCTGTTGTTTTTCGCCGCTCCCCGGAAGGCCCCCCACGGACCTGTCCGGGGAGCGGCTCTGTGCCCGAGGCCGGCGGGCGGCCCCACTCCGCCCGCCTGCCCCGGTTCGAGATCGCAGGTTCCCCGCCCCAGGGGGCCGCACTCCCCAGTTGCGGGCCTGATCCGGCGTGCACGGGGATCCGTGCGATCCCGGTCCTTAGAACGCGAACAGGGTGCCGCCGACGGCGTCCCTCATGCACGCGTTGCCGAAGGTGCGCTCGTAGGAGACGCGCTTGCCCTGCCAGACACCCTGCACGGTGACGACGACGGGGTCGTACACCTTGGTGCACATGACGTCGCCCGCGGGCTTCAGGGCGTCGAAGTCGCCGCCCACGCCGCGCAGCTCGGCGCAGGCCTGGGCCGCGGCCGGGTGGGTGCCGGTGGCAGTGGGGGCGCAGGTCAGGGTGACGGCGCGCTCCGGGGTTGCCGTGGCCGCGTCGTTGCCGTGGCCGGTGGTGAGCACCAAGGCCGAGGGCGCGTACAGGGACGACGGGGCGGCGCCCGGTGCAGCGACGGCGGCCCCGAGGAGGGGTCCGCAAACGGCGGCGGCCGTGAGGCCGATGGCCGCTGCCCAGCGCGCGGTGTTCCGCATTGTGTGCATCCTTCCGCTCGAACAGACAGATCGCCGACTCCGGTCCGGTCGGGCGCCGGAGCGGCGAGCGCCACTCTGCCGAGTCCACCGGCGAAACTCACATCGAACCCATGGGTTTCAGTAACCTTTCGTGTTGAATCAGTGGCGTGAAGTCACGGAAGTCGAACGCCGTGACCCTGGAACAGAGCGGTTCCACCGACTTGGAAGCGGTCAGATGGCTGAAAATCAGCTGTTCGTTAATCGTCCTGAAACATTCCGAGTCCGCCCCCGGTAAGTCCCTTCATGACTCCTTGTGTTCACTAAGTGATCACGTGGAGCGGATGCGTTGGCCGGTGCGGGCCCCTCCCGCCGCGCACCTCTCCCGCTGTCGGCCTGGAGCATGACACGCCGCCGAACGGTGACTGCACCGGCGCCACCACCAGCCCGCCACCGGCACCGACGCCGGTTGACACACAGACGACGCCGATCGGCGCGCGGCGGACGCGGGTTGACGTACGGCGGACGCGGGTGATCGCGATTCCCCCTGCTCCCGCGCCCGACATACCGATCGGTATCGTCGGGCGGGCACACGGCCGACGACTGCCGGGAGGGGCGGATGGCGCAGCACTGGGCGGACTTCCAGTACGAGATCTATCTGAACGGGACGACGGGTGCCGTGCCCCGGCTGCCGACCGACCTGACCCGGCTCGAGGAGCTGGCCGGACACCGGCTCGGCCCGGGCCCCACGGGTTATGTGGCGGGCAGCGCGGGCGACGGCAGCACCGCCCGCGCCAACCGGGCGGCCTTCGCCCGGCGCCGTATCGTGCCGCGCATGCTGCGGGACGTGCACGAGCGGGACCTCACGACCGAGGTGCTCGGGCGGACCGTGCCGGCCCCGCTCGCCCTGGCGCCCGTCGGCGTACTGTCGATCATGCATCCGGACGCCGAGACCGCCGCCGCCCGGGCCGCCGCGGGGCAGGGCGTGCCGTACATCCTGTCGTCGGCGTCCAGCACGCCGATGGAGCAGGTGGCGGAGGCGATGGGCGACGCCGAGCGATGGTTCCAGCTCTACTGGGGCAAGGACCGCGACGTGACCCGGAGTTTCCTCGCCCGGGCCAGGGAGGCCGGGTACACGGCGCTGTTCGTCACGCTGGACACGCCGATACTGGGCTGGCGGCCCCGCGACCTGGACCAGGCGTATCTGCCGTTCCTGCACGGCGTGGGCACGGCCAACTACTTCACCGACCCGGCGTTCCGGGCCGGCCTCGCCAGGCCGGTGCACGAGGACCCGAACGCGGCGGTGCTGCACTTCCTCGGCCTGTTCGGGGATCCCGGTCACACCTGGCCGGACCTGGCCTTCCTGCGCGAGCACTGGGACGGGCCGATCGTCCTGAAGGGCGTGCTGCACCCGGACGACGCCCGACTCGCCGCGGACGCCGGGATGGACGGCGTGGTGGTCTCCAACCACGGCGGACGGCAGGTGGCCGGCGCGGTCGCGGCGGCCGACGCGCTGCCCGGGGTCGTGGACGCGGTCGGCGACCGGCTGACGGTGCTCTTCGACAGCGGGGTGCGCACCGGCGACGACGTGTTCAAGGCCCTCGCCCTCGGCGCGCGGGCGGTCCTGCTGGGCCGGCCGTACGTCTACGGACTCGGCCTGGACGGGCAGGCGGGCGTGGAGCACGTCATCCGGTGCGTGCTGGCCGAACTGGACCTGACGCTCGCCCTGGCCGGGCACACCGGCCCCGGCACGGTCACACCGGCGGACCTGGTCGAGACCCCGGCCTGACCCGCCCGTCCGCCGCCGGCTGCGCCCGCCAGGCCACTGGCTTACACCCCGCACAGCCTCTGACCGCGCCTCCACGCCGGTCCCTGGGGCGCCCCCCCCGACCCCTGGGCGCGCCCCTCCGACCCCTGGGCGCACTCCTCCGGTCCCTGGGCGCACTCCTCCGGTCCCTGGGCGCACTCCTCCGGTCCCTGGGCGCGCCCCTCCGGTCCCCGGGCGCGCCGCCCGCCGACTCCTGGCTGCGCCCCGCACGGCCCCTGGCTGCGCCCCGCACGCCGGCCTCTGACTGCGCCCCGCCCGCTGGCCTCTGGGGGCCCCGCCCGCCGGTCCCCGGGCGCGCCCCTCCGGTCCCTAGGCTCGCCCCTCCATCAGGGGCGCCGGACGGGCCGGCGGGTCCTGCGTGCCGGCGATGGACAGCGAGCCGGGACTCGCCGTGGGCGTGTCGGCCGTGGGCGTGTCGGTGCTCCAGCGCCGGCCGGCGGAGCCGTCCCGGACCTTGACCACGAGGTCGGCGCCGGCCTGGTCGCCGGCATCGGCACCGGCCAGGGCGAGCGTACGGTCCCAGTGGGGCAGCAACTCGCCCCGCGTGGTGAGGTCGTAGCGCACGTCGTCGCCCCGCTCGGAGCCGGCGGCCGCGCACGTCCCGAGGATGACCACGCCGGCGTCGGCGTGCGAGTCCAGGCACAGCCCGGGGCCGGCCGCGCTGCGCAGCAGCCCGTCGGCGTCGAGGCTCCACTGCTGCGTGACCGTGGTGGAGCAGACGGCGAGGACGGCGGCGGCGCCGGCCTCGGGCGTGCCCTTGACGTCCAGGCACAGGTCACCGGCGGCGTTGCGCAGCCGGACGGGCCGGCCGGCTGCGGGCAGGCCCGCGGAGCCGGGAGTGGTGGCGGACGGGGACCGGCCGTCGGAGCCGGGGACCGCGCTGGTGGAGGCGACCGGGCCGGTGCCGTCGCCGCCGTCCGGCCATGCGCTGACCGCGAGGACCGTGGCGAGCAGCCCGGCCGATGCCACACCGACGCCGGTCAGCAGCGTGCTGGACGACCAGCCGGTACCCGGTGCCCGGCGCACGGACGCCCCGAAGGGGAACCGATCCTGCCGCTCGTCCCGGGCCTCGTCGGCGCGGCGGCGTCCGGCGGGCGCCGCGCTCCGGCCGAAGAGCCCGGGTCTGCCGCCGCCGCGCCGGCGCCCGCCGGAACGACGGGAGCCGCCACGGGTGCGGGCCGGGCCGGAGCGGCGGCCGGGGCGGGATTCGAGGTAGCGGCGGGCGCCCCAGCCGAGTACGGACTCGGCGAGCAGCACGCCCAGGGCGGCGTCGGCGTGTCCCAGTTGTTCAGCGGCGTGCCGGCAATAGGAACAGCCCGACACGTGCTCCTGGACGTCCGGCAGCAGCGTGCCGCCCCGGCGGATCGGGACGTCCAGCAGGCGGTTGTAGTAACGGCATTCCTTGCCGGGCGCGAGTTCCCGGTGGGCCCGCGCCAGACCCTCCCGGAATTTGTCCCGGGCCTGTTGGAGTGCGGCCGCCGCGTTCTCGATGTCCAGACCGAGCAGCCCGGCGGGGACGCCTATCGGCTCGGCCTCGACCTCGGTGTGCCACAGCAGGGCCTGTTCCAGCCGCGGAAGGCCGTGGAACGAGCGGTCGGAGAGCGAGCGGTTCTCCGGTACGAGGTTCTGCGCGGTGCGCATTCCGCGGCCCCCGCCGGGTTTCCCGAGGCCCGGCAGTACGGCGGTGATCCGGTCGGTGCCGGACCAGTTGACGACCGTGTCCCGCACGGCCACCAGCAGGCGCGGGCGCAGCGCCTCGGCCGGTTCGCCGAGCGCCAGCCGTCCGAGGACCTGGTGGAAGGCGGTGGCGGTGACCATGTGGGCGAGCGGACCGGGCGCGGCCAGGCAGATGACCGCGTACTCCTGGGCCGGCTCCCAGTGCCGGGCCATCAGCAGGGCGGCGGACCGGGAGGCCTCCGCGTCGGAGCCGGCGCGCAGCGGGCCGGCGAGCGACTCGTCGGATTCTCCGGGATCGCCGCCGGGCGGCGGATAGGGAGGCCGAGGAGGGTGGGGGGTGGGCACTGAGCGGGTTCCTTTGGTGCGTGGTGCGTTGGTGCGTGTCTCTCGCGTTCACGCGCGGAGGGAGCGGAAATGCACCGCGTTTCAAACCCTTGCACAACTTCCACACGAGCAACAAGGCGCGCGCAAGACATCAGCCACTTTGAAAGAAAGTCAGAACTGGGTTGCATGACACGGCAGTTGGGAAGCCACAACTGTTTCTTCGTGCGCCCCGTGTGAAGCGTGCGCCCGCAGCCGCCGGACGCGCACGCTCCCGGAGCGTGCGGCCCGGTGGTGGACTGTGAGCCGGCCCTTCTCGGAAGGCCCCGCGCGGGACGGCGGCACTCCCGCGCGAGACCGGCCGCCGGCCCCGTTCCCTCCGCCCTCGGCCGGCGGCCCCGGCGGCTTCCCCCGCCGGCCCGGGGGCACCCGCCCGGAGCGGGGCCGGCCGGCCGACGCCGCGTCAGATCTGCCAGGAACGGAGCCGGTCGGCGGCGCCGTACACGTCGGTCTTGCCGGAGATCAGGTCGCGGGTGAGGTCGACGAGGGCGCCGTAGGGCGGGTCGATGCCGACGCCGCTGACGAACATGTAGGCCACGGCCGTCGCACAGGCGAACCGGGCGTTGGCCGCGGGCAGCGGCTTGAGCACGGCGAGGGTGTGCAGCAGCGCGGCGGCGCGCCAGGCGGCGTCGGAGTCCACGCCGAACCGGGGCGGGTCCACCCGGTGCCGGGCGACGGCGGCGACCAGCGCCGAGAAGTCGTCCACGGCCGGCTGGTCGGGCAACACTTCCTCGTGCCGCTGGAGCAGCCAGGGGACGTCGATGTGAAGGACGGAGGGCATCGCTCAGGCGGCCTCGCCCTTGGCGGGGGGCTCGTCGTCGGGGAAGGCCGTGGCGAACTCCTCGGCATGGGCGGCGAAGAAGTTCCGGAAGGCTTCCGCGCCCTCCTGCAGGGCCCGGTGCCGGGCGATGTCGGCCGCGGCGGCCTCGCGGACGAGGGCCTTCATCGACGTACCGCGTTCCTTGGCGATCTGCCGCAGGTCCTCGAGTTCCCGCTCGCTGAACTCCACGTTGAGAGCTGGCATGCCCCTCACGGTACCGCGAGGGTACTCGTGCGTAAATACGCACAGGTGGGGAGGCGTTGCCCCTGGTACCGGCGAGAGCCCGAACCGGCCGCCCGGCTGGGCGTGCCCCGCTCGGAGGTCCGCTCGGCGGGCCGGACACCCGGCGCGAACCCGGTGCTGCTGGTCCGCCTCCGTCACCGGGTGATCGGCGCGGACGGCCGACGTCGCAGAGATGTCCATGAGCGCTCCCGCCGCGCGTGCGGCCGCGGCTACAGCTACAGCGACGGCTGCGGCTGCGGCTGCGGCTGCGGCTGCGGCTGCGGCTGCGGCTGCGGCTGCGGCTGCGGCCGGAACGGATCTGCGCGTGACCGTCACGGGCGACTCCCCTCGTCAGGGCCCTCATCGGGACCGGACGTGCTCGCAAGTGATCGTGGCCCGTCGATCCTGACGTCCTGCCACACGCGATCGTTACAGGTCCGTCACCGTGCGGCTGCGGTCGGCCGGTCATCGGCCGGTTCTCCCCTCCGACCACACAGTCGGCCGTGTTCGGCCGGTCGGCCGGCTGCGGCGGGCGGCGTCCGCGGGAGTCCGCGAAGCACTACTCTGGAACACGCGTGAAATCACCTGTTCACTGTGAGTGTGCGCTTGGAGCGGCGACGATGAGCCGGGTCTATCCGTTCGACGACGCGGCGACGGCCCGGGCTGTCATCGACGACGACGGAACACTGGTCGAGTGGAACGAAGGCGCGCGGCGCCTGCTCGGCCACCCGGCCGACGCCGTCCTGGGCCGCCCTGCCACCGAGCTGCTGGCCGGCCCCGGCACCCTCGCCGCGCCGAGGGGCGCCCGCTGGGCGGGAACGGTCGGACTGCGCCACCGGGACGGCCGTACCGTCTCCGTGTGGCTGCTCGCCCACCGCCGCCCGCCGTGCGACGGACACCCGGGCGGCTGGACCGTGGTCACCCCGCTCACCGGCGCCGAACCGCCCGTCGGGGACGATCCGCTCGACGAGGCGGCCCTGATCCAGTCACCCTGCGCGGTCGCCGTGTACGACCACGCGCTGCGGCTGCGCCGGATGAACGACGCGATGGCCTCCGTCGTCGGCCTGTCCGAGGAGCGGGTACGAGGGCTGCGGCCCTCGGAGATCGGTGCCGAGCCGCAGAGCGACGAGCTGGAGCAGCACATGCTCCAGGTGCTGACCTCGGGCCGGCCGCTGGACCTGCAGACCTTCATGCGCACCGGCGGCGAGGACCGGGCCCACGCCTGGCTCGCCCGGATGGCACCCGTCAGGGACGCGCAGGGCCGGGTGCGGGGCGTGTGCCTGGCCGCGCACGACGTCACCGACAGCCACCGGGCCCGCCAGCGGCTGCAGCTCGTGAACGAGGCGAGCGTGCGCATCGGGACCACGCTCGACGTCCTGCGGACGGCGCAGGAACTGGCGGAGATGTGCGTCCCCGCGCTCGCCGACTTCGTCACGGTGGACCTGCTGGACCCCGAGGACTACGGCGGTGAGCCCCCGGCCCGCATCACGGCGCCGGTCACCCTGCGCCGGGCCGCCCACGAGTCGGTCCTCGGCGGGGTGCCGGAGGCGGTCATGAAGCCCGGGCAGACCGAGGTGTACCCGGCCGGCTCCCCGCAGGCCGACTCGCTCACCGCGGGGCACGCGATCATCGCCTCGGTGGCCGCGGGCGACCTGGACCCGTGGCTGACCTGGAACACCGTGCGCGGCGAACGGGTGCGCACCTTCGGCATCCACTCCTCGATGTCCGTGCCGGTCCAGGCCCGCGGTCTCACCCTGGGCGTGGCGGTCTTCACCCGGCACCGGCGCCCGGACGGGTTCACCGCCGACGACAGGCTGCTGGCCGAGGAGATCACCACGCGGGCCGCCGTCTGCATCGACAACGCCCGCCGCTACTCGCGCGAGCGGGAGACCGCCCTCGCGCTCCAGCGCAGCCTGCTGCCGCGCCGGTTGCCGCGCACGGCCGCGCTGGAGGCGTCCTCCCGGTATCTGCCGGCCGCGCGGGCCGGGGTGGGCGGGGACTGGTTCGATGTGATCCCGCTGTCCGGACTGCGGGTCGCGATGGTCGTCGGGGACGTCGTCGGGCACGGCATCCAGGCCTCGGCCACCATGGGCCGGCTGCGCACGGCCGTACGCACCCTCGCCGACATCGACCTGGCCCCGGACGAGCTGCTGACCCACCTGAACGACCTGGTGATCCGGCTGTCGGAGGAGTCCGGCGGCGAGGGCAGCCCCGGCGAGGTCGGCGCGACCTGCCTGTACGCCGTCTACGACCCGGTGTCGCGGCGCTGCTGCGTGGCCCGCGCCGGGCATCCGCCGCCCGTGCTGCTACGGCCGGACGGCGGGCCGGAGCTGCTGGACCTGCCCGCCGGCCCGCCGCTGGGCATGGGCGGGCTGCCGTTCGAGTCGGCCGAGGTCGAACTGCCCGAAGGCACCGTCCTCGCCCTGTACACGGACGGTCTGATGCTGTCCCGGGACGGGGACGGGGACGCCGGCCGTGAGCTGCTGTTCGAGGCTCTCGGGCGGGACTCGGACCCCCTGGACGAGACCTGTGACCGCATCCTGCACGCGCTGCTGCCGGCCGGCAGCGCCGCCGACGACGTGGCGCTGCTGCTCGCCCGCACCCAGGGGCTGCCGGCCTCGGCGGTGGCGACGTGGGACATTCCGGCCGATCCGGCACTGGTCGCGCCGGTCCGCAAACAGGTCGTGGAGCAGCTGGCCACCTGGGGGATGAGCGAGGCTTCGTTCACGGCGGAGCTGGTGGTCAGCGAGCTGGTCACCAACGCCATCCGGTACGGCTCGCACCCGATCCGGCTCCGGCTGATCCATGACGCGTCCACGCTGATCTGCGAGGTCTCCGACACCAGCCACACGGCCCCGCACCTGCGCCGGGCCAAGACCTTCGACGAGGGCGGCCGGGGCCTGCTGCTGGTCGCCCAGCTCACCCAGCGGTGGGGCAGCCGGCACATCCCGGAGGGCAAGACGATCTGGGCGGAGCTGCCACTGTACGAGGAGGACCTGTAGGACCTGCGGGGGGCGACCGAGGGGCCCACCGCCGGAGGCGACCGACGGGCCCCGCCGCGGGAGGAACGGCCGACGGCCCCCGCCTCCGACGGGACGGCCCACGGGCCCTGCCGCCGACGGGGCTGAGGGCACGGCCGACCGGCCTACGGGGTCGACGAGGCCACAAGATCGACCAGGCCGAGGGACCGAGCCGGGCCGAGGAAACCGGGGCGGGCCGTCCGTCGATGGGTGCGTGTTCGTTCAGGAGGCCGTCAGCCAGGGGCGTACCTGCTTGCGGGCCTCGTGCAGCCGTGACTTGAGGGTGCCGAGCGGGATGCCGAGGCGCTCGGCGATCTCCGCGTACTCCAGCTGGCAGATGTCCCGGTAGACCAGCGGCGCGACCAGGTGCGGATGCTCCCGTTCCAGACGGTCCAGGGCCTCCAGCAGGTCCACCCGGGAGCCGGCGATGACGCTGGTGGTGCGCGGGTCGACGGCGTACGCGGGCTCGATGGCGGCGGGCTGCTCGGCGGCCCGCCGCTTCAGCTCGCGGTACTTCTGCCGGCAGCAGTTGGCGACCACGGTGTACAGCCAGGTGCCGAAGCGGCTGCGCCCCTCGAACGCGGCGATGTGCCTGGCCACCTGGAACAGCACGTCCTGGGCGGCCTCCTCGGCGTCCTCCCGGCACGGCAGGAAGCGCCCGCACCGGCGCACGACCTCGGGCCGGAGCTCGGACAGCAGCCGGTCCAGGGCCGCGCCGTCGCCCGCGGCGGCACGCCGGGCGAGGTCCTCCGTCAGCGCGTGGTCCTGCACGGAAGGGTCCCCCTCGGAGTCGATATCAGGGCAGGCATGATAGTCGTATGCACCCCCTGGAGCGGATCGGCCGCCACCGCCTGGAACGGCCGCTGGGCAGCGGCGCCTTCGCCACGGTGTGGCTGGCCCACGACCCGGAGCTGCAAGCCCCGGTGGCGGTGAAGGTGCTCGCCGAGAACTGGGCGCACCGGCTCGACATCAGGGAGCGCTTCCTGTCCGAGGCACGGCTGCTGCGCCGGGCCGGTTCCGGCCGGCTGGTGCAGGTCTACGACATCGGGGAACTCCCTGACGGCAGACCCTACTTCGTGATGGAGTACGCCGACGGCGGCACCCTCGCCGATCTGCTGGCCGGCGGTCCGCTGCCGGTGCGGGACGCGCTGGCGCTGACGGCCGAGGCCGCGCGCGGTGCGGCGGCGCTGCACGAGGCGGGCGTCGTGCACCGCGACATCAAGCCGACCAACGTGCTGCTGCACACCGCCCCGGACGGTACCCGGCGGTTGCTGCTGGCCGACCTGGGCCTCGCCAAGAGCCTCGCGCAGGCCTCGGTGCTCACCCTCGCCGCGGGCTCGGCGGGCTACCAGCCGCCGGAGCAGGCCGAGCCGGGCGAGGGCATCGACGAGCGGGCCGACGTCTACAGCCTGGGCGCCGTCGGCTACGAACTGCTCACCGGGACCGTGCCGGGGCCGCCGGGGAAGGTCGTACCGCCCGGGCGGCTGCGGCCGGAGCTGGACGAGGACGTGGCGCGAGCGGTGCTGCGCGCGCTGGAGCCGGACCGGGAGCGTCGCTGGCCGAGCGCGGCGGCGTTCGCGCGGGAGCTGGACCGGCTGGCGGCGGGTCCCTCGGCGCGGACGGCGCGACGGCTGGACGGCGTCCGCGGCCGGCTCAACGCCGTGACCCTCGTGGTGGCCGCGCTCCTCGCCGCCACCGCCGCCGCGGTCACGGTGACCTCGGTGCTGCACCACGGCGGCAGCGCGGACGACGAGACGCGGGTCACCGACGCCACCGGGCGGGTGACCCTCCGGGTGCCCGCGGGCTGGGGCCGCGAACTGCGCGCCTCCGGCTGGGACCCGCACGCGCTCCGGCTGAGGTCCGGTCATGAGCCGGGGCTGGTGGTGGCCGACGACCTGTCCCGGTGGCCCGATCTGAAGGCCGCCGTGGACGGGGTGTTCGTCGGGGTCAGCGCGCACGGTGACGTCACCGCGAAGGTGAAGGGGCTCGCGCACTCCGGCTGCCACTACTCCGGCTCCCGGACGTTCACCGACGCGGACCTGCGCGGGCTGGTCCGGGCCTGGGACGACTGCCCGGACGGCGGTTCGGTCACCGAGTCGGCGCTGGTCCCGGCGGGCGGCCCGGCACAGCCGCAGGTGTACGTGCAGGTGCGCCAGCGGGGTGACGGTGACGCGACCGACAGGATTCTCCGCTCCCTGCGGGTGACCTGAGACGCCTGCCGGCAGTCGAGCCGGGGAAGAGAACGGGGAGAAGACGCCGGTGCGTCCCGAACTTTTCCGGCGACCCGTGCATCGGAGTGTGAGAACGGCGCATCCGGCGCCGACGGCATGCGTCCGACGCCTGCCGGAATGAACCTGGAGTGGTGAACGACATGGTGTACACCCCCCGGTCCGCGCGGCACGGGGCCCTGCTCGTGGGCACGGTCGCCGTGCTGGGCCTCCTGACCGCCTGCGGCAACAGCCCCGACGGGCGGAGCAACCCCCCGGCCACGGTCTCCGGCACGGCCGGGCCCGCGCAGGAGGGTTCGAAGAGCCCGGCGTCCGCCAGGGCCTCCTCCCCCGCCGGCGCCGCCTCGTCGTCCACGCCGCAGGCGACCGTGTCCTCGGGCGGAGCGACGAGCGCGACCAGCACGGCCGCGGCGAGTTCCCGCTGCCGCACCTCGCAACTGCGCGCCTCCGTGGGCCGCAACGACCCGGGCGCCGGCCAGGAGAACTTCCCGGTGGTGCTCACCAACAAGTCCGCCCGGACCTGCACCCTGCACGGCTATCCCGGCGCGGCCTTCGTCGACGCATCCGGTTCCCAGCTCGGCCCCGACCCCGAGCGTGAGCCCGGTTCCCCGGTCACCGTCACGCTCAAGCCCGGGCAGAGCGCCTGGTCCGGGCTGACCTTCTCCAACCCGGGGATCAGCGGGGCGAAGACGGCCACGCCGGCCGCGCTGCTGGTCACCCCGCCGGACGAGCACGACCCGCTGAAGGCGGCCTGGTCCGGTGGGGAGGTGCCCGTCTCCGGGAACTCCTCGACGGTCCGTCTGACGGTGCTCGGTCCCGGCACCGCTCCCTGACCCGGCCCTCTGCGCACGAACCCCGCTGTCACCCCCGAGGCAGCGGGGTTCGTCATGACGGCGCCACAACTGTCACGGAACGGCAACAGGCGCCACCTGCCCCGATCTTTACGCCGCCCCCCGCCATCGAACCCGGTCGACCGCACCGAGAACAGGCCCCACGAGGGCCACGACCAGGAAACCGGGGACACGATGAGCGGGATCACACGCAGGCGGGTACTGACGGCGGGGGCGACGGCGGGCGCCCTCGGGGCACTGGCCGCCTGCTCGTCGGGCACCGGCCTCTCGGTCGGCGGCTCCGCACCGGCGGACGGCAAGGACACCACACAGGCCCGCCCGGTGAAGCCCATCGGCGACGGCTCCACCGCCGACACCGGCGCCCAGCCGCACCAGCCGAAGCCGGCCCGGCTGCAACCGGGCCGGCGGCCCCCGCAGTTCGTGGTGTTCTCCTGGGACGGCGCGGGCGAGGTGAGCAACAAGCTGTTCTCCCGGTTCCGCAAGGTGGCAGCCGACCACGGCGCCGGGATGACGTTCTTCCTCAGCGGCATCTACACGCTGCCCGAGTCCAAGAAGCACCTGTACCGTCCGCCGCAGCACCCGGTCGGCGCCTCCGCGATCGGCTACCTCGCCGACCGGCACATCCACGCAACCCTCCAGCAGGTTCGGGCGGCCTGGCTGGAGGGTCATGAGATCGGCACCCACTTCAACGGGCACTTCTGCGGCGCGGGCGGCGTTCGCAACTGGTCCCCGGCCGAATGGCGCAGCGAGATCGAGCAGGCGGTGGACTTCGTCACCAAGTGGAAGACCAACACCGGCTTCACCGACCTCGAGCCGCTCCCCTTCGACTACCGCAAGGAGCTGATCGGCGGGCGCGCCCCGTGCCTGGAGGGCCAGGCCAGCCTGCTGCCCACCGCCGCCGCGCTCGGCTGGAAGTACGACGCCAGCTCACCGGGCGGTCTGCAGATCTGGCCGGGCAAGGTGCAGGGCGGCAGACTGTGGGACTTCCCGCTGCAGTCCATACCGTTCTCCGGGCACTCCTTCCAGGTGCTCTCGATGGACTACAACATGATGTTCAACCAGTCCGGCGGCAACCCGCTCGGCGACCGCGCCCAGTACGGCACCTGGCGCGCACAGGCCCGCGACACCTACCTGGCCGGTTTCCGGCGGGCGTACGAGACCAACCGCGCGCCCCTGTTCATCGGCAACCACTTCGAGCGCTGGAACGGCGGCATCTACATGGACGCCGTCGAGGAGGCGATCGGGGAGATGGCCGCGCACGAGGACGTGCGGTTCGTGTCCTTCAAGCAGCTGGTGGCCTGGCTGGAGGCACAGGACCCGGCGGTGCTGCGCAAGCTGCGCACGCTCTCGCCGGGCCAGTCCCCCACGGGCGGATGGGCGGAGTTCCTGGGCGCGGCGGGCAGCCCGTCGTCGTAACCCGTTCGAGGTCGTCTGTTTTCATGGGCGGGCGCACCGTGACCGATCCCGGAAGGACCCGCCCTGAACAGCCCGCTCGCCGAGGCCATGTCCGCCGCCTTGCTGGCCGCCGTGCTGGCCTGGGCCGTCGTACGCCCCTTCGGATGGCCGGAGGCGGCCATGGCCGTGCCCGCCGCCGGGCTCGTCGTCGCCACCGGCGCGATCCCCCTCGACCACGCTCGTGCCGAGGCGGAACGGCTCGGGCCGGTCGTGGGGTTCCTGGCGGCGGTACTGGTGCTCGCTCATTTCTGTGACGTGGAGGGGCTGTTCCGGGCCTGCGGGGCTTGGATGGCGCGGTGGGCGGCGGGGCGTCCGGTGCGGCTGCTGACGGCGGTGTTCGCGCTGGCCTCGGCCATCACCGCCGTGCTCAGTCTGGACGCGACGATCGTGCTGCTCACCCCGGTGGTCTTCGCCACGGCCGCACGCACGGGCGTACGGCCCAAACCGCATGTCTACGCCTGCACCCACCTGTCCAACACCGCCTCGCTGCTGCTGCCGGTGTCCAACCTGACGAACCTGCTGGCGTTCGCGGCGAGCGGGCTGAGCTTCACCCGGTTCGCGGCGTTGATGGCGCTGCCCTGGCTGGCGGCGATCGGCGCCGAGTACCTGGTGTTCCGGCGGTTCTTCGCCCGGGACCTCGCGGCGGCGGCCCCGGCGGGCCGGGACACCGGCGGGGCACCGGAGCTGCCGCTGTTCGCGCTGGTGACCGTGGGCTGCACGCTCGCCGGGTTCGTGGTGGCATCGGCAGTCGGCGTGGAGCCCGCCTGGGTGGCGGCCGCAGGCGCCCTGGCGCTGGCCGGGCGGGCGCTCGCACGCCGGCAGGCGACCGCGCTGACGGTCGTACGGGCGGCGGCCCCGGCCTTCCTCGCGTTCGTCCTGGCGCTGGGCATCGTGGTGCGGGCGGTGGTCGACAACGGGCTCGCGGACGTGCTCGGGCAGGTGATGCCGGACGGCACCGGGCTGACCGCGCTGCTCGGGATCGCCGCGCTGGCCGCCGTCCTGGCGAACGTCATCAACAACCTGCCCGCGGTGCTGGTCCTGCTCCCGCTGGCCGCGCCCGCCGGGCCGGGTGCGGTCCTCGCCGTACTGCTCGGTGTGAACGTCGGCCCGAACCTCACCTATGCCGGGTCGCTGGCCACGCTGCTGTGGCGGCGGATCGTGCACCAGCACGAGCACGGCGTGAACCTCGGCGAGTTCACGCGGCTCGGCCTGATCGCCGTGCCGTCCTCCCTCGCCGTCGCGGTGGTGGCACTGTGGGGGTCGCTCCAGGTTCTCTGAGGGGTGCGGACGCAGTGGAGGAGGCCGACCGGATGCGTGTGATCGCCTGGCTCGTCGAGGGCACCTGGCCCGCCTGTGTGGACGCCGTGCGCGCCCATGCGCCGGAGGACTCCGAGTTGGTGCTGCTGCATGTGAGCGGACCCGACGTGCCCGGGGTGGCGCACGGAGCCTTCGCCGGACTGCTCGGGCGCGGCCACCCGCGGGGGCACCGCGCGGCCGAGGGCTGGGGCAGCGATCCGGGGGACCGGCTGGAGGCGCTCGGCGATACGTCGGCGGCCGCGCTCCTCGACGCGGCGGCCGGGCGGCTGGGCCGGCCCTGCATGCGCGAGGAGCGGTCGGGCCGGGTGGAACGAGAGGTGGTGGCGGCCGCCGAAGGGGCCGGCCTGCTGGTGCTGGCCCGGGACGGGGACCGGTCCCGGCTCGGGCCGAAGAGCCTCGGCCCGGCGGTCCGCTTCGCCGTCGACCACGCGCCCTGCCCGGTACTGCTGGTGTGGCCGGAACCGGCCCCCGACCTGGCGACGATCCCTCCCCTACCGCCGCATCACCAGTGACCCGCGGACGGGTTCCCGCCTGCCGCCGCCCCGACCGCGCCCGACCCGACGCCCACCCCCGGCCGACCCACGACCCGTGACCCCGGCCGACGGGTTCCCGCCTGCCGCCGCACCGACCGCGCCCGACCCGACGCCCACCCCCCGCCGACCCACGACCCGTCACCGACGGCGCCTGAGCGGACGACCGTTGCCCCGGCCGTCTCGTCGGCCCGTGATGCAGCGGACGGTCCTTCTTCGCTGCGTACCGGGCTCAGCGGTGGTGGTGTCCGCCGCCTCCGTATCCTCCGTCGCCGCCGCCCCGGTCGCAGTACTGCGGGTACGCCGAGCACGGGTCGACGGTGGCGGTGGCTGAGGACGTCGGGCCGGGTGTCGTCGCGGTCGGCGTGGGACGGGCCTTCCCGGTGGCGGACGGCGTGGGGGTGGCCGGCGCGGTGGTGCTGGGCGGCGCGGTGCGGGTCGGCACCGGGGTGCGGTCGCTGTCCCAGTTGACGTTCTCCATCCGCAGATCCGGGTGGGCGGTGTCGACCGTCCAGCGCTGGGCGCTGCCCGCGGCACGGGTCTTGAGCACGAGGGCGCCGGAGCCGTCGGTGGCGGCCGGGGTGAGTGCCAGCTCCTGGTTCCAGCGGGGCACCAGGGCGCCCTGGAGGGTGAAGTCGTAGCGGATGCCGCGGGCGGCGTCGCCGGTGGCCGCGCAGGGGGCGAGGCGGACCGAGTAGCCGAGGCGGGAGTCCAGGCACAGGTCCGGCGCGGCGGAGCTGCGCAGCAGTCCGTCGGTCTCGTACCCCCACTGCTGGCTGGGGCTCGCGGAGCAGTCGGCGAGTTCCGTCTCGGCGCCCTCGACGGCCTTCCTGCCGACGACGTCGACGCACTGACCGGAGGCGAGGTTGTGCAGCCTGCCGCGCAGGGCGCCCTGCCCGCGGCCGTTCGCCGCGGCCCAGGACATGCTCGGGGAGGGGGTGGGCTCGCCCGGGGTCCGGGCGGGCTTGCCGGCGGCACCGGGAGCCGAGGAGTCATCGGAGCCGTACACCGACCAGAGCACCAGGGGCAGTACGACCAGGCCGCTGACGGTGAGGACGGCCAGGGAGAGGTTGCGGCGCCGGGCCCGCCGGGCGGCGCGGTGGAGGGAGCGGCGGGACTGGGCGGCCCCGGCGCCCTCGGTGCCGGCCACGGCGGAGGTACCGGCCACGGCGGAGGTGCCGGTCTCGCCGGGAGCGGCGGACCTCCCCGCTCGACGGCGAGCACCCGGCACAAGACGGCCGGCTGACGCGCCGCGGCCGGCCCGTGCGCCACGGCCGGCCGATGCAGCACGGCCGGCCGATGCAGCACGGCCGGCCGGTGCGCCGCTGTCGGCCGGTCGGCCGCGGTGGGCCGCCCTGCCCGGCGTGGTGGGCATGAAGGCTTCGCCGCCCTGAGGTTCGTGGGCATACCCGGCAGCCGGTGCGCCGGTGTGCCCGTCCCCGGGTATGCCGGCGTCCCCGCCCACCGGCGCGACGGCGGCGGCGGACGGCGCCGGGGCAGCTGGCTCCTCGGCGCGGGTGGCCCGGGACTCCACATAGCCGTGGGCGCCCCAGCCGAGCACCGCCTCGGCCAGTGCGAGGCCCAGGCCGTCGTTGAACCGGGCGAGTTGGCCGGCGGTGCTGCTGCAGTGGGGGCAGCGGGCCAGGTGCGCCCGCAGGTCCGGGTCGATGTCGGTGCCGCCGCGCCGGTAGGTCACGTCGAGCATGCGCAGATAGCGCTGGCACTCTTCCTCGGGAGCCAGTTCGCGGTGCACCTGGAGGCATTCCTCGCGGAGCCGTTCGCGGGCCCGGCGCAGTTCGACGCCGGCGTCCTCCTCGTCCAGACCGAGCAGGGCGGCGGGCACGGCCAGGGGCTCGGCCTCGGCCTCGGCGTGCCACAGCACGGCGCGGGAGATCTCGGGCACCCGCTGGAACGCGCGGGACAACAGCCGCCGGCCGGGGGGCGGGAGCAGCCGGGCTGAGGCACGTTCCCCGGTGCCGTCGCCCGACCGCAGGGCGGGGTGGAGGAGTTCCTGGCGGCTGTCGGTGTCCCACTCGGCCGCGATCCGGCGGACCGTGACCAGGATGTGGGGCCGCCAGGCGGCGGTCGGCCCGGACTGCCGGAGGGAAGCGCCGAAGAGCCGGGTGAACGCGGCGGTGGTGAGCATGCCGGCGGCGCGTGGTCCGTCGGTGCACAGCCGGGCGTACGCGAAAGCCGCCGCCCAGTGCCGGTCGAGGAGTTCACCGACAGGATGCAATGCGGGTGACGTTCCCGTCCACTTCTTCAGTTCGGCGCTCAACTGCTCGTCCGACAGGCCTGCCTCGTGCACAGCTGCATTCCTCCAGACGCTCTGCGAAACAATTAGTCCATACCAAATGATATGGCGAGGTCATGAGGCAGCTCGAACGTCCACCTGAGGCGGCTCTTTTGAAGCGTGGGGGGTGTACGGGAGCGGCCTGGCGCATACAGAGAGAATGTATTTGCCTGCGCGCCGACAGCGCACACTTTTGCACAACCGAACACGCCCTAACAAGAGATCTCCCGTTTCCCGGGATTCGCCGCGGACACGCACTTATTGACATTCCGTCAAGGGCAGCAATTTCTTCCCCATTGCAGCCGGCCCGTGCGGCAGGCAGGCAGCGCCGCACGGGCCCCGCCCAGCCGTCAGTGGCCGCTGACGGCCCGCGCGGTGTAGGGCTGCTCCAGCTCCTCGATCTCCTTGTCGCTCAGTTCCAGTCCGACGGCGGCCACCGCGTCCTCGATGTGGTGCGGCCTGGCCGCCCCGACGACGGGGGCCGCCACCGTGTTCCGGTGCAGCAGCCAGGCGAGGGCCACCTGGGCGCGTGGCACGCCCCGGTCGCCGGCGATCCGGGTCACGGCCTCCACGATCGCGCGGTCGCTCTCCAGGTACAGCTTGCTGCCGAAGTCGTCGTTGGCGCTGCGCTCGGTGACCGTGCCCCAGTCGCGGGTGAGCCGGCCTCGGGCGAGCGGGCTCCACGGCAGCACGCCGACGCCCTGGTCGGCACACAGGGGCAGCATCTCCCGCTCCTCCTCGCGGTAGAGCAGGTTGTAGTGGTTCTGCATGGACACGAACTTGGTCCAGCCGTGCCGTTCGGCGGTGTACTGCGCCTTGGAGAACTCCCACGCGTACATCGAACTGGCCCCGATGTAGCGGACCTTGCCCGCCTTGACCAGGTCGTGCAGTGCCTCCATGGTCTCCTCGACCGGGGTGGCGTGGTCGTAGCGGTGGATCTGGTAGAGGTCGACGTAGTCGGTGCCGAGGCGGCGCAGGCTGTGGTCGATCTCGGTCATGATGGCCTTGCGGGACAGGCCGGCTCCGTTGGGGCCCGGGCGCATCCGGCCGTTCACCTTGGTGGCCAGCACGATCTCGTCACGGCCGGCGAAGTCGCGCAGGGCCTTGCCGACGATCTCCTCGCTGGTGCCGTCGGAGTAGACGTTCGCGGTGTCGAAGAAGTTGATGCCTGCTTCCAGAGCCTGCCGGATCAGCGGGCGGGACGCCTCCTCGTCGAGCGTCCACTCGTGCGTGCCGCGGTCCGGCAGTCCGTAGGTCATGCAGCCCAGACAGATCCGCGAGACGTCCAGGCCCGTCGAACCGAGCTTCACGTACTGCATCGTTGCTGCTCCTGCCTTCGAGGCGATGGTCACGGCCGAGCCTACGACGTGGTCCGGGACCGACTTGACGACGCCGTCGCGCGGACGATTTGATCCTGGGACGTGCCGCGCCGCCCGGCGTGGGCAGGATGGAGCGGACTTGCCCCCCATGGGTGTTCTCCGCGCCGTGGGGTCCCCAAGGGCCCTGGGCGCCTGGTCGGCAGCTCTGATCGTCGCGGTGACGGCCCTGACCGGCTGCGGTTTCGGCGAACGGGACGAGAACGGTTCGCCGAGGCCCGCCGCCGTACGGCTGCCGCCGCGGAACGCCGGGTTCGACTACCAGATCGGCGGCGCCTATCCCCCGCCGAAGTCAGTGCGCATCGTCAGCCGCGACCGGTCCGACTCCCCCGCCCCCGGTCTGTACAACATCTGCTACGTCAACGCCTTCCAGGCCCAGCCCGCCGAGCGTTCCTCCTGGCCGGCCGACCTGCTGCTGCGGGACGCGCGGGGCCGGGTCGTCATCGACGAGGACTGGGCAGAGCCGCTCCTGGACATCCGCACCCACGCCAAGCGGGAACGGGTGGCCGCCCGGGTGAACCGGTGGGTCGACGAGTGCGCCCGGAAGGGCTTCGACGCCGTCGAGCCCGACAACTACGACAGCTACACCCGTTCCCAACGGCTGCTCAGCGCGGCCGATGCGACCGCGTTCATGTCCCTGTTCACCCGGCACGCGCACGCCCGGCACCTGGCCGTCGCGCAGAAGAACACCCCGGAGCTGGCCGGGAGGCGCAAGCAGTCCGGGCTTGACTTCGCGGTGGCGGAGGAGTGCGGGCAGTACGACGAGTGC
This sequence comes from Streptomyces sp. NPDC027663, assembly GCF_055566415.1. Classification (NCBI taxonomy): domain Bacteria; kingdom Bacillati; phylum Actinomycetota; class Actinomycetes; order Kitasatosporales; family Streptomycetaceae; genus Streptomyces; species Streptomyces sp. NPDC027663. The sequence goes on along the minus strand of NZ_JBVHSK010000020.1, from coordinate 22,163 downwards.
GAGGTGTACGCGAAGGCGTTCGACGACCGGGTGGTGGACGTCGAGTACACCGACGCCGGTCTGCGCGCGGCCCGTGCCCGCTGGGGCGACCGGCTGAGCATCGTCCGCCGCGACCGGAACGTCTCCGAGCCGGGCAGCGCCGGTTACGTCCGCAAGGTGCGCTGAGCCCCCGCGCCCGGCCTGGTGCATGCCGGACGGCGGCCGTGCCCGCCCTCGGCACGGAAGGCGGATTGCTGCCCTCAGGTGATCGCCCGGCGTGGGAGCTGTCGGATTGTCGTACTGTCGGCTCATCCTCGGCGCAGACGACCGGCGCCCGGCCGGTCTCGGCCGCCCGGGAGGAACGCGGTGCCGACACGTCCCACCACCCTGAGAGCCCTGGCCGGGGCGGCACTGCTGCCACTGGCCCTCGTCACGCCCGCCTGGGCGCGGTCCGCGCCGGCGCCCGAGGGGCCGGCCACGCTGTGCGGGATCGCCGGCACCCTGCACGGCGCCCACGGTCAGCAGGCCGTGGTCAGCCTGTGCGCGGGCAGCGGCGCCCCGCAACTGGCGCTCTCGGCCCCGGCGACCTGCGGGCGCGCCGGCATGCGGGTCCGGTACAGCTGCCGTACGGAAGGCACCTGGAAGGCCCGGCGGGCCGGCCGGACGCTGGCCGCGGGCACCCTGCCCGGCTCGGGGGACTACTCGGGCCCGGGCACGTACGAGATCACCGCCACCGTGCATGTGCGCTCCAAGCCCGCCGGTGTCGACCTGACGGGCACGGTCCGGGCCACCCTGTCGCTGACCGCGCCCAAGGCCAAGCCGACGCACGCCGTCACCGTCGACCGGACGGTGCTGCGCCGGAGCGCCACGACCACGCTGACCTACACGATCCGCCGCGACAGCGAGGAGGGCGACAGCAACGCCCGGTTCGGGCTCATCGGACAGGCGGGCACGGGCGTGCGGATCGCCACGGCCGACGCCCGCTGCGTCCACCCGCTGGTCGGCCGGCACCCGGCGAAGACCCGGCTGGCGCACTCCCTGGACTGCACGCTGACCGAACTCCAGCCGGGCCACCCGGAGAAGGTGCGCGTCCGGATCACCGTCGGCGCGAAGTGTTCGACGGTGGTGTCGAAGCTCGGGTACTGGATTCCGAAGGGCCAGGAGCTGTACACCGGCGCCATGCTGCCCGGACCGACATTGACCTGCAGCTAGGCCGGAAGACACCTCCAGGCACCGCACGCACCCGGGTCCATCCCGCCGGCCGGCCGGCGGGATGGACGCGCGCCGAAGGGGCGTCAGCCGGTGCTGTCCCGCACGGTGATGGCGCTCACCGGGCAGGCTCGGGCGGCCTCCCGGACCATCGGGTCGCCCGTGCCGTCGTCGTGGCCGGGAAGGAGGGTGCTGTAGCCGTCGTCGTCCTGGGTGAAGACGCCCGGTGCGGCCAGCGCGCACTGTCCGGCGCCGATGCAGACGTCCTTGTCGATGTCGATATGCATGTGCAGAGCCTCTTACCAGGTGACGGGGAGTTCCAGCATCCCCTGGATCGTGTCGCCGGGTTTGAACGGGATGTCCTCGGCCGGAGCGGCCAGCCGCAGCCCGGGCAGCCGGGTGAACAGGCTGCCGAGGGCGATCTCCAGTTCCGCGCGGGCCAGGTTCTGCCCCAGGCACTGGTGGATGCCGAAGCCGAAGGCCAGGTGGTGCCGGCCGGGGCGGTGGAGGTCCAGGTCGTCGGGGTCGTCGTACTCGGAGGTGTCACGGTTGATCAGCGAGGTCGCGAAGAGCACGCCCTCGCCGGCCCGGATCGTGGTGCCGGCGATCTCGATGTCCTCCTGTGCCACCCGCTGCAGGCCCTCCGCGATGGACAGCATGCGCAGGAGTTCCTCCACGGTCGCGGGCAGCAGTGCCGGGTCGGTGCGCAGCTCGGCGAGGCGGCCGGGGTGCTGGAGGAGGGTGTAGGTGCCGAGGGAGATCATGTTGGCGGTCGTCTCATGGCCGGCCACGAGCAGGATGATGGCCAGCGAGACGGCGTCGGAGCGCTCGAGTTCGCCTGTGCGCAGCCGCTGGTGCACGATCTCGTCCAGGATGCCGTCGCCGGGCTCCGCCTCTTTCGCCCGGGCGTCGATGAGCCCGCCGAGGTACTCCTCCAGCCGCTCACGGGCGTCCTCGGTGTCGTCGGCCGTCGGACCGCGCAGCAGCCTGCGGGACTGTTCCTCGAAGAACTCGTGGTCGGCGTACGGCACGCCGAGGAGGCCGCAGATCACCATCGACGGCACGGGCAGCGCAAAGGCGGAGACCAGTTCGGCGGGCGGCCCCTGGGCGATCATCGCGTCCAGCAGCCCGTCCACGGTCCGCTGGATACCGGGGCGCAGTGCGGTGGCGCGCTTGACGGTGAACGCGGGGATCATCATCCGCCGCTGCCTCTGGTGCTCGGGGTCGTCCTCCCCGAGCAGGGCCACTTTGCGGTAGCGGGCGGCCTCGAAGCGGGGTGTGGGCGAGGGGAAGCCGGGGAGGCGGCGGTCGGAGGACAGGCGGGGGTCGGCGAGCAGGGCGCGGGCGGTGGCGTGCGCGGTGACCAGCCAGGCCTCGCTGCCGTCGTAGAGGGTGACGCGGGACAGGGCTCGCCCGTCGCGCAACGGGTCGTATCCGGTGGGCGGGTGGTAGGGACAGGAGCGGTCCTGGGGGAAGGCCACGGGTTCGGCCGGGCCGGTGGCGTCCGTCAGTTCCGTCATGGGAACACCTCGCAGACGAAAGAAGTGCGTCGTGCCGATCTTCATTAGATGCCCCAGGCACCTATAGGTCGACGGAAAGTTCGGCCAGTCGGGGGGTGCGCGTGATCTGTCCGAAGCACCGGGGGCAGGAGGGGTGGAAACCGGCCACGGTCCCGCGCCCGGCGTCCGCGTGGTGATCAGCGTGACGGCGGACGCGGCACGCGGTACGGATGAATCGTGCGGCCACCGGTGTTGAGGCCGGTGGCGGACAGCAGCCGAAACGACGAAGGGGACGGATCCCATGCCTCTTGAGGGCGAGTACGAGCCCAGCCCGACGCAGTGGGTGCGCGAGCAGGTCGAGTTGTACGAGAGTTCGGGCGGGACGCAGGGGACGACGCTGCGGGAGACCGGCCTGCCCGTGATCCTGCTGACCACCCGGGGTGCGAAGAGCGGGAAGATCCGCAAGACGCCGTTGATGCGGGTGGAGCACGAGGGCCGGTACGCGGCGGTCGCCTCGCTCGGTGGCGCGCCCAGGCATCCGGTCTGGTACTTCAACGTCAAGTCGGACCCGCACGTCGAGCTTCAGGACGGCCCGGTCAAGCAGGACATGCGGGCCCGTGAGGTCACCGGGCCGGAGAAGGCCGCGTGGTGGAAGCGGGCGGTGGACGCGTTCCCGCCGTACGCCGACTACCAGGAGAAGACCTCGCGCGAGATCCCGGTCTTCGTCCTGGAGCCGCTCGACGCGAGCTGATGCGGGCCGGTGTGCGCCCCGGCCCGGAGCCGCTCGACGCGAACTGATGCGGGCCGGTGTGCGCCCCGTCTTCAGAAAAATCTGTTCCGGGGACGTGTGAACGGGCTTCCGGGCGGGCACTCGTGCGTCAGGCCCCGCCGCGCTCCCCCGTCGCGGCGGGGCTCTCCTGTGCCTCACCCGTCGGCCGGTCGGTGACGTCCAGGAAGATCTGGTCGGCGTCCGGGAAGGTCCGGGCGAGGGACCGCTTGATGCGTACGGAGACCTTTTCGACGCGTTCGCTGTCCAGCCCCGGCGCCAGGTCGATCCGCGCGGCGACCAGGGTGGAGTCGAGGCCCATCTTCATCGTGAAAAGAGCCTCCACGCTGTCGATCTCCGGCTGGGCCCGCAGCAGCGCGCGGATCCTGCCGCTCGTCTCCGGGTCGGCGGCCTCGCCGATCAGCTGGTCGCGGGCGTCGCGGCCGAGCCGGTAGGCGACGTAGACCAGCAGCACGCCGATGGCCAGCGAGGCGGACGCCTCCCACACGACCTGTCCGGTCACCATGTGCAGGGCCATCCCGATCAGCGCGAGGGTCACACCGAGCACGGCCGTACCGTCCTCGGCGACGACCGTGCGCAGCGCGGGATCGCGCAGTGCTCCGAGGCCGCCGCCCTGCCGGCGCACCTGGTGCAGCGCCCGCAGCAGCGAGGCGCCCTCGGCGAGGAGGGCGACGCCCAGCACGATCAGGCCCGCCACATAGCCGCTGAACTTCTCCTCGGCGCCGCCCCGCAGGGCCTCGAAGCCCTGGAAGAAGGAGAAGCAGCCACCCATGACGAAGATGCCCACGGCGGCGAGGAGGGACCAGAAGAAGCGTTCCTTGCCGTAGCCGAAGGGGTGCCGGGTGTCGGCGGGGCGGCGGCTGCGGCGCAGCGCGGCCAGCAGGAAGACCTCGTTGAGGCTGTCGGCGACGGAGTGCGCGGCCTCCGACAGCAGCGCGGGCGAACCCGCGAGGACGCCGCCGACCGCCTTGGCGACGGCGATCACCAGATTGGCGACGAGCGCCACGAGAACGGTGACTTTGGTGTGCCGGTCGGACTTGGCCCCGGCCGGGCTGCCCTTCGACCGCTCGCCCGGCCGGTCGTCCGGCCGGCCGCCGGCCGGTGCGTGGCCGGGTGGGCTTGCGCCGTCGCCGGTCCGTGCCGGTGGCGTCCCCCGGTCCGTGGCCCGTGCCGGTGGCGTGTCCCCGTCCGTGGCCCGCGGCGACGGCGCCTCCTGGTCCGAGGTCCGTGCCGGTGTCGTTCCGCTGTGCCCGGCCGTGCGTCCGGCCGTCTCCCGTTCCGAAGATGTCCCGCTCATCTATCGCCGACTGCCCCCGACCGGACGTGTCACACCGTGCGGGGGCCGCGAAACGGGGAACGCGGTGCCCGAGAAGGCCCGCGACGGCGAGGAGGAGACATGGGCGACGACGGCAACAAAGCCTACGGCCACCGGACGTTCAGCCGGTCCAGGAGCCACTTCGCGGACCGCATCACCGCCGACGGCCGAGACGGCTGGCCGGTGCAGGCGGACCGCTACCGGCTGGTCGTCTCCCGTGCCTGTCCGTGGGCGAGCCGGGCGGTGATCTCGCGCCGGCTCCTGGGGCTGGAGGACGCGCTCTCGATGGGGATCGCCGATCCGGTCCAGGACGACCGCAGCTGGCGGTTCACACTGGACCCGGGCGGCCGGGACCCGGTGCTCGGCATCCGGTTCCTCAGCGAGGCGTACGACCGGCGGGAGACCGGCTACCCGGGCGGGGTGAGCGTGCCCGCGGTCGTGGACGTCCCCAGCGGGCGGCTGGTCACCAACGACTTCCAGCGGATCACCCTGGACCTGGCCACCGAGTGGACGGCCCTGCACCGCACCGGCGCCCCGGACCTGTACCCGGCCGCGCGGCGCGAGGAGATCGACCACGTGATGGCCGAGGTCTACTCGGACGTCAACAACGGTGTGTACCGGGCCGGGTTCGCCACGCACCAGAAGGAGTACGAGGAGGCCTGCACGGCCGTGTTCCGGCGGCTGGAACTGCTCGGTGAGCGGCTGTCGGGGCAGCGGTATCTGGTCGGCGACACCCTCACGGAAGCGGACATCCGGCTGTTCACGACGCTGGTCCGGTTCGACGCCGTCTACCACGGACACTTCAAGTGCAATCGCTGGAAGCTGGCGGAGCACCCGGTGCTCTGGGCGTACGCCCGGGATCTGTTCCAGACGCCGGGCTTCGGCGACACGGTCGACTTCGACCACATCAAGCGGCACTACTACGAGGTGCACACCGGTATCAACCCCACCGGCATCGTGCCGGTCGGCCCGGATCTCGGGGGCTGGCTGAGCCCGCACCACCGTGACCGGCTGGGCGGCCGGCCGTTCGGGGACGGCACACCGCCGGGACCGGTGCCCTCGGGCGAACGGGTGCCCGCACAAGGACGACCCGCATGAGGACAGCCTGAGGAGGAAGTAGTCACACATGGCCAAGAACAAGAAGAAGAAGCTCCCTCTTGCCTACCAGCCGGTCGGATTCGTGCTCAGCTGGGCGAGTGGCGCACTGGCCGGAATGGCCTTCCGCAAGGCGTGGAAGGCGATCCGGCACGAGGAGGACGCACCGGACGCCCTGGACCCGGACCGCGGCTGGGGCGAGATCCTGCTGGCGGCGGCCGTCCAGGGCGCGATCTTCGCGGTGGTGCGCAGCGCGGTGGACCGCACGGGTGCCAAGGCCATCGCCCGGTCGACGGGCGTGTGGCCGACGACGGACAAGGGCGGCCGGGACTGAGGCCCGGGGCCGGCCCAGCCGCACCGGCGCCGGCCGGCCCCACTCGCCTCGGCCGGCCCCCGCGTCTCGCCTCGGCCGGCCCCCGCGTCGCTGATGCCGGCCGGCCCCGCCCTGCCTCGCCCCGGTGTCCTCCCGCGGACTGCCCCGGCCGCAGGACCGGCCGGGGCTCCTTCGGCCGGCCGGGTGCCGGCCGACGCCGGCCGGCCTGTCTGCATGCCGCCGGCCGGCCCCGCACCGCTGTCGGTGGTCAGCCCTGTTTCGGTGCTGTCGGGGGCAGCAGGCGCAGGGTGAAGGAGTGGCCGGCGGGGTCGGCGTAGCCGCGTTCCTCGTACGGCCCCGCCGCGTCCCTCGTCTCGATCGGCCGGCCACCGAGCCCCACCACCCGGCGCTCGGCCTCGTCCAGGTCCTCGACGACGAAGTCGAGATGGGCCTGCAGGGAGTTCTCCGGGCGCGGCCAGCTGGGCGGGGTCGCGTTGACGTCGCGCCGGAAGGCCAGCCGGACACCGTCGGCGCCCCTGACCTCCACGAGGTTCGCGGACGAATGGGTCCGCTCCCCCTCCAGCAACTCCCTGTAGAACTCGGCGAGTTTCTCGGGCTCGGCGCAGTCCAGCACCACCACGCCCGCTTTCACCAGTGCCATGGATCCTCCCGGGATGTGTCCTCTTCCCAGCGGATATCCCGGGCCGTCGGATTCAGTCGGCGAGCAGCCACTCCCCGTCACGCATCAGCTCACGTCCGCTCAGCTCGTTCGCCTCGCGCCAGGCCTGGACCCGCTGCGGCAGGACGAGGAAGTACAGGTAGCGGGTGGACAGTTGACGCGGGTCGAAGCCGGTTTTCCCGGCGAAGACCTCGGCGTCCTCCTCGGCCAGGTCCTCCGGCGTCACCGCCCGGACGGTGCCCTCGATCATCACGACGTCCCGCGTCGGACCGATGCCGAGCCGGGCCGTGCCGGTGGACACGAGGTTGCGGCCGGTGGGGCTCTCGGCCGGCGTGGCGATGAGCAGCGAGGTGCCGTCCCAGACGAACGACAGCGGCACGAGGTACGGGGCGCCGCCGTCGGGCGCGGCGGTGGCGACCCAGGCGTCGACGTCGTGCTCCAGTCGGTGGAGGGTGTCCTTCTTGCGCTGCGCGGCGGTGCGGGCGGGGGGCGGGGTCATGGCGTACGGCCTCCTCTGAGTGATCGTCCCGTTCAGTGTGGCCGGGGGTCCCCCGTCCGCGCACGGAGTCGCCCGAGGTGTGTCCGGGCCGCGGTGAGGAACAGATCCAGCGCGGCCGGGTAGGAACTGGTGCGCATGGTGGTCACGAGGTGGCCGGCGGTTGCCGCGATGTGCGGGTGGCTCGCGGCGGGCAGCCGGCCGTAGGTGGTCCGCCACACCTCCGTCTCGGCCTCCCGGGCGGCCCGGGGCAGGGCGATGCCCGCGGAGTCCAGGGCGCCGAAGGCGAGGGCCTGGTCCACGAACACGTGGTAGATCCGCACCGCCTCCGGGTCCGGGAACCCGGCCCGGCGCAGCACGCCGAGGATGCTCTCCACGGCCCGGATCTCCTGCGCGCGCCCGGTGACACGGTGCGCGGCGAGCGTTGCCGCCCGGGGGTGCGCGAGCGCGCCGGCGTGCATGCGCAGGCCCAGGTCGCGCAGGTCGGCCACCCAGTCGCCGGTCGGCTGCCAGGTGCGCAGGGTGCGGCCGATCAGCTCGTCGGCGACGGCGAGCATCAGGTCGTCGGTGTGCCGGAAGTACCGGTAGAGGGAGCTGGGGTCGGCGCCGAGGGCACGGCCGAGGCGGCGCACGGAGAGGGCGTCGGCGCCGTGCTCCTCGATCAGCCGCAGTGCGGTCTCCACGATCAGCTCCTCGGACAGCACGACGCCCTGTTTCGTGGGCCGGCGGCGCTGCCGGGCGGCGGGCGGGACGACTCGTTCCGACATGGGGCCTCCCTGGGACGTGCCCGGCACCTTATGACAACATCGTTGACCTGTTAAGCGCCCCGGCAGTTTCATGTCCCGTCACCGGGGCCGACGTGGGCCCCCGCGGTGCGAGCGGAGAGCCGGTATGAGCGACCAACCTCTCGGAGTGGATCCCCCGTCCGGCAAGCTCCCGGCCTCGTGCGAGCACGGACCTGCGGGGCCCGGGCTGCGCAGGTCCCTGGGCGTGGTGGACGGTGTTGCCGTCGCCGCGTCGAGTACGGCGGCGACCACCAGCATCGGTATCGGGCTCGGGGTGACCGCCGCGGTGGTCGGCCCGCACCTGCCGGCGATCATGCTGCTGGCGTTCCTGCCGGTGCTGGGCATCGCCGGGGCCTACTCCCGGCTCAACCGGGTGGAGCCGAACGCGGGCAACGGCTACGTGTGGGTGGGCCGTTCGCTGAGTCCCTGGCTCGGCTTCATGGTCGGCTGGGTGAACTTCGTGGCGAGCGTGGCGTTCCTCGCGTACACCACGGCGGTCACGGGTTCGGCGCTGCTGCAGCTGGCCGGGCAGGCGGGCCTGCACCGGATCGGCTCGCTGGGCCTGGACCCGGACTCGACCGCGCAGACGACCGCGGTGGGGATCGTCGTCCTGGCCGGGGTCACCCTGACCGCGGTGACGGGTGTCCGCACGGCGGCCCGGCTGCAGACCTGGCTGCTGGTGTTCGAGTACGTGGTACTGCTCGGCTTCTGCGGCTACGGCATCGTCACCGGACCGCGCTCCTTCAGCGTCTCCTGGTTCGACCCGTTCGCGATCCCCTCGGCGACGGCACTCGCGCAGGGCCTGCTGCTGTCGGTGTTCTGCTACTGGGGCTTCGAGGCGGCTTTCACCGTCAACGAGGAGGTGCGGGACCCCGGGGACGCCTCACGAGCCGGAACCATCACCCTGGTGACGATGCTCGGGCTGTTCCTGCTGGGCTCGGTCGCCTTCCAACGCGTGCTGTCTGCGCAGGAGTTGGCCGGGCACGGCGCGCAGGGGCTGGCGTACTACGGGGACCGGCTGGCCGGCCGGCCGCTGGCCGCGCTGCCGCTGGTGGCGCTGATGTTCTCGGCGGTGGCCTCGCTCCAGGCCGGGGTCATCCCGGCGGCGCGCGGCATGTTCGCGATGAGCCGGGACCGTACCCTCGGACCGGTGTGGTCCAGGGTCAGCGTCCGGTACGGGACGCCGGCGGCCGGGACGCTGCTGATCGGGGTGCTGGCCGTGGCGGTGGCGGCGGGCGCGCTGGTGATCCCGCGGCTCGCCGACATGATCGACGCGGTCGTGAACGCCGTCGGCATCGTCGTCGCCCTGTCCTACGCGCTCACCGCGCTCGCGGCCGCCGTGCGCTTCCGGTCCCTGCTGCGGGAGGACTGGCGGCAGGGCGTCCGGGCGGTGGTGCTGCCCGCGCTCAGCGCGCTGGCCCTGCTCGGCCTCGGCGGCTACCTCGGCTGGTCCTTCCTCGACTCGGCCGACCATCTGGAACTGCGTGCGGACAACGGCTGGTTCCTGCTGCTCATGCCGGTCGCGATGATCGCGTCCGGACTCGTGGCGGCCGCGTGGGCCAAGTGGGTGCGCAGATCACCGTACTTCCGCACCGGCGCGGGCACCGACGCCGACTCCCCCGAGCTGCTCCCCACCACCAATTGATCCGTCAGGAAAGGCATCATGCGTACTGATCTGCTGTTCATCGGCGGCCCCGTCCTCACCCCCGAGGGCCGTGGCGCGACCGCCGTCGCCGTCACCGGGGACCGTGTCACCGCGGTCGGCGGGGACGAACTGCGCGACCTCGCCGGGCCGCGTACCACGGTGGTGGATCTCGCCGGACGGCTGCTGCTGCCCGGCTTCCAGGACGCGCACGTCCATCCGGTGCCGGCCGGGCTGGAGCTGGCCCAGTGCGACCTCTCGGACCGCACCACGGCCGAGGAGAGCGTGGCCGCCGTACGGGCGTACGCCGAGGCCCATCCGGAGCGGGAGTGGATCCTGGGCGGCGGCTGGTCCATGGAGGCGTTCGCGGGCGGTACGCCGACGAAGGAGCTGCTGGACTCGGTCGTCCCGGACCGGCCGGTGTACCTGCCCAACCGGGACCACCACGGCGCCTGGGTGAACAGTCGGGCGCTGGAGCTGGCCGGCGTCGACCGGAACACGCCGGACCCGGCCGACGGGCGGATCGAGCGGGACGCGTCCGGGGCGCCCGGCGGCACGCTCCAGGAAGGGGCGATGCAGCTGGTCGGCCGGCTCACCCCGCCCGCCACGGCGGCCGACCGGCTGGCCGCACTGCTGCACGCCCAGCGGCATCTGCACGCGCTCGGCATCACCGCCTGGCAGGACGCGCTGGTCGGCGACTTCCTCGGCATGGACGACCCGGCCGAGGCGTATCTCACCGCCGCCCGGGACGGTTCGCTCACCGCGCGGGTGGTGGGCGCCCTGTGGTGGGACCGGGAGCGCGGGGCCGAGCAGATCCCCGAACTCGTGGAGAGGCGGGCCGCGTCCAGTCACGGCAGGTTCCGGGCGGGCACGGTGAAGCTGATGCTGGACGGTGTCGCCGAGAACCACACGGCCGCGCTGCTCGACCCGTATCTGGACCGGTGCGGCTGCGCCACCGCCAACCGCGGCAAGAGCTTCATCGACCCGGCGCAACTCCCCCGGTACGTCACCGAGTTGGATGCGCTGGGCTTCCAGTGCCACTTCCATGCGCTGGGTGACCGGGCGGTGCGGGACGCGCTGGACGCGATCGAGGCGGCCCGGGCCGCGAACGGGCCGAGCGACACCCGGCCGCATCTCGCGCACCTCCAGGTCGTGCACCCGCGGGACGTGGCCCGGTTCGCCCGGCTCGGCGCCACCGCCAACATCCAGCCGCTGTGGGCAGCGCACGAGCCGCAGATGGACGAGCTGACGATCCCGTTCCTCGGGCCTGAGCGGGCCGCCCGGCAGTACCCGTTCGGGGCACTGCTGCGGTCCGGGGCGCGGCTCGCGGCGGGCAGCGACTGGCCGGTGAGCAGCCCCGACCCGCTTCAGGGCATCCATGTCGCGGTCAACCGGGTCGAGCCGGGCGGCACCGGTCCGGTGTTCCTGCCGCAGGAGCGGCTGAGCCTCGCGGACGCACTGACGGCGTACACGGCCGGGTCGGCGTACGTGAACCATCTGGACGACGGCGGCCGGATCGCCGTGGGGGCGCTCGCCGACCTGGTGGTGCTGGACCGTGACCCGTTCGCCGGACCGCCGGAGGCGATCGCGGAGACCCGGGTGGCGCTCACGTACGTGGGGGGTGAGCGGGTGTACGCCGCCGGATGATGCCGGGGCGGTGCCCCGCAGCGGTCAGTCGCAGCCGGCGCCCTGTTCGACCAGCGGCCAGGCCTCCACCCCGTCGGCGGTGCGGGCGTAGAGGGTCGTCTTGGTGTCCGTCAGCCACAGCCGCCGGCCGTGGCGGTGGTAACCGGTGTCGTGGGCGTCGGCGGGCATGCGGACCCGCCCTCGGTACGGCGCCCGCAGCAGGCCGTCCCGGGCGAGGACGCCCTGCGGGTCGCGGGCGTACCTGCGGCCGTCGAGGTGCAGGAAGGAGGCGGACTGCCAGCCGCAGTGCTCCCCGCCGGGCGAGCTGCTGAGCCTGCTCACGGGAACCCTTCTGCCCTCCCGGTCCGTCCAGATCTCCCAGTCGGTGGTGGCCGTGAAGCTCTCGGGGAGTTCGGCCGGGTCGCAGGAGGCGTTCGTCTCCGGGCCCCAGCCGGGCCGGTCCCGCTGGTCCCTGGCCACCACTACCGCCACCTTGGTCCGGCCGCCGACGTCGTAGGAGTACAGCACCCGGTCCTGCTCCGTGCGTTCCGCGCGGTAGCCGTGGCGGGGCACCTCCGGCTTGACCATGTCGAAGTAGAAGGCCAGCCCTTCCTGCGGAGTGTCGCCGCCGTCGGAGCCGCTCCAGGCCTCGGGTCCGGAGCCCTCGAAGATCTCCCCATCGCACTCCAGCGCCCGGCCGGCCGCCCCGGAGGCCAGGCGGAGTGCCCGGGCACCGCTCTCGTCGAGGTTCTGGGTGGGTACGTCAAGCGGTCCGCTGTACGGGGCGGCCGGCGGGGTGCCCTTCACCACCAGGTCCGAGCGCGGTCCGTCGTCGCACCCCACCACCGTCACGGCCGTCAGTACCGCCATCGCCACGAGCCCTCTGCGCATTCCCGCCCCTGTTCTCCTGTGCCGCGTGCCGTCCTTCGACGCCGCACGGGGCCGGAACGTTCAGCGGGTCTGCTGGAACGTGCGCCGGTAGGCCTGCGGGGACACCCCGATCGCCGCGTGCAGGTGCTGGCGCAGCGAGGCGCCGGTGGCGAAGCCGACCTCGGCGGCGATGCGGTCAACGGGCAGGTCGCTGGCCTCCAGCAGATGCCGGGCGCGGGCCACGCGCTGCTGGATCAGCCAGCGGCCGGGGCTGAGTCCGACCTCGTCGTGGAAGCGGCGGGCGAAGGTGCGCAGGCTCATCCGGGCGTGCCCGGCGAGGTCCGCCAGGGCGAGGGGCTCGTCCAGGCGCTCCAGGGCCCAGGCGCGGGTGGCGGCGGTGCTCGCGGCACCGCTCTCGGGCACCGGCTGCTCGATGTACTGAGCCTGGCCGCCGTCCCGGAACGGCGGCACGACACAGCGGCGGGCGACGGCGTTGGCCAGTTCGCTGCCGTGGTCGGTGCGGACGATGTGCAGGCAGATGTCGACACCGGAGGCCGCCCCGGCCGAGGTCAGGACGCGGCCGTCGTCGACGAAGAGGACGTCCGGGTCGAGGTCCACCCGGGGGAACCGGCGGCGGAACAGGTCGACCACCTGCCAGTGCGTGGTCGCGCGGCGGCCGTCGAGCAGGCCGGCCTCGGCGAGGACGAAGGCGGCGGTGCAGATGGAGACGATCCGCGCGTCGGGGCGGATGCGGGCGAGGGCGGCGGTGACCGCGTCGGGCAGCGCGTCCGGGATGTGGGTGGTCGGGACGGAGGTGACCACCACGGTGCCGGCCGTCTCCAGGATCTCCGGGCCGTGCGCCACGCCGATGGTGAAGTCGGAGTTGGTGCGCACCGGCCGGCCGTCGACCGTGCAGGTCATGACCTCGTAGTGGCCGTCCGCCGCGCCGAAGATGCGGCTGGGGATGCCCAGTTCGAAGGGGTAGACGCCGTCGAGGGCGAGGACGACCACCCGCTCCGGGGACCGGGTGCGCAGCTGCATGTCAGGCATGGCACGATCCTATCGAAGGTTGGCAATCGTGCCATTCCCTGGGCGCGCGAAGTCCGGCAGGCTGATTGACCATGAGCACTGTGAACACCATGCGAGCCATCAGCCAGGACACTCTCGGCGGCCCCGAGGTCCTGAAGGAAGTAGAGATCGAGCGGCCGGAGCCCGGCCCGAACGAGGTACTGGTCCGGGTGCGGGCCGCCGGCGTGAACCCCACCGACTGGAAGCACCGGGCCACCGGCGGGTTCCTGGGCGAGCCGCCGTTCGTCCTCGGCTGGGACGTCTCCGGCGAGGTCGCGGCGACCGGTATCGGCGTGGCCGCCTTCCGGCCCGGCGACGAGGTCTTCGGCATGCTGCCCTACCCCTTCGGCCACGGCTCGCACGCCGAGTACGTGATCGCGCCGGTCCGCGCCCTGGCCCACAAGCCGGCCTCCATCGACCACACCCAGGCGGGCGCCCTGCCGCTCGTCTCCCTGACCGCCTGGCAGGCACTGACCGAGCACGCGAAGGTCCACCCCGGGCAGCGCGTGCTGATCCACGCGGCGGCCGGCGGCGTCGGGCACGTGGCCGTGCAGATCGCCAAGGCGCGCGGCGCGTACGTGATCGGCACGGCGAGCGCCGGCAAGCACGACTTCCTGCGCGGGATCGGCGTGGACGAGCCGGTCGACTACCGGACCACCGATGTCACCGAGACGGTGCGGGACGTCGACGTCGTCCTGGACACACTCGGCGAGGAGACGTCCGTGGAGTCCCTGCGGATGCTGCGGCCGGGCGGTGTCGTCGTGTCGATCCTGCCCGTGGGCTCGGCGGACTTCTACGAGGAGGCCGAGCGGCTGGGCGTGCGCGCCGTGCGGATGCTGGTGGACGCCGACCGGTCCGGGATGGAGGCGGTCGCGGAACTGGCGGAGTCCGGCAAGCTGAAGGCGACGATCGCCGGGACCTTCCCGCTCGCGGACGCCGCGAAGGCGCACGAACTGGGCGACACCGGCCGCACGACGGGCAAGCTGGTACTGCTGGCGGACTGAGCGAAGCCCCCGCGTGGGCGACACGCGCCAAACTCGAAGACATATGTCAATCGAACATGCTCAAATTCCTTCCATCGAGGGTAACTTGACGATCGGGAACCGACGTCCGGGTGCGGGTGGGAGGTGGTGCCGCGGTGCGACAGGAGCCCGTACCTCTCACCCGGCAGCTGGGCATGTACCCGTTCCGGGGTCACACGGTGCTGGAGTTCCGGGGCGAGATCGACATCCTCGCGGCGACCGAGATCGTCCCGCACCTGGACCGGGTCACCGGCGCGCCCGGTGCCCGGGTCGTCATCGATCTGCGGCCGGTGGAGTTCTTCGACTGCTCGGGGCTGCGGCTGCTCTACCGGGCCCGCGCCCGGGTGCTGGAGCACGGCGGGCAGCTGCACCTGGTGTGCACGCATCCGCTGACGCTGCGCGTGTTCCGGGTCACCGGGCTGGCCCGGCTGCTGCCCCCGCACCCGAGCCTGGACGCGGCCCTGGCCCGCTCCGAGGCCGCGTCCGGCTCGCTGTGAGACCGGCGCCGGCACCCGGGGACCGGGGGCGCGCGCGTACACCAGCGGTGTGATTCGGCCGGTGCACCGGTCTGGTACGGCCGCGCGCGGGCATCCGGTCAGCAGGAAGGAGGACCGTCGCGATGACGACTTCCGTCAGGCACCTGCCCGGCTGGGCCAAGGCCGTGGCCGCGCTGGTGCTGGTGCTCGCCGTACTGTTCGCCGGGATCCGGCTGGCCGTACTGCCGGGCATCAAGGACCTGTTCGGCACCGAGACCCACGACCGCTCCGGACCCGCACTCCTCAAGTCGGTCCAGGACATGAGCCGTTACAACGCCGCGTCCGGCAACTTCCAGGTGGTCGTGGACCTGGAGAAGGACGCGAAGTTCCTGCCGGACGCGATCCGCGGCACCCGCACCCTGTACGTCGGCGCGGGCACCGTGGACGCCTACGTCGACCTCGGACAGGTCGGGGAGAAGGACGTGACCGTCAGCGGTGACCGCGCGTCCGCCACGCTCCGGCTGCCGCACGCGCGGCTCGGCCGGCCGGCCCTCGACCCCGACCACTCCTACGCCGTGTCCAAGCAGCGCGGCCTGCTGGACCGGCTGGGCGACCTGTTCTCGGACAACCCCAACAGCGAGCAGGCCGTACAGCGGCTCGCCGTCCGGCACATCGGCGACGCGGCGCGCGGCAGCGGGCTGACCGCCCGGGCCGAGAGCAACACCACCGGCATGCTGCAGGGCCTGCTGCGCTCGCTCGGCTTCAAGGAGGTGCACATCTCGTACGGCACCTGACGGGTGCCGGTCAGCCGCCCAGCACCCCCGGCAGGGCCAGCGCCCCCAGCAGCGTGGCGCCCACGAGCAGCCAGGCCACGTAGTCGCCGACGTGCCCGGACTGCAGGCGCCTGAGGGGTGCGGCCCAGTCGGGTGCGGCCGTCCAGTGCGGGCGGGTCACGGCGAGGCCGGCGAGGGCCACGGCCAGTGCGGTGGAGGCCACGCCCAGCAGGGCGCCGTGGAGCGTCCAGTGCACCACGGCGTGGGCGCCGCCCGAGCCGGCCTCGTTGACGGAACGGGCCACCAGGGCCCCGAAGCCGGGGACCACCCCGACGGCGAGGGCGGCGGCGAGCAGCACCGCGGGCACGGTCGTCATGGTGTCCGGGATCCGGCTGAGCCGGCCGGAGGTCTCGGGCTCCTCGTCGGAGCCGCTGGTCTCGTACTCGGCGTCGTCCGGGCGCGGTCCGAGGCCCAGGAACACGCGCGCGGTGACCCGCAGCACGGCTCCGGCGGTGATCGCGGAGGCGGCCACGAACACCACGGTGAGCGGACCGCCCGCCGCCTCCTCGGTGACCGCCTTGCCGAGCGCGGTGCCGAACGGCGGGAGGCCCGCGAGGCCGAGGGCCCCGATGCCGAACATCACCGCGGTGGCGCGCAACTGCCGGGCCTGTCCGTGCAGCGCATGCTCGTCGACGCTGCCGAACCGGTCCAGGAGGACACCGGCGCAGGCGAACAGGGCGGCCTTCACCCCGGCGTGGCCGAGGATGTACAGGGCCACCCCGTCGTCGCCCTCGGGGGTGAGGAGGCCGAGGCCGACGAGGAACAGGCCGGTGTGGGCGACCGTGGAGTAGGCGAGGAGCCGTTTGATGTGCCGCTGGTACCAGCACATGACGGCGCCGACGGCCGCGGTGACGGCGCCGAGGGTCACCAGGGCCCGGGTGAGGTCGGCGGCCGGGATGCCGCCGGGTCCGGCGAACACGGTGCCGTAGACGCGCCAGACGCCGTAGGCGCCCAGCTCCACCATCACGCCGGAGAGCAGCATGCACACGGGGGTGGGCGCGACGGCGTGCGCGTCCGGGAGCCAGAAGTGGAAGGGTACGGCCGCGGCCTTCACCAGCAGCCCGGTCAGCACCAGCACGAAGGAGGCGAGCACCAGCGCGTCCGGCCCGCCCGGCCCGGCCGCGGTGTCGAGCCCGCGCCCGATCATCGCCATCGACAGTTCCCCGGTACGGGCGTACAGCAGGGCGATGCCCATCAGCATGGCGTAGGCGCCGAGGGAGTTGACGACACCGAAGGTCAGGGCGCCCTGTACGGCCTTGGCCTCGTCGATGCGGTAGCCGGTGAGCGCGTAGGCGGTGACGCTCATCAGCTCGAAGAACACGAACGCGTTGAACAGGTCTCCGGCGATGGCGAATCCGCACATGGCGCCCTGGAACACCAGCATGAGTGCGGTGAAGGAGCCGGTGCGGCCGTGCGGGGGCTGGGCGAAGTAGCGCCAGGAGTAGGCGAGTGCGGCGAGCGTCAGCAGGGAGACGAGCGCGGCCAGGCCGAGCGCCGGGCCGTCCCCGACCACGAGGATGCCCACGCTCTCGCCGTCGGCGGGCAGCCAGCCGCCGACCCATTCGACCATCGGCGGCGAGGAGTTGAGCAGCAGCACGACGGCGAGAGCGGCCGTGGTGCCGGAGACCGCGAAGCCGGTGATCTCGGCGGCGATCCGGGGCAGGTGGCGGCCGGTGGCCACCAGCAGGGCGGCGCCGAGCAGCGGGATCGCGACGAGCAGCGGGAGCAGGTGGTGCATCAGCCGCGCAGCTCCCGGAGTTCGTCGGGGTCGACCGTGCCGTGCCGTTTGGCGATCTGCAGGACGAGGGCGAGCAGCAGCGCGGTGACGGTGGCCCCGACGACGACGTCGGTGAGGGTGAGGGCCTGCACCACCGGGTCGACCACGGGCCGGGAGCCGGGCTCGATGTCGGAGAAGACGGGCGCGGTGGCGCCGTCGCGGTAGCCGACCGCCAGCAGCAGGACGTACGTGGCGCACTGGCAGACGGCGAGACAGCCGACGGCGTGGATGAGGTTCCGGCTGGTGGCGAGGCCGTAGCAGCCCGTCAGGAAGACGTAGGCGGCGACCAGGTACGCAAGGATGTGCATCGCGGTGTTCACCTCCCGTGTTCTTCTTCCTCGGTGTTCAACTCCCGTGCTCCTCCTCGATCTCGACGGCCTGGTCGAGGAAGTGGGCGAGCAGGACGACGACCGCGCCGGTCACCTCCATGCCGATGGCGGCGTTCAGCAGGGGGACGGTGCCGCCGGAGGACAGGGTGTTGAAGGTGCCGTACGGCAGCAGGGTGTTGGCCAGGAAGGCGGTGCCGGCCAGGAGTCCGGCGAGGCCCAGCACGAGGTAGGCCGAGACGGCGAGCGCGTCGGCGGTCTCGTAGACGCCGAGCGGGCGGACCTGTTCCAGGGCGCGGTAGTCGGCGCCGAGGTAGAGCAGGTGCAGGGCGGTCGCGGCGACGACTCCGCCCTGGAAGCCGCCGCCGGGGCTGAGCTGGCCGTGGGCGACGATGTACAGGCCGCTGACCAGGGCGACGGGCAGCACGGTCAGCGCGTAGCGGCGGACCGGCCGGGCCACCTCGGCGGGTTCGGGCCGGTCCCGGTGCTCGTCGCGGGTCTGGCGCAGGAGAACCACACAGCCGAGGACGGCGGCGAACAGGATGCTCATCTCGCCGAGGGTGTCGTAGGCGCGCTGGTCGAAGTTGACGGAGGCGATGGTGTTGGCGGTGTGCCGGTCCAGGGATGCCTGTACGGCACGGTCCCCGTACGGGTGCCACCGGCCCCCGAAGGCGGGCAGGTCGAGGCAGGCGGCGACCAGCAGGGCGGCCAGCCCCGCGCCGCCGAAGGCCAGCAGCCACAGCCGGAGCCGGTTCACCGCGCACCGTCCTTGGGCCGGCCCCGCCGCCGGACCTTGCGTACGCACAGCATGATCAGCAGCGGGGTGAGGGCCGAGCCGACGGCGAGCTGGGACAAGCCGACGTCCGGCGCCTGGAGCACGGTGAACAGGGCGGCCAGGACGATCCCGAGCACGGACAGCACGAGCGCCTGGCGTGCCGGATCACGCTGGGCCACGGCCGCGGTGGCGCAGCCGGCCACCAGCAGCAGGGCCACGACGATCAGCGCGTCGGACACCGTGCACCTCCCCGCAGCACGCCGGCCGCTGCATACCCGGCACCGGCCGGGACCGGCATCCCCTCAGCCACCGCGCACCCCACGGAACCCGCCCGCCAGCGCCCGCGAGGCGATCACGTTGCCGCCGATCAGCAGGGCCCCGGTCACCAGCAGCTTCACCATGGCCCGGCCCGGCCCGCCGGCCACGCACAGCGCGACCACGACGGCCGCACCGAGCCCGGCCGCCGTCCAGGTCAGTCCCCAGGCGCTCGGCCGCTCCTCCGCCAGGTCGTCGGAGAGCAGCCGGGCGAAGACGAGGGTGCCGACCGGTCCCAGCAGGGCCAGGAGCAGGGCGAGGTCGACGTAGGACGGGCGGGCGTAGCCCTGGGAGAGGAGCAGCAGGGCGGGGCAGACGGCCGAGGTCGTGAGGTTCTGGGCGATCACCCGGCGGCCCGGCGGCCCGGTGGTCACCCCCCACAGGGCGGCTGCGCCTCCCCCGCCCAGTTCGACGGTCGCCGCCAGGATCCAGCCGTTCACCGCCAGGTCACCGCCCGCCGGCCGGCCCGGGCCAGCAGGGCGCCCACGGCGGCACAGCTCGCGCCGACGATCCGCTCCAGGGTGTCGACCGTCGTGATGAGCACGAGCCACAGCAGCGCCAGCGCCGCCCACCAGGCCAGCAGTTCACCGAGGACGAGGAGGACCGCACGCGGGGCCGTACGTCGGGTCATCCAGCACCTCCTCGGTCCGCTGTGCCCATGTGTGCGGCGATGTGTCCGGTACGCCGCAGGGGCATCCAAGCACCGCCGGACCCGCGGCGGAGCTGCGGCACGCGGGCCCGGATCCGGAGTGCCCCGGGAGCGTGAACGGAAACCACTGGTGTGCGCCCGGCGCCGGCCGGGTGACTGCATCCCGGGCCGCACGGCGGGTAACCGGCTTCGTACGCCGCAAAGTTGACGACTGGAGGAACCGATGGCCCGTACCGCCCTGCGCCTGCCCGCGGTGCTGCGCACCGCCCGGAAGCGGCAAGGGGCCGGGGAGGCCCGCCCGAAGGCCGCTCCCCCGGCGCTGCGCGCGCCCTGGAAACGGCGACCGGCCGACGGGGACCGCCCGCCCGCCGTCCGGCACGTCTGGCCGCTTCCCGTGCGGCTGCTGGTGGTCCTGGCGGCCTTCGCGTTCATGGTGGCGTTCGCCGTCGTCCTGGCCCGGATCACCCTGCAGCCGTCCCCCGCGTCGGTGACCCTGACGCACAGCAATCTGCACCCGGGCCGCTCCTTGCAGGCCTATCTGGAACAGGCGTCGCTGCGCGACGCTCTCCGGCAGCTGGGCGGGAACGTACTGCTCGGCGTGCCGTTCGGGGTGCTGGTGCCGGTCCTCGCCCCGCGGGCCCGTGGGGTGCTCCAGGTGCTGGCGCTCACGGCGCTCGTGATGCTCATGGTGGAGCTGGTCCAGGGCGCGCTGGTCACCGGGCGGGCCTTCGACATCGACGACGTCATCCTCAACACCACCGGTTCACTGGTGGGTTGGCTGCTGCTGGGGCGGCGGCTCGGGCGCGGGGTGCACCGGCGGGTGCAGCGGTCGGAGGCCGAGTGATCGTCAGCATCCGGTCTATACCAGAGTATTGACGGCTCCTTATCTCATTCCTTAAATCAAGAGGCGCAACTCTCTCGCCCCCCACCGAACGGAGAGCCATGCCCTCCCCGCGCCTGCTCCGCAGATGTCTGTTCGCCGCCCTGTCCGCCGTACTGGTCGGCTCCGCCGCCGTCGGCCCGGCCCGCGCGGAGACCGCCGCACCGGCGGCAGCGGCCGTCGCCGGCTTCTCGGACACCTTCGACGGCCCCGCCGGCTCGGCGGTCGACGGGTCGAAGTGGACCCTGGAGACCGGCGACAACGTCAACAACCACGAGCGGCAGTACTACGCATCGGGAACGAAGAACGCGGCCCTGGACGGCCAGGGCCACCTGGTGATCACGGCCCGCAAGGAGAACCCGGCCGGGTACCAGTGCTGGTACGGCAGCTGCCAGTACACCTCGGCCCGGCTGAACACGGCCGGCCGGTTCCACGCCACCTACGGGCATGTCGAGGCCCGGATGAAGATCCCGCGCGGGCAGGGCATGTGGCCCGCGTTCTGGATGCTCGGCACGCCGGTCAACTGGCCGGACTCGGGCGAGATCGACATCATGGAGAACGTCGGCTTCGAGCCGTCGACCGTGCACGGCACCATCCACGGCCCCGGCTACTCCGGCTCGGGCGGCATAGGCGCCGCCTACAGCCTGCCGAACGGCCAGGCCTTCGCAGACGCCTTCCACACCTTCGCGATCGACTGGTCGCCCGGCTCGATCACCTGGTCCGTGGACGGGAACGTGTACGAGCGGCGCACACCCGCCGACCTGGGCGGAAAAACCTGGGTGTTCGACAACAAGCCGTTCTTCCTGATCCTGAACCTCGCGGTCGGCGGCTACTGGCCCGGCGACCCCGACAGCTCCACCCGGTTCCCGCAGCAGCTGGTGGTGGACTCCGTCTCGGTGACGACGAGCGACACCTCCGCCGGCATGCCCGTCCGGGGCCTCGCGGGCAAGTGCGTGGACGTGGCCGGCGCGAACCCGGCGAACGGCACCCCGGTCCAGCTCTACGACTGCAACGGCACCGGCGCGCAGGCGTGGAAGGCCGGCTCGGACGGCACGCTCCGGGCGCTCGGCAAGTGCCTGGACGTGACGAACAACGGCACGGCGGACGGCTCGGCCGTCCAGCTGTGGGACTGCACCGGCGGTCCCGGCCAGAAGTGGACCGTCACCGGGGCGCACGACATCGTCAACCCGCAGGCGAACAAGTGCCTCGACGTCACCGGCAACAACCCGGCCAACGGGACGCGGCTGCAGATCTGGACCTGCACGGGCGGCGCCAACCAGAAGTGGACGGTCGGCTGAGCCGCCGGCTCAGCGCAGTGTCCAGGTGTACTTGTCCCCGCCCACGAAGCGGACCACGTCCGGATCGTCCAGGTCGTGGATGGTGATGCCGTGGCTGGCTGCCTTCTCCAGCACATCCGTGACGGTCCTGGCCTCACCGACCACCTGACCGTCGATCTCCATGATCCGGAAGGGCGGCTCGCCGTGCCTGCCCGGGCACACACCGAGCACCATGATCCGCGGGTGGGAGATGTAGGGAGCTGCTTGTTCGGTCATGCAATCGAGGGTAGAACGCAACCCGCGCGGACGGGTCGTCCAGCTGAGCCGTCCAGCAGACCGAGGACCGCCGCCTCCACGGCTCCTTGCATGGCCGGACGCCCCGTTATCTTCTTTGCGGTCCTGCAAGAGGGCCGCTGGCCTCCGGGCCCGGCATGACTGTTGCCCCCTGTCGAACGGATGACCTGGGGGGT
>NZ_JBVHSK010000019.1:0-136187 GCF_055566415.1 Streptomyces sp. NPDC027663 | reverse complement strand
CTACGAGCGCAAAGCCGAGCACTTCCTCGCCTTCACCAGCATCGCCTGCACCCTCATCTGCTACCGCAGACTAACCAAATGAGATGACCTCTAAGAGGTCCTAACAGAGGCGTCGGACGTGTCGGTGGGTGATCAGGCAGGTCGCGAGACCCAGGAAGGCCTCATGGATGTCGTCACGTCGCTCCCATCGGATCCGCAGGCGGCGAAAGCCGTGCGGCCAGGAGATCGTCCGTTCGACCACTCAGCTGAAGGTACCCAGGCCCGTGCCGTGTGGCTGGCCGCATTCGGCGATCACCGGGCGGATGCCCCGCTGCCAGAGCAGCCTTAGGTACTTGTCGTGGTCGTAGCCGCGGCCCGCGAACAGCCTGTTCGGGCCGGTGCCTGGGCCGACCGACGACACCGGCCACGGCTGGGACCTTGTCCAACAGCGGTATCAGACCTGCCGACAACGCGTTCGCAGGCAGGTCCCGTGAAGGTGACTGAGCCTACGCGAGTTCCTTGCGCATCAACGTGCAGATCGTTTCGTAGTGGCGCACCGATCCATCAGGGGCCTGCTCGTCCCACGAGTCCGGCCGACGGTCGTACGCGACATATCCCAGCCGTTCGTACAGTGCACGTGCCCGGGGGTTGCTTTCCTCCACAGCCAGCTCGGCCTGCCGCAGACCGCGGTTCCTGATCCGCAGTTCTGCGGCTTCGACAAGGAACGTGCCGATCCCACACGACTGCAATGCGGGGTGGACCGCCAGCTGCCACAACGTGCCGACACCGTCTTTGACCTGGTAGTCGACGCCGCCCTTCGCCACAGGAACGTTGGTTGCGGGGCAGACCGCAAGGTAGTCGACCTCACCGATCCGCATACGTTCCAACTGCTTGGCGACACCAGCCAGGTGGTGGTCAGACCCCGCCCACCCGCACGACGCCAGGTCCGCATGCACCAAGTCACGGGCTGACAGCTTCAACACAACGTCGGTCATCTTCAGTACCTCCGGCGAGCCAGCTTCCACGCCGATCACACGGGGCGCAAAGCTGTTTCCTCGGCCTGCACTTCTGGTTCATCGGTCACCGCGAATGGCCGGCAGTTGAGATGATCTCGCTGTGGCTGGTGTGATCATGGCGTCGGAGTCGTCCTGGGTAGCTCCGTTCAGCGGACTGAGCCCGCGACAGTTCGCCCGATAGAACTACGCCTGCGAGCCGGGCGGCTGGTGTTGGGCTTGCGGTCGGACCTGCCCCGCAAGAACTGCTGGACGGTCGCGGAGTGGGCCGGGCAGGCCAGCCCGCACGGTGGCCCTCGGGATGATCGAACGGTTCTGGGATGCCGGACACCGCGTCGGCTGGGTCACGGGTGACGAAGTCTATGGCGGTAACCCGAGACTCCGCGCGGCGCTGCAGGAGCGCGGCATCGGCTCTCTCCTTGCCGTGGCCTGCTCGGCCGAAATGGCCACGGGCGCTGGGAGGTTCCGCGCCGATGCCCTGGTGAGAAGGTGCCGAAGCGGGCCGCGGCAGAAGCTATCGGCCGGACGCGGTGCGAAGGGACAACGGTTCTACGACTTGGCCGTCGTCGACCTCGTCGCCCCGACGCCGGGCAGCCACCAGCTACTGATGCGCCGCAGCGGCACCACCGGCGACCTCGCCTATCACCGCTGCCACTCCACCGGGCCAGTCCCGCTGACTGTGCTGGTCAAGACCGCTGGCTCGAGGTGGCGTGTGGAAGAGACCTTCCAGGCCGAGAAAGGGCTGGCCGGACTCGATGAACACCAGGTCCGCCGCTACCGCTCTTGGACCCGCTGGGTCCCCCTCGCGATGCTCGCCCATTGACGACGGTCGGCTGCGCGGCCTGACCGTCCACCTCCCACCCATTTACGCCCAGCGCCTGTTCGACGCCCACAGTGCGGGCGCCGGGGAGCAGCAACTGCGCGCCATCACGGCCGAGAGCCTGGGAGGTCTACTTCTGTGACAGCAGCGCTGCCGTACTGCGCGGGGTGCGGGACACGGCCGCCGCAGTGGAATTGCGGTGGTGTGCGACCGGACTGATTTGCTGCTGCGGAGGGGGGCTTCGAGCTGGCGGGGCACTGCGCTGGCGCGCCGCTCGCGCAGGTTCGGGATGTGGTGGTAGAGCGTGCCCGGCGAGACGCCGAGCAGTGTGGCGATCGAGATGATCGAGCGGCCCGGGTCGGGCAGCAGATCACGGGCGGCCCGGATGATCTCCTCGGTGGCAAAGCTGGGGCGTCCGCTGACCTGGCCGCGGGCGCGGGCGGCGAGGCCTTCCTGGGTGCCGGTGACGATGAGTTCGCCTGTGAACTGAGCGAGCGCGGCGAAGACGTGCAAGACCGCTCGGCCGCCAGGGGTGGTGGTGTCCAGTTTCTCGTGCAGCGAGGTGAAGCCGACGCCGCGCACGCGCAGTTCGGCGACCATGTTGATGAGGTCTTGGAGGCTGCGGCCGTAGCGGTCGGGTGAGGGGACGACAAGCGTGTCGCCTGCGTCGAGGAACGCGTGGCACGCCTTCAGCTCGGCACGGAGCGCGTCCGTCCCGGACTTCCTGTCGGCGAAGATCTTCCGGCACCCGGCGGTGGTGAGCGCGTCGAGCTGCCGCTTCAGCTTCTGCGCGCCGGTCGATACCGGGCGTACCGGCGGGATGCCAAGGCTTTTTGACAGCTCCCCGGACGGGCAGCGGGTGGAGGGCTCCGGTAGAAGGGCTCGCCGGACGGCAGATTCTGGAAGTCCGCGCGGAATCCCCTTGCTCAATGGTCAAGAATCGTTGACCATTGCTCGCATGCCTGCCGATGATCTTCCCGAGACGTTTCACGTCACCACTGACGAGCAGCTACGCGCCGTCTCCAACCTCACTCGCCACAGGATCATGGCCGCGCTCCGCTTCGAGCCGGCAACGATCACCCAGATCGCCGAACAGGTGGGCCTCAAGAAGGGGAGTTCCAGCTATCACGTGCGGCTGCTGGAGCGGGCCGGTTTGGTGAAGGTGGTGCGGACGCGGAAGGTGCGGGGGGTCACCGAGCGGTACTACGCGATGGCCGCGCGGGCGATCGTGTTGCCGGATCCGGGCGAGGGAGGGCCGGATGTGCTGATGCGGCATGCGGTGGCGGATCTGGAGGCGTCGCCGTTGGACGGCGAGCGGCACGTGCGGATGGCGCATCTGCGGCTCACCGAGGAGCAGTTCGCAGAGCTGGGAGCGCGGTTGCAGGCTCTGGCGGACGAGTACCGGGAGCTGTCCGATCCGTCGCTGCCGGACGCGTCACTCGTCTTCGCACTGTTCCACCCGGCATCGCGCGAGCAGGCCGAAGGGGACGCCAAGTGACCTCAGACGTTCGGGAGCTGCCGACCGGGTTCGGACGGCTGTGGACTGCGCAGACGGTGTCCTCGCTCGGTGACGGGGTGACACATGCCGCGCTGCCGCTGCTCGCGTTGACGTCGACGCGGGATCCGATGGCGCTCGCCGTCGTCACGGCCGCCGGAACGCTGCCGTGGCTGCTCTTCGGGGTGCTCGGCGGTGCGCTGGTGGACCGCTGGGACCGCCGGCGCACGATGTGGATCGCGGACACGGCGCGTGCGGTGCTGCTCGCGATACCCGCGGCGGCGGCCGCGCTCGATTTCCTGAGCATTCCGCTACTTGCAGCTGTCGCCTTCCTCCTCGGCCTCGGCGGACTCTTCTTCGACACGGCCGCCACGGCCTATCTGCCGGATCTGCTCGGCCGCGACCCCGCGCTCCTGGAGCGCGCCAACTCCCGCCTGCGCAGCGCCCAGACCGCCATGTCCGGCTTCGCGGGGCCGCCTGCAGGCAGTGCGCTGCTCGCGCTCGGGCGGGCGGTTCCGCTGCTCGCCGACGCGGTGTCGTTCATGCTTTCCGCACTGCTCGTACGTACGCTGCCCGCCATGCCCCGGCCCGTGCCGGAGGTCCGCGAGTCGCTGCTGCGGCAGGCGCGGGCCGGGGCCTCGTACGTCTTCCGGGACCGGGTGCTACTCGGCCTCGCGCTGCGTCCGGCGGTCGGGAACGTCGCCTTCCTCGCCGTGGAGACCGTCCTCGCCCTCTTCGCGCACGACCGGCTCGTCATCGGTACCTTCGGCTTCGGCCTGCTTCTCACGGCGGAGGCCACCGGCGGTCTGCTCGGCGCGGGCATCGCCTCCTTCCTCGGCCGACGACTCGGCACCGGCACCGCACTGACCTGTACGGCCGCAGTCGAGGGACTCGCCATTCTGGGCCTTGCCACCGCCCCGAACCCCTACGCCGCGGGCCTCGCGCTCGCCGTCTGCGGAGCGGGCATGGGCGCCACGATGGTGCTCGGCCCCTCCCTCCGACAGGCGATCGTCCCCGCACACCTGATGGGCCGGGTCGCCTCCACCTCCCGCATGCTCGCCATGTGCGCCGCCCCGTTCGGCGCCTTCCTCGGCGGCTGGCTGGCCACCACCTACGACGTACGCACCCCGCTCTACACCGCCGCCGGCCTCCTCCTCACCATGACCGCCGTCACCGCGACCATGACCAGCAACCGCCGGGTTGAGGCGGCGCTGCGTGCCGCCGCTCCCGCCGGCGGTCCAGAAACCCGGCATCCAAAGGTCCCGCCGAGGAGAGTGCACCCGACTGGACCACGACCAGGAGGCAGTCAGGCACGTCAACGCCGTACTCGATGCTGCGATCACTTCCGGGCCCATGCCGTGGCCGGCAGTGGGCACCACGAAGAAGATCGCCCAGACCGCGATCGAAGATGATCTCGGCGGCCGGGCGGGAGTCGGAGCACTGGAACAGCGCTGCGGACGGGCGCTGGGTCGGAACGGCCTCGGTGCGTCGGATGGCGTCCTGGTTCGGGTGCGCCGGGGCGCCCGCGATGAACCGCTGGTTGCCGTCCAGCAGCACCTCGAAGGCTTCACGGGGGTTGCGGGCTGGATCTCTGTCATGGCCGCAGGTACGGCCCGGCCCGGCAGGAACGCGCGACCGGGTGCACGCTCGACGGCCTCCGTGCCTGCGTGGTCGGCACGCCGTACACGGGCGATGTCGACCACGATCCGCCTCCTCAGTGCAGTGCACAGCTGTCCGGCCCACTGCCCACGAGCGAGTTCGGCGAGCGTGGGAGCTGGACCTTTCGTAGATTGATGAGCGGGGGACTGGCAGGGAATGCGTGTGACACCGAAGATCGACTACCCCGGGGTGTTCGCCGCCCTTCCGAGCCCGTGCCTGGTGCTCGGCACGGACCTGGTGATCGCCGACGCCAACCCGGCCTTCTGCGAGGTGACCGGACGGAGCCGGGCCGAGCTGCTCGGGCAGTACCTCTTCGATGCCTTCCCGGACAACCCCGCCGATGCGGATGCCAGCGGGGTGGCTACGCTGAAAGACTCACTGCACCGTGTCCTGTCCTGCGGCCAGACGGATCACATGGCGCTGCAGAAGTACGACATCCCCGTCCCCGGGAACCCCGAGGTGTTCAAGGAGCGGTGGTGGACCGCGATCAACGTGCCCGTCCTGGGCCCGGACGGAAAGGTCGTCTGGATCATCCACCGGTCAGAGGACATGACCGACGTCATCCGCGCCCGCCGCACGGCGCACCTGCCGTCGGTCAGCCCCGGCCGGGAAGCGGCCATGGAAGCCGAGCTGTACGCGCGGGCGCGGCAACTGCAGCAGCTCAACGAGGAACTGCGACAAGCCCACGCCCGTGAACGGCGCATCGCGGTTGCTCTGCAAGAAGCCATGCTCCACTCCCCGGACCTGGCCCGGCACCCGAACATCGCCGTTCGCTACCTGCCCGCGACCGGATCATTGAACGTGTGCGGCGACTGGTACGACGCGGTCGACCTGCCCGCGGACCGCTTCACCGTCACGGTCGGCGACGTGGTCGGCCACGGGCTGATGGCCGCCACCGTCATGGGGAGGCTCCGCAGCGCACTGAGCGCCGCTACCCGCACGGTCCACGGTCCTGCCCAAGCGCTGGAGGTGCTGGGGCTGTACGCCCGCTCGGTCGAGGGAGCACTGGCTGCCACCGCCGTGCAGGTCCTCATCGACTGCCACAGCCAGCTGCTGATCTACAGCAGCGCCGGCCACCCCCCGCCTCTCCTCCTGCACCCGGACGGCTCATGCGACCTTCTCGACCAGGCCACCGACCCACCCCTGGGCGCCCGACCCGAACACGTCCCCCGCCCGCAGGCCAACGCCACCTACGCCCCCGGCGACACCCTCATCCTCTACACCGACGGCCTGATCGAACGCCGCGATGAGGACATCGACGTCGGCCTGACCCGCCTGACCTCCACGCTCGCCACCTGCACCGGATTCGGCGCGGAACACCTCGCCGACGCCCTCCTCGCCCGCCTCGGCCTCGCCAGCGGCGCCGATGACGACATCGCCATCGTCGTCGTCCGCCTGGACCGAACGACCCGACCGTACTGATGAGGCCGACGTAGCCGTCCCCGTCGCACCTTGAGCGGGTACCGCCATTGCGCTGGTCGCAGCCGTGCTTGAGTGGCTCTGCAACCGCTTGAGAGGATCGGGGGATGGCGGAGTCACCTCTGCAGATCAATGCCCTCATCGTGGATGTTGTGGACCCCGAGCGGCTCGCTGCGTTCTGGTCCGAGCTGCTCGGCAGGCCGGTCGTGGGTCGTACGGGACCGTTGGTCTGGCTGCGGTCGCCGGCTCGCCTTGCCGAGCTGGACACGCTGGACGGCATCCGGTCGTACGCGTCCTGCAGACCGCGGAAGGCGAGCGGCCGGCGTCGTTCCCCGTACGTTCACCGTTGCGCCTCGAAGGGCCACCGCCAGCAGCATGTGTCAAGCTGACCGTACGGCGGCGTCGCCGGTCTGTTCGCGGGCGGTGCCGCACCCGTGGAACCGGAGGCATTCCATGGAACAGGTAGGGGAGAAGCCGGAGGAATTGCGCAAGCACCTCGAGGAGGAGCGAGCGCAGCCCGGGGAGAAGAAGCCACGTCAGCACTCCGAACGGCAGGACGCGGGCGCGGCAGCCGGCGCATCCGGGGACGAGAGTGAGAACGCCCCGACGGACCGGTGACCGCACCTGAGCCGGCGTGTCTCCTGCAGCCCTGGCACGGGCCCGGAGTCCGACGGCCGGTAGCCGCTGACCGGCCGTGACCGGCGCCTGCTCGAGGCGTTGGAACCTCTCGACATCCGGCAGCGAGGCGTGGGCCGAAGATCTCGCCGAAAGTGACCCTCCCTCGGTCGACGGGGGGTCGGTCGGAAGATGCACGGAGGCACCCCGGGGCGATGACGGCCCATAGGCCGGGTGATGGGGCCGCTGACGTGCCCCTGAACGGGACGGTGCCGTTCTCGGGGCAGGGGGAGTCCGTGCCGCCGCTCGGGGTCTGCTCCTGCGCCGAAGTCCCTGCCGTCCGGGTGCCTAGACGGTGATCACGATCTTGCCCAGGGCCCTCCCGTCCAGCAGGTGGCGGACGGCCGCGGCGGTCTCGTTCAGCGGATAGGTCCGGTCGATGGCGGGTGCGACCGTGCCGGACTCGACGAGTTCCCGGATGGCCATGAGGTCTTCGGCGTTCTCCGAGGTGACGAACGTGCCGAGCTTTTGGCCGGTGAACGGGGACAGCAGCTGGGCCCGGAGCTGACGGTCGACACCCCCGAGCCACTGTCCGCCGCTCTCGCCGCCCACGATGACGAGCCGTCCCCTCGGTACGAGAGCGCGGCGCAGATGCGACAGCGGACGGTTGCCTCCGATGTCGAGGATGACGTCGTGACGCCGGGCACCGTCGGTGATGTCGCCCCGGGTGTAGTCGATGACATGGTCAGCGCCGAGCGCCCGGACCAGAGCGGTCTTCGCTGTGCTGCACACCGCCGTCACTTCGGCGCCGTAGGCCTTGGCGATCTGCACGGCGAAAGTGCCCACGCCTCCCGATGCGCCCACCACCAGCACCCTCTCGCCGGCCTGGATGCGTCCGTGGTCGCGGACGGCCTGCAGAGCGGTCAGCCCTGACACGGGTACGGCGGCGGCCTGGTCGAAGGAGAGGTTCGCCGGCTTGGGACAGAGCTTGTCGGGCCGGGCGCTCACGTACTGGGCGAACGAGCCGCCGCTGATGCCGAACACCTCGTCACCCGGCTTGATGCCGGTCACGTCGGCACCGACGGCTTCCACCGCGCCGGCAAAACTGCGGCCCGGGTTGGCACTCGCCGGCCGGCGAAGACCGAAACCCGCCAACCGGATGACACGGGGCAGGCCTGCCATCGCATGCCAGGTGCCCCGGTCCACGCTGGCGGCCCGTACCCGCACCAGCACTTCGTCATGCCGCATGACGGGCCTGTCGGTCTGCGCGAGCCGCAGGACGGGCTCGGGCTCGGGCCCGTACCGGACCTGCACGACCGACGTCATCGTCCCGATACCGCCGGACGGCGCGGCGTCCGGCGGTGTCGGCGTGTCGAGCTGCTTGCGCTGCATCGCGAACTCCAGGGGTCTCCGCGGACCCAGCTACCTGGGCCCGTCCGCCTTCCTTACGCCGTAAGGCTCATCCTTACCACGTAAGGTTGTCAAGGCCGATGATGTGTCGAGGCCGATGATCGGAGGACGTCGATGACCCCGCGGACAGGACGCGCTGGAGCGCCCCGCACCCCCCTCAGCCGCCAGCGGGTGCTGCAGGCCGCTGTGTCCCTGGCCGACGAGAAAGGGATCGAGGCCCTGAGCATGCGCCGCCTCGGCGAGACGGTCGGGGTCGAGGCGATGTCGCTCTACACGCACGTGGCTCGCAAGGAAGACCTGCTCGACGGCATGGTCGACCTGGTCTTCAGCGAGATCGAGCTACCGTCCGGAGAGGACGACTGGAAAACGGCGATGCGCGGACGGGCGTTCTCCGTCCGTGCGGCGCTGTCCCGCCACCCCTGGGCGATCGGGCTGATGGAGTCGCGGGCTTCGCCCGGTCCGGCGACGCTGCGGCATCACGACGCAGTTCTGCGGTGCCTGCGCACGGCCGGGTTCTCCGTTGCGCTGACCGCGCACGCGTACTCGGCCCTCGACAGTTACATCTACGGGTTCGCCCTCCAGGAACGCAGCCTGCCGTTCGACACTCCCGACGAGACCGCCGAGCTGGCGCAGACCATCCTGGCTCAGGCCCCGCCCCACCAGTATCCGCACCTCGCCGAACTGACGACCGAGCACGTACTTCGGCCCGGCTACGACTACGGCGAGGAGTTCGCGTTCGGGCTGGAACTGATCCTCGACGGGCTGGAGAAGGCCCGGTCGGTGTCCGTGGACGGAGACGGCCCCGGCGCACGCTGCTGACCGGCCGCGCCTTTCAGCTGGGAAGTCAGCCACGCGTGAGCGATGAGCAGGCCTTCCTCCGGCCGCCGACCAGAGGGTTCCGGCCGCCGGCCTGTGCGCATGAGCTGTGCAGCGCGACCCGTGAACCGCCCAGCGTCACCTCCAGTCGCCGAACCTCTCGAAGTACGCCTCCGCGGAGCGCACACCGGTCGCCTCGACCGCCGTCCGCTGCGCTTCCCAGTCACCGGCGAACGCCTCGAGAAGCACCTCGGCCGCCCTGGGCGTACCGATCACCTTGCGCAGGCACTCCTCGCGGCGCGAACCGTCGAAGTGGAGGAGCGCGACCCGCGCCACGTTGTATGCGCGGCTCGTTGAGCTGAGGCGGTACGGCGGGTAAGGGCGGAACCGGTGTGCCAGCCGCGCCCCCGGGACGGCCAGCACGTCGACCCCCGCGCGCCACGCACGGAGGCTGAAGTCCACGTCCTCCAGACCGAGTTCGCGGAAGACGCCGAAGCCGCCCAGCCGGTCGAATGTCGCCCGGCGCACCGCGAGGCAGCCGCCCGGCGCGAGGGGCACGGGGTAGGGGGCGGTACCGTCCGGCTCGGGAGGCAGCCAGCGCACCCGCAGGTGGGCGTCGATCAGCCGCGCCCCGCAGCCCGCCGCCGTGCCGCCGACCTCGCGCACGACGGGCGCGAGGACGGCGTCGGGCCAGGTGTCCAGCGCCGTCCGCAGGCGGACCAGGCAGTCCCGCTCCAGCCTGCAGTGCGCGTCGAGGAACACCAGGTGTGTACCGCGGGCAAGCCGGGCGCCCGCGGTGCGGGCCGCCGCGACCCCGCTGCGCGGGATGCGGTGCACGACGACTCCGCGGGCCCGCCACTCCTCCCGCTCCAGTACGGCGCAACTGCCGTCGGTACCGCCGTCGTCGACGACGATCGTCTCGTCGGCAACGACGGATCCGGTGAACACGGACTCGAGAGTCGCGAGTAGCTCCGGGCCCTCGTCCAGCGTGGAGACGACCAGCGACACCGTCGACGCCTGCTTGCCGCGCCGTACGGGACCGGCCGAGGATGCCGTACGACTCATGTCGCCGGCGGTCCCGGAGTGCCCGGTGGGACGCCCGCGGGAGGCAGCGTGGCGACCACGTCGATCAGGCCGGGCAGCAGGGCCGCGTGCCGCAGCGAGTCCTGCAGGTAGGCCGTGAGACCGGCGGTGAGCGCAAAGTGGTAGGAGCTCAGCCGATCGAGTTCCGCGCCGTCCAGGCTGAGCGCCAGCAGATCACCGATCCGTAGTCGGTCCAGCCCCAGCGCCTGGGTGACGCTCTGCGGCGCGGCGGAGAATTCCAGGTAGTCGGCGAAGTCGGTGGACGACCGGAAGTCAGCCTCCGTGAAGCCGGCTTGTCCGAGGGCGCGCTCGAGGGCCCGGGTCGCGCTGGCGCACCAGGTAGCAGGCCGACGGGACGTCCGCCTCGCGCAGGTACTCCAGCAGCAGTTTCGTCACGGCGCCGACCAGGCCGATGTTGGTGGCGTTCCTCCGGTCGGTCAGGACCGGTGTGAGGTGGGCGCGGTCCTCGGTGCCGATCATGGCGATGCCCACCGCCTCGATCGTCTGCGACCCGATGCCCTTGGGCGGCCACGGCCGCTCCGTCACGGCCAGCGCCAGGACGAGGCCGTGCCCGGACAGCAGTGGCTGCAGTACCTCGGTGAAGAGGTACGGGTAGCCGTTGCGACGGCAGAACGTCGCGAGCGCGGTCCGCGTCTCGAGGTCGACGTTCCCGGTCACGCGCATCCGTGCCGACTCGTTGCCGGGGGAGTGGTAGGTCATCGCGGGCCTCCGGGCGCGGGGCAGCTTGCACTGGACATCCACCCGGCGACCGCGTACCGCGTGCCGTCGAGCACGGTCGCCACCTCGTGCATCAGCGAGGACCGGAACAGCAGCAGCGTCCCAGGCTCCGGCACGACGGCCACCCGCCGGTCACGCAGGCGGGGATCGGTCTCGTAGACGGTGAGCGCCCCGCCGTCGAACGTCGGCAGGGCCCCGGTGGCGCGGCGACCGTTGAGGTGGAGCAGCAGCGACCAGCGGTGGGCGGCGAGCCGCGGCGGATCGTCCTTGTGGTTGGCGACGTCGCGGTGCGCGCGGAAGTAGCTGCCCTTCTTGTACGACATGAAGTACGGGCCGTACAGGAAGTCCGCGTCCGAGTCGAACGCCGCTCGGTGGTCGTCGAAGTAGGACGCCATGCGCTTGCCGATGCGCCGCTTGTGGTCTTCGGGGAAGTGATGGTCGAAGCACAGGCGCAGCGATTCGTCCAGGACCGATTCGCCCGCGCGGACGACCTGGGCCGGCTCGCGGGGTGACTCGTCCATGGCCCGGATGACGTCGGCGCACTCCGCGGCCGACAGGAAGCCGGGGGCCGACGCCACGTTCTGCGTCCTGAACTGGGGTCGCATGTCCTGACACCTCCAGGTCGGGCACGTCACGGGGGGGCTTCAGACTTCTGAAGCCCCCCGGCGCACCGGGACCGGCACGCCGAACTAGCTCGCGCGGCGGAACGCCGGCCGGCACCACAGCACGACGGCCCCGGGCAGCGCCGAGTTGCCCCGGGCGGAACTCATGTACCGAGAGATCAATTCGCCGTAGGCCGGCCAAGGCACACCCAGACGTACAACGCGTGCGGCCGGGGCGGATCAGCAGGCGGAAATTGCCTGCCGGAGTCGGGTTCTGCAACTCGCCTGCCGAGACGGCCGCCGCAAACGGCGTAGCCACTGGCGGGGCGGCCCGGTCCCGGCCTCGGTGGGACGTCGTCCATCGAGGCCGCCCGCCTCTGACTTGTACGTGCCCCACCAGTCGGGCCTGGCAGCTCCGCCTCCTGCCCCTCCTGCCTGCCTCCAGCTCCGCGAGCGTGGCCCGCAGCCGCCGGCGCCACCTTGGTGGCTCGCCCGGGCGCCCACTGATCTGCCGCTTCACTCATCGCAGTTCGTGGTTCGTCC
Source organism: Streptomyces sp. NPDC027663 (assembly GCF_055566415.1). Lineage (NCBI taxonomy): Bacteria > Bacillati > Actinomycetota > Actinomycetes > Kitasatosporales > Streptomycetaceae > Streptomyces > Streptomyces sp. NPDC027663. Next base: position 123,995 of record NZ_JBVHSK010000019.1, on the reverse strand, counting down.
GGAGTGCGTGCGCCTCCCCCGAACGACCGAGTCACGGGGAAGAGAGGGCCTACGGCGCCCGGCTCCGACACCTGTCCCGCAACCTGACTCTCCCACCCTCCGGAACTGTGGCTTCCATCACGGCGAACGTGACCTTGGCCTGGTGAGATCACCGGATGCTCGGCTTCCTCCTCCGTCGCCTGCCCTTCTGGGTTCGCGAGCCTGTTCTCGCCGTGGTCGGGTCCCTTCTCGGCGTACGCCTCATGTACCTCGCTGTCTCCGATCACGACTGGATGATGGCCGGCCTCGGCGTGGTGTTCCTCGCGTTCACTGCGGTACGCGTCCACGTGATGATCCGGGCGCTGTGCGCACGCCGAACCGCGAGTCCGGCGGCCTCCGCGGCCGGGGCGGCGGTCGACGCCACCACCCCGGTCCAGGCCCGACCGCAGCCGCAGCCGCAGCCGCAGCCGCAGCCGCAGCCGCAGTTCCAGCTCCCGGCCCAGGTCCAGGCCCAGACCGGAGCTGGCCCACGCTCTGGCCGGCACACTCAGGAGAAGGAGCCCAACGCGTGGGCCCAGGCCGTCGCGGCCGTGGCCGTGTTCGGGGCGCTGGCGGCCGCGCTGTGGGTGGCCCCACGCGTGCTGCCGTCCGACGACAGCACCGCGCAGCCCGCCTCGTGTTCGGGCGCGGAGCACGAGGAGCTGCCGAAGGCCTACACCAAGACGCCTCAGGCTGTGACCGGGGACGAACTGTGCAAGGCGCTCAACCGGCCCGACCTGGCCCAGCTGCTCGGAACGCCGATGGAGACCGCGACCACGGCTTCCGGCACCAACAACACCGCTCCGCTGACTGACGGGCAGGTCGCCCAGCCGGAGGCCGAGGTCGTATTCGACACGTACACCGTCAACGTATCGGCCACGTACAACGAGCTGTCGACCGACCGGTACCTGAAGTTGATGCAGTTCGGAGACGAGCAGGACGTCAAGACGCTGACGGTCCTCGGCCGGCCCGCGGTCTTCTCCTCGGATCACACCATCAAGTTGGAGATCGACCTCGGGAGTGGCGGATCCGGCGGACCAGCCGAACAAGGCCCCCTGGCGAGGACGCTCTCCGTGGCCCTCGACAGGAAGGACCGAGGCGGCTACTGCGACATCACCGTGTGGAGCAAGTCCGGCGCCCTCCCGGCCGACAGTGCCCTCGTCAGCATCGCCGAGGAAATCCTGCCGACCATTCCCGAACGGACTGTTCGATAAGAGGACGAAGACGTTCAACGGCGAGCACGAAGCGGCCAGACCTCTTCGGGTCTTCCCCTCATCACGGCCTGTCCGGTTGGCACGCAACGACGGCTCACCCGACGAGGGGAGCCCTGCTTGCCAGCACGTCCTGACTTCCGGAGCCGTTGCTCTGTTTCACCCGCCTGCCGGGGCGAGACCGATGTTCAAGTGCAACTGTCCGACGCCGGCCATCTCGATGTGCTCGCGCCCGCCGAGACAGTGGTCATCGGACTCGAGGGACCTCCGTACCCTCACCCTGAGTCCTCGGCGACGCGGATGATCGTGCGGCCGGGGACGCGCTGCCGTATGGCGAATGCGGCGGCTGCCTCGGCCAGCGGCAGAACCGTGCCGACCCTCACTCGCAGCCCGCCGTCCCTGAGCCGCTGGGCGAGGTGGGCGAGGCGTGCGCGGTCGGGTTCCACGACGAAGAAGACGGCCCGCCCGTCGTCGGGGCGCACGGTGGGCGGGCGGGCGATCGTGACGAGCGTGCCGCCGGGGCGTACGAGCGCGGACGAGCGGTCGAGGACATCGCCGCCGATCACGTCGAACACGACGTCGGCCTGCCCGGCGTCCTCCAGCCGGTCGGTCTCCAGGTCGAGGAACGCGTGCGCGCCCAAACCGAGAACGGTGTCCCGGTCGGCGGAGCGGCCCGTGCCGACCACGCGGGCTCCCGCTGTGTGGGCGAGCTGGACGGCGATCGAGCCGACACCGCCGGCGGCACCGTGGATCAGCACCGTCTGCCCAGTGGTGAGGCGTGCGTGGTCGAACAAGCCTTGCCAAGCGGTCAGTCCGGAGATCGGCAGTGCGGCTGCCACCGTGTGGTCGACGTCGGCGGGGAGCGGGGCAAGGTTGCGGGCTTCCACGGCGACGTACTCGGCGAGCGAGCCATTGCGGGCCCAGTCGGTCGGTCCGAAGACCCGCTGGCCGATGGTGAGGCCTGTCGTTCCGTATCCGAGTTCCGTCACCACGCCTGAGACCTCGTGGCCGGGCACGCTCGGGGTGCGGTCGCGGCCGGCGCGGTCGGCCCAGGTCGCGGGCCAGTCGAGCTCCCCCCGGGTGAAACCCGCGGCGTGCACCCGCACGATGACGTCGTTCTCGGCGGCGTGGGGATAAGGCACGTTCTCCAGGGTCAACCCGGTGACCCCGGCTTCGCGGTCCCGGACAGTGATGGCTCGCACGAGCATTCCTTTCGTGGTGCGGGGTGAGAGTTGCAGACGTGAACAGTCGATTCGCCGGCCCTCCATTCCGCCGCGGCATCCGCTCACGCGTGGACGACCGGGGACGGCAGGGTGACGGCCACCCCTCCGGCCCAAGACGGCGGTGCCGGGCCTGCCCGCGGGGTCCCAGGCGACGTGCAGGACACCGGCGACCACGAACGGCCAGGAAGGCAAGCAGCACGGGGCGGCGTCCCAGGCGGTTGCTCAACGTGCCCGGAGCCGGCAGCGCCCCGAGCAGCCCCATGACATGGGTGCGGAGAGTGCGCGGCGGTCGCATCGACTCGATCCTCACTGCTGCCACGTCACCGAGGCCAGGGTGCCTCGATAACCCGCTCGACCATGGACGTGCGGCGGAACCCGGGAACGAAGTGTTCCAGGACGTCTGCATCGACCGTTCCGTACGTGGTCTCCGGGCGGTATTCCAAGCCCTCGACGAATACCTGAAGGAATTCCTTCTTGAATTCACCGCGCGGATGGGCGGCGACGATCTGGTCCAGCTGCTCGCCTTCCAGCCTGTCCAGCCCCCAGCCGACCGCGTCGGTCAGCACACCGTAATTCGTGGCGGCGATCTCAGGGCCCATCCGGCCGGGAATCCCCGGCGTCGTGTGCAGGGCGATCGCAGTCCAGACCACGTCGGCGGCGCTCTTCGAGAACCCGCGGTCGAGCAGGAACTTCCGCGCGTGGTCGGCGCCGTCCAGCTCGAAACGCTGCTGCGTGTCCGAGAACGGCAGCAGAAGACCGGCGTCATGGAACATCGCCGAGACGTAGAGCAACTCGGGATCAGGCCGGAGATCCAGCTCACGCGCGTGGAGAGAGCCGAAGAAAAATACACGCCGGGAGTGGTGGAAGATCAGGGCATTCGTCCTCTCCCGAAGAAAGGCCGTAGCCTCCACGGCAGCCGAGGTCTCGGGGATTTCCACCCCTGCGATGGTGTCGGTCATGATGTCCGTGCTTTCCCGTGCGTGTGCTACGAGTGGACCGTGCGTCCGTTCTCCACGGTGACGACCGTGCGGTCCCGGCGCCGCCTGGGTCGGCCATGAACCACGCGAATCCGGTCATCTCAGGATGGGTCTGCATGCGCCGACGCGCATCGCGTAGCGATCCTCGTCGACGGCACGATGCGCGCGGCGTCGCCGAGCGTGACGCCTGGCCTGGTCAGCCAGGTCAGGCTGACCGGGAGTGTGGTGATCGGCCGCGGCAGGATCGAGCCGTCGCAGGCAGCGCCCTCCGCTGCAGGAACCCGTGCCGGCGTTCGCGGACGGTGCGGCAACCCGTGCCACGCTCGTCCTGCCCGGCGGAGATCCCTGCCGTCTGCCGGGGTGGGCGGGTGCAAATGGCCGTGGACGGCTTGCACGACGGATGCGGCTCACGGGTTGCGAATACCGTCGGCGATCCGATCGTGCATTGCGTGCGGTGTCCGCCGCTGTCGCGACGGATCGCACCTCTGCCACCACTCCGGCGCCACCCGCGGATGCACCGCCTTCGCCGGCTTCAACCCCCAGCACGGCACCGCCCTCGTGGCCCTGGCGAACACCGCGCCCGGACCTGGCAACACCATCATCCAAGCCGCATACAACGCCCTACTCGCCCTTGGACAGCCATCGTCAGCGAAGCGCTCTGCAAGCTGACGAGAAACGCCCCCGGCCAACTGCTACCGGATTCCGGTCAAGGGCCGGTGCTGCCCGTGCAGGAAGCGAAGCCGACATCGAGGGCGCCGATGCGGCGCGCTGGGGTGGCCTGATAGGTGCCGTCGGTGGACTCCAGCGCGGTCTGCAGGCTCTGCTCGGTGGGACAGAGACGCTCGCGCACCCCGTGGTCGTCGGCATTCCCGAACCGGTGAGCCAGGCAGTCACAGGCGAGGGTGACCGAGCTGGACTCCGACTCCTCGCCCGCGTGAAAATGCGTCACCGGAACGACAACAGCCGCGTCGCCTGCAAAGCGCTCGCATGGGCGAAGTGGCCTTGCCATACTGGTGCGATGTGCTTTCGCGGGGGGACTCCGAACCGGCATTACGTGTGCTTGCCCTGCCGTTCTTCGTTCAAGAAGCGCGGCACGTGGGCAAGCCGATGCCCGCGCTGCGGCGGTGGGATGATCGATGCGGGCCAGGACCTCGCTGTGCCGAAGCGCAGCGATTCCGCTGGGTGGCGGACGTTGACTGCCCTGCTGCAGGCGGGTGTCACCTTCCACTCCGGCTGCTGTGATGGGCCCGGCTGGCGGCCTCGAACGCCCCGCGAGGTACACGAGCGGCTGGCAGCCGCAGCCGGCACCGGCGTGTCGCTCAGCGTGGCCCTGACGACGGTCGACATCGACGAGCTCCGTTCCCGGCACACCGCACGCTGAGCCATCGGCGTGGCCCGCCCCCGACTCGGCGACGCGTGCCTGAGGCCCTCGTTCGACTGCCACACTTCAAGTCGGGGAAGGCAACGGCTTCTTGCACCAGCCGTGACGGTGGCCCTGACAGGTCTTTCCGTACGCGGACGGCAAGTCGGCGCTCCGGTTGTGACGACTGTCAAGCATGCCCGCGTCTCTGCTCGCCCCGTCGCGGCGCGTGAGGAGCACGGTCCGTGCGGCGGATTGCCGCGACGCGTCCGGTGGTGTCGGAGGGGCGAAAGCCGGTGACGGCAAGCCGCACTCGTACGATCGTGTCGCCATGAGTCATGGTGTCGCGGGTGGAAGGCGAGCAAAGCCCCGCCTGCCCCATGGATCGTCTCGCCGTCCCTGCCCGGCCAGAAAGGGGCGGGCATCCGGTGCCAGCGTTTGCCGTCCCAGCGCATCGCCGGGCGGGGCCGCAAGCCGTTCGGTTGCTCCGAGCCTTCCGAGGCCGACGGATACGGTCGGCTCAGGCGCGTGGGCCGCACCTCGTGCGCCGAGTACCTCGTCGCCTTCTCGCGGAGGCTCGGGACTCCGGCGCCCCCGCCTGGAGCGCGAAGGAACGCCGGACTGACGCCGACGATCTCGGCGACGACCGGACTTCGATCGCGGTGACGGCCGCCTCGAACCGGTCCAAGGCCGACTGGCGGCGGGCCCGTCCCAAGTGCCCCCTCCCAGCACCCGAGGGCTCAAGGGTGGGCCCCGGACGGCCGAAGGCGGTGGCATGAAAACACGTACCTTCGCCGGATGCTGCCCGCACTGCCGCCCGCAGTGCGCGCAATGATCGTGCGGGACACCGTCGAGACCGCACCGGCCCCACAGGCCGGCCACCTCGCCGCAGCCACCACCACCCTCAGCCCCGACCAGCGTCGGCGGCTGTATGAGGACCTCGGCGTGCCGGAGGCCCGGGCGCTGCAGGTCCAGCCCTGACGCTGGTCATCCCGTGGCGGCCGTACGCCGACCGGCACTGCACCGGCCTTCGCCCTGCGCCCGCCGGGCTGCTCACGCTTCCACGGCGACGCCGCTTGGTGGGGCAGCGGACCGTTGCCGAAGACGGAGACGTGTCCTTGACGGTACGACCGGCGTGCGGTGCGGCCCGGCTTCCGCCCCGGTCGGCCTGGCCGGACGAAACCACCACCGTTTCTCACCTCCACGCCCTCTCACGGCGAGGAGCACGACGCCCGGTGACGACGCCGGCGCAAGGCTTCCGAGGCCGCGCGGAGCGACGAAGGCCGTCCGGCATGCGCCGGACGGCCGTCCGTACCGGATCGCAGCGAAGGGGCGGCGCCGGAACGTCACCCCCGCCGCCCCGTCACCTGTCCGGCCTTGACGTCGGCCGCGTACCGGTCCACGTACTCCTGGCCCGAAAGCCGCAAGATCGCGTACGTGATCTCGTCGGTGACGGCCCGCAGCACCGTCTTGTGCTGCGCCATCCCCGCAAAGCGTGAGAAGTCCAACGGTTCCCCGAAACGGATCGTGACCGGGCGGAGCCTCGGCAGGACACGACCGGCAGGACGGATCTCGAAGGTCCCCACCATCGCGCACGGAATCACGGGAACATGCGCGGTCAGCGCCATCACGGCCACCCCGACCTTGCCTTTGTACAGGCGGCCGTCGGGGGAACGCGTGCCCTCCGGATAGATCGCGAGCAGCTCTCCCCTCGCCAGTACCCCCAACCCCTCCCGGATCCCCGCCAGCCCCGCGGCCCGGCCCGACCTGTCCACCGGAATCTGCCCGGCACCGCGGAGAACGAGCGCGGTCAGTCGGCCCCTGAGACCCGGCACCGTGAAGTACTCCGCCTTGGCCAGGAACGTGACGCGTCGTTTCAGGACCGCGGGCATGAGGAGGGGGTCCGCGAAGGACAGATGATTGCCGGCGACGATCGCCGCGCCGTTGGCCGGAACGTGCTCGCCCCCCTCGGCTCGCGGCCGGAACAGCAGCCGAAGCAACGGCCCCAGAAGGACGTGTTTGAGCACGTGATAGAACATGGCCGGCTCCCCACTGCTGATCGGCCCCGTGCGCGAGATCATCCCCATACGTCCGGGCGAGCTCGCGGATCCGCGAACGCGTCGGCTGTTCCGTGCAACAAGGAGGAAGACGAGTCCGGGAACAAATGGCGGTCGCTCAGGAATCGGTATCCGCGGGTGCCGACTCCTGCCCGGGCAGCGCCCGCCAGGGCACCTGACGTGCGCGCAGATCAGCACGGATGCGCCGGGCGAGCCTCGTGGTGTCGTAGTGATTCAGCACCGCGCCGAAGGCCGCGCCGACCATGAAGGGCATCAGCATGGGAATCTTGCGGACGGCGAGCGTGAGCAGCCGCCGACGCAGTTCTGCGCTCAACCGGACGCCGAGCATGAGACTGACCGCGGAGGTCGGCTTCGTGATGTTCAGGCCGCGCCCCTCCGTCCACTCCGCGAGATACAGTGCGGCACGCTGCCGAGCGGTTCCAGGCGCACGCAGACCATACACCTCGTGAAGCTCGGCGATGAGCTTGAACTCGACGGACGCAGTCCCCAGGATGCCCGCGGCCAGCTCGACGGGCATGGCCGGAGGAGTGGGCAACGCCGCGGCAGAGCCCACGCCCGCTCCCACCGTCTCGGTGGCCCGCAGCGCCCCGGTGACCAGGCGATCGGCGATCTCCTCAGGGCCCAGCCCGGGAAAGTGCCGACGCAACGTGTCCAGATCGCGGACCTGGACGTGCGAAACCGCCTCGATCAGCTGCTCCGCGAGAGCGGGGGAGGCCAGCGACCGCTCATCGGTCCGCACCTTGGGCGACATGACACACCTCCCGTCCGGCGGAGCTCGGGACGGCCTCCTTTCCCTGCGTACCCGGTGGTGCGTCATCGATGCGCGCGGGCGACGGCAGGAGCGCTTCTGGTGAGGAGCGATTCAGCCGGCCAGACCGGCCGGTGAACGACTCGGTGGCCAACTGCAGCGCTCAGGCACACGAGCTGTCAGCGGCTCTCTTGCCGGCCCGCAACGCTCAGTCCCTGCTTCACAGAAGTTGAGCCAGAGCCCGTTCTCGTGAACATCGACCGTGCCCGATCAGCTGTGGCGGCCCATCGGCATCACAGATGCCGGTCATCAACCGCGTCCCGGGCGCCTGCTGATCGGACGCTTGAGCCGCACCCGGCGCGGCCACCCACGTCACTCGCCCGGGGCCCACAGCGTGCCCGGGGTACTCGGGGCTTTCACGGGTACGCGGGTCCGGTGCCCTCCTGATGAGGATCCGCACGCCATACCCGTTGCAGCAGTGGGAGATGACATGAGGCTCCGCCAGTCGGCTCTGGCACTGTCCCGGTGTTCCACGCAAGTGCTGGCTGGAAGGTATCGCCTGGACACGGTCATCGGTTCAGGTGGCGCCGGCGATGTCCACCGCGGCTTCGACCTGCGTCTGAAGCGACCGGTGGCCGTCAAGGTCTTCCGCGCCGGCACCGAGATCGACATGGAGGAACGCTTCCACAACGAGGCGGTGATACTGGCCCGGTTGCAGCACCCCGGACTGGTCACCGTCTACGACGCCGGACGGCACGACGGCCGCGCCTATCTGGTCATGGAGCTGATCGAGGGCCCTACGCTGAAGCAGCGCATCGCCACGCGTCCCCTGGCACCCGGTGAAACCGCCGCCATCGGTGCCGACCTTGCCCGGGCTCTGGCCCACGCGCATGAGACGGGGATCGTTCACCGCGACGTCAAGCCCTCGAACATCATCCTGGACATGTCCGGCCGCCCCCACCTGACCGATTTCGGCATATCCCGGTTGCTCGACTCCACCACCCACACCGCTACCGGCGAGCTCGTCGGCACCGCCGCCTACCTGTCCCCCGAGCAGGTGCTCGGCCAGTCCGTCGGGCCGCCCGCCGACATCTACGCCCTTGGGCTCGTACTCCTCGAATGCATGACCAGCAGGCTCGAATACGACGGTGGTCCCCTGGAGGCCGCGATCGCGCGGCTCCACCGCCGGCCCGAACTGCCCGGCTCCCTGCCCAGGCAGCTCGCGATCCTTCTGCGGGACATGACCGCCCTGGAGGTGTCGGCCCGCCCATCGGCGCAAGAGTGCGCCCGGACACTGACCGCCCTGGCCGACACGAGTGGTCTCCAGGCCGTCCCGTCCGCGCCCGACGTCACGAGCCTGACACGCGCGGAAATACCGGGGCAGGCCGACTCCACGCACCCGCGTTCGCCGCGCACCGCGGGTGCAGCCGCCGCGAAGACTGCGCCCGCCCGCGGACGTATCCTGATCGCCGGCGGAGCGGCCGCGCTGGCCGCTGTCATGGCCGGCACTCTCGCCGGCTTCGACGGCTCCCCGTACCAGGAAGACGGCGGCAAGACGGCACGGGCCGCCGGCAGTCCGCATCTGCAAGGAGACTCCCCGAGCGCTGACGCTGCCAGGAAGAAGGCAACGACTGCGGCTGCGACGTCCGCCACCCGCGATGCCTCTGCCGGACAGCTTCGGGCCCACGCTCCCGGTCAAAGCTCCGCCCCTTCCGTCGCCGCGAGCCGGGAGCGAGTCGCCGACACCGCCGTCAACGGCCCTGCTGCTCCACCGTCGCGTTCCACCGCGGGTGGCACATCGGACGACCGGATCAAGAAGACGCAACCTCCGCAAGCGCGCACCGATCCCCGGCAGCAGGCCGACAGCGAACGGTCCCGCAAGTCCGGGAAGGAAAAGTCTCAGGAGAAGGCCAGGTCCAAGAAGAAGGATTGACAACCCGCGCGGCAACCGTCGTCATCAAAGGCCTGGATGTCGTCGCCCCCCTTGGGGTCACTCCATGGCGCGCCTCCGTTCGGAGCTGATCGCTGGGTGGTACGTGAACCTGCCACCTTCGACCGTCGTACACGCACGGACGAGGCCGTGAGGCCGGTGCGTGCACTGTCGTCCACCACTGCCGGACGGAATGGCAAGCTTCCCGATCACCGGTGATCAGGTCGATGACGACCCAGTCCGCCGGCCGGGCCGCGGCTGACGCAATGAGCGGGACCGGCAGCTCATCCAACATGCCGTTCGACCGCCCGGCGCTGTCAGGCCTCGGCGAGTGACTCCGAAGTACCCGCACATGCGCCTGCGGCAGGCCCAGGCAGCGCAGCATTCACTGCGGGGAAGACAGGGAGCAACCCGTCGAGACCGAGAAGACGCCACACTTGCTGGTAGTGGTCGCTGAGCGCGGCCAGCCGCAGCGTGCCGGCATGCTCTTCCAGCACGCGCGACAGCGTAATGATCATGCTGACGCCCGAGGAGTCGAGGTACTGCACTTCGGAGGCGTCCAGTACGAGGGTGCTGCAGCCCTGCCTGACCAGGTCTTCGCACCGGGCGCCGACGCCGGAGGCATTGTCGTAGTCCACCTGCGCCGGCAGCCGCACGATCGTCGTGCCCGCGTGCCCTACCCGCACCTTCAGCATGGAGAACGGACTCCCATCCCAATCGTTCACGACCGTTCCGTCCCGCAGCCTCCGGAACCTTTCTGCGTGCCGCCTCGCCCAGCGACACCCCCGGCTCCTACCCCCCGGCGTACAGGCGACGCTTGCCTGTGTGCACCGGACTGGTGTGCAAGACCGTTCTCGCGGTGGACCGGCCGGCGAGACCGGCGCACCCCGCACCTCTACGACAGACTCTGGCGACCCGAAGACACGGTCGTGTGCCTGGGCCGCCGCGGGGCTTACTCGGGCAGCTCGGTGTGGAGGCGGATCGTGGTCCCTTCGTCCGGTGTGGACCGGATCTCAACAAGATCGCAAAGCTGATGGACGAGCCACAGCCCGCGCCCACCCACCTGCCCGGCGGTCGGCATCGTACGTCCGACCAGTGGATCCTGAAGGTAGCCGGCGTCGCGGAACTCGCAGACAAGCCGCCCCTTTTCACCCCAGGTGCGCAGCACCCCGTGCCCGCCGCCGTGACGGATGCTGTTGCTGGCCACCTCTGTCGCAGCCAGGTGCAGTTCGCGCAGGCGCCGATCGGTCAGGCCATGCTGCTCGGCGCAGGCAGCGATCTTCTCCCGAAGGGCGGGCAGGTCACCGCTGGTATAGGGGAACTCCTCGTACGGGTCACACGGGTCGGTGAGCGCAACGAACGCATACGGTGCCCGCGCGTCGTAGTCCTCGCACAGCACCGTCTGGCCGTCTCTGCGGATCTGGGGGTGACAGCGCGCCATCCCGGTCAACGCCACCTCGTCGCGTGCAACGTCGTACGGGCACAGCAGCCACCATGCCGGGCCCTGGGCAAACGCCCTGTTGAGCAGCCACTCGTGGTAGCGCAGTTCCTCCGCCTCAGCAGCACTGCGAACCTCATCCCAGGGGGATTCGCCGATCCCGCGGACAGGCCGCCCCTCCGAAACGTGCTCCTTGATCCATTCTTGCCAGGCAGCGATGAGCCGACCCGGATGACGCGCCACCCGGCTGGTGTCGACATAACGCACGATGTCGTTCTCACGGATCTCGGCACGCAGCAGAGACGCCTTTTCCTGCGGAACGGCCACGACAACGGCCTCGTCACCGTCAAGCGCCTCCTGGATGAAACCCAAAGCGCCCGCGACGAATTCATCGCTGCCCGAGTACGGATACAGCTCGTGCCGGTACCCCGTACCTGCGAGGGAGATAGGCGAAGAGGAGATCACGGCGCCATCACCACCGGAATGTCGGGGATCGCGAAGCCGGAGAGCTTCCAGGCGAGCCGCACGGTCTCGTTGGTGCCCTCCAAGACGACCTTGCGCCCCGGAAGGTGCCTGGCCGCATCGGCCAGCGCGCTCATCCCTGCGGCATCGAAAAACTCCAGAGCGTGGCAGAGCAGCCGCACCGTCGGGGTGTGAGCGAGCAGGGCGCACAAGATGGTGCCGAAGGCCACCGCACCGTCGCTGTCGACGGTCCCGGTCACCGTCCAGCCTTCCTCCTCCGTTCGGTACACCCGGAACGCCGGTGACACCGACCGGCCGCCCACATGATGAGGATGCACGCAACTGATCTGCTGCAGAGCCGAGAGGTCCCAGTCGGCACCGCTGTAGGCGCAGACCACCATGGCTCCGGTGTCGGCGGCGAACTCCTCAAGATCGAGCTCGCTGCGCAGCCATTCCCCATTGCGTCCCCTGCGCGAGCCGGGCATGACATGGTGCAGCACACGAAGAGAGCGAAACCCCTCCCGGTCGGCAGCGGCCGCCTCCCGACGCACCGCAGCAAGAAGAGAACCCTTCAAGCGGTCAGGGTCGAGCACAAGCGGTGCGAACTCGCTCTCCGCTTGCGGCGCAGAACCGACGATCACCACCTTGTCGCCGTGCAACGCACCATCCGCAACGAAGGCCCGACTGCGGTCGAGGACGTCGTCGGCACGATCCAACAGGTGGCAGACATGATCGCCGATGTCGACCTCGTCCAGCGTTGGCAGTACGCGCGGCGCTCTCACTACTCCTCCCTCGCTCCTCCCTCACTCTACTGCTCTCATCACCTCCACCCACGTCCTCCTCACAGCATCAGCTCCGCTCGCCGCCTCTACGACTCCCGCGCCCGGCACCGACAGGCCGACGGAGGGACCGTGGACTTGCCCCACCAGCGACCTTGCCCCCGCGGAGTGGATCTTGCAGGAGGGACCCTCATCCTCATTGGCCGGCCGCCGACCGGACGGGGCGGTGTCGAGGTCTGTGCGGCTATCGCGTTACGAGCGGGATTACGGCGGAAGCCACACGCGGAGCATGACCCTGGCGATTCCGGCCCGGGTGGTGAACCGGCCCGGCACGTACCGGTAGCGCAACGGCGACTACAAGAAGGCCATCGCTCTCCTCGACGAGGAGGGCGACGCCGGGCGCGGGGCCCTCTACGGCATCGACGAGGGATTCGGATACCACCCATGCAGGTCCTGCAGGACAGGCGCCCGACTGATCCGACGGCCCGGTATGGAGGTCTGACCCGGCAGGTGGCTCAGTTGATCACGGCGGAGGATGCCCGCGGCCGGTCGTACGTGTGCAGGCAGATGCCCGTGGACGGGTCGATACCTCGGGGCGCATCGTTCGTGCCCCTGACGGTCCGACGCCGCCCTGCTGTGCGCTCGTACCGTTCACGCGCCGCCGGGCGTCGGCGCGTGGGGCAAATCCTGCTCGCTGTAGGTTCACCGGCATGTCCGTCGGGTGGACGATCGACATCGGCCTGGCGGTTCTCGGCACCGTGCTGTGGCTCATGTGTTCGTCCCTGGCCGGGCTTGGGATCAGGCAGCAGCCCGGGCCGATGCGTCCATCGGGGTCTGTGACTGCGTGACCCGCTGGCGCAGGGCGGGCACGCCGGCGGTCGGGTGGGTGACGCCCCAGGCCGCGCTCTTGCAGATCAGTTCCTTGTAAAGAGCGGCCCAACGGCCCGTCAGGGCACGCTCAGTCGCCCGGTCGTCGGCGGTGACGAATTGGATCAGGCCGTCCTTGCGGCCGAGGGAGATGCACTGCTGGAAGTAGCGGATGGAGACCTGGCCGACCTTGACGCCGGTGAGGCGGGCGGCGATGGCGTCGGCGGCTTGCCAGGCCATAGGAACGCCCGAGGCGCAGGACATTCGCAGGGGCTTGCCGCCCGGGCCGATCGCCATGGCCGCGTCACCCACGGCGTACACGTCCTTGTGGGAGGCCGAGCGCATCGTGGCGTCGACCACGATCCGGCCGCGGTCGGTGACCTCCAGCGTGGTGGCCTGGGCGATGGAGTGGACGGCGAAGCCGGTGGTCCAGAGCGTGACCTCGGCGGGGATCGTCCGACCGTCGGCCGTCGTCACGGCGTCTGCCTCCACATGGGCGACCGCCGTGTGTTCGTGGACCGTGATGCCGAGTCGGTCCACCACCTTGCGCACGTGGGCGCGCCCCTTGTGTGAGAGCCAATCGGCGAGGGTGCCACGGACGGCCAGGGCGACGCTGAGGTCCGGGCGGGCTTCGGCGATCTCGGTCGCGGCCTCCAGGCCGGTCAGGCCGCCGCCGACCACTACCACGGGCCGGCCGACGCCCAGTGCGGTCAGGCGGTCGCGCAGGCGCAGGGCGCCGGGGCGGCTGGAGACGTCGTGGGCGTGTTCGGCGGCGCCGGGCACACCCCCGTCATCCCAGCCGCTGCCGAGTGCGTAGACCAAGGTGTCGTAGCCCACCTCTTCCCGCTCGGGGCCGTCGGTGGCGGTGATCGTCACCGTCTTGCGGTCCACGTCCACGGCGGTGACCCTCGCGAGCTTCAGCTCCACGCCCGTTCCCGCAAACGTCTCGCTGAACGGCCGCGGCTTGAGGTCTTGGCCGGTCGCGAGCTGATGCAGCCGGACGCGCTCGACGAAGTCGGGCTCGGGGTTGACGAGGGTGATCGTGACGTCGTCGCGGTGCAGCCGCTTGGCGAGGCGGCCGGCGGCGACGGCTCCGGTGTAGCCGGCTCCGAGGACGACGATGCGGTGCTGCATGGGCCTGCTCCTGGCTGTGAGGTTCCGCCGCTTGCCTGCGCGGTTTCGCTCCTTGAACCGGACAGCCCGGCGTTTCCTGACAGGACCCGCATGTGAAGCACGTCACACCGAATCACAGGATGTACAGCGGGTTCCCGTGATCTGCAGCGGCCCACTGCTCGCTCGCGCGAACCAGTTTGTCGGGGTTGACCTGGCTGCGCAGCGCGACGATCCCCTGCTCGGTCACCTCAAGGCAGGTGATCCCGACGACCCGGCCGTCCACGACCGCCACGATGGCGGGTTCACCGTTGGCAGTCGCGGCATAGATCTCCGGCGCGCCGCCGACGTAGGCCCGCTTGGCGTCGCTGGGCTTGAACAGGCCGCGCAGGAACGTGGCGACCGCGAGCGCGCCCTCGAATGCCTTCGCGCGGGCCGGGACCTTCCCGCCGCCGTCGCCGACCGAGACGGCGTCCTGGGTGAGGAGACGCACGAGGGGTTCGGTCCGGCCGCTCGTCGCCGCGACGAGGAACTCCTCGACGATCCTGCGGGCGGCAGCCTGGTCGATCTCGGTGCGCGCCTTGCCGTCGGCGACGTGCTTCTTGGCCCGGTGGAGGATCTGCTGGCTAGCGGCCTCGGTGATGTCGAGCACGTCGGCGATCTCCCGGTGCGGGTAGTCGAAGGCCTCCCGCAGCACGTACACCGCCCGCTCGTTGGGGGAGAGGCGCTCTAGCAGGACGAGGACGGCGTACGACACCGACTCGCGCTGCTCGACGGTGTCGGCCGGGCCGAGCATCGGGTCCCCGGCCAGCAGCGGCTCGGGGAGCCACCTGCCCACGTACGTCTCACGCCGGGCGCGCGCCGAAGTGAGTTGGTTCAGGCAGAGATTGGTGAGGACCTTGGTCAGCCAGGCCTCAGGCACCTCGATCTGCTCGACGTCGGCCGCCTGCCAGCGCAGGAACGTCTCCTGCACGGCGTCCTCGGCCTCGCTCGCCGAGCCGAGCAGCCGGTAGGCGATGGTCTCCAGCCGGGGCCTGGCGGCCTGGAACCGATCGACGTCACTGGTGATCAGGGCCATGCAGGTGATCCTAGGCCACGGTTTCCCGGATGCCGGGGCCAGGCGTTGGCACGGCGATCGACTGCATCGGTCGTGATCGTGTGGGCCACTCTGCGCATTCTGTTTCCCGGGCCCGCTTCGCCGCCTAGGTACCCCGCCTGTGGTGCTCCAGAGGGCGGTCAGACAGGACCCGGCGATGGGAACCGTCTCGCAGGCGGGAGGGATGCCCTCTAACCCCTGCAGTCCAGTACGGCAAGGCCGCGCCGAGCGCAGCCGCAGCCCGGTGGCCGGCCAGGTCGCTGATGGCTGCGGCGCGGGCACCCTCAGGCAGTCTTCTGGGAGGCGGCTGCGTCGGGGTGCAGGTCGTCGAGGGTGAGCTGGTGAGATGGAGGAGTGGGAAGGACGACCTGGCGGGTGAGGCGGAGGTCGGGGCTGACGTGGACCAGTTCGCCGGGCTCCAGCTCGCGCCAGTGCGGGTTGTCGTCCATACGCTCGCTGGCGACGACGACGGCGGGGTGCTCGGCGAGGTGCGATGAGTGGATGCGCATGCGACCGTGGGTGCCGCTGTGGTCGAGGTGTCGGCTGCCATGCGGGCCGCCCGCCCGGCGTTCGAGGACGTACAGGTCGTGGGTGTCCGGATAGCGCAGCGCCCACAGCTCCTCGGGGGTGATGAGGATCAGGTTCATGGCGTAGACGGGCAGGTTGTCGGCGATCCAGTGAGTGGCGTGCCGGATGCCCTCGGTGACGTCACCGCCGTGCCGGCGGGTCTCCCGTGTGATCAGGGCGAAGAACCGCTCGGAGTCGGTGTCACCCTTCACAAGTGACCGGTCCTCGCCCAGGTGGTCGTCGAGCTTGTTCAGGCCTTCGATGACCCCGTTGTGGGCGAAGAGTCGCCCGTCCTGCTCGAAGGGATGGGTGTTGCGGAGGTCCAGGCTGCCGGTGGAGGCGAAGCGGACGTGGGCGATGAAGGTTGCCGACTCGACCTCGCGGGCCTCCTCGGCGAAGGCGCGGTCGTGGTAGGCGGCGATGGGTGCCTTGTCGATGCGTGGGATGCCGTCGGCGGTGAAGTGGCCGAGGCCGGTGCCGTCGGGGTCGCGGTGGCTCTGCCGGCTCAGGCTGTCGGGGGCGTCCAGGAGCCAGAAGGTGGCGTGGGTGGGGCACGGGGCGCTGCTGAGGCCGAAAAGACGGCACACGGCATTCCTCCGGAGGGGTCGGCCGGCCCTTCCTGGCTCGCGCCGAGCCGGCGGTTCGTGCTCTGCGGTCAGTGGCGGCCAGGGTGGGTGTTCTTGGTCTCCGCGCCGTGGGCGAAGCCACCGCCGGCCTCGTCATCCCGGTGAGGGATGCGCACACCGGGTGTCGAGTTCTGCGGTCTGCGGATACTCGTCGCGTTGATCACGTTCTTCCCGGCGCACTCGGCCGTCAGCCGCCGGGCCGCGGGTTCGGCGAATGCCGCCAGGTTCTGCTGGGCGGTGCCGTAAAGAATCATGCTCCACTCGGCGCATTGCGCGCACTGCGCCCTTCGTCATACATAATGGTCCTCTCTGTAAAGTTTGTCATCATTGGCAAGAGGTCTCACGCAGGGCTGGTTAAGGCCCTAAAGGGCTGTCCCGTAAATGTTCCACGGCGTGCTGACTGAACAGCTCGTTTCTCCGTTACCCGGCGAGGGTCAGGTTGTGCAGGCGGGCGATGCCGAGCATGGCGTGGTGGACGCCGTCGCCTTTCAGGCGGCAGTCGCGGAGGCTCTTCCCATCCCTTCCTGCGGGCGAAGACGTGCTCGACGCGGACGCGGACCTTGCGGTGGGAGGCGTTGTGTTCCTCTTTCCATGTCGGGAGTTCGGCCTGGCCGCGCTCCCGGCGGTGCGGGATGACCAGGCCGGTGCCCCGGTAGCCGCCGTCCGCGATGACCGTGGCCTTGCCGACGACGGCCTTCGCGCCGGACAGCTCCCATGCCTTGCAGTCGTTGCGGTTGCCGGGCAGTGGCCGACCGACAGCGACCACGAGTCGGGTGTCGGCATCGACGACGACTTGGTGGTTGGTCGAGTACCGGTAGATTTTCGACTGCTCAGCGATCGTGTGGTCGCGGGTGGGCACCAGGGTTCCATCCACGATCAGACGGTGTCCTTGCGGAACCACCTGCGCGGCCGGAGCGCGAGCGACGGGCCGAGGTGGTCGATGATGCGGTCGGCTGCGGACTTGGAGATGCCGAACAGCGGAGCGAGCTGCCGCAAGGTTAGATTCGTCCGCCAGTACGCAGCCACCAACAACACCCGGTCCTCCAGCGGCAGGCTCCACGGCCGGCCCTTGCGGACCGGATCCGCGCCCTCTCGCCGTAGCGCGGCGAGCAGCTTGCCGAACTGACGCGGGCTCAGCCCGGTGAACGGGGCTATCCAGGACGGCTCGGACGCCGTGTTCACACCAGCCACAGCGAGATCGTCTCAAAGACCGATGCTGTGGAACGATGATCGTCATGGCAGGTCAGGTCTGGGTGTCACTCATATCGTTGGGCGGCGTTGTCCTCGGCGGCGTGTTGTCCTACCTCGTTCAGCACAGGACTCAGCAATCAGCGGAACGCGCCGAACAGCAACGGCAGCGGATCGCGTTGTCGGAGACCCGACGCGCGGAACGGCTGGCGCTGCTGGAGCGGTTCATCGAGGTATCGGCAGAGGCGGAACGATGCGCCTACACCCGGCCGTCCGAGTGGGAGGACACCGATGACTGGTACCTCACGACCCGGGACGTCATGTACAGGTTGTGGGTCGCGGATCGGCTCCTCCGCATTCAATTCCCCCAGCCCGTGCATGACGCCGCACACGCGCACTTCCTCGATCTCAACAGGACCGTGTGGCACGGCTTACCCGACGGTGAGAGCGTGCGGGACTACCTGGAGGACAACCGGTCGGCGTTCCTCGACGCGGTCCGCGAGGTCATGGGGTAGCGCTCCGCTGACTCCCGAAGATCTTTTGCGGGACAGCCCTTAGTGGGTGCTTCACCACGGATACCGAGGATGTCCGTGTGCTGACCCGGCGCCAGACGATGTGCTGCTCGCCCGGGACAATCTCTGGCCCGTAGGACCGTTGGATTCCGCCCGGTGGGGTACTCGGGCCCGCCGTCGCCAGCGGCACTGTTGTCGGTGGGCCTGGAAGGCCGGACGGCATGAACAGCGATGACGAGCAGTGCACGGGGCGCCAGATGCCGGACATCTCCGCAGCTCGTCCTCATCGCCCCTGAAGGGGTCGCAACCCGAGCGTGTTCATGGTGGGCGGCCTGGTGGTCATCGTCCTCGTCAACTCCCGGTGGTCCAGCAGGTGCGACTCGTCGATCACGACCGCGGTGCGTCCGCGTTCGTCGACCTCCGCGGCCAGCGGCGGACGCCTGAACTGACGGGCATTCACCTCGCGCGGTTCCTACTGGACCCGTGCGAGGTACCGGTGGAGGTCACGGAGTACCTGGCGGGTCGGCTGGAGATCGCCGACGCCGGAGCATCACCTGCTGGAACTGGAGCTGGCGGCCGCCGCCGAAGTCCGGCAGACGGCGGCGCAGCCGCTGACTGGGGAACGGCTCACTGGATCAGCTCGATGTGCGGATGGTCCGGGGATACCGGGCAGACGTGCAGCTGCAGATCGTAGCCTCGGGCGAGGTCGAGCATGGTCGGGTTGTGCGGTTCGGGATGGGTGGTGGATGACAGAGAGCGGGCTCGGTCCTCGTCGGGAATCCAGTCGGGATAGTTGGAGTTCCATTCGCCCGAGGCGATGGTCAGCAGCGGATCCATCTCGGTGCCGCATGAGGGGCAGAGCCGGGGTAGGGGATCGGTGAGGCCCCAACGGGTCCATCCACCGACCTTCCAGCCGGGAGCGACGGACATCCTGCCCGTGTAGAGCTCGTTGTAGAAATCCTTCGAGTAGGGCGTGTCAGAGCAGTCCAGCGGGTACGGCGTGTTGTCAAAGCTGTCCAGAGCGGCGCCGGCCGCCTGCCACCTGCGCCAGTCCTCCAGCTGCCGCTGGAGCTCCTTGCCCAGTTCCATGATGTGGGGGTATTCGGTGATCTGCTCCGGCGCGAGCAGGCACGGCTCCGGCAGGTAGCCGGGGAACTGGATCGCGGGCGGCTCGGGGGGTGTGTCGAGGATGTCGGAGACTGTGGCGGCGGACCGCCAGAACAGCGCGGTCTCGGGCTGCGCGGGGTGGTCGAAGGGGCACCACAGCACTTGGAGCAGATCTGCCTCGGCCTGCTTGGGCGGGCGCAGCAAGGGGACGTCGCGTACGTACAACTGGGCCACGGGTAGCATGGCGATCGGGCCCTCGGGCCACGGGCGGCCGGCCTTGATCCGCTCCTCGATCGCCAGCTCCTCGGGCGTGTACCGGGTCCCCGGGGGATCGCCGCCCGGCCGGTTCGCCACCGCTGCCCGGATGCGTCGCCGCTGCCGCACGTCCTCGGGCGAGAGGATCTCGTTCCACCCATCCCACTCGTGCGGCCCCTCGCAGTGCGGCCACGGCTCGTCGGCGGGCCACAGCAGCGGCCCGCCGACGGAGCTGTCGTACGGCGTAGGCGACCCGGGGCGGGGATGCAGCCGGGTCGCCGTGCGTGCCAGCGGGGCCAGTTGCGGGGCGACCGCGGTGACGTCGATCAGCCGCGGCGGGGTGGTACGGATACGGAGTGCGGCGGCAATGCTCATTGCCCGCTCGGCGCACACCGACCGGATCTCGTCCAGCAGCTCGGGGTAGTGCTCGCCGTACGTGTTCAGCGCATGCCACACCGCGTCCAGTGCTGCTATGAGCGGGGCGGGCTTTGCGACGGCGAGCACGGCGGGAAGAGCGAAGTGCGGCTGTGAGATCCGGCCCGGGGTGCGCGGCGTAACGGCAAGGGGCACCACGACGACCTTGCGCCCTGTGTCCGCGAACGGCGGCGGGACGTACGGCGGCCACTCCGGAGGTATCGCTTCGAGCACCGTCCTGTCCGGTACACGAGGGTCGGAGCGCAGGGCCTCCCACATCCGGGCCGGGTCGTCGAACGGCGGCGGCAGAGGGCGTCCCTCTGCCGACTCCGAGAGCGCCTGGGCGACCCACGGCACATCGGTCAGGCCCGCAGCCTCGCAGGCCCGCCGCGCGGCCAGCAATGCCACTGCACGCTGGACCTCGGGACCCACGACATCGAGGGCGTGCACCAGGTCGCTGTCGAAGCGGAGCAGACCGAGGACGTTGCTCTCGCGGGCACCGCGCAGCCTCTCGCTCGGCAGCCGCCCGCCCCACTCCCACTCCTCGTGGTGCAGGCGGCGCCCCTCGGCGGCTTGTTCGGCCCGCTCCTCGGCGGCCCGTTGGAACACCTGGCGAGTCAGGCGTTCGGCCTCGGCGAGCTGCTCGGGCGTACGCGCCGTCCGGCGCGCGTTCCGGTGCAGGTCCCCGGCCATCCGCGAGGTGTGGCGGATCACCTCGTCCGGGCGGGGTGGGGCAGGCCAGAACTGCAGGAGGTAGCTGTCCGCCCGGGACTTCCCGGCCACTCTGGTGGAGAGTTCCCGTCCCTCGTCCATCCCCCGGGCGCAGTACCGGACCCGGTAGTCGGTTCGGGCGAGACCCAGGTCCCACGCGGCCTCGCCGTCCCCCTGCACCAAACTCGTGCGTTCCGACTCGGGGCGGAAGGACACCTCCATCACGTCATCCCAGACCGGGTCCAGCACAGGGGCTGCGTCGTGGACTTCCACGACAAAGCCGACGTGGCCCGCGTACAGCCCGGTGGACAGGACGATCACACCTGGGACCGCAGCCCCGCACAACCCCCCGATCTGGTACGCGAGCGCCTTGGCGAGGTCAGGTCTGGCGCTGTCCGGATCGCTCTCGACGTAGATCTGACGATCGTGAACACGCACCTCGCCTGCGACCGGCCTGCGCACAGCACTCCCCTCGTCGAGGACGGCCTCAAAGCCCCTGTCGGGCAGGCCGTCACGTGCCCCGCATCATGCCGCAGGCCACTGACAACACGGCCGACGACGCCGCGAGGCCGACGGTGACATCGATGATGCGGCCACTGACGCAAGAGGGTGTCGGTCACGATGTGCCGGTTGCGGCCCGGCACCTTCTTGCCGCCGTCGTAACCGCGTGAGGCTGCCGGCACCGTCGCGGCGGCCCGCACCGACTGCGCGTCGATGCCCCCGCCGTGGGCCCTGCCTCGCGGCCCTCCCGTTCACGGACTTCCCGCGCAGCCGGTCGTGGAAGTCTGTGATCAGCCCGCGCTCGCGCCAGCGGCGGAAGAAGGCGCGGACCCGACCCCAGCCGGGAAAGTCCGCGGGGGCCGGTCGTGCGGTTCGGGGACGGGTGTGGGGTCGGTAGTGCTGTTCGGCGAGGTGGTCGAGGCGGACTGCTTGGAGGGTGGATTTGGTGATGCGTTCGGTGCCGTCGATGACGGCGGTGATGGCGGCCTGGCGGATGAGGCGGGCGAGGCTGCCGACGCGGCCGGCGGTTCGTTCGTGCAGGTAGGGGCCACTGGGGGAGGTCCCGGGCCGGCGGTGGCGCAGGTCGAGTGGCCTCTCTCCATGGCTTTGACGAGGTCGCGGAAGGGCTCGACAAGGCTGTGCCTGCCCACTGGTCGAGGTGCTCGGCATGCCGTCGGGCCCCGTGGGATCACGTCCGCCCGGCCTGTCAGGAGCGCGTGTCGGCCGCGGGACGGACATCCCCTCGTGGAGAGCCCGATTGAGCGGCGCGCCGAAGGGCATCCGCGGGCTGATCCGGCAGATGTCGCGTCACAGGAAGTGTCGGATCGGAGTGACGGCGGCTTCTTTGGCCCGCTGGAGTATGGCCCGCCGTCTCCATCGGGTGAGGTCGATGTCGACGCTGCGCTGCAGGTCCGCGTCGTAGTCTCGGTCGAGTTCGGCGGTGAACGTCTCGTCCAGGACGGCGAGCATGACTTCCTCGTCATGGTCCATGGACCGGCGGTTGAAATTGGTGGATCCGATCAGGGCAGCGACCGAGTCAACGGTGATGATCTTGGCGTGCATCATGGTCGGCTGGTACTGGCGGACATGCACGCCTGCTTGCAGTAGACGTGTGTAGTAGTGCTGGCAGGCGCGCTGGTCGGTGTGCGGGCCGGGAAGCAAGATCTCCACACGCACCCCTCGGCGGGCGGTCTGGCACAGCAGGTCGATGAAGTAGGTGTCGGGGGCGAAGTAGGCGGTGGCGAGGCGGAAGCGCTCCTCGGCCGAGGTGAGCATGACGCGGATGAGTGTCTGCATGTCCTGCCAGCCGATGCTGGCCGAGCCGCGTACGACCTGGACCACCGACGAGCCGGCCTGTGAGTGCTCGATGAAGCGGTCGCGATCGTCGTAGAGCTGGTCGTGGCACTCGGCCCAGTTCTGCGCGAAAGCGGCCGCGATGCCGTCCACGGCTGGTCCGCGTACCTGAACGTGGGTGTCTCGCCACTCCGCCGGGTTGCGGGCGTCACCACACCATTCCTCCGCGATACCGACGCCACCGGTGAAGGCCGCCTGCTCATCGACGATGAGAGCCTTGCGGTGGCAACGGTGGTTCTGCTTGAACGGCGACAGCCAGGCGGGCTTTCGGAACCAGGCCACCTGCACACCGGCCGCATCCATGAGATCCAGCAATCGCTGCTCGATCTCCTTGGCGCCGAAGCCGTCCAGCAGCAGACGGACGCGCACTCCCGCCCGGGCGCGATCAGCGAGAGCGACGGCGAAGTCCCGGGCGACCTGACCACGCCAGTACACGAAGGTCATCATGTCGATCGTGTACCGGGCCGACCGGATCGCCCTGAGCATCGCGGGGAAGATCTCGTCGCCGTTACGCAGGGGCAAGAGATCGTTGCCTTCGGTGGCGGCCACGCCGATCAGCCGCTCCAGACGGCGGCGCAGCCGTTGCTTGCGTGCTGCCGCGTCAGACGTCGTGACAAGCGCAGAGGCTGCCGGTTCACTGTCGAGGATCACGTCGTATCTCCCGTTCGGCCGTGTGGACGGATCGTTGCGGGCCGAAGGTAGAGCCCGAGAAGCAACATGCCCGGCGGGTGCTGCCACATGTCGGCGGCGGCTCGATCCTCTCCCCCCACGACTTTCGCCAAGAGCCCTGACGAGGCTGCGGACCGATCACCGAGGCCGAACACAGCCTGACACTGCAGCACATGGTTGACCGCCTCGCGGCCGGCGGTCGCAGAGCTGCCGGAAGGCGCAAGGCGACGGGTGCGCTGCTTCGCCTATCGCCACTCTTCTCAGGTCGTGGAATCGCTGGTGCCGTGCGCAGGTGGCCGGCGCCGGGGGGTGCCTCTATGTCTTTCGTCAAGCGAGGCGTGGGGTTCTGGCTTCGTAGAAGGTGCCGTCGCGGAGCATCGCGAACAGCACGCTGATGCGGTGGCGGGCCAGGCGGAGAAGAGCCTGGGTGTGGGTCTTCCCGCGGGCCCGGCATTTGTCGTAGTAGATACGGGAGGCGGAATCGAGGTCAGGACCTTAGAAAGAGGGTGCTCCTCCAGCAGGGCCTCGATCTGGGCTTCCAGGGCCCGGCGCTGTTCGTGAACGGCGGCGAGCGAGCGGGCCAGAGACGGGGTCACGATGTCGAGCGTGCCGGTGCCCGGAACGACGACGGTCTGCTCGTCGAGCGCGTCGAATACCTCGTCGATCAGCCGCTGGGCCATGCGCGGGGCTTTGGGCCGGATCACCTCAACGAGCCTGCGACGACCTGCCTTTCGCAGCGCTGCAGGGGATCCGTAGCGTTCCAGCAGCCAGGTCACGGCCTGGTGGTCCAGACGGGGCCGAGGACGCGTTCCAGCGAGGGGTGGAACTGGGTGAGGAGGCCGCGTAGTCAGATGCGGGGCCGGACCGGCGGTGTCCGTCCCCGTACCCGGACTCTGACGTCGGGGCATGACTCGCTGAAGCGGTCCCGGCCCGGCAGCGTCCGGCGATGCCTTGGTGAGACATGCCCTGGACCGCGCCCTGGTCGTCATCTCCGTCGATCCCGACTTCGGCGAGCGGATCCCCGGCACCGCCTCCGGTCCCCGGCTCCGCCGGTACACCGACGAAGTCGAGCATGTGCACGTCCTGTACTTCGCCACCCCTGCACACTGGGGTGGTCGTGGCATACATCGAGGTGTGACGTGATCCGTATCTGAGCAGGGGCGCGGCATCGCCACCCAGTACGACAAACCACCGAGTCCTACCAAGCAGCCGTCACCCGCGCAGCCCTGCTGGTGTGGGCGTGACGATTGACGGCAGAATCCAGGCGCGCCGCGCTGTCTCGCCGAGATCGGCTGGGCCGTGCGATGTGGCCTCGGTCCCGGCGCCGGAGACGGGCCAGCCGTGTCCCGCCCAGGGCACGGTGACGGCCGACGCGGTATGTGGCGTGCTGAGGGCGGCGTGCGAGGGGTGGGGAACTGGAGACCGCCGGGGGCGGCGCAGGACCTTGCCGACGGGGCCCGCGCCGTGTCTTTGGCCGAGGTGGAAGGCAAGGTGAGGGGCGAGCGGACGGCACGCCCTGTCGGCTCGGGCCGTGCCTGCGGGTGGTCCGTCTGCCTGCTGTCAGGCCTCGGCTTCCACGGGGTCGCGGGGGCTGAAGGTGCGGCGGTAGGCGGCGGGTGAGACACCGAAGGCCGCTCTCATGTGGGCGCGCAGGGAGTTCGCGGAGCCGAAGCCGGAGCGGTGGGCGACCAGGTCGATCGACAGGTCGGTGGTCTCCAGCAACTGTTTGGCCAGTTCGAGGCGTTGCGCGGTGAGCCACTGCACCGGGGTCATACCGACCTCGTCGCGGAAGCGGCGGGTGAAGGAACGCAGGCTCATCCGGGCGTGTTCGGCAAGGCGGTTCAGGGAGAGGGGTTCGCCAAGGTGTTCCAGGACCCAGGCGCGGGTGGCGGTGGTGGTGGCGACGGTGGGTTCGGGGACCGGGCGGTCGATGTACTGTGCCTGCCCGCCGTCCCGCCAGGGCGGTACGACGCACATGCGGGCGGCGCGGTTGGCGGCGGCGGCGCCATGGTCACGGCGGATCATGTGCAGGCACAGGTCGACGCCGGCGGCGACGCCCGCGGAGGTCAGGACGTCGCCGTCGTCGACGAAGAGGACCTCCTCGTCGACCTTGACGCGGGGGTAGGCGCGACGGAACTCGGGGGCAAGGTTCCAGTGGGTGGTGGCGGGCCGGCCGTCGAGGAGTCCGGCTGCGGCCAGCACGTAGGAGCCGGTGCATATGGAGACCAGGCGGGTGCCGGGCGGGATCCGGGCGATGGCCGCGGATACCGCGGGCGGCAGCGGACCGCCGCGGCCCAGCTCGGGCATGGCGTGGGTGGGCGGGACGATCACGGTGTCGGCGGCGGCCAGGGCTTCCGGACCGGCTGCGGGTTGCACGGTGAACCCGGCGTCGCTGAGGACGGGGGCGCCGTCGGCGGTACAGACGGTGACCTGGTACAGCGGGCGTCCGCCCGCGTCCGTGACGCTGCCGAAGACCCGGGAAGGGATGCCGAGCTCGAAGGGCGGGACGCCGGGCAGGGCGAGGACTGCGATGCGATGCGGTTTGGGCGCATCGTCGACCCGGCGGGGGTGGGTGTCGGTGTCTGGCCACTGCGTCCTGCTCATGGCCAGATCCTGTCACATAGTGGCCAAACGGCCAACACCATGGAGGGTGCGGATATCGGATCGTGGACTGCGTCGCACCGGGAAGCGCCCGGGCGGCACATCCGATCGAGACGGAAAGAGTGAGGCGGACAGCATGCGCGCGGTGGTCGTGGAGCAGTGGGGCGGACCCGAAACCCTCGTCGAGCGTGAGGTGGCCCGTCCCGAGCCCGGACTGAACGAAGTCCTGGTCCGGGTCCACGCGGCCGGAGTGAACCCGGTGGACTTCAAGACCCGGGCCAGTGGGGCCCTGATCGAGTGGGGCGAGGTGCCGGCGGTCGGCTGGGACGCGTCCGGCACCGTCGAGGCCGTCGGACCGGGCGTGGGGATGTTCCGTCGCGGGGACGAGGTCTACGGCATGCCGTTGTTCCCGCGGCAGGCCGGCGCGTACGCCGAATACGTCGTCGCCCCGGCACGCCACCTCGCGCCCAAGCCGGCGAACCTCACGCACGTCCAGGCAGCGGCGCTGCCGCTGGCCGGGCTGACCGCCTGGCAGGCCCTGGTGGACACCGCCGACGTGCGCGCCGGTGAACGGGTGCTGGTGCACGCGGCGGCCGGCGGGGTGGGCCACCTCGCCGTGCAGATCGCCAAGGCTCGCGGCGCCTACGTCATCGGCACCGCCAGCGCCGGTAAGCACGACCTGCTGCGGGAACTGGGCGCGGACGAGGTGATCGACTACCGCACGGTCCGCTTCGAGGACGTCGTCGGGGACGTTGATGTGGTGCTGGACGGGCTCGGCGGTCAGATTGCCGAGCGGTCCCTCAAGGTGCTGCGGGCAGGCGGGCGGCTGGTCACCCTGCCCGGCCCCGACGACGTCCCGGCTGCCGTCCCCGATCATGTACGGGCGGTGTGGATGCTGGTCGAGCCCGACCACCTCGGTCTGCGCGAGATCGCCGCCCTGGCGGAACGGGGCGCGCTGAAGCCGGTGGTCGAGACCGTCCTGCCGCTGGCCGAGGCCGCGAAGGCACACGAGATCGGTGAGCAGGGACGCACCACCGGGAAGATCGTCTTGTCCGTGGCCTGACCTTCGCGGCGGTCAGCACCGGCCGAACGAGGCGAGCGGGAGACCCTGAGACACCTGCGGTCCCGGGGCTCCGCGGAGCCGCCCCGCCCGTGCCGCCGTCAGCGTGGCGGCAACGTCAGGCGGGGGACGTCGGCGGGGGAGAGGTCGGGGCGGGCACGGTGCAGGCGTGCGGGGTGGCGCCACCGGTCGGTGGCATCGCGGCTGACGTCGACGCCGACTTCCACCACCGGCTCCGGTTCCACCAGCGCAGCGTTCAGCGTCTCC
This sequence comes from Streptomyces sp. NPDC027663, assembly GCF_055566415.1. NCBI lineage: Bacteria > Bacillati > Actinomycetota > Actinomycetes > Kitasatosporales > Streptomycetaceae > Streptomyces > Streptomyces sp. NPDC027663. Next base: position 96,867 of record NZ_JBVHSK010000019.1, on the reverse strand, counting down.
CGGGCTGCCCCACCCGGCGGAGAACGACCAGCCCGTCCATGGATGACCGCGCCGCGACGGGGCGAGTAGCCCGGCGACTGTGCTGATCGCTGTCTGGGCGAGAGTCGTGGTGCGGCCGACGTACTGAAGACGGCCACGGTCGTCGAACCTGCCGAGCAGCAGGGTGCGCGCGGGGGGCGAGTGTGCCGGTGACCGCGCCGACGATCGCCTCGGTGCTCTCGCGCACCTACTGGTGAAGGTGAGTATTCGGCGCCTGCGGAATTCGCGCACGAAGTTGGACGCGCTCCTGCGACTGGATCGGCTGCGCGCACGACAAGGCGACGTCCGTCCCTCACGCGAGGCACTTCCCTCAAGGGTCGGCCCAGCGCTTGTAGCAAGGCGCAGAGCGTTCGTGACGGCGTCGACGAACGTCTCCGGCGGCCGCCGACCGTCTTGGAGTCTCTTGGCTCTGTACGTCCTCGTCGGCGGAGAGACCGCTGGCAAGGCGGGCAAGAGCTGTGGCGTGAAGGGAGGTGGGAGCGGCGGTGCAGGGGACGATGGTCAGGCCGGGGTCGGCGGGGACTTCGAGGGCGTCGTAGTCGAGGGCGAGGTCGCCGACGTCGGGGTGATGGAAGCGCTGTCGGCCGGAGCGGGAGTACTCGACATCGTGTGGATCCCAGCCGATCGCGAACTCGGTGCTGTGAGTGGTTGAGCTCGTCGATAAGGTCGGCGAGGTCGGTGTCGGTAGGGGGTCGAGCGGCTTTTGCGGAGGCTGAGCACGTGCCGTCGAACCGTGGTCGTCACGATCTGGGATCTCGTGGCTCTGGATGGCTCAAGGCCGACGCAACAGTTCTTCCAGAGCCGCGCGCGTTTCGGCTACCCGCTTTCTCCAGGCCGCGCTGCGCAAGGTGGCGAAGTCCCAGGCGACCACGGGTTCGGCGCCGCTCACGCAGTATCCGTAGACCGAGGATGCGATGTCGTCGGTGAGAAAGTGGTCGTAGTGGAACGACCCCTCGAAGCCTGCCCAGGCCACGGCCCGGCCGTCCGCGCACAGTCGGCGCAGGGTCTCACGCGTGTAAACGGGCAGGGCGAGCGACGTGTCGCGGAAGGTGAGGTCGTACGACATGAGGCCGAACGGCAAGATCGCCGACGGCTGCGATTCCAACATGAACGGGTACACCTCGTCGGGTCTGAGTCCGACGAGGTGGAACGCCTCAGGCGGCAGGGGATCGTTGCCCGCACCGACGACGAATACCGTCACCATGGCAGGACCCGTGAAGCAGAGTCCCTCCTGTACCTCGTTCACGGGGTCCCTTCCTGCCGTCCGTGGCCTGGCTTCCTCATCATCACAGCGAGAACACGTGCATCTTCCGCAAGGCTGCCCTCGCCGGCCGGTCCTTCGCCGGACCGCCCGAGATCGACCAATCCACCCGCCTGGCAACAGCCCAGCTCAATACACGAGCCCGGCCCTGGGTATGGGGAGGACTCGCCCCTTCAACCCGCGTCCTACGCCGCCGATACGTGTATTTTGAGGAATCCAGCACTGGACGGCGAGCAGAGCGGCGAGAAGCACAGCCGCCACCGCAGTGAACACCCGAAGCTCTTGACGGGGTCGCTGGGCGGGCTGGCCAGGGGCACGCTGGATGTGTGAGCAGCGCTCTGTTCGTCGTGCGTCCGTCCTCCCCTATGGGCGGGCGGAGGGTTACGGTGCATTCCCACGGTCATGATGAGATCCTCGGCACCGCTTACAGCGACCTGATGGTGTTCCTGGAGCACGCGGGCGTCCGCGATCCCGACGTCATCTTGGACGACGAGCGGTTCATCGAGTGGCGTGGCGTCCGGCGCATCAGTGGAGTAGCGGCCTGAGCGCAGGGCAGGAAGGTACCGAAGCGTCATTTGGTGAGCGGTTGACGGAGGGTTGCGCGTCAGTCGAGGGGTGATCCAGAAAAGACTCACCATGTCCCCGCCCTGCCAACGGACAAGACGCTGTGAGAGACGCTTCTGCGCGGCTCCCCGGCCAAGTGGAGGAGTACTCCAACTTCGGCTACGCAGTGCTCGGCGCGGCTCTGACCGCTGCTTCCGGGACAACGTACGAGGAGTTGGTAACCAGGTACGTCCGGCAGCCGCTCGACATCACGGAGACAACCGCGAGCCCCGATCCCGCCCAGCGCCTGCTGGCCCCAGGGCTCCTCGGCCGGCCCCGCAGACCGTGGACGATGGATGGCGCGATCCTCCCGGCGGGAGGTTTGTGGGCCACTCCGCGCGCGGCAGCCGACTTGGTGGTACGGCTTCTGATCGAGCGTCGACTGGGCGATCCCGTGCCGAGTTGGCAGACATCCGGACCCTTACGTCGGCACAACGGGGCCACACGCCACGCCTCGCTCTTCGCCGGAGCGACGGACGACGGACGCTGGGTATTGATCCACCGCCTCGACGCGGTACCGGAAGACACAGACCGTGCAGGTATCAAGGCCCTCACGGAGAGCCAGCGCGTCCAGGAGTCGGGGAGTTCTCCGCGCGAGCGGAGGTGAGCCGAACCTCCACCCGCGCGAAGCGCGTGAGCTGCAACAGGTCCGGTCGGCAGGTCCAGGCCTCGGCCGCGTGCGATGCAGGTAGCGTTTCCGCCTCTGGAGGTGATGGGCAGCCTGACCGGCTACTTCGACACGCGTCTGCACTGGTTGTCCTTGCAGCCTGATGGGTTGCCCGCCGACCCGAACGCTGTGAGGGGGCGGAGAGTTGGGCAGGCCGTCAGCATCAACGAGCAAGTCAACGGGCGTTGCCACGAACATCTTCAAGTCTCCACGCCTGATCGGGCCGCCGGTCGAGTTCGCTACGCGCTCCGTGTCGCGGTGGCTGTGCTGGCTGCGCAACGACGCGACCAGTCGGCGGTCAACCGCGCGCTCCAGGACGTCTGCGAGCGCTACCCGTCCTCCGCTGACCTCGTGCTTGCTGTGGGCGGGACGACACGACCTGGTGACCGCGGAGGGTTGATGGGCGGTGCCGGCCCGTCGTCCAGCAGCCCGAGGGGCGCGGAGCCCGCCTACTGGACGGTAGAACGCGCGGCCCGAGCCGTGGTGGACGCCCTCGTCAAGGGCGACCGACAACGCGCCCAGGCCGTCGACGGACGGCCCCGCGGCGCCGCACTCTTCCCGGCACTGGCAGCCCGGCACGTGACTCGGCGCCGGCCAGGTACGACAAGAGAGCATTCGTCTGTCACGGCACGGTCACTGTCACCGCGATCCGGCTGTGGATCCGTGAGCGATCCGTTCGGCAGTCCATGGACGCCCTCGTCCCAGATGAGTCCAAGCTGACCGGCTGACCCATCGCTCGAGGCGTGTCCCGGACACGTCTCCTGAGATGTGACGCGCAAACAAAGGTGAACAGTGCCATTCCTGCCCGATTTCGGGCAGGAGTGTAGACGCTCTGCGGTTCCCGGCCTAGGGTGATCGCTCATGATCACCCTAGGCGCAATAGGGACTTTTGCCCTGATAGTGGGACTCCTGACGCTCACTCCGGGACTGGATACCGCACTCATCCTGCGCACCGCGGCGCTCGGGCACCGCCGCCGCGTCTGGGGCGTGGTCCTCGGCATCCAGAGCGGCACGCTGGTCTGGGGCGTGCTCACCTCGCTCGGTGTGACCGCGCTGCTGACCGCGTCTCATCTCGCATACGAGACTCTTCGCTGGGCCGGAGCGGCGTACCTGGTGTGGATGGGCGGCAGGCTGCTGTGGGCCACCTGGCGCCACTCGTCGGGCGAGAGCCCGCGGACGGCGGGGACCGGGGGCACGACCGGGGCCGAGACCAAGGCCGGGACAGGCGCCGGCGACACTCTGCTCGGCGGCTGGCGGCAAGGGATCGTGACCAATCTCCTCAACCCGAAGATGGGCGCCTTCTATGTTGCGGTGCTCCCGCAGTTCATTCCCGCCGGCGCCTCGCACCTCGCTCCAGGTGTGCTCCTGGCCGGCGTACACATCCTCCTGGCCGTCGTCTAGGCGTGCGCGCTGATCGCCTTCGCGCATGCGCTCCGAGACCGCCTGCAGCGGCCCTCGGCCCGCCGCTACCTGGACCGCATCACCGGCACGGTCATCGCCGCCTTCGGCATCCGGCTCGCGCTCGGACAGTGAGGCACCGGTCGACGCCACCGCAAGGCCACCGGCAGCAGCCGAAACGGGCAACCCGCGCATCACCCGAAGTGAAAGGACACCTGCATGTGCTCGCTCCCCACCGGCACCGAGGCCGTGGTCTTCGACTGCGACGGCCTGCTGGTCGACACCGAAGCCTGCTGGACCGTTGCGGAAACAGCCATCTTCGCGGCGCACGGCCATTCCTTCGGTCCTGAACAGAAAGCCCTGGCCATCGGCCGCACCGTGGAGGCCGCTGGTGAGGCCATGGCCCGATACCTCGGGCGCCCGGGCGCTGGTTCCGAACTCGCGGCCGAACTCCTGGAACCCGAATTGTGGGACTGGGCCAGGAAACTGGGAGATGGCACGGTCCGCTGACCCGCTTGACGGATGCCACCGGGCTGAAACGGCAGGCGGCACACCCCGCTTACGCGATCGGCCGGACACCGCCCAGCAACGGTTGCCGGGCCGCGGGCGGCAGCCAGGTGCTGGGGTCCTGGTCAGCCCTGGACCCGTTCGGCGCCGCGGACGCGGCGATCAACGCACGCCTTGTCGCTTCTGCCTGCGGTCCTCCTCGTGGGGGAGTCCCAGGTCGCCGGCACGGTCGCCTGGGCCTGCGTCCGGCCGCGGCTGCCCGGCCCATGCGGCGATCCTCGGCCCTGTGGGGATGTACCACCTCCGGTGGGCACCAGGTGGTCGGCGGCCCGTGGACCGCCGCCCGGATCGAGTTGCGACCGCCCGGTCCGTGCCGAGCGCAGATCAGTTGACGCCGCGCCGTGATGAGGTCGGCAAGGCGGTGCTCGTGCAGGAGCAGGAGCAGGAGGCGCAGGACGGTGTTGCGGGCATGCCCGGGCGTGACCCGGTGCGGGGCTCGCCCGGGCATGCGTCGACGGCCCCGAGGGTCAGGCCGTGGTGCCGGGAATTCCCTCGGCCGCTAGACGGCGGTTCTTGTACTCCGGGGCTCCGGTGATCTCGGTGCCGAACCAGTCCGGGGGAGTGAAGGCCCTGGCTGTCTCCTCGGACGGAAACTCCACTTCGACAGTGCGCAGACCGGACAGACTCTCCGTATACACGTCCACGTACGCGAGGGTGTCGTGGACGGGCACCGAGTGGCGGGTCTTCGTCAGCCGGGCGCCGATCGTGGCGGGCCAGAGTTCCACGAACTCCTCCTCAGTGAGCTGGAGTTCGACCTCGATGCGGGAGAGGCCACCCTTTCCGCGCTTGATCCCGAGGACGCACTGGCCCGCGATGCGGCGCAGGCGCACCTCGGTGCCGTCGTCGGTGACAGCGATGTAGCCCTGCTCGATGGGTTCGGTTGCCACGGAAGGCGGTACGGCGTCGCTCCGCAACAGGAACTTGCGCTCAATTTCCAACGGCATCGGTCACCTCCTGCCTCCCGTGTGCCGTGACCAGGGCGGGCAGCCGGCGCATGTCGGTGAAGACGACCGTCGTCGGGCCCGTGAGCCAGTCGGCCGGAGTGAGGCCCCCCGCGTATCCGAATGAACGCATCCCGGCGGCGGTGGCCGCCTGGACGCCGAACCTGCTGTCCTCCACCACGGCGCAGTGGGACGGATCGATGCCCATCTGCCGTGCGGCGTGCAGGAACAGGTCCGGGGCGGGCTTGCCCCGTTCGACCTCGTGGGCGCTGAAGACCCGGCCCTCGAACCTTTCGTAGAGGCCGACCCTGCCGAGGGTGTGGCGCATCTTCTCGTGGCTGCCGCTGGAGGCGATGCACCACTGCCGTGCTCCGAGGCCCGCCGCTTCCAGGTGGTCCAGGGCCTCGACGATGCCGTCGACCGCGGTGAGGCTCTTGTCCACCTCCTCGGCGTGCAGCTGCCGGAACCGTTCGTCCCAGACACGGGCGGTCTCCTCGCCGAGGCGCTCGGCGATCTGCTCGCCGATCGAAGTGGTCGAGCGGCCGACGAAGCGGTTCATGACGTCGGACTCGCTCAGCGGCCAGCCCAGTTCGGCGCCCAGGGCGACATGCGTACGTACGGCGATCGGTTCGCTGTCGACGAGTACGCCGTCGCAGTCGAAGATGATGAGCTCGATCGGCTCCGCGGTGGCGGCGACCCCGGTCAACGGATGCAGCCCTGGCTGATCAGCAGCTGCCTGATCTCCTCGACGCGCTCGGCGCCGAGCCGTCGTCGGACCTGGTCCTCAGGCTTCTCGTCCTTCTGGCCGTACTGCCACCAGGCCTCGCCGGTGTCGCGGTTCATCACGACGAAGCGGTCCTTCTCGGAGGGGCCGCGGACGATGAGGGACGTGGTGTCGACGGCGGAGCTGACGGTGTGCACCATCGTGTGGCGGATCACATAGCCCGAGCCGGCCACCTCCTCGCGTACCAGCGCCGGCGTGCCGATGCGGGTGTCGGTGTCCAGCTCTTCGTAGTCGCCGAAGAGGTGGTGCTGGTAGCTGCCGTGCAGGATGCGGGAGCCGAAGCTCCAGCGGTGGTTGTGCGGACGGTCGAAATCGCTGCCGGTGAAGACGTGCAGGCGGATCCGCACGTCGCTGGCTTTGTCGTTGACCAGGACGACACGGTCGAGTTCCTGCAGGCGCTCACACTGGTTGAGGAGCTCGGGGGTGGCCAGGACGTGGTCGAAGGCGTCGTTGAGCCAGGTGGGGTGTGATGCCAGATGTTCGAGGAGCTCCTCCATCGGCCGATGGAGGGCGGGCATGTCGGACCAGTCGAGGGCGGCCAGCCGGGCCGGGTCGATCAAGGGCTGGGATGCTGTGGTCGTCATCGGGCGGGTATCTCCTGTTGGTGCGTGGCCAGCCACTTGCGGGCCTTCTCATGGTGTTTGGGCAGCATTTCCGGGGCGTCGAGAAAGCGGGGCATCAGGTGTGGCTCGGTGGTCAGCGCCCTGAGCATGTATCCGATGGTCACTCCGTGGCCGGGACGTTTGATGATCTCGACGGCGTCGCCGGCGCCTACAGTGCCTTCTTTCAGCACGCGCAGGTACGCGCCCGGGGCGCCGTGTGCGATGAAGCGTTTGACCAGGTCCGGGACGTCCCAGAAGCCGGCGAAGACACGGCAGGGCTTTCGGGCCCGGATGACCTCGAAGACCGCCTCGCCGATGGCCCACTGCTCGCCGACCTCGGCCCCGGTGATGTCCATGCCGACGGTGGAGAAGTTCTCGCCGAAGTTCCCCGGGGCGCACTCGCGGCCGAGTTCCTCCTGCCAGAAGACGGCATCTTCACGGGCGAAGGCGTACACCGCTTTGTCGGGTCCGCCGTGAACGCGCTTGTCGGCGATCAGATCGCCTTCAAGTCCCCAGCTGCGGGCCATGACCCGGTGGTCGACGGGCCTCTTGTCGATGCCGCTGCGGCCTACGCTGGTCCAGGGGCCCTGTCGTTCCACACCGAGGTTGAGGGTGGCCAGTACGGCGGTCACGAGGCGACCCCGTCGAGTCGCTTCGGCGCCCAGGCATCGGTGACGTTGGGGACGGTGGGGGTCACGCCGTCGACGTTCATCTCGGTCAGCTGGTGCGTGACGACGGTCAGCAGGTCCCAGCGGTGCGGGCTGTCCAGCGGGGTGTTCCGGGTCAGGTCGAGCATCTCGCTCGGACCGGGGCGCCGCTTCCCTGCTTCCCCGAGGGGTCCGGGGGCCGCGGCGAGCCGCCTCCAGCTGGCTTCCAGGTCGAAGTCGTGCTCCGGGTGCCGGTCCTCCAGTTCCTGGAAGATGTTCAGAGCCTCGGAGCGGGCGTCGTGGTTGTCCAGGATGCGGCGACGGATCAGTGCACGCCGGGGCTCGTCACAGATGACGGCCAGCTCACGCAGTACGTCGGCAGGCTCGTCCGAGATGTGCGTGAAGTTGAACAGCCCGCTGACGACGCCCAGCTGGTGACGCAGGTGCTCGGGTTTGCGCTGGCTGGGCTCGGCCGGGCCCTTGAGGGAGTTGAGCCGTACCGCGGCGGGGACCGCCCCGGGCTGCCAGCGCTCGTCCTTGAGGACCAGCGCCACCGTCTCGGTGCTGGGCAGGATGACGTCCATCGCTTCGATGCGCCGGCGGCTGGCGATGTTGAACTGGTAGCGCCAGACCTCGCGGATGGTCAGGCGGTCGTGCCGGAAGCGCACCGCGTCGACGGGGTGGAAGCCCGCCTCCCTGAGGATGCGCAGCGCGGGCCGCAGCCTGCGCCCGGCGGTCGCCTCCGGCTTGAGCATGCACATGGCGATGCCGAGCATCTGTTCGACGATGTCCGCGAAGGTCCAGCTCGCCTCGCGGAAGTACTGGTCGACCGCATAGAGATCGGCCTTGCGTTGTGACCAGGTGACAGTGTCGAGGACGTCGGTGGCTATCTCGGTCAGTTGCGCAATGGGCGGGCTGTCCGGATGCAGGCGTCTCATCGGTTGTGTCCTTCCTGCCAGAACGCGGGGGCGTGCGGGGCGGCCTGCGAGAAGACGTCGGCCAGGAACTCCGCCTCGGCGAGACGGAGCGGGGTGTTGGGTGCGGCGTGTTCGGCCAGTGGCCAGGTCAGGAGCTGCTTGGGTGCCGGATAGCGGGCGTGCACGGTGTATCCGGTCTCCGGCAGGCAGCGCTGGTCCCGGCCGGCCACGGAGAACAGCGCGGGGCAGCGCCCGTACCCGGCCAGCTCGGCGACGTCGAACAGGCCGAGCGTGCGCGATGCACGGGGTACCAGGTCCGGGTAGGACTCGGCGAAGCGCAGCAGCTCCCGGTAGGGCTGCCGGTCGGGTAGCCGGGTCAGCTCCGGGAGCGCGGCGAGGAAGGGGGATTCGACGAGCGCGGCGGCGACCTGGGGGCTGAGGACGGCGGCGGCCAGAGCCAGCTGTCCGCCCTGGCTGCGGCCGGTGGTGGCGATGCGGTCGGCGTCCACGGCGGGGTGCGCGGCCGCGACGGCGACGGCACGCACCGCGTCGACGTAGGCGTCCCGGTAGTAGTACGTGTCCGGGTCGAGGATGCCGCGCGTGGTGAAGCCCGGAATCTGGGGATGTGTGAGGCCGACCGGGTCCGCAGTGGCGCCGGCGCGGCCGCCGGCGCCACTCTGGCCCCGGGTGTCGACGACGAGCGTGGCGTAGCCGAGCGCCGGCCACAGGAGGCTGTCCAGGATGTGGCCGCGGCCTTCCCCGTAGCCGAGGAACTGGACGGTGCAGGGCAGCGGGCCGTCGTCGGTGCCGCCCGTGGGCAGGATCAGCCAGGCTGCGATGCGGTGGCCGTGCGCTCCGGCGAAGGACAGGTCGTAGGCGACGGCCGCGGCCAGCGGGGCGTGCTGCTCGGTCAGTCGCACGTCCAGGGGCAGCCCTGCGGCCGTCGCGAGCGTGGTGCGCCAGAACCGGGTGATCTCGTTGTCACTGCTGTGCACAGCTCACCGCCGGGTTGACGTAGCCGTCGGCCTCGTCGCCGAAGTCCTCGAGCAGTTCTTCGAGCATCTCGCGGCAGTCGCCGCAGCCCTGCCCGGCGTTGCAGTGCTCTCCCAGGCGCTCGACGGTTCTGGCGCCCCGGCGGATCCAGTCGACGATCTCGTCCTCGGTGACCTGGTAGCACACGCAGACGTTGCCCTCGCTCATGCCTGCTCCTGCCAGGCGCTGAGCAGCACGTTGGGATAGATCCGTTCGACGCCGGGGGTGTTGAACCGCACGGTGGCGGTCAGTACCGACAGCAGGTCCCACAGGTCGGCGGGGTCGGCGTCGGGATGGTGCGCCGCGCCGAGCAGCTCGGTGGCGGTGACGGTGGAACCCTCGGCGCGGACACGGGCGAGTGCTCCGGCGGGGGTGCCGGACTTCTCCAGTCGCCGCCAGCTGCGGTCGGGGTCGAGGTCGTGCGGTGCGACCGACTCCTCGACTTCCTGGCGGAGTCGGGTCACTTCGTCGGAGGCGTCGTGACCGGACAGGATGCGGTCGCGCACGAGTTCGCGGCGCCGGGATTCGAGCAACAGCCCGAGGTCGCGCATCACGTCGATGGGTTCGTCGGTGGTGTGGACGAAGTTGAACAGCCCGTTGAGCGCGCCCAGTCGCTCCCGCAGGTGCTCCGGTCTGCGTAGTTCGGCGGTTGCGGCGCCCTTGAGGGAGGCGAGCCGGACGGAGGCCGGTACGGCGCCGGGCTGGTGGTGTTCGTCGCGCAGGACGAGCAGGACACAGTCGAGGGAGCGTAGGTACAGCTCCATGGTGGCGATGCGTTCGCGGTCGGCGAAGTTGAGCTGGAAGCGCCAGGTCTCGCGGATGGTCAGCCGGTTGTGCCGGAATCGCAGGGCGTCGACGGGGCGGAATCCGTTGTCCTGCAGGGCCTGTAGGGCGGCGCCGTAGCGCCGCCCTGCGGCGGCATCAGGTTTGAGGACGCAGAGGGCGGTGCGCAGCAGATCGGCGGTGTGGTCGCCGAACGTCCAGGCGGCTTCCCGCGTGTAGGTGTCCATGCCGAACAGGTGTGCCTTGACGGGCGACCGTGTGACGGCGGCCAGCAGGCCGTGCGGTATGTCGTGGGGGCGCTGGGCGGAACGCTGCGTCTCCATTCTGTGCTCCTCTTTCTGCTTCGTTTCTCCTGACGGGTGCGCTCAGATGAGGGCGCGGCGCTGTCGCTCGGCGTCGACGTGGCAGCCCCGGGTGAACTGGGCTGCGGCGAGGTCCAGTTCCGGGAAGAAGGTGCGGTAGGCCGTGAAGGAGACGAGGTGCCAGATGTCGGCCTCGGGGATGCCCAGGGCGCGGACGTTCGCGATCTGCTGGTCGATGGGCTGGGTGCCGGCGGCGACCACTCCCTGCTCCTGGTACCACAGGTCGCTGCCGGGTTCTTGGTGCAGGTCCTGTCCGGCGAGGCGGGCGACGTCGCTGCGGTCCGTCATCAGCATCATGTTCTGCGGGCCGACGATCTCGATGGCCCGCTTGGCGATGGCGAAGTCGACGTGCTCGCCGTCGAAGTTGAGGCAGGCGGCGATGCGGCCGGCGTGGGCGCCGCGCATGATGGCGGCGGGCACGGGTCCGATCTGCTCGTGCAGGTCGGCCAGGTTCCACGACGGAAGGTCGTAGCCGGCCAGGAGCGCGTCACGGTTGGCGCGTGCCTTGGAGGTGCGGAACGCGTGCTTGATCAGCAGCGGCATCTCGTTGAAGAGATGGTCGGTGACGACCCGGACGCCGTCGTGCGGGCAGTCGGCGGCCTCGGCCGCGGACAGGACCTCCTCGATGCAGTCGGCGCCGAGCTGCGGGTTCTCCTTGGCGAAGTGCCCGAGCGCGGGGCGGATGCCGCTCTCGACGAGGCGGGTGACGATCCACTCCAGCGACGGGTGGTCCGGGGTGAACTGCGCGGCCAGATAGGAGCTGGACTGCAGGGCGTCCGGAGACAGCATGATGTAGACGAGGCCCAGCGGACCGCAGCCGGCGAGCTTGTCCCACTCCTCCTTGGAGGGCGCCCATACCGAGCTGGCCGGGGTGCCGCCGAAGCTGGCGACGAGCGGGCCCTCCAGTGCGATGGCGGGGACGAATGGGAGCTTGCCGTCCGCCTTCAGCGCGGCGAAGCCCTTCATGAACTCGACGAACCCGTCGAGGCGTTCCTGGCGCAGGTAGAGGGTCGGGATGCACAGCAGACCCTCGGAGGCGGCATGCTTGTCGACCTCGAAGAGGTCGATCTCCGCGAAGTTGGAGAAGTCGACGCTGCCCAGGCCGTGGCAGTGCACCTCGACGGGCAGGGAGGGAACCAGGTACGGCTCGGTGTCGCCGAGCGGGGCGGCCGCCAGCGAGCCGGGGATGATCAGGCCGTCCTTGTGCTGTACCGGACCGGAGAAGGTGCCGCGCGGGTCGATCCAGGCGTTCGCGGACCAGGTGGATGCCAGGCTGTTGCTCACTTGTCTTCTTTCTCTTTCCGGGGCTGTTCAGGCGTTGCCGAGCGCGACGCGGGCCGTCGCGCGGCGGGCGGCCAGGTGCACGAAGAGCACACCGGCGAGGGCCCAGGCGGCGCCGACCGCCAGTTCGACGATCAGGGGCGCGCTGTGCGTCCGGCCGACGAGGAGGCCGTCGACGGCCTGCATCACGTGGCTGAGCGGCATCACGTCGCTCAGCGGGATCAGGAATGCGGGGAGCCGGTCATGGGGCACCAGGGTCCCTGACAGGACCATGAGGACCAGTTCGGCTGTGTTGGGGCCGACGAACAGGTCCTCGATGAGCAGGGCGAGGGCCGAGAGGGTCAGGCCGAATCCCGCCGTCGTCAGCACGCCGACGACCAGCAGTGTGGCGTACTGCCCGATGCCGATCGGCAGCGTCGTGTACAGGAGGCAGCACACCAGGTAGGTGCACAGGCCGCCGACGAAGCCGTCGACGATGTGGGGCAGGGCACGTTGGCAGGCCGCGGCGACTTTGTTCTGGGGGGAGGCGAGCCAGATGCCGAGTGTGTTGAAGGAGCGCTCGTTGCCGATCGACAGGGCCATCCCGTAGACGACGGCACCCGCGCCGGCCAGCAGGCTGGAGGCGACCAGCATGCGGGCGGCTCCGGCTCCGTAGTGGGTTGCGAGGGAGGTGAAGGCGATGGCCATACCGATGGGGCGCACGATGCGTGAGCTGAGGTATCCCAGCGGGTTGAACCAGGTGAACAGGGCTCGGTAGGACAGTGTCGCGCCGCGCAGCGCGGCACGCATCGCGCCGGTCCGGGGGGCTCGGGCGGGAGTCTGCATCGCTCAGGCCTCCAGCGGCAGGGCGGTACGGCGGACGGTGTTCTCGAGCCGTTGCAGGGCGAGGACGACCAGTGCGCAGAAGAAGCCGGTCAGGGCCAGCGCCGCGAGCAGCCGCCCCGGGCCTGCGCCGCGGATCCAGGCCATGACGTGGGACTGCGGCACGATCAGGGCGAGTTTCTGCACGGGAGCCGGGAGGGCGGACTGGGGCACGATCAGTGCGCTGAGCGCCATGATCAGCCCGGTCAGTCCGTTGGTCATGCCCGCCGAGAAGGGGAAGCGCAGGACGGCGATGCCGAGCAGCCCGATCATGGAGGCGGTGGCGAAGGCGAGGAGGACACCGCCGACGAGCCAGCGGAACCAGTCGAATGTGCCGTCGATGCCGAACAGCAGACCGAGGACGATCAGCGTGCCGGGCAGCGCGGTGAGCGACTGGAGGGCGGTCCCGGTCAGCCTGCCCAGGACCACGGGGACGAGACCGCCGGGGCTTCCCAGGGCGGCGTGCAGTGTCTTCCACTGCTTCTCGCCGAGCATGCTGAACAGGACCAGCACGATGATCGAGTCGAGCATGCCGATGCCGGCCGAGCCGACGGCCATGTCGCTGGTGGTGTCGCGCGAGAAGCCGCTCGTGGCATTGGCGTGTACGACGAAGGCGAAGACGCAGGGCATCGCGAGCGTCGAGAAGATGGCCATGGGGCTGGTCGCGTGCATCCTCAGCTGGTCCACGACCGCCCGGAGGAAGGTAGCTGCGGAGGCGGGGCGACTGGTCGGAAGCCGCGCGGCGCGGGCGGTGCCGGTGCGTGGGGTCGTCATGACGCGGCCACCATGTCCAGGAAGACTTCCTCGAGGGTGGGCGGGGTGACGGCGACGCTGGTGGTCTGTCCGGGGAAAGTGGCCAGCAGCCATTGCACGGCGGCCGCGCCGTCACCGACGCGCAGGGTGACGGCGGAGCCGTCGTGCTCCATGCGCAGCATGCCGGGGCAGTCCTTCACCGCGTCGGGGGGCTGGGCGGCGGAGAAGACCGCGTTGACGACGTGGCCGAGCCGGCTCGCCGCGTTCAGTCGCAGCTCGCCGGCCGTGGACTCCACGTGGATCCGGCCGCCCTTCATCAGCACGATGCGGTCGCTGAGCTCCTCGGCCTCGCGCATGTCGTGCGTGGTCAGCAGGATGCTCCGGCCCTCACCCGCCAGGCGGGCGACGAGGGCGCGCATCGTGGCGGCGGACTGGGGGTCGAGGCCCGCGGACGGCTCGTCGAGGATGAGGACGGACGGCTCGTGGAGCAGCGCGCGCGCAAGGTGGAGCCGCTGCTTCATGCCGCGTGAGAAGGAGCCCACGAGGTCGCCGGACCGGTCGGAGAGGTCCACCTCGTGCAGCAGGTCATGTGCGCGCTGCGCGAGGCGGGTACCGCGCAGACCGTACATGAGGCCGAAGAACTCCAGGTTCTGTGCGGCCGTCAGCCGCGGGTACAGGCCGGTGTCACCACCGAGGCTGAAGCCGCAGGCCATGGCGGCGCGGCGGCGGGCTCGCACGACGTCGTGCCCGTCGATGAGCACCTGGCCGGCGGTTGGCAGGAGCAGACCGGTCAGCATCTTGACCGTGGTGGTCTTGCCGGCGCCGTTGGGGCCCAGCACGGAGACGAGTTCGCCGGGTCGTACGACCAGTGTCACGTCGTCGACGGCTCGTCGTACGGAGCCGTCCTTCGTCGTGAACTCGCGTACGAGTCCTCGGGCTTCGAGCCCTCCGCTGGTCACGGTCATGATGCCATTGCCTTCGAGGTGATCCGGGCGATGTCCATCTCCAGGTAGGCGCCGCCTGCCGAGATCTGGCCGGGGAAGTAGGACACGGTGTCGCCGACGGCGGTCACCGAGGCGAGGAAGTCGATGGCCGACCCCTCGACGGACATGGGTGCGCAGGCCTGCAGCGGAACGCCGTCCACGGTGCGGGCGGTCAACAGCCGGAAGGCGAGCTGGCCCCCGGAGCGGAACTCCTCGACGCCCAGGGTGCGGGCGTCCACGACCACGCAGCGTTCGCCGGCCAGCAGGGAGTCGGTGGTGGTGTCCGGTGTGGGGGTCAGCCGGACGTTGCCGGCCGTCATCTGGGGGAAGTTCTTCAGCGGGTTCCACCATGCGTGGCCCGTCAAGGGCGACGCATGCTGCGGCCCGCCCTCCGCCAGGGCCACGGTGCGGGTGGCGAGGGGGCGCTGCCGCCCGTCGCCGCCGACCAGCTGCATGGCTCCGGTCGCTGTGCCCTCGCAGTCGAAGGAGCGGGCACCGTAGCCTTCGGGGCATGGCCCGTCGTCCACCAGGGAGGTGGCCATCGGCGCGGGGTGGGCCACGGGGTTGAGCAGGATCGTGTTCACCAGGGCGCGCAGCAGCTGGGCGACGGCGGACGGGGTGAACACCAGGCGGCTGTGCGTGACGGTGTGCTCCCCGGAGCCCATCCCTGTGTGGATCAGGCTGAGTTCGCGGCCTAGCCCGGCCAGGTCGATCTCGTCGAGCGTGGTGGCGTAGCGGGTGGCCGACACCACGTGCGAACCGGCGTCGTCGGTGACGAGCGCGGTCAACTCGACTCCGTAGCACTGGTCCTTCAGGCGGGCCCCGGAGCTGTCCAGGAAGACGGACTCGCGCAGGATGTCGCTCACGTGCAGTCCGGCGATGCTCTGCCCGGGGCGCAGGTGGGCGCCGATGGCTGCCATCAGCTCGCTGGTGCGGGAGGCCGCGCCGGCCATGTCGAGGCGGTCGCGCGTGGTGTGCCAGCCGTCGTCCGCGGACTGCACGGAGCGGTGTGCGTGCGGCCGCTCGCCGTCCACGGCGGCGCTGCCCAGGTGGAACAGGGGGCGTCCGGTCGTCAGCAGTCTGGCCGCGGTCGGCTCGGTGAGCTGGTTGGCGTTCAGGTACAGTTCCCGGCCGTCGCGCTCGAGTCGTACGAAGCCGCTGAACGCCGGTTCCTCGACGAGGAGTTGCTTCTTGCCAACGACGTCGCACGCCAATCGGCGGCGGGCCGTCCGCTGAAGGTACGTCGCCGCGCTCTCCTCGGGGCGCAGGGCCGACTGGACGGCCTCGGCCACGGTGAAGGCCTGGTCGGCCCGGTGCTGAAGGGTCTTCACGCTGCGCTCCAATCCAGTGCGGAGAAACGCATCGAGGGAGAGAACAGGCCGATGCCGATCATCTGCCCCTGCTTCCCGCAGGTGACGCTGTCGCCACCGAAGTCCGTGCCGATGCCCTCCACGCGAGTGAGGGTCTCGACGGCGTCACCGAAGAGGCTGACGTCCCGTACCGGGAGGCGGTGGCCGTCGGGAGTGAGGTAGGTGCAGTTCAGCGCGGCGAAGTGGAACTCTCCGGTAGAGAGGTTGATCATCCCGGCCCCCAGGCAGCCGACGTGCAGCAGGCCCTCGGCGGACGGCGCCATGAGGGCCTCCGGGGCATCCGTGCCGCGCGGCACCACCGTGTTGCTGGCGCGCGGCAGGGGCAGGGCGCGGTAGTCGCGGCGGCGGCCGTTGCCGGTGGGCCGGTAGCCGTGGCGCTGCGCCGTACGGACGCTGGACAGCGGGGTGCCGAGTTCACCCTCGCTGACCAGTACGGTCTTGCCGCCGGCGAAGCCCTCGTCGTCGATGTCGTAGGAACCGTAGCCGTCGGTGAGGGTGGCGTCGTCGTACAGCGTCACGGTGGCGGGGACGGCTCCCGGTTTGCGGAGCGCTGCGACGTAGTCGCTCTGCATGGCGAAGTTGTCGCCTTCCAGGGCGTGGCCGATCAGCTCGTGCAGCAGAGCGACCGCGGCGGACGGTCCGAAGACCACGGGTGTGCGGTGGCGGCCGCCGAGACGGGCACGCGCGGAGTTGTGCGCGTGTTCCACGGCGATCCGCGCCACGTCCTGCGGCAGGGCGTCGCGGGTGGCGGTGCCGGCCTGCGGGCCGCGCTCCAGCCAGCGGCTGAGGCCCCGGTAGCGCTGTGCGTCGTGCACGACGGTGGCCTCCACGCGGCGCCGCACGAAGCGGGAGGTGGCGGCCGACCGCACGCCGTCGGTGTCCACGACGGCGACACCGCGGAGGGTGAAGTCCTCCATGGTGCGCAGGGAGTGTGCACGGGCGGAGCCGGCAGCCGACCAGTCCTGCGCGGCCACGGGTTCGAAGTCCAGGTCCGGGGCGTCCTGCCACGAGGGCGCGTCCCCCGTGGCAGGCTGGCCGTCCGCCGGCAACCACTGGGCCAGCGCAGGCAGTTCGGCGACGGAGAAGGCCCGATGGCGCCAGCGGCCGTCCTGGCGCACCATGCACGCGAGTCCCTCGCGGGGTTCGACGCAGGTGGCGAGCACCTCACCGTCGAGGCACTCCACGCGTACCTCGACGGTGCGCTCCGCGTAGGCCTGGACGTAGTCTGCCGATGCGCCGAGTCGCTCGACGGCCCACTGGGCCGCCTCGAGGAGGCCTTCGGTACCGGTGGGCCGGGTGTTCTGCTGGGTCGTCGTCACTGCCATGGCTCGCTGCCCGCTCAGATGGTGTCGAGGACGGAGTACGGTTCGCCGCCCACGAGGTCGCGCGAGCGCAGCGACTCGAGCAGTCGTTCGATGCGCTCGGGGGTCATGGCCTTGAGCGCGGGAACGTGCTCGGCGAGCTTGTGCACGGCGTCGATGACGCCCTGCGGGCTGCGGCCGTCGCACAGCGCCCAGACGAAGGCGGCGGGGTCGCGCAGCATCAGCTGGCGGCGCAGCTCCCAGTGCAGGAGGATTCCGTCGCTCTGCCCGAGCACGTTGTACGACGGGTTGCGCCACAGGCCTTCGGCGGCTGGCTCGGCCGGCGCGGTCCAGGGCCAGACGTCGAGGGAGACCGTCTGGCGGCTGAGCAGCTGGCTCGCCGCGACACAGGTCTGCACGAAGAAGACGAGTTCTTCGGCTGCGCGACGCCCGCGACCGGTCCAGTTACCGCGCTGGAAGTCGGTGAACGTGTCCTTCGGGAACCCCGCGACGGGCGTGCGGTCGAGCTGCTTGTAGACCCACTTCTTGCTGTAGTACAGGTCGCCGGAGGCTGCCGTGACGGCCTTGCCGGCGTAGGCGGTCAGCTCCTGGCCGACGAGTGCCGCGGTCTCGAAGTCGTCGTCCGCGCAGGCTCCGAGGAAGTCCTCGAGGTGGCCGTTGACCGCAATGGCGGAGTGATTGACCGCGACCTGGCGGATGTTGCCGACGGAGGAGTCGATCCGCTGCTTGAAGCCGTCCAGGGAGGACGAGGGCGCGACGATCTCGGAGGTGTACAGGCGGCAGACGAAGTCCAGCTTGTCGGGCAGCTTGTGCAGATCCGTCAGGTTGTCGCGCCGCAGCTCGAAGGAAGTGATGGTGTTCACCGCTTCCTCGACGAATGCGAGCGTGTACCGTTCCACATCGACCCGGTGACCGTTCACGTTGTATTGCGTGACGTCGTCGCCCATGGCGGACTCGTCGGCGTAGAGAACGAAAAGGTCGGCATCGCTCGTGGGATTCCCAAGGCCTGCCGTCAGGCTTCCAGCGATATACATGGAATTAATTGATCCATTGTCGTCAGCGGCAAGTGCCTCCGCCAACACGCGGGCCGCTTGCAGCTTTTCTTCAATCACCGAGCGTGCCACAGTCTGGTCTTACCTTTCCACAGAGTCGCGGGAGCCTCACCGGGCTTCCCGCCATCAGTGCCGGCCTTTTTCGATACGGAGGAGACGGGGTGGCGGGGAAATTCCCCGCCACCCAGCCTCATCAGACGTTCGCCACGTTGGCGACGTTCGCCACGTTGGCGACGTTGGCCACGTTCGCGACGTTGGCCACGTTCGCGACGTTGGCCACGTTCGCCGTGTTGTCCTCAGCGGACTCGAACTCGACGATGTCGTCCTCGATCTCGATGACGTCAATGTTCTCCATGTATTTCACCCCCCTTCGCTACAGATGTCGCCCTTGATGGGCGCGTCGGGAGTCCATGCATCAAAGACCCCCCTCGGCGGTCCTGCGCGAAAAAATGGGCACGCGCAGCGGACTGCCGAAGTCTTGAATGTCTTCACACGGATCGGCCCGGCGTCTCGAAGGACGACCGATGTCACCCCACGAGGTGAGCCGATTGATAAAGCTGCGGGAACTCCGCAGAAAATCAGGAACTAGCAGGGCCTGTCGCGGCCGGCGTCCCCATCAAAAGATCCCCCCGGTTCTCTCTGCCTTCCCCCCGAAGGCATGCAAAAACGTAACGGTGTGCCGGGCGATGCGTCAAGATCCTCTTGCCATCAAGTTACCCTCGAGTTCATCCGGGCTGCGAAGATCAACTGTATGTCCCTTTTTGAGGGGTGCGGACGTGACGTTCGAGCGAAGGCGACTTGAGGTTCTGTTGAGGTTCGATCGGGCCGGAAACCTGTGCGGGGGTCGGGTGCGGGGCCGGATACGGCCGAGATCTCGGTGGACCTCGGCCCCGCGCACCTCCGAGAGGCCCCGTAGACACCGGAGTTGGCGTGCCGGAGCCGCAGCGGGCACACCGAGCCGCCCGCACCAACTCGAGCGTGCAGCCGACCACCAGGATCGCTTCAGCCCCATGGGGAGGGGCAGTTGGACAACTCAGCCGTGAACGCGCCGCACCTCGTCGCCCTCGTCCCGGCAGGCGCCCGCTTCGGACTCGGCCCACTCGTCGAGTGACCGGATGCACTGGACGCAGTGGTCGCCGCGTGGGCCAAAGGGCCGAACCGATGCCCCACCGAGCTGTGGCGCGAGCCGACTGCTCTTCCATTCACCAGTAGAGGTGTTCGCGCACGTGGGAGGATGCAGTCATGTGGTCACGGCTGGGGTCGGGGAGAGGCTGCAAGCGGAGCTGGGTTCGCCACGCCGAGCTTGCAGGCTGGGCAGCAGTCCGCGATCACGGTTTGGCGGGCCGAGCTGTCCGGCACACCGGTGGTGGTCAAGCAGTTCGTCGAGGGCCCGGAGGCCGCCGAGAGGTGCGCCCGCGAGGTGGCTGCGTTCACGGCTCGCGTCCCGGGTCGACCCGCCCGTCGTACCAGGGCTCCTCGGCGCCGACTCCGGTGAAGAGTGCTGGTGCTCGAGCACTTGGACGTTCAGCCGCCGGCCGACGACTGAGTGATCGGTCATGCCGAGGCACTGGCCCGGCTCCACGCGGCCACCACTTCTGACGACTTCGGCCATCTCCCAGCCTGGTCCGGCCCACCGGAGACGACGTCGACTCCTTCCTCCGGCTCGCTCAGTCCTTCGGCTGCACGGTGTCATCCGCAGTACGGAGGGAGCTGGACGACCTCGTCAACCGCCTTGCCCACGCGTCTGGGCGTGCCCTGCTGCACGGCGATCCCTGCCCTGGCAACGACATGCACACCAGCAGCGGGGTCAGGTTCATCGACTTTGACAGGCCGCGCTCGGCAATGGGCTCGTGGAACTCGCCTGCCTCCGTATCGGCTTTCCGACCTGCTGGTGTGTCACAGCCCCGGCTCAGCCGCTGCTGGACGCGGCGGAGGCCGGCTACCGAACGGCCTGGCGCCAGGCGGCCGGCACCGACGTCCGGGGCGACCTCACCGACGCGTGTGCGGGCTGGCTGCTTCGAGGCGATGCGCTGGTCGAGCGGGCAGACCGGGGAACCGCCGACCACCTGTCCAAGGCCCCCGGCAAGAACTGGCGGTGGGGCACCGCGACGGCCCGTCAGCGACTCGTCCACCGTCTTGGGGTCACCGGGCAGATCGTCCACCGTCTTGGGATCACCGGGCAGATGACCATGAACAGCGCCGAGTTGGAGGATCTCGGGCGGCTCACCATGGCCATGCGCGATGCAATGCTCACTCGCTGGCCCACCCTTGCACCACTACCCGCACAGCGGCCCTGACGGCGTCCTGCCATCCGGCCGGAGCTGCGAAGTCCCGATCCACCGGTCCCGACGATTCCTTCGCCGCTCGGTGCGGGCGGGGCCAGGGCGGCTCCGCCGGTTCCGGCTGCGCCCCCAGGTTGCCGCACAGCCCGACTGGAGCGCTCAGTCGCAGAAGGTGTGGCTGAGCGTCTTGGCCGGCCGGTGAGCACTGCACTCGGCCGGCCGGCCGGGCGCGCCGCGCCAGCGATCCAGCCTCACGGAAGATTGCCTGGCGGAGCGGCGAGGTCGTCCTGACCGACGGCACCCTCATCCCCACCCAGCGCCGTACGGGAGAGGCGAACCGCCCGAACTGCTCTGGCAAGTATCACGCCACGGCCTGCACGTCCTCGCGCTGCCCGATGAGCGGGGCCGTCTGGTGTGGATATCGGCGGCCCGGCCCGGACCGCACACACGACATCGCCGCCCCCCGCCGCGACCACATCCCGGCCCCCCTGCGCGGTGCCGGCCTCGGCACTGGCCGACCTGGGCTTCCTCGGCCTGGACGACGACGATCCCGTGGTCGTCACCGGCTTCAAGGCCACCCGCGCCCGCAGGCTCGCATCCGCCGAGAAGGAGGCCGACCGGGTCCTGGCCGCCGGACGCGTCCCCGTCGAACGCAGCTTTGCCCACCTGAAGAACTGGCGGATCCCGACCAAGCTCCGCACTGCCCCCGCCCGCGCTACTCACCTGATTCGCGCCCTGATCGTCCTGACGAACATCGAGACCTCTACCGACAATTGATCTCCACCGAAGGTGGCCCACGATCAGCACATGCCCCCGGAACAGCGTCACCGCGCCGCGATCGGCTGAGTCAGAAGCCGTTGTCTTTCCGGAGTTGAAGACTGCGTTTTCGCTGGTCGGGCATAGGGTCGACGATCCCGTGGGAGTAGTGGTCTGGCGTGCTGTCGCTGCCCGGGAGGTCGTGGATGCCGTCGGTGGTTGGGCTGTTGGAACAGCGTGAGCTGAGTGCTCGCCGTCGTGTGGACGAACTGCGGGAGGAAGCCGACCGCGTCCAGGCCGAGCTGGCCGTGGCCGAGCGGGAATGGAAAGGAGTGGGTCATCGCCCGCTCGCGGGTCGGCGAGGTGCTGGCACCGGTGGACGAGACCGAAGATCACGCCCGGACCGAGCGGGCGATGCCGGCCGAGGAGGCATCATCGGCGTCGAGGGCCGCGAAGCCGAAGTCGCACGTGCCCATGTGGCGTGAGGGACTGGCCTGGTCTGTGCTATCGATCGACTACCAGCGCATCCTGCAGGCTCTTGCGGACCGGCATCGCCTCCATCAAGGGCCGCTGACCTGCCAGGAGATGGCCGTCTTGTTCGGCCTGGACGCGGTGCCGGCGAAGGTGGAGGCGCTGCGGTCGAAGGCGAAACGCCTGGTCGCGCGCGGCTGGCTGGTCGAACAGCAGCCGGGCCGCTTCACGCTCGCGCAGAATGTGACCGGGCCAGGCGCCGGGTCATGAGCAGGGTCATCGACCAGTAGACCATCGCCTCGGCGCTGGTGGTGCGGCGTTCGAAGTCGCGCACCAGACGGCGGGTGCGCATCAGGTGGGCGAAAAGGCGCTCGACGATCCACCGCTTGGGCAATACCACGAAGCCACGCATGTCGTCGCTGCGCTTGACGATCGCCAGGACCAGGGCGAACGCGGCCAGGCAGTGCTCGACGAGACTGCCGGTGTAGCCGCCATCCGCCCAGACCAGGGCCAGTTTGTAGTGCGCGTCCGCGACTTGGTGCAGCAGGACCTGGGCGGGGGCGCGGTCGCCGACATCCGCGGCGGTGACCATCACCGCGAGCAGCAGGCCGAGGGTGTCGACCACGACATGCCGCTTACGGCCGTTGATCAGCTTGCCACCGTCGAAGCCGCGGCTGTCGGAGCCGACGACCGCGTCCGCCTTCACCGACTGCGAGTCGATCACTCCGGCCGTCGGCTCCGTGTCGCGGCCCGCCTTCCCGCGGACCTGCGCACGTAGCCGGTCGTGGAACTCCTTGACCAGGCCGTGGTCGCGCCAGCGGCGGAAGAAGGCGTACACCCGGTCCCACGGCGGGAAGTCGGCCGGCATCGCCCGCCACTTGATCCCGTTGTCCACGAGATACCGGATCGCATCGAGTATTGCCCGGAGGCAGTACCCCTCCGGTCGGCCGCCCCGGCCACGCAGCCAGCCCGGCACCGGCAGCAGCGGCCGGGCCACGGCCCACTCCGCGTCCGTCATGTCCGAGGGATACCGCCGAACACGTTCCGGATGATCGGCCGCGTTCCCGAACCGGTGAGCAACACAATCACACGTCGGTGCAGCCGAGTTGAACTCCACCGGCGCGAGCACATACAGCTGCGGCAACAGGGTCTCCGGGATCTCGGTTGGCTCCGCAACCCCGAGCTACCAAGAGGCCCTGTTCTCATACCCGCGGCCAGCTGCGATCACCCGATCGAGACTCCCGTTCGACGCGCACCCCTCAAGACCGGAACTCTGGAAGGTGGTTGGCGCGCTGCGGAGTGAGCCGGGGGCCCTGCCCCAGCCGGTATGTCGCCGCTACGGGCTCCTCATCCGGTGGAGGCCGAGCGTCTCAACGCGTCGGCGAGGTTCAGGAAGACCAGTAGGTTCGGGAAGCCGGGCGCCGGTACCTTGAGCCAGGCCGTGAGCTGGCCCCGGCGGTGGATCCGCACGTCGCCGTGCTTGACGTCGATCCGCTCCACCTCGTCCCAGCCGATGCGCTTGTCCTCCTGCCCCACACCGCCCAGCGTCATGTCCAGGACGCCGAACCACAGGCATTCGCCGGCCTCCAGACGGGCAGCGTCCTCCGCCACCCGGGCACGGCTGAACGTGTCCGTCAGGCCCTCGGCGAAGGGCACCATCCCGGCGTATTCGTCGTCGCTCACGGTGAACGACAGGCCGTCGGTCGCCCGCACGTGCAGCTTGCGCGTCGTGGCGCTGACGACGCCGTTGGTGACCTTGACGTCGTGCCGAGCGAGGGAATCGATCTGCGCCCACGGGTACGCGTGGATCTCGAAGCCCTCTGCGTGGTAGACCACCCCGCCCTCGTACCAGGCGATCCACCTCTGGTGGCCGCGGCCGCGCGACCACGCGACCAGGAGCCACACGAGGACCGCCGGCGGCACCATCGCCAGGATCAGCAGCGGCAGCGAGTAGTACCAGGCACCTTCCGTCCGTTGGTCGTTGACGGCGAAGGTCACCGCCACGGTCAGCAGAAGCACGCTCACCAGCGTCAGCCCGATCAGGGGTGCCCAGGGGAGGGACCTGGGGGAGTTGGCCACCAGCCCCTTGCGGGCGCCGAGGCCGAGTTCCTGCGCCGCGTCGCGCATCGAGCGCGGCGCCTCTCCGACGTCCCTCATGAGAAACCCCCTCCTTGCATACGGTCCGCCCGGACCGGTCCGGTGTGTCGCCGGTATCGGGCGAGGCATCCAAGTATGGGTGAACGCCGCGGAGTTGAGCGAGAGCGAAGAGGAACGGGAAGGAGAGGTACGTCACGCGAGCGCGATCATCGCAAGATCAGCCCCGGGGGGACCGTGGCCGAAGCCGAAGCCGACCTTAGTCCTCGTGACGTAGACGCCGCTCACCTGCACCGAGGACATCCTGCTGCGCGCCGTCGAGTACCTGAACGAGGTCGGCGCACAACGGGGTGAGCGTGGGCTGCCGAAGCTGCTGCCCGGCCTCAACTTGATCTACGGCCTGCCCGGCGAGACACACGCCACGCACCTGGCCAACCTCAGGGCACTCCAGAGGATCCACGACGGCGGGCTGATGTGCCACCGCACGATGTGCGCCTGGCCCGTGCCTCTTCCTGCACCCCGCTGTTCGACCTGGCCTCGAACGTCTCCCTCCGCACGGTCTCCACGGCGAAGGTCAGCAGACCCTCCGCCTCGGCCGAGGCCAGCTCCGTCATCTCGGCGAGGAGGGCCTCCCGTGCTGCCTCCGGGTCGCTCGCGTACTCCTCGTCGAGCCGGACCGTCACCACTTCCCGGCCGGAGCCGGACGCGACCAGCAACTGCATCTCACCGTGGTAGCCGAGGCGTTCCTGTGCGGCCCGCAGGATCCGCCGGTGGTTGACGAAGTACGTGCCGACGCGCACGACGTCGCCGTAGCGCGCAGCAGTTCCAGCCTCGGCACGTGGCTGCCGCACGCGCACGCACCCTCCACCGCCCGGCCCAGATCACCGATCTCGTAGCGCTCCAGCCGCTGTCCCGCACGGGCCCGGGAGGTGAAGACCAGCCGTCCCGGCTCGCCCGGTGCCACCGGCCGGTCCGTGTGCGGGTGGAGGATCTCCAGCGTGTGCAGATCGGTCAGCACATGGTGAACCGACCCCTCTCCCGCCGTGCACCGGTAGCCCAGCGGCCCCAGATCGGTGCTGCCGTACGCGGCGGAACGGATGACCTCGACGGCGAACTCGTCGGTGAGTACGCGGCGTTGCTCGGGGGCGAAGTGCTCCCCGCCGTAGGGCGTGTTTCGAAAGTCCTGCCGGATGGCGCGAGTCGTTATCGACGACACGTGGCTGTCAGTGCCCTCAAGTAGGTTCTGTCCGTTCGGCCTGACAGGTGGGTCGTTGAGCTGAGGGATTCGTCGTAGTGAGCATCTACCTGCACTTTCGTGCCGTGGCTGAGTCCGAGATCCGGGATGACCACACCTGGCTCGCTGCGTTCATGTCTGAGGCTTGGGAAAACGACATCGCCGAGTACGCAGCGGGCATCGCCCACTCGATCAACAAGGGCTGGGACGCTGTCAACGACCTCTATGCCGCGGCCGATGGCTTCTATGCAGACGCCGACGAACCCTGGAATCTGCCGATCTACGGCGGCCGCCCCGTGCCCCACAGTGCTGACGCCGACCCCTCGGATCCTCCCCTGATGCTTCTGGAGCCGCCCGGGGTGTCACAGGCCGCGCGTTTCCTTACGACTGTCTCTTTCGACGAGCTGTGGAACGTAGTCGGTGCAAGGTTCAGTGCCCTCGGCTGGACTAGGCAGGAGTACCTCGAACATCACCGGGACCTCCAAGAGTTCTACGGGCAGGCGGCTTCGGCAGGCCACGCCGTGGTCAAAGCGGTATGGGCTTGAGATTTGACCTGCCAAGCCCCGACATTACGGGGCGTGACGCGGGCTATCGCCCTGAGGCTCACTGGGATCACGGACGACGGCACCATCAGGCCGACAGGCCCCTGCCCCCTTCCTTCCAGGAGTAATTGTCAAGACCTGTGGATCGGTGGCTATGTGTGGGGTCTGACTTTGGTGTCCTTGTGACCGCGCAGGAGTTTCAGGCGAGGCCCTCGAGGAAGTCCGAGAGCGCGGTGTCCAGGATCTCGGGCTGTTCCAGGTGCAGGTCGTGGCCGGTGCCAGGGATGCTCATGGCCATGGTGGCGGGTCGCTGCCGGAGCATCTCGTCCGCTTGCTGCGCGGGGATGAAGCTGGATTGGGCCAGGACGACCAGGGTGGGGCACGCGACCTGCCTCCACTCGTGCCGGAAGGAACGCCGGGCGTTCTCCGCCAGCGAGCGGACCATCACGTCCCGGTCGAAGCGAGGCCACCATCCGCCCTCGCGTTCCTCCAGCCCGGCCGCCCAGCCTGCGCCGACCGGCCCGCCGCCGAGGAACGCGGCTGCCGCTTCGCGTGAAGGGAACGGTGTCGGCCATGAGTCGAGCCATCCGCCGATGTCCGCGGGGCCGTCCGGGTTCGGGCCGCCGGGGCCGGCCTCGACGAGCACGAGTGCGCGGACGAGCCCGGGATGTGCGGCGGCGGTGAGCATGGCCGTGTGCCCACCCAGCGACTGGCCGACCAGGACGGGTCGCTGCAGCGCCAGCTGATCGACAACGGCGATGACGTCGGCGACGTAGGCGGCGCGGGAGACGTCCCGCGGGTGGCGCTCGCTGGCGCCGTGCCCGCGCTGGTCGACCGCGACGACCCGATACCGGGAGCTCAAACGCCCGGCCAGCACGTCCCATTCACCCGCGTGACCGGCCAGGCCGTGCAGCAGCACGATGGGCTGTCCCGGCCCGCCCCAGTCCCGGCAGGCAAGCCGGACGCCGTCTCGCACCATCACGTGTTCAGACCATGCCACGTCAGCCCCCAGGTAATCGACTGGCCTCGATCATGCCGCAACCGCCGCGGGCCGCTCGACGAGCCGGCCGCGGGCGAAGCGGGCTCGGTGCGGCCGAGGGCGACGAGGTGGGGCGCATTCATCGCCCGCCGCCGGGCCTGGGCGGACCCGACGAGCTTGAAGACCATCGCCAGGGCGGCGGTGCGGGAGCCGGCGCCGCGGGTGACCTTGGTCCGCAGTCGGACCGTGGCAAACGTGGACTCGATCGGGTTCGTGGTCCGCAGATGGATCCAGTGTTCGGCCGGGAAGTCGTAGAACGCCAGCAGTTCGGTCTGGTCGTCGGTGATCTTCTTGACGGCTTTGGGGAACTTCGCCCCGTAGAGCTGCACGAACGTTTTGATCGCCGCCTCGGCGTGCTGTTTGTCCTCGGCGTTGTAGATGTCCTGGATGGCCTTCTTCGCTCCCGGCTGCGCGGACTTCGGCAGGGAGTCGAGCACGTTTGCGGTTCTGTGAACCCAGCACTTCTGCTCGCGGGTCTCAGGGAACACCTCGGCCAGCGCCTTCCAGAAGCCCAGGGCACCGTCCCCGACCGCGAGCACCGGGGCGCGCATGCCCCGGCGGGCGCAGTCCCGCAGCAGGTCGGCCCACGACTCACAGGACTCGCGGTAGGCGTCCTTGAGCGCGACCAGTTCCTTGGAGCCATCGGCGCGGACCCCGATGAGCACCAGGACGCAGGCTTTGGCCTCCTCCAGGCGGACGTTGAGGTGGATGCCGTCGGCCCACAGGTACACGTAGTCGACCTTCGCGAGGTGGCGGTTCATGAACGCGGTGTGATCTGCCTGCCACTGCTGGGTCAGTCGGGTGACCGTGGCCGGGGAGAGCCCGGCGGAGGAGCCGAGGAACTGCTCCAGGGCGGGCACGAAGTCGCCGGACGACAGGCCGTGCAGACGCCTCAGGCGCTTAGCGCGTCAAGTCGATCGTCGGAATGGTCGAACAGCGGGCGTCGGCTTGTCCTGCTGAGCGGGCAGTCAGCTGGAAGCGGCCTGGCGTACCACATCTCGCCCGGCACTACTCCGGCCCGGGCCTGCCGTTGCGCCTCCACCACCACGCCCTCGACAAGGACGTCGTCGACCGCTGCACCCTCAGCTATGATCTCCGCCAGATTTGGAGCAGCCCCGGGTGAACAGTGCCCCTTTCCGTCTCGTCTCGCTCCCTGGCATTCCAGATCCGTACCCTCCCGTCGCTGTCGGCGGTGGCGAGCTAGGCCGCGTATCGAGTCGTGATCATCGGGTGGTCCTGGTGAGGTCTTTGATCCAGATCATCGAGGCGTGCAGGTGGAGACTGGCGAGGTAGCTGTCGGGAGTCTTGTCGTATCGGGTGTCTCACCGTCCCAGTTCCTGCCTCCTGGTACGTCACGCTCTGGGGCGGGTGAGGCATGTGGAGCCGACGTGAGCCGACCGGTGCACTGATGTCCGGGCGGGGACTCATGGGACATGGCCCGGCACCCGGCTCAGGTTCCGGGGAGGATACGGCGCGTTTCGTAGGCCCACATCGCGATCTCGACCCGGTTGCGGGCGCCGAGTTTGGCCATCAGGCTGGCCAGATGCGTCTTCACCGTGCTGAGGCTGATGTGCAGTGCATCGGCGATCTCGGTGTTGGTCAGCCCGCGAGCGACGGCGAGGAGCACCTGCTCCTCGCGGGCGGTGACGGGGGAGACCGGCTGGGCCACGGGCCGGCCGGCGGGCAGGTCCGCGAATGCCTGGAGCAGACGGACGGTGACGCTGGGGGCAATGAGCGCCTCACCGTCGGACGCCGACCGTACGGCCTGCGCCAGAAGGTCTGGTCCCGTGTCCTTGAGGAGGAATCCGCGGGCGCCGGCACGCAGTGAGCCGTAGACGTACTCGTCGAGGTCGAACGTGGTGATGACGACCACGGCCAGCGGGTCGGCGACGCCCGGGCCGGCGACCAGCCGGGTGGCCTCGAGCCCGTCGAGTACGGGCATGCGGATGTCGAACAGGCAGACGTCGGGGCGTAGCTCGCGGGCCAGACGTACCGCTTCCCGCCCGTCGGCGGCCTCGCCGACCACCTCGATGCCGGGCTGGGCGTTCAGCATGATCCGCAACCCGGTGCGAATGATCGTCTGGTCGTCAGCGACGAGGACGCGAATGGACACCGCTCTCGCTCCTCGCTCTCGGCAGTTCGGCTTCGACATGCCAGCCCCGGTCGGTACCCGGGCCGGCTCGTAGTGTGCCGCCGAGCAGGGTCGCGCGCTCGCGCAGTCCGGTAAGTCCGTATCCGTCGCGACCCCGGCCGGTGCGCCGGCCGTTGTCGCGCACGCTCACCCGTACCGTGTGCCGTTCCGCGGCGACCCGAACGACGAGCTCGGTCGCGTCGACCGCATGGCGCAGCGCGTTGGTCACCGACTCCTGCACGATCCGGTAGACGGCCGCGTCCACGGCCGGGGGCAGCGCGTCCAGTTCGCCGTCGAGCCCCAGGTCGACCCTGAGGCGGCCACCCGGGGTGCGCACCAGGCGCTCCAGATCCGCGACTCCGGCAGGGGGCGCCAGCTCGGCGCCGACCCCGCGGTCGCGCAGCGCGGCGACCATGGCGCGCATTTCCTCCAGCGTGCGCGCCCCTTCCTCCTCGACCCCCTCCAGCGCCTCGACGGCGGCGGACGGGTCGGTGCCCGCGAGCACCCGGCCCGCCTGGGCGATGATCACCATGGCCGACACGTGGTGGGCCACCGTGTCGTGCAGTTCCCGGGCGAGCTGCTCGCGCTCGCGGGAACGCACCTGCTCCAACTGCCGCTCGCGAGCGGTCACCCGGAACCGCACGGCAGCCCCGGCCACGCCGGGCAGCAGCAGGAAGACGAAGCCCACGACATTTTCGACGACCGGGGTCTCGTCCGTGACGGAACACAGCGTGCTGGCCGCGAGGATCACCGCGCCGCCCAGCACAATCTCGCGTCCCGATCCCCACCGGGGCAGCGCGTACACCAGCACGAGCACGACCGCGCCGGTGTACAGGCCGACGGGCTCGCGCGGTGCGGCGACGAGCGAGGCCACCTGAAGCAGGATCACCGAGCCGAACGCCAGCGTCACCATCGCCAGCGGGCGGATCCGGCGCCACAGGAGCAGCAGGCACAGCCATACGGCGAACACCACCGCCACCGGCCGCCACACGACGTTCTCGCGCAGGGTGGCCTCCAGCGCCACACCGGCAAGGCCCGCGGCGAGCAGCGCCCAGTCCCGCCGCACCCGGGCGGGCGCGTCGGGCGGCCGGGGTTCGGTCCACAGGGTTCGCAGGTCGTCTCGGAGCACGGTTCTCAGCCTAGGGACCGCGGCGTGCCGCGCATCGGCCGAAAGGACGGGTCGTCACTCCGCCCCGGGGCCGACGGATCCGCAGCTCGCGGGCCGATGCCGCGGAGCGCCGTGGCGACGAGCCTCGGCATCGGCGGCCGTACAAGGACGGCCGACGAGGTGGTTGGAGGACCCGATGCTCTCGAAAGCCCTGTTGTGCCTGGGCGCAAGCGCCGCCCGCCATCCCTGGCGGGTGATCGCGGCATGGCTGGTCGCCGCCACGCTCGCCGTCCTCGCCGCCGTCGCCTTCGGCGGGCGGACCGCGGACTCGATGACCGCTCCGGGACTGGACTCCCAACGGGCCGCGGAACTGATCGAGCGGGCTGGCACCGGCCAGGAGGGGATGACCGCCCAAGTGGTCGTCACCCCCCTCGACGGCGCTGCGACGTTCTTCGACCACGGCAGCGCGCGCACCGCTCTCACGCGGCTGCAGACCGAGGTGAAGCGGCTGCCGCACGTGCTCGGCACGAGCGACCCGGCGGGGGCACTCGACGCACGCGGGGACACCGCCGTGCGTGGCGGCCTTGTCTCGGCCGACGGGCGGATCGCAGTCGTCCGGGTGCAGTATCCCGACCAGAGCCGGCTGTCGGCCGAAGACCTCGACGCCCTCGTCGATCTCGGCGACCGGCTGCGCGCCGAACTGCCCCTGCGCATCGAGATGGGCGGGAACCTCTTCTACGCCTTCTCCGACCCCGACGGCGGCGCAAGCGAGCTGATCGGCATCCTCGCCGCGGCCGCGATCCTGTTCCTGGCGTTCGGTTCGCTCGTCGCCGCCGCGCTGCCGATCGGCATGGCGGTCTTCGGACTGACCGTCGGGGTCGCCACGATGACGGTACTGGCGGGGGTCACGGACGTCCCCACCTTCGCACCGGTCCTGGGCAGCATGGTCGGGCTCGGAGTGGGCATCGACTACGCGCTGTTCGTGCTCGCCAGGCACCGCGAGTACCTCGCGCGCGGGCTCGATCCGCACGAGGCGGCCGGACGAGCGGTGGCCACGGCGGGGCGGCCGGTGGTCTTCGCCGGCGGAACCGTCGTCGTGTCGATCCTCGGCATGGCGGTCGCGAACGTGCCGTTCATGACGGTTGGCGGGCTTGCCGTCTCGATCGTCGTCCTGACCATGGTGCTCGCGTCGGTGACGCTGCTGCCGGCCTTCCTCGGCGCCGCCGGCCCGCGCCTGGCCCGGGCCGGCCGGATCGGCCGGGCTCTGCAGACCAGGAAGCTGGGCCGACTCGCACGGCGGCGGGACCCGGCGGCAGGCTCCGCCCACGCCGCCGGGTGGCGTCGCTGGATCGGGCACGTCAGCGGGCACCCGGTGCCGTACGCGGTCGGCGCGGCGGGGCTGCTGCTGACCGCGACGCTGCCCGTGCTCGGCCTGCGCGTCGGCCTGCCCGACGACGGCTCACTGCCCCACAGCCGTACCGAGCGCCGGGC
Organism: Streptomyces sp. NPDC027663; assembly: GCF_055566415.1. Taxonomy (NCBI): domain Bacteria; kingdom Bacillati; phylum Actinomycetota; class Actinomycetes; order Kitasatosporales; family Streptomycetaceae; genus Streptomyces; species Streptomyces sp. NPDC027663. The sequence continues at coordinate 65,494 of NZ_JBVHSK010000019.1, read as the reverse complement.
CTACGACCTCGTCGCCGAGGGGTTCGGCCCGGGCACCAACGGTCCCCTCGTCATCGCCGCGGACCCCACCGGTGATCCGGGAGTGCTGGACCGACTCGTCGGGGCGGTCGCGGCGGATCCGGGCATCGCCTCCGTCGCGCCGACGCACATCGATCGGGCCACCGGCATCGCGACCCTCGTGGTGTTCCCGACCACCAGTCCTCAGGACAAGGCCACGGCCGACACCATCGCCCGGCTGCGCACCGACGTGCTGCCCACGGCGATCGGGCACGGCCCGGCCAGGGCCCACGTCGGCGGCGCCGCCGCGAGCCTGTCCGATGTGGGCCAACGCACCAGCCAACGCCTGCCGGTGTTCGTCGCCGCCGTGCTGGCGATGTCGTTCCTGCTGCTGATGCTGGTCTTCCGCTCGATACTCGTACCGCTCAAGGCGGTACTGCTGAATCTGCTGAGCATCGGCGCGGCCTACGGCATCATGGTCGCGGTCTTCCAGTGGGGCTGGGGAGGCGCACTCATCGGGCTGGAAGCGACGGTTCCGATCGTGTCGTTCATCCCGATGTTCCTCTTCGCCATCCTGTTCGGCCTGTCGATGGACTACGAGGTGTTCCTCCTCTCCCGCGTACGCGAGGAGTACCTGCGCACCGGCGACAACGGCACGGCGATCGTCGAGGGCGTCTCGCGCACCGCCCGGATCATCACCTCGGCCGCCCTCATCATGGTGGCGGTCTTCCTGTCCTTCGCCGTCGCCGAGGACCCCTCCACCAAAATGTTCGGGCTCGGCCTGGCCACCGCGATCTTCATCGACGCCACGGTCGTACGCATGGTGCTGGTACCGGCGACCATGACACTCCTCGGCCGGACCAACTGGTGGCTGCCGAAGTGGCTGGACCGGATGCTTCCCCGCGGCCCGGTCGGCACCGACGACACCGACGCGGAATCCACGGGTGAGGCCCCGCGTCCACGGCTGGTTGACCGTTGACTCAACTCCTGCCCGCCCTTGGCGTCCGGCACCTCAGCGCGTCACCTGGGGGCATATCGAGTCGTGATCATCGGGTGGTCCTGGTGAGGTCCTTGATCCAGATCATCGAGGCGCGCAGGTGGAGACCGGCGAGGTAGCTGTCGGGAGTCTTGTCGTATCGGGTGGCGATGCCTCGCCATGCTTTGAGCTTGTTGATCAGGCGTTCGACGGTGTTCCGCTCCTTGTAGAGATCGGCGTCGTGGCTGACGGGTCGGCCACCTCTGAAGCCCTTCTTCTTCCGGTTGGCAGCCCGGTCCTTCTTCTCCGGGATGACCGCCTTGATACGGCGTTTGCGCAGGTGGGCGCGGTTCTCGCGGGACGAGTACGCCTTGTCCCCGGCGACCGCGTCCGGCCGGATGCGGGGTCGGCCGACGGGCCCGCGTACCCGTACCTTCTTCAGGAAGGGGATGAACTGCGGGCTGTCCGCTGCCTGGCCTGTGGTCAGGATGAACGCCAGCGGGCGGCACTCGCGGTCGGCGGCGAGGTGGACCTTGCTGGTCTGCCCGCCTCTGGAACGTCCGAGGAGGGCGGCCTTCAGCCGGAGTTTCCGCCGACGCCGGATGCGTCGTCGTTCTTCCAGCGCGGGATCACTTTCGGTCTGTTGGGGCAGCGGTAGGGCCGGTATTGGCCTCTGCCACGTGGTTGCGGCTGGCGTTGTGGTGGGACCGGTATGGGCCTGTGCCCCGTGGTTGCCGGGCATGAGTGTTCGGCAACCATGACTGTGGCCTCGTGGAACAACGAGCGGTTCACGACACTGCGGGAGTGCTGTCCGTGATCTCGTTCAGCCGGATTGTGCACAGTCCGCGGGGTTCGCTCTTCACCTCCGTCACTTTGAGCTGGGTACCGGGGGTAAGGATGTATTCCTCTTCGCCGGTGAAGGCGGAGAAGTTCTTGATCCCGACTGCCCGGGCCGGCGTGACCTCGAAGAGGGTCCGTTTGCCGCGGCTGCCCAAGAAGGCTCTGGCCACATTCAGCTCGGAGGTGCATGAGGAGACGCCCCACCAGGTCACGGTCCGGCCCAGGGGGTACTGCGCCCGGAGGTCCAGTGACACCCCGCGCCACAGCGGCTGCGTGTAGGCCGGCAGCTTGGAGACCGCTGAGAACAGAAGCCGCAGGTAGGGCAGGTAGGGCGTGACCCTGGTGCGGTCGGGGGAGCGCAGAACGCTGTTGATCTCGCGGTAGAAGGCTGATTCACAGGTGTAGAGGTGGAGTGCGGCGATCGCGTCGGCGGACAGGCCGCCGCCGGTCGCCTGGTCCGCACGCTGCTTGCCGAAGTCGCGGGAGCGTCGGATGTGCCCGGTGAGCCCGGTCAGTGCCGTGCTGACCGGGGCGACGGCGTCCTGGAAGTCCATCAGCGGGGTGTCGAAGACACCGGTGATCGTGGGCAGGGCCAGACCCTCGTCCTTGACGCTGGTGAGGCGTTCCAGGTACAGCTGGTGCAGATTCATGGTCGACTCGATGAAAGCGCCCATGTGCGCCGAGACATCCCCGTCCGCACTGCCCAGGCCGGCCGCCGGCACGTTCCACCCCTTGCTCGGCAGCCAGTCGATGGGGTCGGCGCCCACCGAGGTCAGGGCGTCGTTGACCTGGGCGAAGTGGTCGCCCTCGCAGAAGATGTCGCCCTGTGCCGCCGGGTTGGCGTGGTCGAGGTGGCGGACCTCGACGTCCGGGTACTTCTGCTGGAGCCGCAGGACGGCCCGCTTCAGGCTGCGGGCGTGCGCCCCCCACCACGCGAACACGACCCCGCGGTCCTCCTCGGTCGCGTCCTGCTTGGCCTTGAGGATCTCCTCGACGATCCGCTCGGCGACCGGCCGCCAGAACGCCGTGTGCTGGTCGGCGCCCATCGCGCCGTCGCCGCTCGCGGTCAGCGACGCGTTCAGCAGGAGCACGCCCTGCGTCAGCATCGCCTGGAACCACTCCGGTGGCTGGACTGTGTCCCGTTCCTTCAGCAGCGTCCGCACGTCGGCGATCGGGGTCTTTTTGGCGATGCCGTACTTCCACATCGCCGCTGCCTTGATGAGGCACCTGATGCTGACGACTCGGCCGAACTGGCTGTCCTTCCAGTCGCTGAAGGTGTTGTCGAACATGGCGATGCCGGTGGCGCTCTCCGGCCGCGGGTACGGGTTCTGGCCGAAGACCACGACCTTCCACTTGTGCGGCGGGTTCGGCTTGAGCGCCTGGAACGTCAGCTCGCGGACCGGGACCACCTCGTGGCTGCGGTCCTTCCCGATGAACCGTGCGGCGTCCGGCTGCGCCTCGATGACCGGCTTCAGCAGCGGGAGCCAGGCCTCTCCGCCGCCGTCGAAGAGTGCGGTCAGGGCGAGGGGGTCGTTCGCATCGGGGTGGGGCTGCGGGGGCTGGCCCGGAGCCGGGACGCCGGTCGTCGTTCCGGTCATGGCGGAGGCGTTTTCGCTCGTCGTGGCAGAGGGAGAGGAGGGGGCGGCGCAGGGAGCGGGAGCGGCAGTCTCGGGCGCCGGCGCGGGGGCGACGGGCGTGAGGGCCGCCGGCGGCACGATGCGCACCCGCTGGTCGACGGGCGCGGTCTCGATCCCGTGGAGCTGGGAGGTGATCGTGGACCGCAGCTCGTCGTCGTCCTCGAACCAGTGGTCGTGGAAGAGGGTGTAGCCGGTCCACATCAGATTGGCGCACACCCGGGCCGGCACCTGGCCGGTCTGCGCTCCCATCCCGACCAGCGCCACGGACCGGATACTGCCCGGCTTCTTCCGGTTCTGCCGGTGGACGGCCTGGAAAGCGGCCGCGCACGCCAGTGCCACGTTCAGCGTGGCGCTCACGTTCTGCGAGGACCGCACCATCGTCGGCGTCGATATCAGGTACCGGGGGACGGTCGCGCCGGACGGGACGCAGACCGCGCTGCCCACCGGCATGGGTCCGGCGAACCGGTCGCGGATCGCCCGCTGGACGCGCACCTGGATGCCGGACCCCAGGTACCGCTTGATGACGGCGTCGACCCCGCCGTCCATCCGGCCCCTGGAGTTCGTGGGGGTGACCCAGGCGTCGACGTCCTCATCGAGGATCGAGCCCTTGCGGATCTCGATGCCGGGGGTGTCGGCGAACGCGGCGCGCCACGCTTCCACCACACGCTCGTTGACGTCCGTCAGCACCACCCTGAGCGCGGGCAGCACACTGCTCTCGGTCATCGTCCACTCCTGTCGTGCAACAGCGATTCCAAGGCCTCGAACGTATCGCCCACCACTGACAACGCAGCTCTGACAAAGGGAGGGTGACCTGCCGTCATGCTGAGCAGGTGTCGCGGTGACCGGCCGCCGGCAATCGGAGTCGCGGCACGCCGCTCCCCGCGCGGGCGGGGTTCTCGCCGCAGGCGCCGTCGCATGGCGTGTGCACCGCATGCTGGGGTGCGCCGCCTCTCAGCCGACGATACGCCGATCGCCGCCCGGGATCAGGCGTGCGTGCCGGCTCGGGGACCAGGACAGCAGGTGCGCGTCCAGGCACAGCCGGTGAAACTCGGTCAGGAAGTCTCTGGGAGTGGCGAGCAGAAGACGGTGTCGTCGTTGTAGTGCACGGGCAGCACTCAGGGGCGAGCGTCCAGGCGCCGGGCCAGTTCCGCTTCCTGCACGCCGTCCATGGTCACCGCGAAGCCGCGGGCAGCTGCGTGCCGCCCAGGAGGGGCAGGTCGGTAGCGGGGAAGCGGCGGCCGATCTCCTCCAGGCCGTCGAACAGCAGGGTGTCGCCCACGACGTACAGGCGCAGCCGCACCGACCCGACGGCCGCGCGGAACCCGGTGAGCGAGCCGGTGAGTTGAACGTGGTCACCGCCGCCGAACTGCGTAACGCCGCCCAGCAGGCCGTTACGACCTTCCCCCGCACCCTCGTGGGCCTGGCGGGCGTTCCCTTATGCAACTGCACGGGCCTGAGCGCCCTGATGGCTGCCAACCGCCACGCCAAGGAGCGAGGCGCCGTCATCAGCCTGCGTTCAGTGCCATGCGCCGTGGCCTGGCTGCTGCGCCTGACGCACACCCGCGACGCCTGCGTCATCGAATAGGCGGCCTTCTTCCGCCCTTTGCTCCCTGTGATGGAGCTGAGCGTTGCATGCCGTGGTGATCGACAGCGCGCGGCTCGAGTCACCGTGGCTGGGAGCGTCGTCGCACATGGGTCAGGTCTGCCCATTCACAGCCAGGACCCAAAGGATGCGCAGCTGTTTGGAGTTCCCGCTCGGCACGGGGCTTGACGGGTGAGGTCCGATGCCGTGTCATCGTGAAAGGCACAACAACGGCGGGGGACACGATGGCGACAGAGGGACTTGACGGGCCCGGTGCCGAGCCCGCACGCGACAATGCCAACGCACAGCCCGGCACTCCGAAACCCACGCGGCACCACGGCAGTTGGGCTGCAGACAACGTACCTTTGATTATCCTGGCTCTCATCGTCCTGGTGCTGGGGATCGCGGGCGTGGCGTCCAACGACAGTGTGACCTGCCCTGGCGGAGCCACTAGCTGTGGCACTCCCTGAAACCACCTGAAACCGTTGCGAGGATGGCTACGACCGGGCCGTCGCCGTCTCAGGGACCACCCCTGCGGAAGCGGGCCTGCCCGGCGAGGACCTGTTCGTGCATGGCCTCGGTGTAGGGCTCGTCCCGGTCAGCGATCACGTCGTGGAGCCCGCCTTCGAGGTCAGGCGACTCCAGCGCGACCTGACGTACGACGTGCTGCGGGCCGCCGTCGAGGCCAAGGGGAACAAGGGCGGGCGGCGCACGGTCATCGCTGCCGACAAGACCGACGCCGTGCGCATCGCGTTCTTTGGGGGCCGCTCGATCCAACGACCAGGCACTGCGTGCAAACGCGGACAGTACGAGCTCCCCGCGACCAAAGGACCCGTTGCCGGCGCCGGCTGCCGAGGGTTGTCTGGCTTCGAGCTACTGATGCCGCTCTGCCAACAGCCAGGCCGGTCCTGCGAACTACGCCGCATCGTTCAGGCTGGCGCAGGCAGGTCCGGTGTTTCGTCACCTTCCGCCATCAGCGCGTACGGGCTACCGAGGGTCGATCGTCGCAAGGCTCTGTTCGAGGCCGCCACACCTCCTTGCCCTTCATCACTGATGCTTCTGAGTAGCCGCGCGGGCCCGGCCTGAGTACCTCTGCCGGTGTGCTGGGCCGTGTCGCCCCGGTTCACTGAGCCCATGACGACCTCCGCCACAGCGCCGGCACCGGCACAGCCAGGCAAGGACGACCGGGACGCCCGGGGCTGGGTGGCCCCGGCGGTGGCCACGGCCCTGATGATCCTGCTCGGCCCGCTCGCCCTCATCTTCGGCGGACTGTCCGACATGGCCACGGACAGCTGCGGCCCCGACCACTGCTCAGCAGCCCTGGAGACAGCACTGGTCCGAATCCACGGCATGCTCCGGATCGGCGGCCCGCTCTCCGGCGCAGCCCTGCTCACCGCGTGGTTGCTGCCCTGGCAGCACCGCTGGTCGGCGTACCGCGTCTGGGCAGCCCTCACCGCCCTGGTCCCACCGCTGGCCGTGCTGTTCCTGGTCTTCACGCTTCCTGCGCCCTGATCACCCGCCCGCCAAGTGCCCTTCAGCCGGGCCCCTTCCGGCGCACTTTTCCTGCCGCCCGCTGCGGGGTCTCCCGCACACCAGTCACCGCCGATATCCGAGGTCGTACCGCGGCTCAGGACCGTCGACGCGCTGGCCCGGCTACAGCTCGAACTCGAGACCGAGGAGGCCGGTGAGTTCTACTTCGAGGCCGTGGGCGCGGCGGCCGTTGTCGCGGAATTAAACTCGCTCAGGCCTCGGCCGCGACGTGGCGGAGTTGGTCCTCGGTCGCACCGGCCTCTTGAGCCTCGAAGAGACGGGCGGCCTGGTGCGGCGGCAGCGCAGGGGGCAGGTGACGCAGCCGTGCGTCGTCGGTGCTGCCCGGGGCGGCGGTGTAAGCGTACCGGGTCTGGACATTGATCATGATGCCGCCGGTGGTGGCCGCGGTCTGCCTTGCCTTGACCCTGATCTGCGGCTGCGTGCACGCGGACCTCACGCTCAGCCGCTCGGCGAGCTGCGGCCGGGGGTGCGATCTGGTTCTTCACATACCGCTCGACGGTGCGCTGGCTGATGCCGAGCAGCAAGGCGGCCGGTGCCCGAACGGCCATTGGGGGAGCGGAGAAGGACTCCTCGGTCCCGGTGGTGGCCACAGCGTCCGGTGCCCCGCCCGTGGACGCCGTCAGTGGACGCACCATGGGCGTCGACGGCGCTGCCGGCGCGGACTGGGTCTGCGCTGCGGGCGCGGCAGCGCTGAACTCACGCTCGCCGAGGGCCTGGGCTCCGGCGCTTCCTTCTGGAGCGGGAGGAGACGGGAGGCCTACGCCAATGACCTCGGGGACGACCGCGCGCTGATCGTTGTCACCTGTCCGCCCCTTCCATGGCGGTATCGGTACCCTCGCCGTCGCTCCACTCGCCGCGGCGTGCTTCCCCCTGCTCCAAGTCGTCCGGCCCCGGTACCGCCGCCTTGCCCGCGACCACGAAACCCATTCCCGTCGCCGGGAGCCATCTGTGAGCCGCGAGCCAGACGAATCAGCCGCCATCTCCGCTCCGAGGCCGTCTCCGTCATCGTCCTGCTGCCCGGCGGCCACGATCTGCTCCCTGTCAGGCTGTGGTCTGGCTGGTCGGCGCATGTCCGGGGCGGCGGACCGGTGGACATGGCTGGTCGCCGCCGCGTACGCATTTGCCGTGTCCGGTCCGTGCGCCGAAAAGCAGCAGGCCCGGCCCCGGCAGGCCACTCGGTTCGAAAGACCGACGGCCCGCCATCCGCTCCGACGTGTTGCGAAAACGGTCAGGCGGCCGAAGACCATCGCCGGACGTGACCGGGTCGGATCGTAAGGAACGAGCTATGAGGTCGTGGCGGTGCCTGCGTGGCGCGTTGGCCGTGGTCCTGCTCGGCCTGCCGCTTGAGAAGCAGTTCCATCTTGCGGTCGATGCGGCTCAGCCACATCGCATGCCACACCCGCAAGGTGTGCAGCCGTTCCAGGTCCGGCAGCAGATCATCGAACGTGCTATCGATTCTAGGCTCAAGATCGAGGCCGCCGGCCGGGATCTCCACCGGTGTAACACCGCCCCCGCCCGTACGGCGATCACGTACGGTGGCGGATGCCGCCGAGCCCGAGTCATACGAGCCGCGTTGAAGGGCCCATACGGTGCGGGGTTGCACCGGGGCTGCCCCACGTCGTGTCTGCCACGTGGCGAGTCTCGTGACGCGGATGGCCTCGTCGGCGCTGATCAGCCTTGTGATCGCCGCTAGGAGTGGCCGAGGTTCGCTTCGTTGACGACGGGGGTGGGTGCCAGGACGAGTGGCAGGCCTCTGGATGATCGTTGTGCCCGAATGGGGCGTGCTCGCGTATCGTCCGTAGGGTGATTGATGCCACCGTGGCGGCCCGAAGCGATATCGCCGAGAGCGTGCTCGGAGAATTGATCGATGCCTTCGGCCTCGGAGAGGTGCGGGAGTCCCGCTATCTCGCTGACGGGCTGATGAACGCGAACTGGAGGCTGGATACCCCGGTCGGGCAGTTCGCTTTGAAGCGGGTCACGGATGTCTCGCCGGAGCGGTTGCAGCGCAATCTTGGCGCGCTGGCCGCCCTCGGCGCCGGCGGCGTCCCTGTCAGTGCCCCCGTCCCCACGATCTCGGGGTCGCTGGTGGCCCAGGCCAGCGACGGCGCCTGGTGCCTGTTCCCATGGGTGGCTGGCTCCCATGTGCGGGGTGTCGATCTCACCTTGTCCCAGGTGAGCGCACTGGGCGGGCACCTGGGGCGCCTGCATGTGAGCCTGGGCAGCGCTTGTGCTCGGGGGCTGCTGCCCGGTGTGCCAGAGACGATCACCGCGGACGTCACCTCGCCGGAGCGAGCGGTGGAGAAGGTCGAGCGGCTGTCCGCGGCCATACGCGCCATCGGAACGGGCAGTTCGACCGAGCAGCCGCTGTCGCCTTGGAGCATCGGCGGGCCCTCGTCCTCAAGTACGCCGATCATCGTCCGCGATCCGCGACGCCTGAGGGTGACCACGGGTGGACGCATGGCGACGTGCAGTACCGAAATCTGCTCTGGGAAGACGGGGCACTTGCCGCCATCCTGGACTGGGACCGGATCGCGGTGCGCCCGTACGCGGAAGAGGTCGTACGGACGGCGCAGGTGCAGTTCGGCGTGGGCGGGGTGTTCGACCTCGCGCGGGTCTCCGCGTTCGTCGAGGGGTATCGGTCTGTGGTGCCGCTGGAGCCGTCTGCGCTGGTGGATGGTGCTCGTCGGCTGTGGTGGAAACGGATGACGGACTTTTGGCAGCTGGAGTTCCACTACGACCGCGGTGACTTCTCCTTCGATGAGCTGTTCACCGCGGACGAGGCGTTGCTGCACTGGTGGACGGACCGGCTGGATCAGGTCGAGGACGCGTTCGCCGCAGGGTAGATCCCGAGGCGTTCGAGGTCCGGCAGACGGGGGCGGGTGAAGGCGGTCGCTCGTTGCCGAGCTTCCTCTCCCAGGGTGTGGTGGTCGGCGGCGCGGAGGGCCTCCACCCACTCTTCCGCGCCGGCCTCGGTGGAGAGCACGATCCCCGTGTTGCCCAGGGCTTCGGGGATGCCGCCCCGGTCGGTACCAATGCTCGGGGTCCCGTGCAGGGCAGCTTCGATGATCACGCGGGGGAAGGCGTCCTCCACCGTGGACGGCACGAGCAGGAGGCGGTGGCTGCGGTAGAGGGGACTCATGTCGTAGACCCTGGGCACGTAGGTCACGTTGGGGTAGCTGGCGAACTCCTCGGCGGTGTTCCACCAGCCTTCCACCAGGGTGAAGCGCTGCTCGGGCATGCGTCGGATGAGCTGGTGCAGGAGGTCGGCGCCTTTCGCCGGGATCGGGTTGACCATGAGCACGGCCCTGGTTCGCTTGCGGCGGCGCTGCCCCGGCTCCGGCAGTGTGAAGGGCGGGTACAGGACGGACAGCCGGGTGCCGTCGGTCCGGGGCGCACGTCGGAGAACGAACTGGGAGACGGCCAGTCCATGGTGCGGGCGCCCGGTGAGCACGCCGAGTCCCGTCTTGGAGACTGAGTGCAGGATGCCTGCGACGAGGGCGGTGGGCCGGACTTGGGCGGCGATATAGGCCGCACCTTCCTGTGAGGTGAACACCACGTCCGGCCGCACCCGGGACAGCATGCTCCGCAGAGCTAGCGTGATCCGCTGCTGCGGTACCGCGATGCAGTCCATTCCGTTCCACGTGTAGTGCAGCTCCTCCTGGGACTCCTCGTACGCGGTGTCGAGCTGGTCGAGGAAGGCCCGCATCTGGGCGATCTGCGGGGTCTGGTCCCAGGGTGCTTGGTGGGAGCCGAGGTAGACGGTGCGCCATCCGGCTGCCGCGAGTTCCTCGGCGAGGAGTTGCTGGGTGACCTCGGCTCCGCCGATGAGGAACGGAGGCGGGGTACGCCGCCAGGCGAAGAGGGCTGTGGGCATCGGCCGGTCACCTGGTCCAGTACGTGACGAGGGCCTCCACCGCATGCGCGACCGCGTCCGGGCTGGCGTCGGCGGGGATGACGGTCACTTCCCGCGACACCGGTGGCTGAACTGCGGATACGAAGTAGTCCCTCGTGTGGGTGAGGAACGCCGGCTCGTGGAGAAAGTACTCAGACTCCGCCGCCGTGTGCCCGGCCGCCTTGCGGCGCAGGGCCAGTTCTTCGGCCGGCACGTCGAGGTAGAGGGTGTGGTGGGGGCGCAGGAACGGCAGCTCCTGGAGGCGGTCGCGGAGGCGGTGGTGGATGTCGTAGCCGAACAGGGCGTCGAGCGCGTGGGCGTGGGCCAGGAGGGTGTCCACCGAACGGTCGAGGAGGACGACGGGCTTGGAGCTGGCGAGTGCCTGGCGCACGCGAGCGCCTTCGATGCCCATGAAGGTCTCGAACGCGGCGAGCTGTTCGGCTGCGGATGCGGTGCGGGCGGGCGGAATGTCGGTGCGACGGGTGATGTGCTGGACGTAGCAGTCCGAGACGAAGGCCCACTCCTGGATGCCGCACGTGCATAGGTGGCGAATGGCGGTGGACTTCCCGGCGTATGACGGCCCTTCGAGCGCGATGATCTTCACGGCGACTCCGTCCGGTAGAAGCGTTCGGCGAAGGCTCCCGTACCTCTCAGAAGGTCGGCCGCCGTGGCCCAGGCGTGCCGGATCGGCCGGTACATCTTCCGAGCGGGGTGCATCTGCGAGCCGTGCATGTGCAGCACCGTGACCTTGTCGAGCACAACGCCGGTGATGTCGACGAGCTCGGGGAGCAGGGAGGAACCGGTGCGTGCTCGGAAGAGGTGCTGGTCGCAGCCGGCCAGGGCGTAGGTGGGCCAGAAGGCGAGGTCTTCCCAGAACCAGTGGCATCCGAGTCGTACGGCTGCCGCGTGCACGAGGAGGTGGTCGGGGTGGCGGGTGACGGCGGCCGGGGCGAGGAGTTCGGCGCCGGGGTGGGCTTCGGCGATCTCGCGGAGCTCGTCCGTGATCCGGTCCAGACGGTCCTGGTCGAAGGGGCGATATGGGGGTTCGGCGTCCCTGTGGCCGAGGAGGATCCGGTCAGCCGCCAAGGGTGCCAGGGCGGCGGCGCCTTCCCGGTTGCGCATGTCGGATACGGCGGACTCGGTGCCGTAGGCGCCTTCCAGGGTCGGGTGGACGCTGGTGGAGCGGGTGAACACCGTGGTCACGGTGAGCGGTCGGGGATGGGCGAGGAAGGTGCCGGAGGCGGACAGGGCGAAGTCGTCGTGGTGCGGTTCGATGACGAGCACCGGGCGGCCGGCCGGGCGGCGCATCTCGATGAGGTAGCGCTGCCCGCTGTGCGGGGTCTTGAGATCGATGATCCGATGGTCGTGGGTGCGGTGGCGCTCGGACAGGTGCTCGGTCCACCGCCGGTGGGCGTGCATGAGGTCGTCGGGGAAGGTGTAGATCCCTTCCGCGTCCGGCACGGGCGGCGTCACGGTCATGGTGGGCTCCGGGGTCATCGGACGGTGGTCTGGTACCAGTGGCGCCACATACGTGGGGAGCTGAGCCGCAGCCGGGCGGTGACGGGGTTCTGCCACCACAGCATCCGGAGGCTGGACCACTGGTCGTAACGGCGGGTGGAGGGGCGTACGCGCAGCTCGTCGAGGATGACGACCGGTGCGTTCTTGCTGCGGCCGTGTGCCGTCAGGCGGCGGAAGAACTCGACGTCCTCGCTCATGAACAGGTCGTCGCGGTATCCGCCGATCTCCTGGAAAGCGGCGGCCGTGGCGAACTGGGCGACGCCTTGCGCGCCGCCGTGCGTTTCCCGGTAGTGGTCCCAGTAGGCACAGAGCAGCCGTGCGCCGAGCCGCTTGGGGGTGTACAGGGGCGGGATGGCGCCGCCGACGGCGCCGTTGTCCATGGCGGTGGCCGCAGCGGTGATCGCTTCGATGGGGAGGGCGACGTCGGCGTCCGTGAAGAACAGCCTGCGGCCTTCGGCGGCAGCCGCGCCGGCGTTGCGGACCCGGCTGATGTTGCGGAGGGTCTCGCTGATCACTCGGACGCCGAAGGAGGCGGCCATGTCGGCGGTGGCGTCGGTGGAGGCGTTGTCCACCATGACCACCTCCCCTCGTTCGCCGCTCGTCTCCTGCCAACGTTCGAGGGACGAGAGGACGGTGGGGAGGTAGCGAGGCAGGTAGGCGGCTTCGTTGTGGGCTGGAATGACCACCGTCAGTCCAGGGCTGGTCATCGGGGTGTCCCTTCCCTTCTGGCCGTGCGGAAGAGGTGCGGTGTCTGACGGGTCAGGTCGGCCAGGCGGTCCGACCACAAGCGGCGGCTGGTGCCGGGCGTGGCGTGCACCCAGCAGCGCGCGGTGTGGAGGACCACCCACGCCGAAAGCCGGGTGTCGTTCAGGGGCGCTGCGTAGGCGCCGAGCAGGGTGCGGCGGTCCCATGGGGTGTGGGCCGCGGTCATGACGAGGGCGTGGGCGACGTCCGCCTCCCGCCGACCAGGCGCGGCATCGGTGAAGTCGACCATGTAGCGCGTGCCGTGCGGGCCGGAGAGGACGACGTTGTCGAAGTGGATGTCGCCGTGGCACCACACGGTGGGTGCTCGCTCCGGCGTGTCGGCGATGACGGCGAGGGCGGGGCCGATCCGGTTCAGCAGGTCGGGTGGGCAGTGGTGGGCCAGGGAGGAGACCGAATCGAAGAACGGGCGGCGGGGCACCGGCTGCTCGACCGGTGCTCGGTGCAGGCGCGCGAGAAGGCCACCAAGGTCCTTGAGCCCTTGGACATGTGGGATGTGGCCGGAACGAACAGCGGCACCCAGAGTGTGTCCGCCGAGGTCAGAGGTGATGAGCGCGGTGGCCCCCTCGCTGGAGATGGTGCCACTGCCGAGCACCTGCGGGACAGGCACAGCGACTCCTGCCGCGCGGATGGCGGCGGCCTCGGTCAGCGCGTTGCGGCGGGCGGTGTGGTCGTACAGCTTCACGATCACGCTGCGGCCGTCGCGGAGGTCCGCCCGGAACACGGCCGTCCGGGAGCCCGCCGACAAGCGCTCCGCGGTCCGGGTGGGTGTTCCGAGCAGGGTGCTGCATGCCCGGGTGACCATGGCCGGCGGCGCGCTCATCGAAGCCCCGCCGGTTCGGGATGTGCGGCGCCCAGCGCGCGGACGTGCCGCAGGGTCCGCTTCAGGACAGTTCGGTACTCCCGTACGTCGTCTGTACCGGGACACGTCGTCTGCCAGGGTTTCTCGGGGCCCACGAAGTGGACCAGGTGCGCGGCCGGGTCCGGCCACAGGGGGCGAGTGACGACGCGGCGTACCCAGTCACCGCGTTCGAGGTACCGGCCCACCTCGAACCGGTTGTACGCGGTGTCCGCGGCCCGCACGCGACCACTGTGGAGGAGCCACAGGTTCAGGGCGTCCTGGTCGTTGTGGAGGATGTGCCTGCGGTGTCTGGCCAGGGCCTGCTCGACACCCTGACGGATCTGCGGCAGATCGGTGGTGTGAGCCCACAGCAGACCGGCGTTGTAGTACGGCTGGTCCCTCAGATGCGGCCAGCGTTCCGCGGCCCCAGGCAGGGCAGGACAGCCGCCGACGGACGGGTTGAACTCGTCACGTACGGCGCCGACCTCGCCGGGCCGGAGAGTGTCGAGCGGGGTCGCCAGGTCGCCGCGGACCAGGACGTCGGCGTCCACGTAAATCAGGTACGGGCGGCGGACGAACGCAGGAGTGAACTCGAATCGCAGATAGGTCGTGACGGTGATGTACGAGGTGTCCGCCATCCGCGCGGGTCGGAGTGGGGCGCGACGAGCCAGCGCGAACGAGCCGAAGCCGACCCGCTTGGCGAGGTCGGCCAGGAGCAGCACCTGGGACGCTCCGAGGTCAAAGCTGAGCAAGCGCAGAGCTGCGGCCTTGCGGGCGCTGGGGCTGAGGCTGTCCGCCAGCGAGGCGATCGTGGTGAGGCCGGGGGTCAGGTAGTGCCGGTCGATGCAGATGCCGAATGCGTACACGGCGAGTCCGCCTTCCGGGCGTGACGGAGGGAAGTAACTGGCGATCGGCTGTCAGTCGCTGACGTCCGCGCACTGCGCGGGCTGTGCGGAGCCGACAGCGGAGGGCAGGGGCTAGAACGCGCGGTCGGCCGCGTCAGGACCGGCATCCGGCTGGCTGACAGACGGCCGGTGGCCGGCGACGACGTTCTGATGGTCGTCGGTGATCAGTGCGCCGAGCGTGAATACGGCAGCGATGTGGCCGGTGAACCACACCCCGACGCAGAAGCGCTCGACCGCATCAGTCCCACCGCGGACTTTGTGGCGGCTGCGCATCAGGTGCTCTTCTCGCGGTTCAGGCGGTCTGCGCGTGTCTCGAGTACGTGGAGCGAATCGGGGTCGTCCGTCTCCCACTGGGTGGTGGTGCTGCCCGACACCGGGCGCAGGACCCAGGTGGTGCTCTGCTTGATGTCGGTGACGATGGCGTGATGTCCGTCAGCGTCCTCGACCAGGTCACCGACCTCTGCCCGTGCCCGGGTCACGAGGCGGCTCCCGGCACGAGGTCGCCCCACAGCCACCAGCCCGAGGAGGCATCAAGGAGGATGCGGCGGCGTTCGTGCTGCCCCGGGGTCTGGCGGGCCGGCGGCGACGTCGCCTCGGTGAGGAAGCCGCCCCGGTCACGGATGAGGACGCCGAGCGCGGCGAATTGCCGAGCGTCTTCAGCCAGGTGAGAGATTCCCGCGACGAGCGGACCAGGCCGGAAGACAGCGCGCTCGTGACAGCCGCCCAAGCCGGGCGCGCGTCGAGTGGCATGCACGGGTCGCCGTCGGACCAGTTGCCGGCCACATGCCAGTGCCGGGCGTCGGCGTAGTGGCGTGCGCGGCGCTCGGCCTCGCGGACAGCGGCCGATTCGGACGCACAGGAGTAGACGGCAACCGGCACGTGTCCGATGCCGCCGGATGGGGATTTCGGCATGCAGTCAGCGTGCTGTCGGTGGTGCGCCTGGGACAGGCACGGCTCGTGGCGGCCGCACGAAGTCGTGGTGTGACGGACTGTCACGTCCCGTGCTGCTGCACGCTCGCCCTCCAGCAGGACTGCAACGGAGCGTGGCAGTCGGACTGGTGACGGCTGGGTGAGCTGCTATGGCGCGTGGCAGTGGCCGTCAGCGGACGGCGAGGGGCACACCTGCCGCGTGGGCGAGCCCGCGGAGCCGCGCGACGGACACGCCGGCGAGGCGAGAGATGATCACTCCGGGCAGCATTTGGTGCCGCACCCACCCCGGCGCCATGCCCGCAGACCTTTTCCAGGGTGTCGGCAGCCTGATCCCACCGACGGCACTCCACGTGCGTCAACGCCACGTCCAGGCCGTACCTCGCCCGAGTGGCGAGGGGCACCGTGTCGTCCAGCCGGATCGTGTCCATGAGCCGGAGCGCACCGCCGGTGTCGCCGAGGGCGACGGCGATGCTCATCGCCTGCGTGGCGGCGTAGAGCGGCCCGAATGGTTGGGCATGCCGACCCCGAGCATGCTCCGCCCCGAGGCGGGCACCGACTGCGTGCGCCTGCGAGAGGTACTCCCGCGCGGTGTCCGGCGCGGCGCCACCCCGGGACGCGGCCACGGCAGCGTTCGTGACGAGCTGCCCGTACACCGACAGCCGGTCCGAATCGTGTTCGGACATCTTCGGCTCGATCCGGTCGGCCTGGGCCGCGGCGAGCGCAAAGCCCTGCGCGGTCCGCCCGTCGCGGAGATTCACCCACGCTGTGGTGGCGGCCAAGTGGGCATCCCGCAGATCGTCGCCGACCTGGACGGCGATCTGCCGGCCGTAGGTGAGCGCCGCATAGGCCAGGTCCCGTGAACCCCACACGTTCGCGGCCATACCGGCAGTCTGGAAGACATCGGCCAGGACGCCGGCCGCAGCCTCCCGCTCGTCGGCATCCGCAGCGTCGTATCGGGCGCGAGCTTCGGGCAGCAAGGCGCCGAGCAGTGCACCGAGTTCGGTGTAGCGGCCCGCCCAATAGGCCGCGTCAGCACGCCGAACGACACCGCGGAGTTCTTCGACGGTGCCCGGCTCAGTGTCGGTGGGGATGCCGATCGCGGCATCGTGGGTGGCAGCGGACAGCGCGCGCAGCGCTGCACGCTCGTCGCGGTCCATGGAGCGACGAGGCGCCTGCTGGCCGAGGAGCACGGCGATGTCCGTCCCAAGCGCAGAGGCAATGGACAGAAGCGAAGGAAGGGAAGCGGTGCCGCCCCGTTCCAGCTTCCGCACAACACCCACAGAGACGTTGGCCGCTTCAGCCAACTGCTCCTGCGTCATGGTACCGCGCAGCGTCTTGAGCCGTTCAGCGGTGCTGTACTCGGACCACTGCATCGCAGCAACTCCTCCCCGACCGGCCAGGCACGGACCGTACCCACTGCATTACGACCGGCAACACCCATGGGCACCGTCGGCACGGTGAGTTGGCTGGAAGTCGCCGCTAGACGGAAAGCGCGGCGCTCACTCCGAGCAATGCCTCAAGCTCGGCCACCGCGGCGGCTTCATCCGTCGCCAGGACGGTAGTGATACCCAGGGCCTCGGCAGGTGGCAGGTTTCGAGGGTGGTCGTCGACGAACACGCACGCCTGCGCAGGAAGCCCGAGACGCTCCAACGTCAGCTCATAGATGGCAGGGTCGGGTTTTGCCATGCGGACCTGCTCCGAGATGACGCGCACATCGAAAAGGTCCCAAATCCCAGCGCGTTCGTACGGGTTGAAGGGGTCCGTGCCGAAACTGTTCGACAGGAGAGCGAGACGGTACCCCGCGCTCTTGGCAGCGCGTGCGAGAGCAGCCATGCGCCGAGCTGGGGGCACCGCGGCCCAGGCGCGCCCCATCAGGTTGTCCGGTGCGACATGCGCACCGAGAAGGGCTGCGGTGCGCTTGTTCCACTCCTCCTGGCCGATCTCACCGATCTCCAGTGCCGCGTAGTGCCGTCGGCCTTCAGGGTCGTCGTTGAGGGTGGCGCGCCATGCTTCTGGGGGAAGCCCTTCCGACTCGCACCAGGCGCGGTGCACGGCGAGCGGATCGGCGGTCAGCACCCCGGCGAAGTCCAGGATGAGCCCTTGCTTGGCTTGGCGGTCCGCGGTCTCCACGGGCTGCGGCATGCTGCGTGCTCCCTCTCGCTCGGCCTCATGAAGACGCTACCCCTACGGGCACACTGATGCTGCAAAAGCCGCAGGACTTGCACGGCACGCGGGCCCCGCTTCGGGTGACGTGCAAACGGCGCACTCAACACTGCCGGAGTCCGGCATGGTCGCCCCGCTGAGCGGTCCCATTGGTTGGCCGTGCAGCACGGGACCCGTGCGTGTACGACCGAAGCACGCTGACTCAGCCCTAGGCAGTTTCGTTTGGATCACCGGCCGGACTGCACATTGCTGGAATCTTCCTCTGGTCCGGCCGGTGATCCAAACGAAACTGCCTTAGGTCTCACCGGACGATCACGTGCGGAGCCAGATGGCCAGGGCTGCTGCGGTTGTCGTGCCAAGGAAAGCCTGGCGCGCACTGCTCATGCAGGGGAGCTGGAGCGTGTTGTCCACGTCGCGGACCGTGCTTCAGGCGCCCGTTGACCCGTCGGCGGGTCCGTCCGTTGTGGGCGGCTCGGCCGGCGCGAGAATCATGGCGACCAGGTGGTCGAGGGCTGCCGAGGCCCCGGGGTCGTGGAGTTGTGTCTCGGGTGCGAGGGCAGCTGCGGTACGGCGCAGTTCGAGCCAGCCGAGGTAGGCGGCGTAGGCGGCGAGCGCTCGGTGGCGGGCATCCTGCGGGCCGAAGCCCAGGTCGGTGAAGATCTCGGCCAGGAAGGCCAGCCGGGCGTCGGTGACCCTGGCGACCACCTCGGCGATGGCCGGATGGCCGGCCTGCGCGGCGAGGCTGGGCTCCAGACCGGCGATCTCCTCGCTGCCCAGGGCCTCCGCGAACAGGGCGCGGGCCCGGGCCCAGGCGTCGTCCAGGGCTTGGACGGCCGCCACCACCTCGGTGGTGGCGCGCAGTTCCCAGGTCTCCAGGGCTGCCACCAGCAGGGCCTCCCGGTCGGCGAAGTGCCAGTAGAAGCTGCCGCGCGTGACGCCCAGCTCACGCGCCAGCCGGTCCACCGCTACCGCGGCGACCCCGCCGCGGGCCAGCGCCCGCAGCGCGGCCATCGTCCAGTCGTCACTGCTGACTTTGCCCTTCCCCATGTTCCGTACACTACTGTACGGAACATCCATACAGCAGTGCATGGAACTGTCTCGGAAGGGGTGGCGGGATGAACCTGGTGGCATGGGTACTCGGAGTGGCGGGGCGTGAGGAAGGGCCACGACGGCAAGGCGCTGTATCAACGGCAGGTGTCGGCCTCGGTGTTCGGGCGGCGGCTGCCGTGGCGAGTGCGGGTCTGCTGGCGGCTGGGGCCCTGCACGCGGTGTGGGCCTTCTCTCCCTGGCCGCTGGATTCTCGGGCCGAGTTCGCGGCGTCCGTGGTGGGGGTGGAGGAGTCGCAGCTGCCGTCCCGCCCGCTGACGCTGGCCGTCGCGGGTCTGCTGGGCGTGGCCTCCTGGCTCCTCGTCACCGGCGCCCGGCCGGCCAACCATTTGGCTTCCTCGCGCCTGGTCCGGGCCGGGCTCTGGACGATCTGCGGTGTGTTGTCGATACGCGGGCTGGGTGGCCTGGTCGCCTCGGGCTTCGCCCTGGGCGAGGCAGCGCACGAGTTCCGGCACTGGGACCTGCTGCTGTACTCCCCGCTCTGCATCGTCCTCGGCGGCCTGACCGGCTACGTGGCAGCCCGGACCCGGCGCCGCCGCATCAACCCTCAGGCCCAAGCCTGACCCACCCTGCACGCCCTGAAGGGCCCGACGGGCCCAGGCCGATCGACAATGGCCGTTAGGCTCGCGGCCGGTCGTGGTCCGGCTCCGGGTGCGCCGGTACTTCTGCGACCGGAAGCGGTGCTCCCGGAAGACGTTCGTCGAGCAGGTGCCGGGCCTGACCGAGCGGCACCGCCGCTCAAGCACCGGGCTGACGGGGTGGCTGCGGTCGATCGCGGTGGAGCTGGGCGGCCGTCCGGCCGCCAGGCTGTGCCGTCGTCTGCGACTGGCCGCGGGCCGGACCCGGCTGCTCAGGCTGCTGACGGCGCCGCCGGTTGAAGACCGGGCCCCTCAGGTGCTGGGGGTCGACGAGTTCGCCTTCCGCAAGGGCTGCACCTACGGCACCGTGCTGGTCGACGTCGAGCCGGCCAGGTCGTCGACGTGCTGCCCGACCGCACCTCAGAGACGTTCGCGGCCTGGCTCAAGGACCATCCCGGCGCGGAGATCATCTGCAGGGACCGGGCCACCGCCTACACGAAGGCGGTCAAGGCAGCTGCTCCCGACGCCTTGGAAGTCGCGGATCGGTGGCATTTGCTTCAGAACCTGTCCGCCGCGGTGGAGAAGACCTGTCACCAGCACCGCAACTGCCTGCGCAAACACGCCGAGCAGCAGGTGGAGCCCAGCGCGCCGGAACCGGTCCCGATGGAACTGCCGGTGCCGGAATTGCCCCGCACCCAGATTATCGAAAGGACCCGTCACCGATTCGAGGACGTCCACCGCCTGGTGGAGAAGGGCTGGACGATCAGCGCCATCGCCCGCCGTCTGAACCTCGACTGCAAGACCGTACGCCGCTTCCGCGACACCGACCTCGACGAACTCCTGGCCTCCGCCCGCGAGCGCCGCCCCAACGGCGTCCTGGAGCCGTTCAAGGCATACCTCAACGCCCGCTTCACCGAGACACAGGGCCAGGTCAGCGGCACCCGCCTCTTCCAGGAGATCCACGAACGCGGCTACCGGGGCAGCCGCCAAGTCGTCCGCAAACACCTCGCTGCCTTGTGGGCGGGCACCGCCGAACCGGTCCAGGCCGACATATCCAGCCCGCGGAAGATCACCTCCTGGATCATGCGGCCCCGTGACACCCTCACACAAAGCCAGGACAAGCGCCTGCTGGAAGCCCGGCTTGCCTGCCCGGACATCACCCGGGCCTGCGACCTGGCCCGCACGTTCGCTGATCTCGTCCGTCACCGACGTGGATTCCTGCTGCTGGAGTGGATCCGTCAGGCCGAACAGGACGCTCCGAAACCGATGCAGGGCTTCGCCGGCTTTCTCCGCCAGGACCTCGACGCCGTCACCGCCGGCCTCACCCTCTCGTGGAGTTCCGGCATAGTCGAAGGGCACGTGAACCGAGTGAAAACGCTTAAGCGAGCCATGTATGGCCGGGCCTCGTTCGAACTGCTCCGGACCCGCATCCTCACCCAGCCATGACCTCACGACACTCAAATGCGGCACAGCACTACCGAGACAGGAAGGCAGAGGCTGCACCCGCCAGGAGGGGACCGACAACGACCACGTTGGTCCGGAAGTCGCTGAAGGCATTCCGATCTACGCCCAGAGTCGTCTCGAGTCGGGACCGTTTGTCCAAAGCTTCCGCCAGCACATCGGGAGCTAGCGTCCCCAACGGATGGCACAGGTCGACCAGTTCGCGTCCTCGCTGGCGCAGTTTCGCAGCCACAGGGGCGTACACGATTGCGACGAGTGCGGAACTGCCGGCTCCGAAGACCAAGGTGGTCTCGATGTTGGTGTGTTTGGTCATGCGCTGGCTAGTAGCCTCGGCAATTACCAACAGGGCGATGATTCCGCCCATAACGGTCAGTAGAGACTGCAGCAATCGGCTGGCTGTGACCAAGGTTCCGAACTGAAGGCCGAGCGGAGTGGGAGCAGTATCGGCATGTGTGCTTGCCACGTGACCGACACCAACGATGGTGGCCGCCCCGGGAGCCAGCCCGAGAGCCGCTAGCGAGATCAGCACCAGTGCCCGCCAGGCACCGACGAGGTCCCCGCGTAGCGCCACGGCCAGCACCGCACCACTGATCACATACAGCACCACCAGCGGCTAGACCACCGCCGGCAGCGGCACGTCGCCGAGCGCGGCCAGCTCTGCCCATCGCCGGAGTCCATGAACGAAGGCAGCTCCACTGGCGGCGGTCAACGCAACAGCGGCACAGCTCCAAATCACCCACTCATCGGAGCCGCGGTGTGCGGACGTTAACGCCGAGGTGAGCCCGGCGGCGGCGCCCAAGGGAACCGTCAAGCCAGCGAGGTACGGATACGGCGTACGAATTCGAACGCTCATGCACCGGCTCCCATCACCGCCCTGCGAGTTGCCATCCGATGCTCCCCCTTGCACGGACCGCTCACACCCCGCATCCGCCTGCTGCTCGCGAAGTGCAAGTACGGCATCACAACGGGGAGTTCGCCTGTGCGTGCCTTACCTCCGGAGGCCGCTTCGTTGCCCGTACCCGGCCTCAGGCCTCAGCCTGCCTGCACTTCACGGAACTGCGGCCAGAGCCGTTTTCAAGAATCGCCATCACCGAGGCGCACCAGGACCACGACACCGACCCCCGCGAGCGGGCCAACGGTCTCGGGCGTCAGGCCGACGACTAACGGCTGGCGACGGCTATGTCGCTGGGGGCGGGGCGTCCTGCGCTGGCGGCGGCGCTGGCCGCGCAGGGCCCCGGGTGTACGGGCGATGGGCCTACTGCGGGACGCGCGACGGATCCTGAGGCACCGGGCCGGAGCGGCCGACGGAGATCGCAACGATGAGCCGTAAGGCTGGCTTGCGTCCTGGTGGCTTGCTGTCTTCGCGGTCTACTAGGGTTCTTGATCGCGAACGGGCTGGATGTGTGCCCGTGGGCTGGGAGTGAACACGGGGGAGGTACGGGAATGGGTTACACGATCCCGGGCTGGCTTGACGAGGTTCTGGACTTCATCGGGATCAACTTCCCGAACGTCGACGAGGACGACTACCGCGACATGGCCGACGCCATGCGGGAGTTTGCGGAGACGTTCGAGGGGCACGGCGGGCACGCACACGCCGCTGTCTCACGGATCCTGTCCTCATCCGAGGGCTGGGCGGTCGATGCGATCGAGAAGCACTGGAACCAGGTGAAGGCGAGCCACCTGGAGAAGCTGCCGGAGCTTGCTCGGCTGTTCGCGGACGCCTGTGACGCGCTCGCCGAGATCATCTTCTGGATGAAGACCAAGGCCGAGGCCGAACTGGCCGTCATGGCCGGGTCGGTGGGCTTGTCCATCGGGCTCGCCTGGGTAACCGGCGGACTGTCGGCGGTGCTCGGGGCGGCCGAGGTCGCGGCGATGCGGCGGGCGGTTAAGCGGATCATTGATGAGGCGGTGGACCGGGTCGTCGACGAGGTGATCGCGAAGCTCACCGAGCCGGTCAACGCCAAGCTGGAGGCGATGGTCGAGGACATGGTCCTCGACTTGGCCGAGGGCGCGTTTTCCATGCCGAGCGACGTCGGAAGCGGCGGGCACGGCGGCAAGGGTGGGCACGGGGGAATGCAGCTCGCCTCGGCCGGCGGTGATTCCGGTGGGGGCGGTGGCCCGCAGAAGCGGATCCGCATCGATCATGTCGAGTTCGAGGACGGGGCTGGAAAAGTCTCCCGTCACGGAAGCGAGCTGCACCTGGCCTCGTTCAATCCCCTGGACCGAGCCAAGCGCAGGTTCGGCCACAGTAAGGGGCGTGACCCGTTCACGAAGACCTTCGACAGTGTGCTTCACGGCGCGCTTGATGGCTCCGAGAAGGCCCTCAAGAAGATCACCAAGCACATCACGGAGACCGTCCCGGACCGGGTCAAGGCCACCTCTCGCCTGCACAAGCACAACGACATCGGCGTCGGCCACCGCACCAGAAACATCCACGTAAACACGGGCGAAGCGGGCGGCGGTCCAGGACGCCACGGCGTCCCAGCCACGGGCCGTAAACCGGACCCCGGGCTGAAGACCGACTCCGCGACCCTCTCCCGACAGGCCCGCGAACTGAACGCCAAGGAGACCTGCGGCGACCCGGTTGACATGGCCACCGGTCAGATGATCCTCGCTCAGATCGATGTCGACCTGCCCGGCGTGCTGCCACTGACCCTGCGCCGCACCCACCTGTCCGGCTACAAGACGGGGCGCTCGTTCGGGCCGTCGTGGGCCTCAACGCTCGACGAACGTCTGGAGAAGGACGACGCGCTGGGCGGCTACTGGTGGTACCGCGAGGACGGTTCGGCCCTGGCCTACCCGCGCCTACCCGACCTGCCCGGTGACCGGGTCGCCCCCGCGGAGGGCGTACGGCTGCCGCTGACATACGTCACACGCGGCACCAGCTACGTCCTGACCATCGAGGATCCGCACAGCGGCCTCATACGCCAGTTCGAGCAGGCCACGTCCCGTGACGGCGTGTGGTGGCTGGTCGGCGTCGAGGACCGCAACGGCAACACAGTCACCATCGAACGCGGCGAGCACGACACGCCGGTTACCGCCACCCACAGCGGTGGCTACCGCGTCCGCGTCGACTCCGAGGACGGCCGGATCACCGGGCTGTCCGTCCTCACCGAGGACCAGCCGCTACGCGTACGCTCCTTCCGCTACGACGAGGAGTCCGGTGACCTCACCGAGGTGCGCAACGCGGTGGACGCGGCCACCCGCTTCACCTACGACGCCGCCCACCGCCTCACCGGTTGGCGGGACTCCAACGACACGGCGTTCACCTACGTCTACGACAGCGCCGGCCGCGTTATCGCAACCCACGGCACCGACGGCATCCTCAACTCCCTGATCACCTACGGCGAGCCGCAGGACGACGGCACCAGCACCGTCACATATACCGACTCCCTCGGGCACCGCACGCTCTACCGCGCCAACCGCCGCGGCCAGATCATCGCGATCACCGACCCGCTCGGGCACACCACCACCCAGCAGTGGGACCGCCACGACCACCTGCTGTCCCACACGGACCCGCTCGGCCGCACCGTCCGCTGGGACTGGGACGCGGACGGCAACCTGACCGCCGTCACCGCGCCCGACGGCACCGTCACCCGCGTCGCCTACGACGCCCGGCGGCTCCCGGTCACCCTCACCGGGCCGGACGGCGCCGAGACCCGCCAGGAGTACGACCAGCGCGGCAACCGTACGACCGTCATCGGCCCCGACGGCGCCGTGCACCGCTTCACCCACCACCCCACCGGCGCGCTGGCAAGCATCACTGACCCGCTCGGAGCGACACTGCACCTGGAGGCGGACGCGGTCGGGCTCCCGGTGGCCGTACAGGACGCCCGCGGCGGCCGCACGGTCTGCCGCCGGGACACCTCCGGTCGGCCGGTGGAGCTGACCGACGCCCTCGGCGCGATCAGCCGCCTCACCTGGGACGCCGAGGGCAGGCTCCTCACCCGGACCGCGCCCGACGGCAGCAATGAGAGCTGGGAGTGGGACGGCGAGGGCAACTGCGTCCGCCACACCGACCCGCTCGGCGGCGTGACCAGCACCACCTTCGGCCCGTTCGACCTGGTCCGTTCCCGCACGACCCCGGACGGCCGCACCCACACCTTCGTCCACGACACCGAGCAGCACCTCGTCCAGGTCGTCAATCCCGCCGGACTGACGTGGACGTACGGGTACGACCCCGCCGGCCGGGTGGTCGCCGAGACCGACTTCGACGGCCGCACCCGCCGCTGCTTCTACGACCCCGCCGGACAGCTGGTCCGCCGTACCAACGCAGCCGGAGAGGAGGTCGGATACGAGTTCGACGTAAACGGCCGGCTCGCCACGAAGACCGTGGGCGGCACGCGCACCACGTTCTCCTACGACACTGCGTCCCGGCTGACGGCGGCCCAGAGCCCGCAGTGCGCGCTGGAGTTCTCCTACGACGTGGCCGGACGGCTGCTGACCCAGACCGTGGACGGCGCCACCCTGCGCCTCGCCTATGACACGGCTGGGAGGCGAGTCTCGCGCACCACGCCCACCGGGGCGCGCACCGAATCGGGCTGGGACGAGGTCGGAAACCGAATATCCCTCACCGTCGACGGCCGGCACGCCTTGTCCTTCGGCCACGACCTGCTCGGCCGCGAGACCGAACGCACCTTCGGCACGGGCCTGCACCTCGTCTCCGACTGGGACTCGGTGGGCCGGCTCACCCACCAGAGCCTCACCGCCCGGCCGGGCCGCCGCGTCCGCGCCCGCACCTACACCTACCGGGCAGACAGCCACCTGACCGCCGTGCACGAGGAGGTCACCGGGCAGAGCACCGCGTACGCCCTCGACCCGGCCGGCCGGCCGCTGCGCGCCGAAGGGCCCGCCGGCGCGGAGACGTACACCTACGACGCGTCGGGCAACGTGTGCACCGCCGAATGGCCGCAGAGTGCCGCGGACCCGGCCGCACGCGGGGAACGGGACTTCAGCGGCACCCGCGTGCTGCGCGCCGGACACACCCACTACCGCTACGACGCCGCCGGACGCCTCGTCGAACGCGTCAAAAAGCGGCTGTCCCGCAAGCCCGACGTATGGCGTTACGCCTGGGACGCTGAGGACCGCCTCACCTCCAGCGTCACCCCGGACGGCGCCGTCTGGCACTACCGCTACGACCCGCTGGGCCGCCGCACCGCCAAGTACCGCCTCGACGAGGCCGGCCGGGCCGTGGACGAGACCCGCTTCACCTGGGACGGCGCCCGGCTGGCCGAGCAGACGTCGACCACCGCAGGCACCACCCTCACCTGGGAGCACGACGGCTTCCGGCCGCTGGTCCAGTACGAGCGCAAGCCGCTGTCCGACGAGGAGGTCGACTCCCGCTTCTTCGCCATCGTCTCCGACCTGGTCGGCACCCCCACCGAACTCGTCGACGACAGCGGCACGATCGCCTGGCGTAGCCGCGCCACCGTCTGGGGCACCACAGCCGTCAACCCGGACGCCACCGCTCACACCCCACTGCGCCACCCGGGCCAGTACTTCGACCCCGAGACCGGCCTCTTCTACAACTTCTTCCGCCACTACGACCCGGAGACCGCCCGGTACGTCAGCCCCGATCCACTGGGCCTGCTGCCCGCGCCGAACCCGGTCGCCTACGTCGACAACCCGCTGGACCTGTACGACCCGATCGGCCTGGCTCCGTGCCGCAAGGAGCACTACACCTGGACCGACGGCGCGGGCGGACGCGGCGGCAGCGTCCGCTACAAGCCGCACGACCACCTCGGCCGCCCGTTGGGCGTCTCTGCCTGCATCCGCCCCGAGATGCTGGACACGGGCACCGAGGCGGGCGGCACCCGCCCGCCCGGCTGGCGCGGCAACGGCAACGCGTTCAACGAGGCCCGCGGCCACCTCCTCGCCAACCGCCTCGGCGGCGCGGGCACCCACCACAACGCCCGGCACAACCTGGTGACGCAAACCAACAACCCCACCAACTCGCCGTACCAGCGCGACCTGGTCGAGGCGCCGATCTACGAGGCGGTGAAGCGAGGCGAGGTCGTCCAGTACGACATCACCCCGATCTATGAGGGGACCAACCCGATTCCCATCCGCCTCGAGTACGCCGCCTACGGCAACCGCGGATTCGAACTGACCGGCTGGCTCGACAACCCCGCCGCCGGGGTACGCACCGCCATACCCGGATGGAGACCCTGACCGCGGACCCTGGGGGCCACCCGGGCTCGCTAGAGTCCCTACGGCCCCCGGCCCAGACGCCCCGACCCACCCGACTCCTTCAGAAAGCCCCGGTTGATGCCCCGTACCACCCCACCCCGCCCCCTGGACGTGGAAGCGGTCATCCCCGAACTGACCGCGCTGCGCCGCACCGCGACCCGACTGCACCCACGCCGCGGCACCCCCACGGCCCGGGACAGCTCCGTCGGCGGCCCGATGCTGTGGCCCGCCGACGAGTCCTGGCCCGTGTGCACCCTCCCTCACAAGCGGGACCGCGGCCACCGCTACGCCGAAGTGCTGCGCGAGCGGGAGATCCTGGAACGGGCCTGGCAGCGCGACCCGCGCTCCGGCCCCAACGCCGAGGAGGCCGACGAACTCTCCCGCTTCAAGCGAGGCCGACACGCCCCCCACCTGGCCGACACCGACCCCATCCCGCTGATCGGCGTGACCCAGCTCTACCGGCGGGACGTGCCCGGCCTGCCCGACACCGGGGCAGGAGACCTGCTGCAGGTGTTCTGGTGCCCCTTCGAACGGCACGGCGAGAGCCGCCACGAGATGCACGTCGAACTGAGATGGCGGTACTCGGAGGACACCGGCACACCGATGACCGAACAGCCGGTTCCCGAGGTCGTCGGCCGCCCCGAACTCGTCCCCTCGCCCTGCGCCCTACACCCCGAAGAAGTCATCGAGCACCCATGGTTCGAAGAGCTCCCCGAGAACGTGCAGGAGCGCATCGAAGCGTCGCAGGGACAGGAAGAGGACGAGAACGAGGACCAGAACGAACAGTACATTTGCGACCTGTCCACGGCCCCTGGCTGGAAGGTAGGCGGCTACATCGCCTGGAACCTCACCGGACCCGCGCCCCTGGCCTGCGCATTCTGTGACGCAGAGCTCACCCCGCTGCTCACCATCGACCAGCGTGAGTGGGACCCCGCCACCACCAGTTGGGTCCCCTACGAGGACCGGCAGGACATCCGGGTCATGGGCGCCAACGTGCCGACAGGCGTCTCACCGGGCCGGGGTCGGCTGATCATCGCCATCTGCCCCCGCAACCCGCATCACTCGTTCCGCCTCGTCACTCAATGAGCGGACGCCTTCTTCCGGTCGGGGTGACGGCGGTGGCGTGGCGTTCACCTTGCCGACGTTCAGGCCGAGGAAGACGTCCATGTCGCCGGCGGCGGCCTCCGCTTCCGCAGCCGGCTCAGCGGCCGACTTCTTCGCGACGGTCTTCTTCGCCGCCTTGGTGACGGTCTTCGTCGCCGCCGTCTTGGCGGTGGTCTCTTTGGCCGCGGTCTTCTTCGCCGCGGCCGTCTTCTTGGCTGCGGCTGCCTGGGGTGCCCTCCCAGGTCCCAGACCTCTGCGGGGGCGATGTCCCGGGAGGTGCCCGTGATCGCCCCTGTGTTGAGAAACAGAGCCCAGGTCACCACAGCGTCGCCGGCTCGCTGTGCGCCCACCATGACCATGGTCGGACGGGTCCGGGGCCGGCCGGGCCGGTTCTCGGCACCCGGATGCGGGCCATGACTGTCTCGAAGGCGGGCGCGTCACCGGCCTGGCCTGCGGTGCGGCGAGGGCCAGGTGCCGTGCATGGCCGTCTGCAGCCAGGTGGATCTTGGTTCTCAGCCCGCCGCGGGAGCGTCCGAGTGCATGGTCGGCCGGCTCGTTGCTGCCTTCGGCCCCCTTTTGAGTGCTCCGGCGGCGTGCTGGTGGGCCCGGACGACGGTGGAGTCGACCGACACGGTCCAGCCGATGTCGTCGACGGCATCCGCTGCCGCGAGGACGGCGGCGAGGATCTTCTCCCACGTGCTGTCGACGGCCCATCTGATCAGGCAGGTCCACAGACTGCCCGACGCGCCGGAAGCTTACGCGACCATGATCACTCGCGCCAAAGCAGCTCCCGGCCAAGTCGCTTCGCCGACCGCTGCCGACGCCTAAAGGGTGTTACACAAGGCCGTGATCGGGCAGCCGGGCAGGTGGCGAGCCTGCGTGATCACGCGGCGAGGGCGAGGTTGTGCATGCGGGCAACGGCCTGGACGGCGTGATGGAGACCGTCGCCGCGCTGCCGGCAGTCGCGGAGGATCTTGTAGTTCTTCATCCGGGAGAAGACATGCTCCACGCGAGCACGGACCTTGCGGTGGGCGGCATTGTCCTCTTCCTCGCCCTTCAGCAGCGCCCGTCCGGGCCGTTTGCGGTGCGGGACGACCAGGCCGGTATTGATGTAGGCGCCGTCGCCGAGCACGGTCACACCGTGGCAGTGCTCGGCGAGACCGGAATCCCGCCAGGCTCTGGCATCCGCGGTGTGCTGGGCACAGGTCGGGCCGCCGCCACCACGAGGCGGGTCTCCGCGTCTACGATGACCTGCACGTTCGCCGAGAACCGGTAGTTGCGGGAGGAGGCGCCCACACCGCGGTCACGGACCGGCACGAGGGTGCCGTCCACGATCCACATCCGGTCAGGGACGTCGGCGGAGCGGGACACCGGCTCGAGCGCCAGCAGCGGTCCAAGCCGCTGGATCACACGGCATACCGTGGACGAGGAGACACCGAACAACGCACCCAGCTGCCGCATGGTCAAGTTCGTGCGGTAGTACACCGCGACCATCAGGACCCGCTCGGCAAGCGGCAAAGACCACGGCCGGCCGCGCAGAGTGCCGTTGCCGCCGCGCTACCGCACCACCTTCAACAGACCCGAAAACTGCGTCATCCGCAGCCCCGTGAACGTCTCCACCCACACCCGGTCAGCACGTAACACCGCGGCCATACCGAGGAGATGCCCAGATCACGGCCTTGTGCAACACCCTTTAGCCTCGGTGGTGGTTGGATGGGCGGCCCGCCACCGAGGCGCCTCTCTTCTGCACAGGACGCCCGATGAGGGGTTGCGGTCAGAAGTTCGCCATGTTCGCTATCAGACAGTTGGACGCTACTGCTGCCGCCCAGTTGATCAGGGATGCTCTTATCGTCTACTGATTTTCAAATCGTAGTGTCAAGGCGCTGACGCCTTATGATCCCCGCGGTATGCCAACTGCACGAGGTATGCGCAAGGGGGGCGGGCTGTCTGGTGAACGCCGGGCTTTCCGTTCCAGAGTACTCCGCCTGGCATGACCGGCCCGGCCGCTATCACCTGCTTCTCGTATCGGGTGGCCGGCCGGTGCAGCACGACTGGTGGACCGTGAGATGGCGGTGAGGTTCCGGCGGTGGCACGCCGCGTGCAGGCGCATGTCCGGTTGCGACGTGCTGGCAGTCTGGGATGGATGAGTATTGGGCCCCTCGACCGCCGGTGATCCTGGCCAGGGTCAGTCCGGCTGCCGCGGGTTCCGCGGCGACCACGGCCGGATCTGTGCAGCCGTGGGGCACGTCTTTCAGGAAGGGGCTAGTACTCCAGCCGTAGTTCGCGATCATGACGAGTCGCTGCTTATGGCCCGTAGACGAGATCCACGCCACCACTGGCCTCGATCAGCCAGGACAGCGAACCGCTGCCGAAGGGCCAGCCAGTGGTGGCCACCTGCACCCAGCCGCCCGACTCGTCGGTTCCTGCGTGCCACCACCACCAGCTGCGATCGTCTCCCATTCCTTCTTCGGTCGGGTCGAAGTAGTACAACCATCCTGAGAGCGTCCACGGTCCCTGGTCGACGGCCGCTCTCTCCTTTGGC
Organism: Streptomyces sp. NPDC027663; assembly: GCF_055566415.1. NCBI lineage: Bacteria > Bacillati > Actinomycetota > Actinomycetes > Kitasatosporales > Streptomycetaceae > Streptomyces > Streptomyces sp. NPDC027663. Next base: position 34,919 of record NZ_JBVHSK010000019.1, on the reverse strand, counting down.
GTCATCGCGCGCCATTGACGCAGCCACGCCTCCATGTCGAAGGGTTCGTCATGTTCCGGTTCCGGGGTCTCGGGTGCGCACCGCTGGATGAACCAGGCTGGCAGCAGCTGCGGCCAAAGCTCTTCTGCCGGCCAGTCACCCATCTGGGAGACAACGCACGTCAGCACCGCACACGCGTTGTCGATGACCTGGGCCGGGTCCTGGGCAGTGAACCGGAGGCGCACGAGAAACGGCCGGGGCGCGTCGTCGTCCTCGGCGCTCGGTCCAGATCGAAGGCGCCGCAGCTCGCCTGTCATGATTTCCACGGTGAGGAAGTATGCACCGGCACGGACCTCGCGACATCTGGATATCGCCCCTGCTCAGGGGACGCGAAGCTCTATGGCTGGCCAGCTGCTTGCCGTCGGTAGTGGCAGGCTCGGGCACGGGCTTGGTGTCGGCGTCGCCAGTGTGACCAGCGCAGGCGGTGTGCGAGGTCGTGGAACGGGCTGATCAGGGCCGCGAACAGGTGCTGGATCCCGTTGCCGGTCAAAGCGATCAGGCCGTTGAGGGCGGGCCGTTCGCGGCGTTCGGTGGCTGCGGTGACGGCAAGGAAGGCGTGGGCGAGCATTGCGAGCGTGACCCAGCGGTGCCAGGAGGTCCAGCGGCGAACCTGGTGCTCGTCCAGGCCGGTCAGGCCCTTGCCGGCCCGGAACGTCCCCTCGATCGACCAGCGTCGTCCGGCCACCCGTACCAGTTCGGACAGTGCCACCGGCCGGGGTGAGAAGCAGCGGTAGAAGGCGAGTTCGCCGGTGCGACGGTTGCGGCGGACCAGCAGGCACCAGTGGCCGGGCCGACCGGCGGGGTCGTGGATGTCGACCTGTGCCCAGTCGTAGTACCGCTCGCCCTTCGCACCCGCACCGGCCGACAGTCGCTGCCAGGCCCGCTTCGGGATCCGCGCGGTCGGGTCTTCGCCTGGAACTTCCCAGCGTGCGTGGTGATCGGGTGGGTGCTGGAGACGGCCAGGACGTAGCCGGCCCGGCGGTGTTCAGGGGCGGGAGTGTCTAATCAACGGCGGATCTGATGATCAAGGAGACGCGTCTGATGACGGAGACCGCCGTGGAGAATGAGCAGGCCGAGCCGGTGGTTCAGGCACCGTCGAGTGCGGTGTCGGACGAGCAGCTCGTTGCGATGCTGGTTGACCGGGCCCGCAACGAGGGGCTGCAGCTGACCGGCGAGGGCGGGCTGTTGCAGCAGCTGACCAAGCGGGTGCTGGAGTCCGCCCTGGAGGGTGAGATCACCGACCACGTCGGCTACGAGAAGCACGACCCGGCCGGGAAGAACAACGGCAACAGCCGCAATGGCACCGGGCGAAGACCGTGCTGACCGAAGTCGGCCCGGTGGGGGTGAAGGTGCCCCGCGACACCGCCGGCACCTTCGAACCGCAGATCGTCAAGAAGCGGCAGCGCCGCCTGACCGGCGTCGACGACATGGTGCTGTCCCTGTCCGCGAAGGGACTGACGCACGGGGAGATCTCGGCTCATCTCGCCGAGGTCTACGGGGCGGAGGTGTCCAAGCAGACCATCTCCACCATCACCGACAAGGTGATGGACGGCATGGTCGAATGGCAGAACCGCCCCCTCGACCGCGTCTACCCGGTCCTGTTCGTCGACGCCATCAACGTCAAGATCAGGGACGGGCAGGTCGCGAACCGTCCGATCTACGTGGTGATGGCTGTGACCGTGGACGGCACCCGCGACATCCTCGGCATCTGGGCCGGCGACGGCGGCGAGGGCGCCAAGTATTGGCTGCACGTGTTCACCGAGTTGAAGAACCGCGGCCTGGACGACGTGCTGATGCTGGTCTGCGACGGGCTCAAGGGCCTGCCCGAAGCGGTGGAGACCGTCTGGCCTCGCACGATCGTCCAGACGTGCGTGGTTCACCTGCTGCGGAACTCGTTCCGCTACGCCGCCCGTCAGGACTGGGACAAGGTCGCCAAGGCCCTCAAGCCCGTCTACACCGCGCCCAGCGAGGACGCGGCCACGGAGCGGTTCCTGGAGTTCCAGGAGTCCTGGGGACGGAAGTACCCGGCAATCGTGAAGCTGTGGTCGGACGCCTGGGCCGAGTTCGTGCCCTTCCTCTCCTTCGACGTCGAGAGCCGCAAGGTCATCTGCAGCACGAACGTGATCGAGAGCGTCAACGCCCGCATACGCAAGGCCGTCCGTGCCCGCGGGCACTTCCCCAACGAGGCCGCCGCCCTCAAGTGCATCTACATGGCGCTGATGAGCCTGGACCCGACGGCAAGGGCCGCAAGAGGTGGACCATGCGCTGGAAGGCGCCCCTGAACGCGTTCCAGATCGCCTTCGAGGGCCGCCTCACCCCGAGCAACAACTGACCACTCAACAACCAAGACCTCCGACTGCATCTGACGAAGCCGCTGCGGGAGTTCATCGACGCGAACGCCGAGTGGCTTACCGTCGTTCAGCTGCCCGCCTACGCGCCCGACCTCAACCCAACCGAGGGTGTGTGGTCCCTGGTCAAGCGCGACATCGGCAACCTTGCCGCCGCCAGCCTCAGCCAAGTCACCCGGGCGGTCAAGCATCGGCTCAAGAGGCTCCAGTACCGGTCAGACGTGATCGACGGCTGTCTTGCCGGCACCGGCTTGGCCCCTGGGCACGTGACTCTCCAGGCCCGGGCCTGACTGTGTCGCTCGTCCGGCGATAGGAGACGATGCAGCCCACGCCAGCGCACGAAAGCGAGCAACGCAATGACGGAACCCGCTCCGATGGATCTGATCCACCTCGCCGATCCGGATGGGAACCGCTGTATCGTGCGCGTCACAGGACGGTCGCAGCCGGGCGTGCTGACCGGCCACGACATTCTGCACGCGGACGTGCTCGTCTCCGCGAGTTTCGTCGACGCCCGGCTCGACCTTTACCTCTTCCAGCATGACCTGGACTCCTGGGAGCAGGAGCTGTCCAACCTGGGACCAGGCCAGACGGTCAGCATCGGCGGAGACCGCGGCCTGAGCCTCGACATCCACGTGCACGAAGACGGCTGGCTGTCGATCCAGGTCAGCGACCCAGACCGCCTTACGGCAGCGCTGGGAATCCGACCCCAGGGAGACTGGATCGCCGAGCACCGCGGGCGCCTGGAACAGGTCCGACTGGCCTGGCCCCGCGAAGTCATCGAGACGGCACCAGGAGCTTACAAGTGGAGACCCAATCGCAAGCGGTGACCACCTGATCCCAGGAGCCGACATCACGCTTTCAAGTTCAATAGCGCGGCTCTCTTCGCTCTGCATCCTGGCCGGCCGCCTGTCCTTCCTGCGACAACCTCGGAGCGCTGCTCACAGGCCCTCCGGTCCTGATCACGGGGGGGGGAGCCCGCCACGGCTCCGCTCGGGAGCCTCTGACGATCTTGACTTGATAGGGCGTGCCCCGCTCCGCCAAGGCGCTCTGGTGACAACAAGCCTGTCCCAGTGAGAGACAACGAGGAGCGCCCCTGCGGGTCGCCGAGTGGGATGCGCTGTTCGCCGAGCGGCTGACCTCGCACTCGTCTCGTGCTTCGGCCCGGACGACTGCTACGGCGTCGCCTGGACGCTCCTGCACCTCATCGAGACAGGCCCGAACCCAGTCCTGACGGACGCACCCGAACCAGGCGCGAACGAGTGGCACCAGCGGCTCTACGACCGCGCCGTGAACGGCGGACTCATTCCCTGACCACCTTCACCTTCACGTACGCCGCCCGCTCGGTGCGGCAACCCGCCCGCCTGCAGAGCGACGACCTAGCGCTGACCGCGGCGGGCCGGTAACTCACCTGCCTTGCTCTGCGGCTTCCCACCGTGCACGATCCGCAGCACCCGACGGGGCGCCTCGTGAACCCTTTGGACCCCGAGCTCGTCTTCGCGTCCTTCGGTATGGACGTGCAAGCCACCCTCACTGAGGGGCAGTCAGCGTCGGAGAATCCGCTGGTCAGCAGTCTCGACATCCCCCAAACTCGGATGGGAGGTCCCTGGGTGCTCAGCGCAGGAACCCGTGACTCGTTGAGGGGAATGAGAATGACCCGCCTGCGTCTCGCCTGGGTCCTGTCCGGACGTGGCTGGGCCGATTGCACCGTCAGCGACCAAGAGGCGAGAGCCGAAGTCACGGCCTCGTATATCACCGCTGCCCCCGAAGATCTCCTGAGGACGGTGACACGGCTGGTCGATGGCGAGACCGAGTGCCGAGCACAGTTCGAGGCCGAGCCCACCGCCTTCCGGTGGATCTTCTACCGTGACGGCACCGACGTGTGGATCCGTCTACTGGAGCTCGCCCACGGCAGTGACCACGACAACAAGGGGACCGAGATCTGGTCCACCCAGCAGAGCATCGACGTCGTTGCCCGAGCAGTGATCCGATGCTTCGACGAGGTCGTGAGGGAGTACGGCGAGAGCGCATACCGCGGCAAGTGGGGTGAGCACTTCCCCCGCGCCGAACTCGAGGCCCTCCGGACCGCGTGGCGCGAACATCGAGGTGGCTGGGAAGTCCCCTCGAGACTATCGAACCCGTGAAGGTCCGGCAGCACCTCAGTGGGAGGAACGCTTCGATGGGCGCGCAAAGCTGCGTGGGCCAGGATGAGCGTGTGACGACCTGGTTCCGCACCTACTGCGAAGACGAAGACCTGTGGCTGTATTTCGAGGCGATGACGAGGGCTGGGCCACGCGCCACGTCGAGGTCCGGGGAACAGACGCGCGGCCGGTGACGGCGGCCTCCCTGGAAGAGGTGCTGCACTTGCGCAACTTGGAAACTCGCAGGTCAGCAACTCAGCGTACCTTCGGTGCGCGCCGGGGGCGTGGCAAGACCCGTGGCGCGCTGGAGGTGCTTCTGTCTGTCCTGACGGCCATCTGCACGGGTGCAGCCTGTCGTCACCGTTCCGTCACAAGTAGTCGCCGCACGGAACGCTGCCGCTCTCCCGCCCTGTCTGCACTCACGTACCACGACCACGCGTACCGCGGGGCAACAACCGACGACCGAAACCCGCGGACGAGACGACTCAGGGGGACGACAGCATGCGTCACAGCAACGGCATTCGCAGGGCGGCTCTGGCGACGACGGCGGTCACGGCCGTCGCGGCGGCGGTGACCGGCATCCTGCCCGGCACCGCCATGGCGGCGAGCACCACCACCTCCACCCCGCCGCCCGCCTGCCCGGCCTCCGCCCTCCAGGTCAGCGCCTGGCAAGCCGTCCACCGGCCCGTCGGGACCGGGACCGGGGCGGCGGTCGTGCAGTTCACCAACGTCTCCCGGAGGACGTGCGTCCTGAAGGGCCATCCGACGGTCGCGGGCGCCGGCAACGGCTCCCCCGCCCACAACACCCCGCTCAAGGTCACCCCCGCCGGCAGGGCGGCCACCGTGACGGTCCGGCCGCACGGCAAGGCGTGGGTGAAACTGACCTTCGTCCAGGTCCAGGGGGAGGCCGACGGCTACTGCGTGTCGGGCAAGGACCCGGTGACGTATCCGACGATGGTCATCGGGCTGCCGCACTCCGGGAAGCACCAGGTCGCCCTGAACGACGGGGTGTGGGCCGAGTGCGACAACAAGGTGACCGTCACCCCTGTCTCGGCGGTCAAGCCTTCCTGACCCCACCGTCCCCATAAAACGAGCAGCCTGCACGACGATCGCAACGCTCTGAACTGCTGTTATTTACGCGACAGAGGCGGTTACGGTGATCATGCCGATCCGCCGGCGATGGACCGCTATGAACAGCAGTACGGCGTTCTCGCCGACGCCCCCTTGGACGGCTGGCAGACCCAGCCCCAGGCGGCAGAGATCTCCGCGGAAGAGTTCGAGCAGCTGTGGGCTGAAGCACGTCGAGTCCTGGGCTGACCTGCCTGACCTGACGCGCTGAGGCCCGCCGGAGGTTCCGTCGCCGCGCACGACGCCGGCCCGGCGTCGTGCGCGGTAGAGCGGTAGAGCAGGGCATGGGTGTGGTGGCTCGCGACTACCGGATCCCTGGCCCGGGCCGGCGGGGATGCTGCTCAGCGCCCGGCTGGATTGGGGCCGCGGGAGGAACCGGCGCCGGGAGCCCGGCGGCACGTCGCTCCGCCCGGCGGGCGACGCCCTCGTGCAGGCGGGCCGCCATGGCGTGGATGTCCGCCTCCCGGCCCTCGAACGGCGACGCCGTCTCCGCACGGCGCGGTCCCTGCCCGGGCAGCAGGTCACCGAGGTCGCTGTAGCGGGCCCGGTAGGAGGCGGCGGCGTCCCGCTGGTAGGCCGGTTTGATCGCGGCGTCCAGTGGCGGGGCGAAGGCGGCGCGGTGCGTGTGCCAGGGCTGCTGCTCGTGGCGCCAGGACATGCCCGCCAGCTTGACCTCGATGCCGGGGGAGTCGACGAAGGTGACCCACGATGCCTTGACGTCGTGCAGTGGCAGATCCGCGCCCTCGGCTACGCGTACCTGGAACGTCAGGTGAGTCTCGGGCTGCCGCGCGCCGGCCTGGGCGCGTTCGAGTGCGGCCCGCCGGACCACGGGAATCTCGTCGTCCGCGTCGATGGGCGGTGGCGTGTCGAAGAGTCGGTCGTGGGCGAGTTCCTCGAACGCCGCTCGTTCGGTGCTGCTCCAGGCGGAGTGGTGGGGGAGGTTGCCGTAGCCGATGTGGTCGAGCAGCATGGCGGCGCGTTCGGCGGGGTCGCGGCGGCTGTCGTGAACGATGCGGGTGCAGCCCGGGCGGGAGCACGAGCCGCAGGGCGCCGTGCAGATCGTCCCGCCGTACGTCCGGTCCCTTCACATCCGGCTCGCGGAAGGCGGAGGCGTAGCGGCGGGCCTCGCTCTCCAGCGACTCGCCGTACCGGTACACGTGCTCGCGATGACCCCGCACGCCCTGGTAGCGGTTCTGGTAGGCGTTGCGCGCCCGCCGGCCCGCGACCGTCACCGCATCGAAGTACGCGGCCCACTCGGCCGGGGGCCTGTTGTGCACGTTGAGCTCGGGCGCCGGCTCGTCATAGCGGTCCCACCACAGCGTGCCCTGCGGGGTCCGCCCGGCGTGGTTGATCCACGCGGTGGGGTAGGCCGCATGACGGCGACCTCCGTGATGTCCTGCGGGACCTTGCCGACACGGCGCCGCTGGAAGACCTCGCGGCCGGCTGGCGTACGGCGGCCCAGGTGCGGGAGTGGGCTTTAGGGCCTGTTGCGGAAGTGCACCGCTGGGCAGCTGAATCCTGTGGGTCGGTACAGTCGCGTGCATGCTGAAGCCAGTGCTGCGTGTAGTTGAAGCGGGCGGTCGTACCGTGGACGATCCGACCGAGGAGGCTGTCCATGACCTGCTGTCTGAGATGAATCTGTCGCACCGGTTTGTGATCCTGAAAAGACTCGATCTGGAGCCTGTGGATCAGCACTACATTCAGGTGTACCTGAACGACGACTTCAGCTACCAGGTCGAGTACCGCGAAGGCAGTGCAGACAAGCACTACCAGGCCCACGTTCCAAGGCTCCATGAAGTGTTCGGCCCGGAAGAGTCGACCGCCAAGGTGATGATGGACTGGGCTCACGATCGACAGGGGTGGCGGGAGGCGTTGCCGTGGACCCCCATGCCTTTTCAGTGAAGGATTACAGCCACTCGTTGATCGCCGCGACCAGGACTGTCGCCTCGTAGCGGACGGCGAGCTTGTCGTACCGCGTGGCGACGGCGCGGTGCCTCTTGAGTCGGTTGATCCCGCACTCGACCGCGTGACGCTGGCGGTAGTCGGCCGGGTCAAAGTGCGGCGGCGACCGCCGCGGGAGCCGCGTTTCTGGCGGTTGCGTGCCTGGTCGACCTTGTCCGGGATGGTGCAGCGGATCCCGCGGCGACGCAGATAGGCACGGCCTGCGGGAGGCGTACGCCTTGTCAGCACGCACTCGATCGGGACGGACACGTGGCCGGCCCGGCCCGAGGCGGGGTACTCGGACCTTGTCCAGCACTGGTTCGAACTGCGGCGAGTCCCCGCGCTGCCCGGCCGTGATCACGATCGACAGGGGCTTCTGGCCCTGCTCGACGGCCAAGTGCAGCTTGGTAGTGAACCCGCCACGCGAGCGTCCCAGCCCGTGATCACGGGGCTCGATGAAGACGCCACCGGGGGGTTCCTTTTGCAGGTCGCCCTGCCTGCGGGCCCCGGCCGCGTGCTGGTGGGCGCGGCAGACTGTGGAGTCGACGCTCAGGTCCCACGTGATCGCCCCCTTTGCGTCGGCCAGGGACTGGAGCCGGGTGAGGACCCTGTGCCAGGTTCCGTCTCGCTGCCACCGGCGGAACAGGTCATAGACCCGGCTCCACGGTCCGTACTCGACAGGGACGTCCCGCCACGGAACACCGGTCCGGACCCGGAACCGTATGCCGTCGATCAGTCGCCGCCGGGGCCAGACGGGCGGCCGCCCTGCCCTGGCTCCCTTCGGCAACAACGGCTCCAGCACCGCCCACTGCTCGTCCGTGAGATCTCCCCGACCCATGAACGTGATCATTCACAGCCCAAGATCCACTTTCGATACACGGCCTAGTGGCCGCCCTGTTCGCCGCCGGGTGGCTCCCCTTGCTCGCCCCGCTCCCGGCCCCGGCCGTGCTCGCCGCGGCGGTGCTGCCGGGTGCCTTGTTCGTCCCCCTGCTGACCGTGGCCAGCCTCACCCTGACCGCGCTAGCCCCGGCCGGCACCTCCACCGAGGCGGTGGGCTGGATGTCCAGCGCGATGCGGCTGGGCCTGGCCGGCGGCACCGCCCTGGCCGGACCGCTCGGCGGCCACTTCGCCCTCCCGCTGCCGGCCGCCGCCCTGTGCGCGCTCCTGCTCTGGACCCCCACCCCCACCGCGGCCGCACCGGCCACCGCCTGAATCCGGGCCGAAGGGGGGAGTGGTCCCACCTCGCGGAACGGCACCCCGGATCGCCATGCCGGGGCCTGGCACGCCCAGGCCCGGCACCGGTTCCGGACCGTCGCCCGCTTGGAGGCTCCCGGTACCACCACCGAGCAAAAGGGGAGATCACCGTGCCGTTCCCGTCCGTTCTGCGTCGCACCGCACCCGCGCACCGCGCCCGAACCATGGCAATAGCCACCGCCGTGGCCGCCTCCTCGGTACTCGGCCTGACGCTCGCAGCGGCCGCACCGGCGAGCGCGGTCACGAGCAAGGCGTGCACCCACCAGGTCAAGCTCGACACCCGGGTCACCGCCACCGTCAACTTCCGCACCGGCCCCGGCACCAGCTACACCAGCCTCGGGCTGCTCCCCAAGGGCCAGGGCGTCTACTGGGCCTGCTACAAGGGCAACTGGGGCTACCTCAAGCCCTACTACGGCGCCCACAAGGGCCACTGGGGCTGGGTGAGCCGCACCTACATCGACGTGCCGATGCAGACCGACTGACACCGCCCGCCGATGTAGCCTCACGGTTCGCTGCACGGTCTCACGTTCCGCTTCATGTCGACCTCACGGATGAAGCGGTCGTGAGACAAGCAGGTCGGGGCGCTCAGTCTGTTCGGGCTACGTGGCTCACAGCCCAGGCGTCTGCTCTCGACGGCGGGCAGTCTGGCCGCACGGACCAGCACAGTCAGCATTGACCGGTGACGACAACAGCAGGTTCGGCATCACCGCCGAGCTGCCGGTCTCAGAAGGGGAAGACCGTGACCGGGCTGGTCTTTGGCGTCCCGATACAGCAGTAGCAACTCTCTGGCCGCTTCAAAGCCGGTGTGGTCACAGATGCAGCTCGGGCACACTGCGCAGATGGGTACTGATGTCGCTTGTTCCCCGGCGGAGAGGGCTCTACGTCACGTCGCGGCGCTGTCCTCGGGTGGGCCGCTCAACCGCGGACTGCGGCTGACGATGAACTTCCACCCCGACCGAGTGGCGGGCGATCGCCCGATCCTGCTCAAGATGGCGGAGGACGGGATCTACCGGTCGCAGTTCGTGACCGGCACCAGCAACGGCGGTCTGACCGCCCACCCAGGCGGGGACAGGTGGCGCTGGGAAAGCCGTATCTTCGGAGGTGCCTATGACCACGCCGCCGCTGACGAACGCCCCGTCTACGGAGCGCTGAACTACCGGCGACATGCGGTCGGCGGGGCACCTCGATTCGGCTCTTCGTACTTCAGGCTCATCAGCAAGGTTCTCCCGCGAGCGACGTTCTGCTACCCGGACAGCTCCACCGGCCCCTCGGTATTCGGAGTTGCGGACAGCTTCTCGCTTCTTCAGCTGGCCGAGGCCGCCGGCCTCGATGCCCTGGACGGCCACATCGAAGCGCAGATTCATGGGCCGGTCAGGTTCGACCGCGACGTCGAAGCCCTGGTCCTGGATCCCAGCTATCGCGGCACGGCGGTGGAAGACATGGCCCGCCGACTCCCCTGCGCGGTTGACTGGCATCCCGGCTTCCGACTCGCCGTGGATCACCTGCGGCGCCACCCGAACTACCGCGGACAGGAGTACGTCGACCTCGGCGCCGAGATCGCGGTCGACGGCTGGCTTAATCCCCGGACCATCGGAGATGCTGCCCACACAGACCGCTACGACCCACAGGCGCTCAAGAAGGTCTGGCACTGCCTGGCGCGTTTCGGCTCACCACTTCGCACGAACACGAACGCCGACGCGCGAGAACCAGCCCCGGGCTACTGTCCCCAGCCGGCGAGCCGGTGACCCACCGTTCATTGGCATCTGCGGCCGCTTGCCGGTTGGACGGTTCGCCGGGCGGACCGCGCAGGGAGCGTGAACGCGGATCTGTCCCGCAGCCCAGACCGCTGCCCCGACTGTTTTCCCACCCCAAGGAATAAGCGAATTATGCCCGCTTCTGTCCCTGGTGGTTGGGGGCCGCGGCTGCTGAGATCCCCCCTGTCCGACCGACACATTCTTCGCTTTCAAGGAGTCTCGATGTCCCAGCGCCCGTGCAAGTTCCGTCCGTTCGCTTCCGCCCGCCCGGCCGCGTTCCGCCCGTCCGACTCCGCCCGCCCTGGCGAGGACCTCGCGGCCCGGCCCTGCTCCATGGCGGCGCGGCCGTAGCGACGGCCGGCGCATCCTTTCTCCCAGTGCCCGCCCGGGCCCCTTCATCCCTCCCGGGCGGGCACTGTCGTGTCCGCCCCCTGCGGCACGCCGGGGTCCGCTCGGCGGTTCACCGGGCACACATTCCGCGATCGCTCTCCCACGCCGCGGGACCGTTCCCGGCGCACCGCCACCCCCGCCGCGCGACCCGGCAGCCTCGAGGTCGACCGGTCACCGCAGCGGTTCAACGCCGCCGGGACGAGGGAGAGCGCGCACGTGCCTGACACCGACCGCCTGTATGCCCTGTCCAGCACCTACAACAACCCGTTCTGGCCGAGCGAGTCCGGTCCGGGGCTGCTGATCAACGATGCGGTCGTGGCCATGCGCTGGTATTTGACCAGCGAGCGGGAGGAGAACCTCACCGTCACCGCTCACGCCAGCGACGACGACGGCGCGACCTGGCGGCCGCTGCCGGCAGCAGAACTCCTGGCCGACGCCGAACGCGCCCTGGCCACCGCCCGACAGGCCCCCGACCCGCAGGCTGGGCCGCGCGCTGCGGCCCTGCACGACGCCCTGGCCGCCGAGGCCGCCGACTGGCTCGATGACCGCCTGCGCTACGTCCAGCCGGACGACCCCACCCCCTACCGGCCTGAGGAGCCGTCCCCGAGCGCGTGGCAGCGTGGCGGGCAGGTGTGGGCTCTCGCCCTCGGCACCGTGCCGCACCAAGAGGTTCTCGACCATCTCGCCGCCCGGTTCACCGCACCCACGCGGGACGGTATCGAGCGGCTGCGCGCGGGCGCTGTTCAGACGCTGAACGCTCTGGCCGTCGCCGACAGCCCGGCCCAGGCCGAGCCGAAGAAACTCCTCGCGGCCCTCGCCCACATCAACCGGCTCACCTTCGGTTTCGAGATCGGCCAGCTGCGCCACCTCGCCGACACCGCGCAGCGCACCCTCCTGGATCATCTGATCACCCGGTGGCCCGAGACCGCTGCCGTGGCCGACGCCTACCCCGACCCAGGGCACCCGGCCAACCGGGCAGCCCGCGCCTACCTGCACCGCGTGTCCCTCATCGGCGCGGACGGGGAACCCAGCCTGCTCGACGACGCGGCCCGCGCCCTTGCCGACGCCGTCGCAGCCGCGCAGCAGCAGCCAGCCACCCCCACCCCGGCCCCCGCCGCAGAGACGCCCACGCCCGCGCCCGCGCCTGCGGCTGGGATCCCCGGCTATCCCCGCCGCCTGGAGGGCGACCTGCAGGCAGCTGCGCAGTGGCGCCTGGTGTCGCCCACTGCTCGCCGCGCGGCCGAGAAGGCCATGCAGCGCCTGGTCCGCACCGCCACCGCCCTCACGCAGCCCGGCACGGACCGATCCGTGTCCGATGCCGTGAACAATCATCGCCGCCTCCACCTGGAGCTGGAAGCACTCACCGTGGGGCACGCGCTGCTGATGCACGCGGGCGTGCTGGCCGACGCCGAGGCGGCCGCCGAACCGGCCAAGCACGCGGCCATCGTCGCCGCGGCGCAGGCCACCGAACCACAGATGCAGGCCCGCACCGCCGCCGACCTCAAAGCAGTCCAGGAAGCGTTCATGCAACACGTCACCCGGGCCGAAGAGGGGATCACACTCTGCAGGAGCAGCGCCGCCTGGCCCGCGAGGCGCTGCACCGGATCTTCCCCGCCGCGGTCACCCACACCGGCCTGCACCAGGTGCGCACGCACCTCATCGAGGGCAGCGGCCTCGCCTGGACGCCTACCACCACGCGTACCGGGAGATCGGCCGGCGAGAACGGCGGCTGGTGGAACTCCAGGCCGCCTACCGCAGCGGGGTGGTGGACTTCGGCCGCCCGGCCGTGACCCGTGAGGACGTCGAACAGGCCCGCGCAGCCGCCGCCGACGCCCGTACGGCCTTCGAGGACCTGCGCATCAGCCGGCCGGCCACGCTGCGCGCCCTGAAAGCACTGAGCAACGCCGCACGCCAGGACTACCCGGCGCCCGACACACTGGTCGCCCGCGCCGCCCGTCTCGCGGCCCAGTCCCGCGAACGGGCCCGCACAGCCACAGCGAGCGCACCGGCGGCCGCACCACGCACCGATCCCGCCGCACAGCAGCAGGCCCGCCACGCCGGACTGCAACCCGGCCTGCGCGAAGGGCCGGGACTACGGCACGCCTGAACACCCGGCGCCATGGCCCGGCCCACGGCCCCGCGCAGGCCCGCCCAGGGGCGCCGCAGCGCAGTCAGGGGCGCCGGGGCGGGGGAGGGGGGATACCTAGGCGTGGGCGGGTGCCTTCTCCTCGGACGGCGCGAGCTCAACATCCGCGGCGGGCGCGTCGGTAGGGGACTTCCTCGCGCGGTACATCACCGAGCCCTGCTGGTTGGTCTTCTCGATCGACTGCTTCTTGACCAGCGCCTCCAGGGTGTTGCGCACGGTCTGCACCGACGTCGCCCGGTCGGGGTGCTGCTGGGCGAGTCCGTCGAAGACCTCACGGGCCAGGCGAGGCTCCGCGGAAGCGGACACGATGGCGAGGACCAGGGCCTGCAGCGGCTGCTTCGCCTCGCCGGCCTGCGCCGGCACCGTCTTCTTCGCCGCCGCAGGCTTCGCCGCCGCGGGCTTGGCCACCGCCTTCTTCGCCCCGGTCGTCTTGCTCGTGGCGGGCTCGGCCGTCGTCTTCTCGACGGTGGCCTTCGGCGCTGCCGACGCCTTCTTGCCGGGGCTCTTCTTACGGGTGGCCGTGGCCTTCTTTGCTGCTGCCGCCGTGCCTGCGCTCTTCTTCGCGACGGTCGCCGCCTTCGGCGCAGCCTCCTTTCCGGCCGGCTTGGCCGCCTCCTGCCGGGGCTGCGGAACCGAAGAGGCCGCCGCGTCCTCACCCACCCCAGCTTCCTGCGCGGCGCTGCCCACAGGTGTCTGGTCCGCGTCCCCGGCGACTGGAGCCGACGGCACGGAGAGGTGCTTCTGCCGTTCGACCAACCAGGTCTCGTCCTGCCGGAGTTGTGCGAGCTGCTCCTGCAACTCGGAGATCTGGGCGGTGATACCGCTCTGCTTCTCGCGGTTGGCTGCGAGGTCTTCGGCGCAGCGCTGCGCCCACACGCTCTGAATGGTGATGGTCGACTCGGACTCGGCAGCCACAGAAACACACTCCTTCTACCTGGATTGTTGCTGCCGGATGCTACCCACCACACACAGCGTCAAGTTGCCTACTGGACCCAATCACTCCTGCGGGATGAAGAGAGGAGCCCACCGGGCCAGCACCCACAAGGGCCGCCCGCGCGAGGGGTTGTGCGTCGGCCGAAGCCGAAGATGCTTCCTGCGTCGCGAGGACACCGCCATGTCGGCGCCTACGTGTGAGACATCAGTTGCGGCACCCGCTGATCACGTTCCTGTTTGGCCTCTGACCAGGTAATAGAGTGAGGTCCATGGCCGCTGCAGGCCGGGGAGGCAACCCATGACGAGCAGGCTGGGGCACTGGCAGGAGCATGCTGCCTGCCACGGGTGTGACCCGGAGGAGTTGTTCGGCGACAGCCCGAGCCAGAAGCGGGTGAGAACGCTGTGCGCCGGGTGCCCGGTTAGGACCGAGTGCCTGGCCGAAGCCCTCGACAACCGGATCGAGTTCGGCGTCTGGGGAGGCATGACGGAACGCGAACGCCGCGCGCTTCTGCGCCGCAGACCGGATGTCGCCTCGTGGTGGAAGGTGCTGAATGATGCCCGTCACGGCCCCGAACAGCAGCAAGCCGGCTGAGCACCGACATCCGTCTCCCCGGCACCGCCCGCATGTGCCCGCAACTGTCGATGTCGTAGGGGCGTCGGGGCCGGGCGGACGTGTGCGGCCGGCAGGTCCGCGGCGCGGAATGTGCCGGACAGTTGCGGACCGTCCGCTCCCGCCGTAGGGAACGAGACGGACGCGCGGGTCTGGCTGACTTCCCGAGCGGGTGTCCTGGCTTGTATGAGGTCACAGCATGGCGAGATGCGCACCCTCGACCGCCTGTGCAGCCGCGAGTACAGCGGGGCGGCGGCGCTGGACTTCCTGACGCGGGTCTGGCCCGGCCTGTACGAGCAGGACAGCGCCGCGCCGGCGTACCAGGATCCGTCGTGGCTGGGCGGCTGGGCCCGGCACCTGCCCCCTTCCCGCGAGCCGCTGGTCCTTGCGGTGGTCGAGGGTGAGCGCCCCGTCGCCGCCCTGGCGCTGGCCCGGGAGACCGCGGGTGGCGGCCGCACGCGGATCATGCCGCTGGCCTGGCCTGGCCTGGCCCGCGAGCGAGCAGGTCCGGCCGGTCGGCGGATGCGACGAGGCGGTGAGCGTCCTCGTTGCGGGCCTTCCTGCGCTCGCCGACACCGTCGTCGCGGCCGACCTGCCGGAAGACTCCCTCCTCGCCCGACAGGCGCAGACGTGGTGGGGCCTGCCGGACGCGGAGACCCTGTACGCCACCGTCCCCCTGCCGGTGGATCTGGCGGGCCTGTCCCGGTCGACGCGCCGGGACCACACCCGGCGAAGACGGACCCTCGACCTCCTCGGCGACCGCGTCGCCTACCACCGCAGCCACGGCCGGCCCGAGCTTCTGGCCGCCTTCGAGACGCTGGCAACCCTGCACCACCGTCGCAACGCCTCCCGGCAGCGCACCGCCGGGACAGCCGACCTGGCCCTGCCCTGGCGGCAGGTGCTCGCCCAGTGCGCCGGCGCGGCCTTCATCGCCACGCTCACCCTGGACGGCCGGCCCGTCGCCGCCCAGTTGTGCCTTCGACGAGGGCCGCGCGTGTACTCGGTGCTGACCGCGATGGACCCGGCCTGCCGTGAACTGGCCGCAGGGCATGCCCTGCGGCACCTGCTGTGTGCGGACCTGACGGCCGACGGATGCACGGCGCTCGACCTTGGGCCGCACCACCGCCGACCCCAGCCAGCGCGCCTACAAGGCTGCCTACGGCGCCGCCTGGACCACCACCCACACCTTCACCCACGCCCTCGTGTTGAACAGCACGAAAGAGTTCAGCAGCGCAGCAAAGAGTTCAGCATGTAGTTCAGCAGCGCGGTGAACCGTTCAGCGCCATAAGGTACATCTCTGGACGTTTCTACCTGCCTACGTCGTTGCGGGCCGTTTCCGAGTGATTCTGGTGCCGCTGTCAGGCGAACTGTTCAGCGACAGTCGAAGGTTCAGCTGCGCTTCAGAAGGTCAAGTGCGCAGGCATCTGTTCAGTAGCGCCGCATGGCGGAAATCGTTCGATCGGGCGTGCTGTGTCGAGTGGTTGCACGAACGCTCGGACGGATGTTGCCGCGGGTGCGGCCGATCGGTGGACTTCGCGGACCGCGGCAGTGCGGCGTGCTGTCCACGCCGCCGCGCATCGACGCCCACACACGTTGTGTCGGGCAACCAGGACGACTCGTTTTCCTCAACGCGAAGCATCACACCGCACTGCGGGTGACGACGGTGGAGCCGCGTGGCGCATCGCGGTCGGACGCCGAGGTGAGGCCCCTGCCCGATCCCGCCGTCACCGCCGATGACCTACAAAAACACCACAGCCGCGCCCTGCACACCAAATTTTTTGCCTATCAGGAAAGTTCAATCACGAACTAATCACTTTCCGTACCGTCGCGGCAACCACACAGGTCCTTCACCGGTCACCCACGCGCAAACACAGCAGCAAACCCGTGGGGAGCACCATGAGCCAGCAGCAGTACCCCCAGCCTCAGCAGCCCGGCAGCAACGGCCTGGCCACCACCGCACTCGTCCTCGGCATCATCGCCGTCGTAGTCAGCTTCATCCCTGTCCTCAACGTCGTCGTCTGGCCGCTCGCGATCCTTGGCATCATCTTCGGCGCCATCGGCCTCTCCAAGGCGGGCAAGGTCCGCAAGGGCAAGGGCGCCGGCATCACCGGCCTCGTCACGTCGGCCGTAGCGATCATCATGTTCTTTGCCATGAACGCCCTGTTCTTCTCCGCCGTCGACAAGGCCAGTAAGGAGCTCGACAAGTCGTACGACTCCACCACCGTCGGCGACGGCAAGTCCAAGACCGGCGGCGCCAAGGAGTCCAAGGTCATGAAGGACTTCAAGGTCACTAAGTGCGACGTGGTCACCGGCGACTTCGGCATCAAGGAGATGGCCATCCACGTCGACTACGCCAACAACGGCGACCGCCGATACTCGTACTTCGTAGAGGGCGAGGTCCTGGTCGACGGCAAGAAGGTCGACGACTTCATGTCAACCGCCGAGAACCTCGCCCCGGGCCAGAAGTTCACTGACAAGAACGCTGGTGCGCTGGTGAACGCGGACGAGATCAAGGACGCCAAGAAGCTCGAGTGCAAGACCATCAAAGCGTCCCGAACTGACTTCTGATCGCTGACGTCGCACGACGCCGACCACCATCTGCAGGCCTCGCCGCGCACCCCGCAGCGGCGGGGCTCGCTGCATCATGGAGACCATGGAGTCGCAGCGGCACGGGCGCCGGCCGGACTGAAGCGGGGCGGAGACATGAGCGCAGGCCCGGCCGAGGGCCGGGCCGCGCGCGGGGAGCGGAGCGAGTCTCAATGACGGAGTCAAGCCGCTTGCGTGGCAGGCGGGGATAGACACGCGGACAGAAACAGATCAGGCAGGTGCTGAATCCAGTGCCTGCCTGATCTGCTGTTTCGGCTGTCGGGGTGGCGGGATTTGAACCCACGACCTCTTCGTCGGTTACGAACGCCCCAAGTAGCCGCACCGTCGGGCGTCTGCGCACTGAACAGATCAGTGCGCAGATCCTCGATTCCAGCTGCGCAGAGAAGAGTTCAGTGCCCAGGTCAAAGCCTTGGGCGCTGAACTGTTTCCTCTCGTCCGACACCTCGGTCCGGTGCAGCAGGCCGCCCTGCTGCCGGCGGGAGACTGTGCCCTGAGTACGGCGGGGCGGTAACCCCGCACCGCATGACGGTGAAGGCGAACGATGTCCCGGTGGAGACCGAACCGCGGACAACATCGCCAAGACCACCCGAGCGATCCGTTCCATCGGCAGGGAGAGCGGGATCACCACAACAGGAAAGCGGTGATCAGCCATCCTGGCAGCGCGAGGAGGAATCCCGTGACGGCCAGGCCCATGCCGCGCTGGCCCCGTCGGGCGACCTGGATGCTGGCGATGATGCTGAAAACGAGCGCCAGCGGCGTGAAGACGAGAAACGACACGAGCAGCCCTAGGACGCCGAGACCGAGAAATCCGTCATCGGATGAGGCCCTCCGGGCTCCGCGGCTGAGGTCGAGCGGTTTGCGGGCCCAGACGGACATCCGCAGTCGGTCACGCTCCACGATCCGTCCAGCCCTGGCTGCGTCGTCCTGCCCGAGGTCGCGGACCCGGGATCCTCGGAGCCCGCGTTCGCCCCGCACAACGACACCGATGAGTGGGTGATGGTGTTCACCGGGCCGGACTGCACCGGTGATTCCTGGACGCTGCGTCCGCACGGGAACCCCGCCTCGGACCGTCTGAAGCTGCGTTCCGTGTTCCTCACGGGCCGCCGCTGAACGAAGGCGCCGCCCTCGTGCTGCGGGCGGCGCCTCAGGGTGCCGCCCTCATCTGCGCCCTCGCCAGGGCGCAGGAGCCAATCCCCTCCGCGTGACTGCGTGTCGTCGCCGCCCCCGGGCATGCCAACTGGCCTGCTGAGCCCATGCCGTGCGGGCCCGTGGCCGCGAACCCGCACACGCATGTGGAGTGCCGGCCTCACGGTCGCACGAGACATCCGCAGCTTCCTTGCCCGGACCGTACAAGCCGTACGGGACGCCGCCCCCCTTGCACCTGCGGCTCCCCGCCACCGGCCAGCCGCTCGCCCCGCCCACGCGAACGGACCGCTACACGTGCGAAAGATGCGGTAGTTCCGTGCGGTTTTGACTGCCCGGTTCGACAGGACGGCCGGGGCTTGGTGGTCCCGCGCCCCGTTCGCACGCCGCGCGGGACCACCCCCTTTCCCCGCCAGCCGCACGCGGCAGCCCCTGGCGCGGGGCCGTAGGCTGGGTTGCGCCGATGCGCCAGGCCCTGTCTGGCACCGTGGGACCCGGGCCCCGTAGCGGCCCGGGCCCTGCAACCCTCCCCCCCCCCCCGCGCCTCCCGCCCGCGGGCACCCCCGATCTCCTCCCGCACCCCAGAGAGCGCGGCCGCTCTGCCTGGGAACGG
This sequence comes from Streptomyces sp. NPDC027663, assembly GCF_055566415.1. Taxonomy (NCBI): domain Bacteria; kingdom Bacillati; phylum Actinomycetota; class Actinomycetes; order Kitasatosporales; family Streptomycetaceae; genus Streptomyces; species Streptomyces sp. NPDC027663. The sequence goes on along the minus strand of NZ_JBVHSK010000019.1, from coordinate 15,875 downwards.
TCCTGCCCTCCCAAGGTACGGGCCCTGGGAGAGGGTTGATTTTCGCCCCTCAGGACGCCTCGCTGGCCCGTGGCCTGTGCTGGCACTGCAGCGGCAAGGGCACCAACTACACCGCCTTCGGCGGCGTCCAGTGCACCGTGCGCTGCCCCGAATGCCGCGGTGACGGCAAGGCCAAGCGATGACCGCCACCGCGCTCGCCCCGGCCGAGCCGGTCGCCCTCATTGTCGACGACCGTCTCGCCCTCGCCTCCCGCCCCATGGACGAACGTCTCGCCCTCGCCGCGCTCGCCGTCGATGGCCCGGCTCCGCATCGAGACCGACGGCTGGACGCGCGGAGCGCTCCGGGAGGACGGCCGACGCTGCGCCATCGGCGCCATCCGTATCGGCCGACAGCCGGGACCAGGCCGACGACGCGTGCGCGCTGCTGCTCGAGGTCGTGCAGCGGGAGTTCGGCGGGGAGACCGTGCCCTCGTGGAACGACGCCCAGGCAAGCCCGCGGCCCGTGCTCCTCGCACTCGGCCGGGCCGCCGAACTCGCCGACGAACGTGGCCTGTAGCACCCGAGCATCTCGAATCGGTGAATCCCCAATCGACCGGGTCCCAGCAACATCATCCAGCGATAGCATCCCGTTTCCGCACAACCATGGGGGGACCATGACGAGCGAAACACCCGAGCAGCCAGCCATCCCGCCGCTGCCCGCCGAACCACCCGCCGCCCCGGCGCCAGCCAAGAAGCCACTGACTCCCATCGTCGCCGGCCTCATCGGTCTCGCCGTGGGCGTCGGACTCGTGGGCGGCATCTGGGCCATTACCGCTAACAGCGGGCCCAGCGACCCTTCCACGTTCACGCTCAAGGGCTCGTTCGAGCTCACCGACTCCGTCACCCCCGACGGCAACGGCGGCTGCCGGGGAAGGCTCGACAGCGGCTACGACGACATAGCCGAGGGCACCTCCGTCACCGTGTACGGGGCCTCAGGTGACGTCGTCGCCACCGGAGGGCTCGGTAAGTCCAGCGAGGACCTGGGCACCTGCACGTTCAAGGTCAGCGTCCCCGACGTGCCCACCGGTGAGAAGTTCTACAAGGTCGAGGTCTCCCACCGCGGCACCCTGCAGCTGACCGCCAAGGAAGCCGAGAACGGAGAGTTCGCCGGCAGCCTCGGCTGACGACGTGACACGCGATCCCCTAACCAGGAAGGTGCAGCGCTTGGTGGTCGGGTTCAGCACTGCGACTTTCAGCGGGCTGCGGGCGGCGGCCTGGACGCGGGCGAGCCAGGTCGGACTGGGTACCAGGATCGTCAGCTCGGCCGGCCACCGGGTGAGTGCTTCAGGATCGGGGCACACCACACCGGCGAGCCGGAACTCCCGGCCCGGATGGGGCCTGCTGTGTGCGAGCAGCCCGTTGCCGTGCGCGGGACTCTGGCCGCCGTACTCGACCGTCTTGCCGGAGACGGTGCGCACGAGCCGCGTGAAGGCGGGCCACACCCCGGCATCGATCCCGGCGTGTTCGAGGAGTGCCGGCAGGCGCCGCTGTAGCGGCGCAGGTCGGACGGCGGCACGTGGAACTACGACGAGCAGGTCGAGCAATGGCTTCAGCAGGCCCGCGCCGATGCCGCGCTCGCCGGGGACGCCGACACGCTCGCCGACGCCTGGCAGCAGCTCGCCGCCGACCACCAAGCCTTCCTGAACGCCTACGCCGCCAACTGCCCCGAGGTCGAGACCTACAACGGGGCCCGGGACGCGGTGCGCCGCTCGGCTGGCTCCCCCCCCAGCGCCAGGGCCTGGACGAGGTCAGCGCCGCGGTCGGCAAGGTGGCCCGCACCCGGGCATGCGATTGGATGTACGGGGCGCCGCCGGAGCTGGACGCGGGTGCGCTGGTGTGCGGGGTGTGGTTGGCCGCACGCTCGCGTGGGCGCTCCCGAGCCGAGGCCGCGGACCTGGCGTATGCGGCCGCCGCCGAGGAACTGGCCGGTGCCCGCGTCGTCGACGTCACCCGGCTGCTCACACCGCCGCGCACCGCGGGCAGCGCGCACGCCAGCCCGGCCGCCTGGGCGGACGCCGAGCTGGCCGTGTGGTGGCCGGAGGCGGTGAGGGCGCTGTGCGCCCGCCTGGAGGAGGACTTCGAGGCCGAGTCGGCCGCCACCGCAGCGCGTCTGCTGCTGGTGCGGGACTGGCCCCTGACCGGCGTTCGGGATGCACCGGTCGCCTACCTGGCCACCTCCCCGGTCCTGGGCCCGTTCGTCCCCCACGGCTACCGCGACGTCGACAACTACGCGTCCTGGAACGGCGGCGACAGCGCCGCGAGCCGTGCAGGCCAAGGCCACCGAGCTTCAGGCCGCCACGGAGCAACGCCTCAGACAGGCAGCCGAAGCCCTCGCCCACCGCGACACCATCGGAGCGCCGGCACAGCAGGCATCCAGGCCGAGCGGCCAGCAGCCCCTGACCCCGGCCGCTCCACCACGGCAGGGACCGCGCCCGTAGGAGCACCGACCGGACCGGGGAGGGGGAGTGTGAGGTTGCGGGGCTCTACCGGCGGCGGGCCGGCACAACCCCGCCCCCGCATCCTAGGGACATCGGCTGGCCTGCCGCGCGCAGATCCTCACAACGCCTGCCGTGCAGAGTCCAGTTCCCCGGCGCGCACCGTAGAGCTATGTCTTGACCACCTTGGCCTCTGGGTGGCTTGTCGGGCGGATTCTCGCGCGTCGTCCATGGCTTTGGCGAAGTCCTCGTCCCGGCCGTGCCGGAGCACGGTGAGCGGGACGGGGTCGGTCATGCCCGGACCCTACGGGCGTGACGTGTCGGTTTTAGAACAGGGTGTCCGTGTTCCCGGAGTCCTCGGTGGGTGGCGGGGCCGGCGTGTGGGGGCGGCGGGGCCGCGGGGGCTCCGGGTCCTTCCCGAACAGTGCTTGGGTCCCGCACTCGTCGGGCACGGCGGGCACCGGACGACACACGGCCGCGTCGACCAGGTCGAGCGGGGCGCAGTCGTCGAAGTCGGCGCGCTGCATACGGGTCCAGTCGCGGCCCTGAGGTATGGCGCTCACTCGCTCTCTCCTGTCTGCGCTCGGGGGCCGGGCGCGGGCGGCGCACCCGGCGGCACGTGGGTGCCCGGTGCCGTGCGGCGCTCGCGTCCCACGGCGAGCCGCCTGGCCCCTGGCGGCCGTACGGCGGACACGGAACATCGTCTTCACCCACCATCGCTTTCCCTCCCCGGCGACATCTCACCAGCCCGAGCATCGTGCGCGTGGGGGGAATTCTGTGCGGCCACGGCTTCGCCAGGCACTCTTTGCGGCAGACGCACGGCGCGTCGTCACAGCGGGGCTGCCGCCGGCGGCCCTTGCCGCTGGAGTCCTGCGGGACGACACCATCGCGTTCCTCCCCGCGGAGGCCGCCGGCGGGCCGATCATCTCCGCCAGGCGCACGAGGCGCCCCGGCGCGGGCCGTACGCTGGCGTGGCCGATGTGCCAGGCCTGCCTGGCGCCGTGAGGCCCGGGCCCCCGACGTCCCGAGCCCCACAACCCTCCGCCCCCGGCTGATCGCGACGGACTCAGGGCCGACTACCCGCCATCCAGGCGCCGGGCCGTCGGCCCGAGACGCTCCAAGTAGGCTGCGCTGGCCATGGATACGAACGCCGAACCCGAGCAGACCCGGCACACCACGATCGCTGCTGGTCCGCCGATCCGGCAGCTGTTCCGGAACGTCATCGCCGACCGCCTGCCGGGCCCCAGGCCGCCCCAGGCGGTGATGCTCTTCGACGCCGAGACCGACCCTTGCTGGGACGACCTAAGCTTCCTCGACGACTTCTACAGCGAGATCCTTCACCAGGACACCTGCCAGCCGGCCACCGCTGACGGCCTCGCCCTGGTCACGGCCCTCGCAGTCGACGACCGCATTCCCGCCCGGCACCGGTTCCAAGCCGTCGACCTGCTGTTCAGGGCTGCCACTGTCGCCGAGCGCCATCTAGCCGAGAGCTGGCCGGCCGCCCCGCAGCATGCCGATCCCGACAGCGAGGCCCGGGCCCGCAGCACGGTCCAGGCTCAGGTTCCAGCTCTGCTGGCCCGCTGGTCGGCCGAATGCCCAGCGGTTCGCCTCGCCCTCGCCGGACTCGCCGTGGTCTTCCCGACTGACCGCACCCTGCCCGCCTTGGCGCCGCGCCTGCGAACCTTCACCCACCAGCACACCCCTGGCACCGGCATCGGTGATTACGTGCGGTTCGTCCTCATCCTGGCCACCCAGAGGGACGACCAGATCCTCACGGCGACGGAGATGCTCACTGACGCCTACTGGAAGGGAACAGCGCGCGCAGTGCCAACCCGGCCACGAGCCCTCCACCTCCTCGGCCAGATGCTGGCCACGGTCGGAATCGGACTGATCCGAGCACCCGCCGGGCAGTGACGCACCGCGCGTCGCTTGCGCCGCTATTTCGCGTGAACATTCACGGGCCTCAGGATCCGCGATTGCTGCTCAACTGGGCGGACAACGCTGCCCTTGAACGAAGCCACTCCAGGCCTGGGGGGACACAGCGCGGTGGTGAGGGGTGTGGCGGTCGGCCGAGTCGCGTTCGTCCGCGAGGCAGCCCGGGTGTGCCCGCCCGTACAAACGAGCTCCTCCCGCACCCGAATCGCGGCGTGGGCGCCCTGCCTGCTGGATGGGGTGCGGTGCTGCCATGATCGGGTCATGCCCGTTGACGCCGCCCTTGCAGCACGAGCAGCCCTGCGTGAGCACCTGCGCCGGCACTTCCCCAGCCAGGTCATCGATGAACTCCCGGGAGCCGAAGGCCCGATCGCAGAGCGCGTGCCCGACTTTCGCGTGTTCCGGGTGCACCCGAACAGTCCGGGCGGCTGGTGGGTGTATGTGACGTCCGGCTGCTGGGCTGCGACCCAGCAGGACGGTCACGGGACGGAGTTCTTCCTCGCAGCACCGCGCGATGAGTGGCTGAACCTGGAGAGCGTCTCCATGAACGCCTACTACCACTGCGGACCGAGCCACCAGCGACTGGATGTCGGCCACACCGTCCCCATCGGCCGGCCGTGGCTGGACGACTCCCGCTGCGACCACTACCTGATCAGCCTGCCCTACCCCTACGGCCCCGACTTCGAAGTCTGCGCATGGGACGACACAGCCCACGCGCGGATCCTCTGGCTGCTGCCGATCACCAAGGCCGAGAAGGACTACCGACGCGAACAGGGCCTTGAGGCGCTCGAGAGCCTCTTCGACGAGCGGGCGATCGACCCGGTCGATCCCCAGCGCCCCTCCGTCGTCTGAGCGCGGTACGCGGAAGCGCGAGTGCCCACGGCCACCCGGTACGGCCAGTACACCCACGACTGCTGCAGTGACCCACCCGCGGGCGTCATATCCCGTCAGCGCCGCCAGGCCTGTGTGGCGCAGGCGCCCGGCGGCCCGTCCACGGCTCAGCCCTGGAGGAGTTCGCCCGGGGGGAAGATGCCCGGCACGTAACCCCTGGCGGCGGGCAGGTCCCGCAAGTCGAGGTCCCCCTCCTCCACAGGCTCTGCCCGCCAGTCCTCCTCCTCGTTTCTGCTGCGGAACGCCTCGTGCAGGAAGCCGGGGAGCGCTTCGTTGTCCCGGCGGCCCGGGCGGCGCCGGTCCTCGGGGATCGTCCAGTCCGCCGCGAAGAGAGTGCCGTCGCGGTAGAGCGTGCGCTCCAGGCGAGGCCGGTGGCGGGCGAGCAGGCGCAGGATGTCGTCGCGGAGGCCTTCGGTTTCATTGCGTCGGGCCGCCCTTTCCACGCGCTGCAGTACTGGCGCCAGGACCCCGAGTGTCACGCCGAGCGCGGCAAAGCCAGCCACGACGTAGTCGCCCAGCATGAGTGGTTCCTGATGGGCGAAGACGTCCAGGAACGGTGTGTAGTAGGCCAGCACGTGCAGGTCCGGGTCGACGGGGAGGTCGACGGCGCGGGGGGTGGCTTCGTCCGGGTCGATCGCCGTCAGGCGCATGGGGCCGTGGGGAGAGGAGAAGTGCACCGCGCTCGCGTAGGCGATCTCCGGCACCTTGCCTTTGATGGTCTTGATTGTCCTCTTCTGTTCCTCCATCGCTTCGCGCAGCTCATTTGTCAGCGGGCCGGAGCGGCCCTTGGCTTCCGCGACGACATACCCGCCGTAGGTCCGCTCTCCGAAGAAGTCTGCCCGGCTCTGGCCAGGGGCGAAGGTGAGACCGTAGGCGGAGGCGTAGCGGGCGACGTGCATGAAGAACTGGACGGACAGCTGCCTCTCAGCGAAGAGCTGGCACATGGCCTGGCCCAGGGTGTAGGACAGCATGCCCTTCTCGGAAGGGTCGAGCTCGCGGGCGAGGTCGGTACGAGTGATGCGGCGGACCGGATCATCGCTCCAGCTGAGATAGGCGGGCAGGATCGCCACCCTGTGGCACCACTCGTACGTCGACGACCTCCCGTGCTTGGCTCGGTCGTACGGGGCCCTGCCTGTGATGAACAACGCGCGCGCCAAGTCCTCCGGCATGACCGACAGTTCCTGCTCGAGGGGAACGCCGGCCGGGAAGAGCGTGGCGTCGGTGCGCACGTATGCGGGGCCATTGAAGAACATCGTTGCTGCTTTCCGGGTTCAGGTCCATCAGACGCAGACGATGAGGATCGTCGTACCGGCCTTTCTCTATCACCCCGGTCCGCAGTCCTCCCCCGCAACAGCGGAGTCGGAAGCGATCCTTGGGGAACTCCGGGTCACCACGCAGCTCCGGCGGACCGGCCGGGCAACAGTGCCCTGTGCCGTCCTCGTGGCGATGCCAGGCGGGCCGAGGCAGCCATCAGCGACCGAAGCGACCCACGGCAGCCGTACGTTGCTGGAAGGTGAGCGCGGCGTGCGGAGTTACTGCCGGGGCGTGGAGCAAATCAGCGGTTGTTCAGGCCGTGGCCGTAGACCGACTCTGCTCGCGAAGCAGGCCCCGCAGTTCCGTGAGCTATTCCCGCCGGGTCTTCTGGTTCATGATCCACACTCCGCGCCTGACTTCCGTGCCGTCCTCCAGCCGATCTGACCGGTTACGGCTCGAATTCGAGGTCGATGAGGTCGGTGAGTTCGACTTCGAGGCCGTGGGCGCGGCGGCCGTTGTCGCGGAAGTAGACCTCGCCGAGGGCTTCGGCGGCGATCCGGCGGAGTTGGTCGTCGGTGGATCCGGCTTCCTGGGCTTGGAAGAGACGTGCGGCGTGGCCGGGCGGGAGGGCGAGGGTGAGGTGGCGCTCGCGGGCGTCGTCGGTGCTGCCGGGGGCGGCGGTGTAGCCGAACCGGGCGCGGACGTCGATCATGATGCCGCCGGTGGTGGCCGCGGCCTGCTTCGCCTTGGCCTTGATCTGCGGCTGCCACCGCACGCGGACCTCACGCTCGAGACGGTCGGCGAGCTCCGGCCGGGGCTTTTTGATCTGGTTCTTCACATACCGTTCGACGGTGCGCTGGCTGATGCCGAGCAGCTCGGCCACGCGCCGGGTACTGCGCTGGTGCTGGCGGACCAGGCAGCGCATCTGTGCCCCGGCGGTCTTCGGGATGGGGCGCGTGAACGCGCCCTGGACCGCTTCTACTCTCCGGTGTCCTTGGTGGTGACCTCGCCGGTCTTGATGTAGCGGGCGAGGTTGGCGACGTGGCCCTCGGCGCTGAGCTGTTCGAGGACGTCGGCTCCCCACAGCACGCTCTGGGTGCCTTCGTGCTTGACGGGTGCGCGGCGCTGGGCTGGTGCCCAGCCCGGCCCCACGCCGGCGTGGAACATTAATCCGCCGCGACCTGGTGGCAGAGCTGCCCTGGCTGCTGACCCAGGGTGTATTCCGTCACCCGCTCAGCCGCTCGCCTGTCGTGGGCATGGACGTCTCGTCGCGCACGGACCGGGCGGGGTGGCCAGCCTCCGTCGCCCGGCGCAAGCTGTTTTCGATGCCTGAATCCGGCTGGGCTCGGCCGTGGCAAGCGCCGGTCAGCGGTGTCCGCGATCGACCGCGTCCCGGATTTTGAAGCGCCGCGGGGTGGCACCAAGGCAGAAGCGGAGGTAGTCCTTTTCCCTGATCAGCACCACAGCTCGTAATGATCGCCCTTGTCGATGAACCACACCGGTTCGCCCCTGCTGGCCGTGGTCTTGACCCATCCGTCTGATTAGTCGATCCACTTGCCCTTTTGGTGTTCACAGACCACTTGAAGGTATCCGCACCAGTCCCCGTCCTTCTCCCAGCCGTCCACGCACTTGACCCACAGGACCGGGGCACCCTTGCGGATCATAAAGCTGGAGGATCCTGCGCCGGACTTGGCCGTCTCCTGACCCAACCCCGCCGAGGGGTCGAAGGCGATCCAGTCGCGCTCGAAGCGCGCCGCCTCCCCACGGTCGTGGTCGTAGATCGTGAACATTTCGGTACGCAGTAGCCCCATTTTGAGTCCCTTCGTGAGCGTTCCCGGTACTGCGGGGGAACTTAGACCGTGTCCTACATGGCAGTTGGTCGTTGGGCTGGGCATGGGGCGGGGTACGTGGAGTTGGATTGTTCCGGATGGCTTGTGGGAGATCGCCAGGCCGCTGATTCCGGAGGACCGGGTGCGGCCGCAGGGCGGCGGGAAGCAGAACACGCCTGATGAGACGCTGTTTCGCGGCGATCATCTATGTCCTGGTCAGCGGGTGTGCATGGCGGGCCTAGCCGCCGTGCTTCGGGATATCGAAGTCGACCGCGCACCGCCGGTTCATGATCTGGTCGCGAGCCGGTGTTTGGGGACGCCTGCACGAAGCGGTCCTGCACCAGCTCGATGATGCGGGCCTTGTCGACGTCTCCCGCGTGGTCCTCGACTCCGCCCACATCAGGGCTAAAAACGGGGCGAACACACAGGTCCGAGCCCCGTGGACCGAGGTAAGCCGGGTTCCAAGATGCACGTCCTGTCGGACGCGAACGGACTGCCCCTGGTCGTCGGCGCCTCGGCCGCCAACGTCCACGACAGCGAGGGCCTGAAGCCCATGATCGCGGGTGTCCAAACGCAACACGACCCGCATCGAGGCCGTCACTTCAAACCCAGGCGACTCCACGCCGACAAGGCCTACGACATCCCCCACCTGCGGAAATGGCTGCGGGGCAAGCACATCGGTGTCCGCATCGCGCGCAAGGGCATCGAGTCCAGCGAACGGTTGGGCCGCCGTAGGTGGGTGATCGAACGGACCATCTCCTGGCTGTCCGGGTACCGCCGGCTGAACCCGCGCTACGAGCGCCATCCCCGTAAGTACCTGGCGTTTCTCGGGCTTGCCGCAGCCCTCTGCTGCTACAAGCGACTCCTCACTCGCCATATAGGACACGGTCTAAGCCGTGGGGACGAGCATCGAGGTGACATCGATCAGCACGTACTGTCACGTTGGCGATCTTGTGGCGGGGTCCTGTCGTCTCGCTGACTGGCGAGCGCACCGCGGGCGACCGCGCGGGCAATGTGCTTCGTCAGCTGGCCAGGATCACGGAGGCGACCGTCCGCCATCCCGCGTCGGTACGGGCGGCCAGGTAGAGCACACGGACACGCTGGAACTCCCGCCCCTGGCTGTCCTGGCGCGCCCAGGTCACCTCGATTTGCGCTGCCCGCTCGTTGAGCACGCGTACCACCGGGTCGAGGGCCTTGCTGCCCCCGTAGTCGGCGTCGCGCAGTGCGCGCAGCTCGTGTGCGAGTCCCTGGGAGAGCGCCTCGGCGGAGGTGAGAGCGGTGTGGGCCGTGCCCGTGGTCATGCTGATCGGCACCGAGAAGTAGTCGAGGAGCGGCGCGGGATCGGTGCTCCCCTTTGCTGCCAGTCCGATGAACGTCTCGACGTAGCTGTCGAACCATGCCTGTGCTTCGTTCGCGACGGCGGCCAGATCGGTGTGCATCATGATTTCGTGACCCTTCTTGCAGAGATTTCAGATGCGGGCTTCTTGGAGGGGAGTGCGCTATGCCGTCGCGTCACCGGTTCGCGAACGCGTTGGTGCCGGTCAGCTGGGCGGACAGGGTCCACAGGCGTGCGGCCTGTTCGGGGTCGACCGCGTAGGGCCGTACTCCGGGTGCGTCGTCCTGGGAGAGCGGGGCGATGTCGCAGTCGTTCAGGTAGACGCCGCCGGTGTGGGCCAGCTGCGGGGAGGCGGCCGCCCAGACCTGGGTAGCGGCACCCTGTTCGGGGGTCTTGAAACTGGGGGCCGTGTTGCCCTGGTCGTCGATCCAGCCGAAGGCGATCATCTCCTCGCGGGTCATGTGCCGCTGGAGCGGGGTCATGACGGCACCGGGGGCGACGGCGAAGGCCCGCACCTGGTGCTCGCGGCCGAGCGCGTCGAGGTGGACGGCGAACAGCGCGATCGCGGTTTTCGACTGTCCGTAGGCGACGGCCTTGTCATAGTCGTTTGCGAACATGACGTCGTCCCAGCGGATCGGTGAATAGCGGTGTCCGGCAGAGCTGAGCGCGACCACGCGCGCGCCGCCGTCGGCTGCCAGGGCGGGCCACAGCCGGTTCGTGAGTGTGTAGTGGCCCAGGTGGTTGGTGGCGAACTGCGCCTCCCAGCCGGGTCCGAGGCGGGTCTCGGGCAGGGCCATCACGCCGGCGTTGTTGATGAGGATGTCGATGCTGCGGCCGCTTGCCAGGAACTCGTCCGCGAAGGTGTGCACGCTGGCCTGGTCGCCCAGGTCGAGACGGCGCACCTCGACCCCATCCACTGCGGTGAAGGCTTCCGCGGCCGCTTCAGGGCGGCGGACGGCTGCGACGACAGTCGCGCCAGCGCCCCGCAGGGTGCGTGTGGTCTCCAGCCCCAGTCCGGAACTACCGCCGGTCACGACTGCGAGCTTTCCGGTGAGGTCGCGGCCGGCCAGGACGTCGGCCGTGGTGCTGCGGGCCCCGAAGCCGGAACCGATGGGCTGCTGTGCTGTCATGATCGCCATTCCTTGCGCGTGGAGCGTCACGGTCAACGCCGTAACCGGGGAGTTCCCCGGTTAGTCATGACGGTAAGCGGGGAACTCCCCGGTTGTCCAGTTAGACTGGTCCCCCAAAGAAGGGAGCAGCCTTGACCACCAAGCCGAGTGTGTTGCGCGCCGATGCCCGCCGTAACCGGGAGCGCATCCTCGAAGCGGCCGTACGCACCTTCTCCGAGAAAGGCCCGGACGTCGCGATCGACACGATCGCCAAGGCCGCGGGCGTCGGCTCGGCCACGCTCTACCGCCACTTCCCCACGCGCGAGGCGCTCGTCGAGGCGGCCTACCGCAACGAGCTGGCCCGCGTCTGCGACAGCGCCGCGAAGCTGCTGGCCGACAACCCGCCCGACCTGGCGATCCGCCTGTGGATGGACGACTTCATCGACTACCTGGCTGCCAAGCAGGGCATGGCGGACGCGCTGCGGGCCGCGGTCGCATCCGGTGCGGACCCCTTCGCCGAGACCCTCGACAAGCTCGCTACCGCGCTGGGCACCCTGCTGCACGCCGGCGCCGACGTCGGTCTCCTGCGCCCGGGCATCGACCCCTTCGATGTCGGCTTCAGCCTGGCCGGCATCGGGCTGATCACCAGCGCTCCCGACCAGCGCGAACGGGCCGGACGCCTCCTCGACCTGCTCCTCGACGGCCTCCGGTACGGAGCGGACGGATCGGCGTCCAGCTCGTGACCCGGCTTTGGCCGCAATCCTCGCCGGCTTTGTGACGTCAGCGGTCCAGCAGCCCCGACCGCGTTGCGGAGCGCGAGCCACTGACACGAGTCAGGAAATGTGAAACAGGCACTGAATCGGTTTCGGACCCATCGGACAGGCCCTAGAGACCTGCCCGGCCCCGCTGCCCGTCCGTACGTCTCTATGTCCAGCGCATGCCGATGGCGGAGAGCTGTTCGATCCGTTCCGGCGACAGCGTCGCGGCTCTGGATCTCTGGTTCCCGATCCATGCCCCGAGCTTGATCTCTTGTTCCTCCTGCACCCCGCCACTCTCGCCGTTGCGACTGTCGTCCCCGCTAGTGACGGTGATCCGTTCGATGTGCTTCCTGGGTACGCGGAGGTGGCCTTCGCGCTCGTAGTACTGGCGGGCGGCGGCGTAGTTGGTGGCCCATTTGTCGGCTTGGCTGCGCCGTGATTGGGGTTTTTCGTCTTCGGTGGCGGGCTGGATGTCGAGGACGTGTTCGCACAGCCATTGCTGGGCACCGGTGAGTTTGTCCCAGCCGTGCCGCTGGGCCCTAACCCACCGGCCGAGGTCTTCGCCCTGGCGCACGGTCTCGCCCAGCGTGGTGGGTAGCGGGCTGCCGGCGTCGAGGTGCTGGCGGAGGAGGTGGAAGCATCGTTGCCAGTCGACCGGCCATGCCGGGCACCAGGCGGGGTCGATGTCGTCCAGTTGCTCGCGCCGTTCCTCGGACAGCGTCCCGGCCGCCGATGCCGCGGGCAGCCCCTGGGCCTGCCGTTGTTCGTTCACTGCTGCTCGCCGGGCGGCCGCCCGCGCGTTCTTCAGAAATAGCCCTACACGATAGCCCTGGTGGGTGGCGTCGGTCGGTGCTGCGAGGTGCCCGTTTTCGGCTGCCCAGCCGCGGGCTGCGGCGAGTCCTTCGTCCCAGGCGATGTCGTAGCGCGACCAGACCATGCCCAACTCTTCCAGCTGCGCCACACGGTCGGGGTCCATGTCGCCGCGGGCGTAGAAGCGGCGGGCGTCGGCGATCCATTGCCCGAGCGGGAACGCGGCGAGCGATGCCGGCCACCCCTCGCCCTCCACCTCCAGGCCGCCACTCACGGCTGGGACGCGGTACGTGAACGGCACCCTCAGATCGCCCTGCTCGCGGGCGTAGATGACGGCGGCCTCCACACCGCGGCGCCAGTGGGTGTGTTCGGGGTTGAGGACGCGGAGGTTGATGAAGGCGGCCAGTTGTGCGGGGTTGCGGGGGGTGGAGAACTTCAGCAGGGCTCGGGCCGGCAGCGAGAGCCGGTCGCTTCGGTCGCTCTGGGCCCCTTCCTCCTGCGGTTCGGCGAGTGCTTCTACGATGCGGGTGTCGTGGGCTCTGAGTGCTTCCAGCAGCTTCGCCAACCCGCTGAATGCCCGTGCGGTGAGCATGTTGTCTGCTGTCTCGCCGGGCCCGAGCAGGACGGGCACCACGAGGGAGGCAAGCTTGCCTTCGCCGGGCTGCATGCGCAGTGCCCGGCCGACGGCTTGGACGAGCTCGGGCATGGAGCCGCGGACGTCGGCGAAGTAGACGGAGTCGCATTCCCGGGTGTCGACGTCCTCGCCGAGCACCTTCACCGAGCCCAGGAAGCTCTTCTCGACCACGGTGCCGTCGGTGGCGATGCCGTCGGCGAACTCGCCCAGCACACGCCGGCGATGCTCGGCCCGGTGGTCGCCGCACAGCCAGTCGGCCCAGATGGAGCGCGGGTATAGCCGAGGATCGGCTCTGTGCAGCTGCTGGGCGATGTGGGGGAGGCCGGCTGCGAACGCTTCGGCTTCCTTCACCTGGTGGTGGAAGACCAGCGTGCGCCTGAAGCCCTCTTCCGCTGAGGCTTTCACCAGCGCGGTCTGCAGGGCGGCGAGCCGCGCCCCGCGTACCTGGTCCGAGCGGGCTTCAGCGCCCAGGAGCTGGGCGGCTTGGAGGTGGGTGTCGGTGATGTCCAGGCACACCACCTTGTAGGGCGCGCAGATTCCCGGTCGATGGCCTCGGACAGCGTGAGGGTTTCGCAGCGCGCCCCGAATGGACCCTGCGGATCGTCCTCCATCGAGGCCACCAGCTCACCCGGCGCGCCCTGCTCGGCGTCGTTGTCGAGCCGCCACAACCTTGGGGTGGCGGTCATATAGAGACGGCGCAGGGCGGGGATGCGGGTGTTGTCGTGGACCACCGCCCACGGCTTCCCGATCCGCCCCGACGTCCGGTGCGCCTCGTCGACCACGATCAGGTCCCAGCCCGGAAGGCCGGCCTGGTGGGCGCGCTCCAGCGTGCCGAGCCCGAGGGAGGCGTAGGTGGCGAAGACGGTCACCTTGTCGAGCGGCCGCACCCAGTCGACCAGCTCGCCCACGTCCGTGGTGTTCGGAAGGACGCCTCCGGGCCGCGCAAGGACGAGACCCCGATCATGGGGCCGGTACGGCCGCCTTTGCGCCAGGCGGCCTCGGTCTGGACGAGCAGGTCCAGCGAGGGGACGAGGACCAGCACGCTGCCGGCGCGCAGCTCCTCAGTGCTTCGGGTGGCCACGAGGGTCTTGCCGGTTCCGGTCGCCATGATCACCTGAGTGCGGAGCCCGCGCTCAGGCACGGTGGATCGTGCAGGCAATTCAAGCGCGCGCAGCACTGCGTCCACGGCTTCTCGCTGGTGGGGACGGAGTTCCTTCATTGCCATGCGTATCTGCCTTCTCCCGCGGGTCGCAGTGGGGTCGTCACGCGGCTGGAAACAGGAAGCCTGCACGTAGGAGACCCATGATGGGCCACCGGTGAACCGTACCGATACCCCGCCCGTGCGTCGGACCAGCGGCAGGAGAGGGAGATCAGAATCGGTCCACCCCCTCTGACACTACTGCTAGCCGAGTCCAGAGTCTATCTGCGATCAAAAATGAAGCAGATCAGCCCGTCCAGCTGGTGCAGCCTGTCACTTCACTTAATTCGCCGGTCAGTCTATCGGATGACAGTCACTCAGGTCAGGAGGTGTGGGATAAGCGTGAACGATCAGGCGGCACGATCTGACCCTCGCCCCTTACTGCTGCCAGCTTCGGGCATAGGGAGGCATGAGAGTCAGATTGCTGTCGAGGTGCACTGCGGTAGTGCACTCCTGAGCAGGGGCGGTCGATGACGCCTCGTCAACTGTCCTGAGCACTTGTTTAGGAAGAGTTCATTGACTGATCCATATTGCACAATATTTATGATTGAACGGTAAGTGAACCATGAGGGGCTCGACTTGCGACCAAGGACTGACGGTGCTGCGCTGGAGTGGACGGGGGAAAGAGGCGCGGGATAACAAGACACGAGAGAGGCATTGTCGTGGCTAGCATCGGCACGGACAGGGCAATAACCAACGTAGTCCATCAACAAGACAACACCTGGAGATTCACCGTCGAGTACACAGCGCACTTCGACCCCGTAGACAGGGGAGTGTCGTTCGATGACTCAGTGAAAATCTGGGAGCACGATTCGGGCGGCGACGAGCAAATTTCAGCTTACGCCCCCACAGAATCATTCCGGGCGCCTCAGGACGGAAGTCCCTTCCATCGAGTCAAGACTTTTACCATCACTCAGGAACAGCTGAGCACAGAGATCGGCGACGAGCAGACATTCGCGTGGATCTGGTTGCGCAGATCCGGAAGCCAAGGGGCGGCTGACGCGGAAGAGCGCACGCCCATCTGGTATGTGGACGATTGAGACAATCGAATCCCATGACTGTGTGCCGTCGGTCAAAGCGGTTGACCCGGATGGCACGCAGTCATGTCCCACTCAGCTCTATCTCTTCCTCCTCTTTCCTTGTGACTGCGCTCGCGCTAGTCACCCTCGCCCGACCCACGCCAATGGTTGAGGCCCTCAGGTCCAGCACCCCTCCTTGGCTGCCGGCCCTGCCCGTAGCCCCACACGCAGTGTGGGGCGTGCAAGACGGAGCGCGGTAGGAGCGTCAGAGCCGGGCAACCAGCTTGGCCTGAGTAGGTGTGAGGCCTACTGGGACTACTCCGCAGGCACAGCAGGCCCGACCTCTAACCCCCACCTCTACCGCCAGCCGCGGGCCGCGCGAAGCGTGGCCCGCTCTTCTCGCGCGCAGCGCGAGTCGGCGGTTGCGGAGCGCAGCGGAGAGCCGCCCTGCCCTGGGCCTGCGCAGCAGACCCGCTCCCGGAGCGCAGCGGAGGGAGCGTCCAATCCCAGGACACAGTCCTGGGATTGGACGGGGAGCGCAGCGAGCCGCCAGCGCTCACGCGGAGCGTGAGCGCAACCCCCGTGCGCAGCACGGGGGTTCGCTTGCATCGCGCGCAGCGCGATGGGACCCG
>NZ_JBVHSK010000018.1:37921-153563 GCF_055566415.1 Streptomyces sp. NPDC027663 | reverse complement strand
AAACGCCCGGTTACATTCCGAACCCGGAAGCTAAGCCTCACAGCGCCGATGGTACTGCAGGGGGGACCCTGTGGGAGAGTAGGACGCCGCCGAACTCCTTTTACAGCTCCGGCTCTTGGGCACTGCCCAGGGGTCGGAGCTTTTTTGCGTTGAGGTAGGGTCAAGGAGCATCGTTGGCTCATTTCGCACAGGAGGCCCCCGGGTGGAGGTCCAGGAGACCCGTGTCCAGACAGACCGGGTCCTCACCATCCCCAACATCCTCAGTATGGCGCGGCTCGTCGGCGTACCCCTGTTCCTGTGGTTGATCCTCAGGCCGGAGTTCGGCGGCCCCCAGAGCGATGGCTGGGCCCTCCTCATCCTGGCGTTGAGCGGGGTCAGTGACTATCTCGACGGCAAGCTCGCCCGGCGCTGGAATCAGATCAGCAGCCTCGGCCGGCTTCTCGACCCCGCCGCCGACCGGCTGTACATCCTTTCCACGCTGGTCGGCCTCACCTGGCGGGAGATCCTCCCGCTCTGGCTGACCGGCCTGCTCCTGGCGCGAGAGCTGGTTCTCCTGGTGATGGTGGGTATCCTCCGCCGGCACGGGTACCCGCCGCCTCAGGTGAACTTCCTCGGCAAGGCGGCAACCTTCAACCTGATGTACGCCTTCCCGCTCCTGCTGCTCAGTGACGGCAGCGATTGGATCGCGTCGCTCGCCGCCGTCTTCGGATGGGCGTTCGCCGGGTGGGGTACAACCCTCTACTGGTGGGCAGGAGTGCTTTACGTGGTACAGGTCCGCCGATTGGTTCGGGCGGACGCCATGGCCGATTGAGCTCGGCGATTGTCCGTGCCCTCAACTCCTCGATGGCCCGTGGTGGAAAAGTGCGGGACAATCTGGACGGGTGAAGTCGGCTAGACCGTCGTCTCTTGGAGGAGGACGCTTCCGACATGAAGGCCGTCGTGATGGCCGGTGGCGAAGGCACGCGCCTGCGCCCCATGACCTCTAGCATGCCCAAGCCGCTCCTGCCCGTGGTGAACCGCCCGATCATGGAGCACGTGCTACGGCTGCTGAAAAGGCACGGGCTCACCGAGACCGTTGTCACCGTGCAGTTCCTGGCATCGCTCGTCAAGAACTACTTCGGTGACGGCGAAGAGCTCGGCATGGAGCTCACCTATGCCAATGAGGAGAAGCCACTCGGTACCGCCGGAAGCGTCAAGAACGCCGAGGAGGCGTTGAAGGACGATGCCTTCCTTGTGATCTCCGGCGATGCGCTGACCGACTTCGACCTCACCGATCTGATCAATTTCCACAAGGAGAAGGGCGCGCTGGTCACGGTCTGTCTGACCCGTGTGCCCAATCCCCTGGAGTTCGGCATCACCATCGTCGACGAAGAAGGAAAGGTCGAACGCTTCCTGGAGAAGCCGACCTGGGGGCAGGTCTTCTCGGACACGGTCAACACGGGCATCTATGTCATGGAGCCCGAGGTCTTCAACTACGTCGAGGCCGACGTTCCGGTCGACTGGTCCGGTGATGTCTTCCCGCAGCTGATGAAGGAAGGCAAGCCGATCTACGGCTATGTCGCCGAGGGCTACTGGGAGGACGTCGGCACGCACGAGAGCTATGTGAAGGCCCAGGCCGATGTTCTCGAAGGCAAGGTCAACGTCGACATCGACGGCTTCGAGATCTCGCCGGGGGTCTGGGTCGCCGAGGGCGCCGAAGTGCACCCCGACGCCGTGCTGCGCGGGCCGCTGTACATCGGCGACTACGCGAAGGTGGAGGCCGGCGCGGAGATCCGCGAGCACACGGTCGTCGGATCGAACGTCGTCGTGAAGGGCGGCGCCTTCCTGCACAGGGCCGTCGTGCACGACAACGTGTACATCGGGCAGCACAGCAATCTGCGCGGCTGCGTCGTCGGCAAGAACACCGACATCATGCGCGCCGCCCGGATCGAGGACGGCGCCGTCATCGGTGACGAGTGCCTGATCGGTGAAGAATCGATCGTTCAGGGCAACGTCCGTGTGTACCCGTTCAAGACCATCGAGGCCGGCGCTTTCGTCAACACCTCAGTGATCTGGGAGTCCAGGGGCCAGGCCAATCTGTTCGGCGCCCGTGGTGTCTCCGGCATCCTGAACGTGGAGATCACGCCTGAACTGGCGGTGCGGCTCGCCGGGGCCTACGCGACGACCCTGAAGAAGGGCTCCACCGTCACCACCGCCCGCGACCACTCCAGAGGTGCGCGCGCGCTCAAGCGTGCGGTGATCTCCGCGCTCCAGGCGAGCGCCATCGACGTACGCGACCTGGAGAACGTACCGCTGCCCGTGGCCCGGCAGCAGACCGCGCGCGGCAGCGCCGGCGGCATCATGATCCGTACCTCGCCCGGTGTCCCGGACTCGGTCGACATCATGTTCTTCGACGGGCAGGGCGCGGACCTGTCGCAGGGCAGCCAGCGGAAGCTGGACCGGGTGTTCGCGCGGCAGGAGTACCGGCGGGCGTTCCCCGGCGAGATCGGCGACCTGTACTTCCCGGCGAGCGTCTTCGACTCGTACACAGGATCGCTGCTGCGGAACGTCGACACGACGGGAATAGCGGAAGCCGGTCTCAAGGTGGTCGTGGACGCCTCGAACGGCAGTGCCGGTCTCGTGCTGCCCAGCCTGCTGGGCAAGCTCGGGGTGGACTCGCTGACCATCAACCCCGGTCTCGACGAGTCCAGGCCCACGGAGACGGCCGAGATGCGGCGGAACGGGCTGGTGCGGCTCGGGGAGATCGTGGCCTCCTCCGGTGCCGCGTTCGGCGTGCGGTTCGACCCCGTCGGCGAGCGGCTGTCGCTCGTGGACGAGAAGGGCCGGATCATCGAGGACGACCGGGCGCTGCTGGTGATGCTGGATCTGGTGGCCGCCGAGCGGCGCAGCGGGCGCGTGGCGCTGCCGGTGACCACGACCCGGATCGCCGAACAGGTGGCCGCGTACCACGGTACCCAGGTCGAGTGGACCACCACCTCGCCCGACGACCTCACGCGCGTGGGGCGCGAGGAGGGCACCATCTTCGGTGGTGACGGCAAGGGCGGCTTCATCGTCCCGGAGTTCAGCGGGGTCTACGACGGCACGGCGGCCTTCGTACGGCTCATCGGGCTGGTGGCCCGCACGCAGCTCACGCTGAGCCAGATCGACGCCCGCATCCCGCGCGCCCATGTCCTCAAGCGGGACCTGGCGACTCCCTGGGCCGTCAAGGGCCTGGTGATGCGGCGGGTGGTCGAGGCCGCGGGAGATCGATTTGTCGACACGACCGACGGGGTGCGGGTCGTGGAGACCGATGGGCGCTGGGTGATGGTGCTGCCCGACCCCGCCGAGGCGGTCACGCATCTGTGGGCAGAGGGGCCTGACGACGCATCCGCGCAGGCCCTGCTGGACGAGTGGTCGGCGGTCGTGGACAGCGCCGGCCGGTAACATCCGGCGGCTCGGAACGGCAAAAGCCGCTGCACGCGTGCGTGCCGGACAAGTGTCCCCCAAGGGGGCCTGTCCGGCACGCCGGTGGGGCCGTTCGGAGGTAGTGCTCGCGACATGCGACGATGTGCGGCATGCCGCAGCAACCCCCCGTTCGGAGCAGCCCCGCGCGGCCGCAGCGCCCGGACGCCTCCATGTCGTTGATCACCAACGTCATGGACCACAGCCTCGACGACGGGTACGCCGAGGCCGCCGCCCGGAAGAAGGCCCGGGGTGAGGGCGGTCTGCCGAAGACGCTCCGGGCGAAGCTGGGCCTGGCCGCAGGTCTCGTGCTCGCGGCGCTGGTGGTGACCGTCGGAGCGGCGCAGGCACGGGTGGCGGCGCCCGTCGTGGCCAAGGAGCGCCAGGAGCTGATCGACCGCATCGACGGCGAGACCGAGGACGCGGACAAGCTCGAGGGTACGGTCGACGAACTGCGCGACGACGTCGGCGCGCGCCAGCGGGCGGCCCTGAAGGCCAGCGGTGGCGGTGCCGAGGCGGACCTCGTGGGCCTGCTGTCGGGGGCCACCGCGGTGCACGGTCCCGGGGTGAAGCTCGTCGTGAACGACGCCAAGGAGGCCGGCGGCGGGGGTGGCGGCGGCCATCCGCGGGAGACCTCGGGGTTCTCCGACACCGGCCGGGTGCGTGACCGGGACATGCAGCGCGTGGTCAACGGGCTGTGGGCCTCGGGGGCCGAGGCGGTCTCCATCAACGGGCAGCGGCTGACCGCCCTGTCCGCGATCAGGGCCGCGGGTGACGCCATACTGGTCGACAACAGGCCACTGGTGCCGCCGTACACCGTGCTGGCGGTGGGCGACGGGGAGAGGCTGAGCACCAGGTTCCAGAACAGTGCCGACGGCCTGTATCTGCATGCTCTGGAAGAGAACTACGGCATCCGCGCCACCATCTCCGTGGAGGGCGACGTCCGGCTGCCCGCCGCACCCAGTGTGATCGTACGTACAGCACAGCCGAGCACTGAGAAGACCGAGAAGACTGAGAAGGGCACATCGTGATCGCCGTACTGGGCCTCGTCGTGGGAGTCGTGGCCGGCCTGTTGGTCCGGCCCGAGGTTCCGGCGGTCGTCGAGCCTTATCTGCCGATCGCCGTCGTCGCGGCGCTGGACGCCGTCTTCGGCGGTCTGCGTGCCATGCTGGACGGCATCTTCGACGACAAGGTCTTCGTGGTGTCGTTCCTGTCCAACGTGGTCGTGGCCGCGCTGATCGTCTTCCTGGGCGACAAGTTGGGCGTGGGCGCACAGCTGTCCACGGGTGTCGTCGTCGTCCTGGGCATCCGCATCTTCTCCAACGCCGCGGCGATCCGACGGCACGTCTTCCGGGCGTGACACCATGAGCGAGCAGAACGACCGCAACGGCCGGACCGACCAGCCCGAGAACCGGACCGACCAGCCCGAGAACAGGCTGCGCAGGGAACTGCCGGCCGAGGTGTCCCCGCCCGCGCCGGAAGCCGGGCAGACGGCCGGGGAGCAGGTCCAGCCGCCGCTGACCGGCCGGCAGCGGCTGGTCCAGGGCCTGTGGCCGCCCCGCTTCACGCGGGCCCAACTCATCGTCGCGCTGCTGCTGTTCGGCCTGGGCTTCGGCCTGGCCGTACAGGTGGCGTCCAACAGCGACACGGACAGTGCGCTGCGCGGCGCACGTCAGGAAGATCTTGTGCGCATCCTCGATGAACTGGATTCGCGAACTCAGCGTCTTGAGGACGAGAAGCAGGGACTCGAAAAGCAGCGTCAGGAGTTGCAGAGCAGCTCCGACCAAGCCGCGGAGGCGCGCAAGCAGACTGCCGAGAAGGAGAAGCAACTCGGCATCCTGGCGGGCACCGTGGGAGCGCAGGGTCCCGGCATCACCATGACGATCGAGGACACGAAGGGGACGGTCCAGGCGGACATGCTGCTCGACGCGATCCAGGAGTTGCGCGCGGCCGGCGCCGAGGCGATCCAGGTCAATGGGGTCCGGGTGGTGGCAGGCACCTACTTCACCGGCTCCGGCAAGTCTGTGAGCGTCGACGGGAACAAGATCAACGCCCCCTTTCGTTTCAAGGTCATCGGCAAGCCGCAGGACCTCGAACCGGCGCTGAACATCCCAGGAGGCGTGGTGCAGACCTTGGAGAAGGAGCAGGCCACGGTGGCCGTGGAGCGGTCGGACAAGATCGTCGTGGACGCCTTGCGACAGGCGAAGCGGCCTGACTACGCTCGGTCGTCCTCCCGGTGAACCGGCGGTGCATGGGGCCCGTCCGGCAGGGGCATGAGGTTGCGGGGGGTCGGCGCACCGAAGGGGTGGTGCGTGGTGGAAACTGTCTGGTGCATACGGACGTTGTGAGAGTGTCCGGCTCGGCCGGTGTAGGCAATCAGGGTTCGTCCTGCCCCACGGGCGGGTCTGTTTCGGTCAAGGGGAATCGCCCGTGAAGTTGTTTGCGAAGTTGTTCGGCAAGAGCGCGCGAGAGGGTAGCGACAACGCGACCGCTCGCCATCGCGCACAGCCTGACGCGGAGGGCCAGCGCCCGCTGTTCCGGGACCAGGTCGCTGGTCCGGGCGGTGACATTTCCGGTGGTCAGGGCGCGGCGTCTGTTGACCCTGCCCAGTCCGGAGGCATAGGTTTCGGGCAACCGTCAACCTCAGGTACGGGTGGAGGGTTTGCCTCCGGTCCGTACGCGTTCAACGCCCCGGCGGGGCAGCCGCGGCAGGAGGATCCGTCCATGTCGGTCCTGGTGTGTACGAGGTGCGGTAACCGGAATGCGGAGAGCGCCCGGTTCTGCTCCAACTGCGGGGCGCCGCTGCGCCCCGGGGTGGCGCCCGAGCGGGCCTCCGAGACGACGTCCACGATCTCGATCTCCGGCCTCGAGGCCTACGACTCCGAGGTCACCGGGCAGACGCAGATGCCGATGCTGTCGCCGGAGGCGCAGGCCGCGGTGGACGCGCTGCCGATGGGCTCGGCGCTGCTGGTGGTGCGCCGCGGGCCGAACTCGGGCAGCCGCTTCCTGCTGGACAGCGACCTGACCACGGCCGGCCGTCACCCGCAGAGCGACATCTTCCTGGACGACGTGACGGTCTCCCGGCGGCACGTGGAGTTCCGGCGCTCCCCGGACGGCTCCTTCACGGTGGCCGACGTGGGCAGCCTGAACGGCACGTACGTCAACCGCGAGCGCATCGATCAGGTCGCCCTGGCGAACGGTGACGAGGTGCAGATCGGTAAGTACCGGCTGGTGTTCTACGCCAGCCGGCAGGGCATCTGACCCGCCCCCGGACTGCGTCCGGGGGCACCCCCAGGGAAGGTCCATGCTTCAAACACCGAGCGGCGGTGCCGGAAGCGGTACCGCCGCCAGGGACAGTGGGCTGATGAGCATCGGCACGGTGCTGAACGTGCTGCGCGACGAGTTCCCCGAAGTCACCATCTCCAAGATCCGCTTCCTGGAGTCGGAGGGGCTCATCGAGCCGCAGCGGACCCCGTCGGGGTACCGGAAGTTCAGTGCCCGGGACGTCGAGCGCCTCGGCCACGTCCTGCGGATGCAGCGGGACCACTACCTGCCGCTCAAGGTGATCCGCGAGCACCTGGACGCCATGGAGCGGGGTGAGGCCGTCGCGCTGCCCCTGGTCGGGCGCCAGCGCAGCCCGGACGACGTGCCGGCGCCCGTGGAGGGGCCCACGGTGGCCAGAATCGGCAGGGCCGAGCTGCTGGCCGCCGCGGACATCGGCGAGGGTGAGCTGAAAGAGTGGGAGTCCTACGGGCTCGTCGCTCCCCTGGAGGACGGGGCGTACGACGCCGAGGCGGTCACCGTGGCCGCGCTCGTCGCCGAGCTGGGCCGGTTCGGGATCGAGCCGCGCCACCTTCGGGTGATGAAGGCCGCCGCCGACCGTGAGGCAGGGCTGGTCGACCAGGTGGTGGCCCCGCTCAAGCGCCACCGCAACCCGCAGACCAGGGCCTTGGCCGAGGCCCGTACGAAGGAACTGGCGGCGCTCACGGTGAAGCTGCACGCCGCTCTGGTGAAGACCGCTCTGGGCGTGCGGCTGCCCTGACCCGGAAGGTCCCGGAGCGGCCGGATCGGGCACCTGTTCCCGGCCCGACTACCCAAACGTCCCGACCACGGCCTAGGGTTGCTGTGTGAACGAGCTCGATGTCGTAGGTGTCCGGGTCGAAATGCCCTCCAACCAACCGATCGTGCTCCTGCGCGAAGTGGGGGGCGACCGTTACCTCCCCATCTGGATCGGGCCGGGGGAGGCTACGGCGATCGCCTTCGCCCAGCAGGGCATGGCCCCCGCGCGACCGCTGACCCACGACCTGTTCAAGGACGTGCTGGAGGCCGTCGGCCAGGAGCTGACCGAAGTGCGCATCACCGATCTGCGGGAAGGCGTCTTCTACGCGGAGCTGGTGTTCGCCAGCGGGGTCGAGGTCAGTGCCCGGCCCTCCGATGCCATAGCGCTGGCTTTGCGCACCGGAACGCCGATCTACGGCAGTGACACGGTGCTGGACGACGCGGGCATCGCCATTCCGGACGAGCAGGAGGACGAGGTGGAGAAGTTCCGCGAGTTCCTCGACCAGATCTCGCCCGAGGACTTCGGAACCAGCAGCCAGTGAGACGCCGGGCCGGCGCCGCCGCACCCGGCGTTCCGCCGGGACGCGGGCGGCTTCGCGCGGTCCGTTCCCCGGCAATTGCCTCCGGCCAGTGAGAGCGTCCTACGGCCCCCCGCCAGCGCATTCGGCTAGCCTTTCCCCGCGGTGGGACACGGGAAACCACTCCTAGGGTGATTATCACTCGGCGTGCCGAGTGTGGCGATCGTTGACGCACCCCTGGTGACTGCCTACCGTCGAGAAGGCAGGTCAAGGACGGAGGTCGGCGTGAGAACCAGCGGCGACGGTACGGCTGGGGGTGCCCCCGGACGCAGTTTGGGGGAGAGCGGTCCGTACCCGCCCCCGAGTTCTCGGCTGCGCTCGAGCGGGGGAGTCTCCCATCCCGGCGGCGCGGTCGATCGCGCCCCGCAGTTGCCGACAGCGGTGCCGAACGGCGGAGGGGTGGCGTCCATGACGTCCGAGGAGATCGGCTACCGCGGGCCCACCGCCTGCGCGGCTGCCGGCATCACCTACCGGCAGCTCGACTACTGGGCCCGCACCGGCCTCGTGGAGCCCAGTGTGCGGCCCGCCTACGGGTCCGGCACACAGCGTCTGTACAGCTTCCGGGACGTCGTCGTCCTGAAGATCGTGAAGCGCTTCCTGGACACCGGGGTGTCGCTGCAGAACATCCGCACGGCCGTCCAGCACCTCAGGGAACGCGGTTTCCGCGACCTGGAGCGGATGACGCTGATGAGCGACGGTGCCACGGTGTACGAGTGCACCTCGCCGGACGAGGTCCACGCCCTGCTCCAGGGCGGACAGGGCATCTTCGGGATCGCTGTCGGCGTGGTGTGGCGGGACGTGGAAAGCGCCCTCTCCCAGCTGCACGGCGAGCGCATCGACACCGGCGAGACCCTCGTCGGGCACAACCCCGCTGACGAGCTGGCGCGGCGCCGCAACCGGGCGGTCTGACCTCCGGAACCGCTGCGGCGCCCCGCGGCGCCACTGCATTGTCAGTGCCGTGGTGCAGCATCGGAGATGTGAGAAACGCGCCCACGATCCTGCATCTCGACATGGATGCCTTCTTCGCCTCGGTGGAGCAGGCATCCAAGCCGAGCCTGCGCGGCAAGGCGGTCGTCGTGGGCGGGCTCGGACCACGCGGGGTGGTGGCCACCGCGTCGTACGAGGCACGGGTGTTCGGGGTCCACTCGGCGATGCCCATGGCGCAGGCCCGCCGGCTCGCACCCAACGCCGCCTATCTGGTGCCGCGCTTCACCCTGTACCGGGAGATCAGCGAGCAGGTGATGGCGCTGCTGCGGGAGCTGTCACCGCTGGTGGAGCCGCTGAGCCTGGACGAGGCGTTCGTGGACCTGGAGGCCGGGGGGACGGCCTGGGACGAGGAGTCGGCGCGGCAGGCCGGGGTGCGGCTGCGCGCCGACATCCGGGCGGTCACCGGGCTCACCGGGTCGGTGGGGCTCGCCGCCTCCAAGATGCTCGCGAAGATCGCGTCGGAGCAGGCCAAGCCGGATGGCCTGGTGGTGATAGAACCGGGGACCGAGCGGGCGCTGCTGGGGCCGATGTCGGTGCGGACCCTGCCGGGGGTGGGGCCGGCCACCGGGGACCACCTGCGCAGGGCAGGGATCACCACGGTCGAGGAGCTGGCCGAGGCGGGCGAGGACGAACTGGTCCGGCTGCTGGGCAAGGCACACGGGCACGCCCTGTACGCGATGGCTCTGGCGCGGGACGAGCGGCCCGTGGTGGCCGAGCGGGAGGCCAAGTCCGTGTCGGTGGAGGACACGTACGACGTGGACATCCACGACCGGCTGCGGGTCGGTCTGGAGGTACAGCGGCTGGCCGACCGGTGCGTGCGGCGGCTGCGTGGGGCCGGGCTGTCCGGGCGCACCATAGTGCTGAAGGTGCGGCGGTACGACTTCTCGACGCTGACCCGCTCCGAGACGCTCCGGGGGCCCACGGACGATCCGGCGGTCATCCGGGAGGCGGCCGCGCGGTTGCTGGAAGCCGTGGACACCACCGGTGGGGTGCGGCTGCTCGGGGTGGGGGTGTCCGGGCTCGCCGACTACACGCAGGAGGACCTGTTCGCGCAGGCGGCCGGGGAGCGGGCCGCGGATCCGGCCGACGAGGCCGCGCCCGAGGCTCCGGTGGAGCGGCCGGAGCCGGCCGAGCGGCAGTGGCGGGCCGGGCAGGACGTGCGGCACGCCGAGTGGGGCGCTGGGTGGGTGCAGGGGAGCGGGCTGGGGCGGGTCACCGTGCGGTTCGAGACGCCGCAGTCCGAGCCGGGGCGTGTGCGGACGTTCTTCGTCGGCGATCCTGCGCTGGAGTCGGCTGAGCCGTTGCCGTTGGTTGCGGCTGCCGACCTCGCCCACCCACCCACCCGTCTCGGCCCGTCGAACAGTGACCGCCACGGGGCTCCGCCCCGGACCCCGGATGCCTCGGGCGGCCCCCGGGCGGCGGACGTCGACCACCGTCCGCCCGAGGACCGGACCGGGGACCCGGACCAGGAGACGGCCGAGGAGCAGGCCGCCCGCGTAAGGCGGACGGGTGCCGGGGCTGAGGTACCGGAGGAGGACCGAGAGACTGCCGAGGCTGAGGTCACAGACGGGGCCACGGGTCTGTGGAGGCGCCGGTCGCCTGCATAGGCCAGGGAACCGCGGAGGCGCCGGTGGCAGACGCGGGAGACGGGAGGCGGTGGGAGGGGAGGTTGTCGGTGGTGGGAGGGGAGGTTGTCGGTGGTGGGAGGGGAGGTTGTCGGTGGTGGGAGGGGAGGTTGTCGGTGGTGGCCGGGGGGGGGAGGGTCAGGATTCTTCGGAGCCGGCCAGTTTGCCGAAGTCGTGGTCAGGGACCGTGGGGGGTGAGGCCACGTCGAGGCCATAGTGGTGGTAGAGCTGGAGTTCCTGTTCGGGAGAGAGGTGGCGGCCCACGCCGAAGTCGGGGGCGTCCTTGATCAAGGCGCGGTCGAAGGGGACGTGGAGGGTGCCTTCGACGAGTTCGCTGGGTTCCAGAGGGACGAAGGCGTCCCGCGAGAACAGGCCGGTGCGTATGGCCGCCCACTCGGGCACGCCGGTCGCGTCGTCGAGATACACCTCGTCGATGGTGCCGATCTTGGTGCCATTGCGGTCGAACGCCTTGCGGCCGATCAGGTTGCGCGGATCGATGTCGGTCTGCACGGTCCCTCTCCCTCCACGTGGTCGCAACTCATCCGTAAGCACTACAAAAGAGCACATTCAAGGAGGCGGCCACTCGAGGGCCCGGGCGTTGACCTCGCTGGTAGGCTGACAGCGGCTGCTGACCCCGTGCGGGAGAGTCCTCCGATCACCTCGGAGGCGCCGAAGGAGCAAATCCTCCCCGGAATCTCTCAGGCTCACGTACCGCACGGACGAGGTCACTCTGGAAAGCAGAGCGGATGTCGACGGCTTCCGCTCTCACCGACGGTGAAAGCCGGCGCCCGCGGGTGTCCGGTGAAGCTCTCAGGTTGAGATGACAGAGGGGGAGGCCGTCGGGGTATCCGTACCGGGGTGCCCCTCGAAGGTCGCGTCAGACCAGGAGGCCTCCGCAATGACCGCCCATCGCACCCCGCTCTCCGAGCTCGAAGCGGGCATTCCGTTCGAGCAGCGCCACATCGGGCCCGACCAGGAGGCGCGGGCGAAGATGCTCGCCCAGGTCGGTTACGGCTCGCTCGACGAGCTGACCGCCGCCGCCGTCCCGGATGTGATCAAGAACGCCGACGCCCTCGACCTGCCGGGCGCCCGCACCGAGGCCGAGGTGCTCGCCGAGCTGCGCTCGCTCGCCGACCGCAACCAGGTCCTCGGCTCCATGATCGGTCTCGGTTACCACGGCACGTTCACGCCCCCGGTCATCCTGCGCAACGTCATGGAGAACCCGGCCTGGTACACGGCCTACACGCCGTACCAGCCGGAGATCTCCCAGGGGCGGCTCGAAGCCCTGCTGAACTTCCAGACCGTGGTCGCCGACCTCGCCGGTCTGCCCACCTCCGGTGCCTCGCTCCTGGACGAGGGCACGGCCGCGGCCGAGGCGATGGCGCTGTCCCGGCGCATGGGCAAGAACAAGAAGGGCCTGTTCCTGGTCGACGCGGACGCGCTGCCGCAGACCATCGCCGTCATCGAGACGCGAGCCGAGCCGACCGGCGTGGAGGTCGTCGTCGCCGACCTCAGCGACGGCATCCCGGCCGAGGTCGCCGAGCGCGAGATCAACGGTGTGCTGATCCAATACCCGGGCGCCTCCGGTGCCGTCCGGGACATCAAGCCGGTCATCGACCAGGCGCACGAGCTGGGTGCCCTGGTGACGGTCGCCGCCGATCTGCTGGCGCTGACCCTGCTGACCTCCCCGGGGGAGCTGGGTGCCGACATCGCCGTCGGTACGACCCAGCGCTTCGGTGTACCGATGGGCTTCGGCGGTCCGCACGCCGGTTACATGGCCGTGCACGAGAAGTTCGCCCGCAGCCTGCCCGGGCGGCTCGTCGGCGTCTCCGTCGACGCCGACGGGAACAAGGCGTACCGGCTCGCGCTGCAGACCCGTGAGCAGCACATCCGCCGGGAGAAGGCGACCAGCAACATCTGCACCGCGCAGGTGCTGCTCGCCGTGATGGCCGGCATGTACGCCGTCTACCACGGTGCGGAGGGCTTGCGGACCATCGCCCGCCGCACCCACCGCTATGCCACGATCCTCGCCGAGGGCCTGCGGGCCGGTGGCGTCGAGATCGTCCACGGCGCGTTCTTCGACACGGTCACCGCGCGCGTGCCCGGCAAGGCTGCCGAGGTCGTCGCCGCAGCGCGGGAGAACGGGGTCAACCTGCGGCTCGTCGATGCCGACCACGTCTCGGCGGCCTGCGACGAGACCACCAACCGGGCCCAGCTCGAAGCCGTCTTCGCCGCCTTCGGTGTCGAGGGTGACATCGAGGCGCTGGACGCGTCCGCCGCGGACACGCTGCCCGAGGCGCTGCTCCGCTCCGACGAGTACATGACCCACCCGGTCTTCCAGCAGCACCGTTCCGAGACCGCGATGCTGCGCTACCTGCGCAAGCTGGCCGACCGCGACTACGCGCTCGACCGCGGCATGATCCCGCTGGGCTCCTGCACGATGAAGCTCAACGCGACCACGGAGATGGAGCCGGTCACCTGGCCCGAGTTCGGCCAGCTGCACCCGTTCGCGCCCGCCGAGCAGGCCGAGGGCTACCTCACGCTCATCCATGAGCTGGAGGAACGTCTCGCCGAGGCCACCGGCTACGACAAGGTCTCCCTGCAGCCGAACGCCGGTTCGCAGGGCGAGCTGGCCGGTCTGCTGGCCGTCCGCGGCTACCACCGGGCCAACGGTGACGAGCAGCGCACCGTCTGCCTGATCCCGTCCTCCGCGCACGGCACCAACGCGGCCAGCGCCGTGATGGCCGGCATGAAGGTCGTCGTCGTGAAGACCGCCGAGGACGGCGAGATCGACGTCGAGGACCTGCGCGCGAAGATCGAGCAGTACCGCGACGAGCTGGCCGTGCTGATGATCACCTACCCGTCGACGCACGGTGTGTTCGAGGAGCACGTCGCCGACATCTGCGCCCAGGTGCACGACGCCGGCGGCCAGGTGTACGTCGACGGCGCCAACCTGAACGCCCTGGTCGGCCTGGCCAAGCCGGGCCACTTCGGCGGTGACGTCTCCCACCTGAACCTGCACAAGACGTTCTGCATCCCGCACGGCGGTGGCGGTCCGGGCGTCGGGCCGGTGGCCGTACGGTCGCACCTGGCGCCGTACCTGCCGAACCACCCGCTGCAGCCGGAGGCCGGCCCGGAGACGGGCGTCGGCCCGATCTCGGCGGCCCCCTGGGGCTCCGCGGGCATCCTGCCGATCTCGTGGGCGTACGTCCGCCTCATGGGCGGCGAAGGCCTGAAGCGCGCCACGCAGGTGGCCGTGCTGTCGGCGAACTACGTCGCCAAGCGCCTGGAGCCGCACTACCCGGTGCTCTACACCGGCCCCGGCGGCCTGGTCGCGCACGAGTGCATCATCGACCTGCGCCCGCTGACCAAGGCGACCGGCGTGAGCGTGGACGATGTGGCCAAGCGCCTGATCGACTACGGCTTCCACGCGCCGACCATGTCCTTCCCGGTGGCCGGCACGCTGATGATCGAACCGACCGAGTCCGAGGACATCACCGAGCTGGACCGGTTCTGCGACGCGATGATCGCCATCCGCGCGGAGATCGAGAAGGTCGGCGCGGGTGAGTGGCCCGCGGAGGACAACCCGCTGCGCAACGCCCCGCACACCGCCGCCGCGCTCGGTGATGAGTGGAAGCACGCCTACAGCCGCGAGGAGGCCGTCTTCCCGGCCGGTGTCTCGGCCGCCGACAAGTACTGGCCGCCGGTGCGCCGCATCGACCAGGCCTTCGGCGACCGCAACCTGGTGTGTTCCTGCCCGCCGCTGGACGCGTACGAGGACTGAGCGAAGCAGGGCTGAGGGCCCCGTCCGTGCCACGGACGGGGCCCTCAGCCGTTCCCGAAGCGCTGCGTTCCTGCTTCCTACACCGTCGCCAGGGACACCTCGGTCGCCTTGATCAGGGCGATGACGTCGGAGCCCACGAACAGGCCGAGGTCACCGGCCGCGTCCTTGGTGATCACGGCGGTGAGTTCGCCGCCTTCCATGGTGACCTTCACCGAGGCCATGGCCTCGCCGGTGGTGAGGTGGGTGATGGTGCCGGGGAGCTGGTTGCGGATCGACAGGCCCTCGACACGGCTGGTCGCGAGGGAGACCTCGGTCGACTTCACCAGCGCGCGGACGGTGGTGCCGGGAGCGAGGGCGAGCTGCTCGACGGCCTCCCGGGTGACGGCGGCCGTGAGCTCCCGGCCGCCGTCCAGCCGGACCTTGACAGTGGCCATGACTTCGCCGGGATGCACTTCGGTGATGGTGCCGGGGAGCTGGTTGCGGATGCTCAGGGTCATGGGCCCTCACCGTAGTGCGAGGAAAGGGTGAGGCCGGTACGCGCGGGTCCGGGTCGCTCCGGCTTTCGCCCGGAGCGGTGCATCCGGGTCTCTCCGGCTTTCGCCCGGAGTGGTGCAAGTGTTCCGGCGGCGCAGTTCGGCCGGGGGGACGGCGTCCCGTCGGGTCAGGGGCGGTCGATGTGCACGTTGGTGGACTTCACGCGCGCGGTGGCCTCCATGCCGACCTCCAGGCCCAGCTCCTCGACGGCTTCCCGGGTCAGCAGCGAGACCAGCCGGTGCGGGCCGGCCTGGATCTCCACCTGGGCGGCGACGTCACCGAGCTTGATGGCGGTGACGATGCCGGGGAAGGCGTTGCGGACGGAGGTGTGCGAGGCGTCCTCCTCGCCGGCACCTCCCTTGGCCAGCTCGACCGAGAACGCGGCGAGATCCCTGCCGTCGATGAGGCGCCGCCCGGAGTCGTCGCGGTGAGTGGCCACCCGGCCGGCGTCGGCCCAACGGCGGGCGGTGTCGGGGCTGACGCCGAGCAGCCGCGCGGCCTGGCCGATCGTGTAGGACTGCATGCCGGTCACGATAGGGCCATGCTCCGGGAACCGCGGACGCGGGGGCCGCGCAGCGGGCGCGTCTTCACCCGGTGTGCACCCGCGGTCGGCGCGCCGGGTCGGGTTCGGCCTCGCGGAGCACCTCGCGGGTGACCGGGGCGACCTCGCCCTGGCCGAAGAGGAAGAAGCGCAGGAAGTTGGCGAACGGGCTGCCCTCGGTCCACTCGAAGTAGATGTGCGGGGTGCAGCCCGTGACGTCACGGACGTGCAGGAGCAGCGCGGCGAGGGCGTTCGGGATGGAGGCGGACTCCAGGGTCAGTACCCGGTAGCGGCCGTGCATGACCTCGCCGCGTACGGTCAGGCCCGCCTCGAACTCGGACGGGTCGGTGACCGTGACCTCGACGAAGACGAAATCCTCCTGCTCCGGCATGTCGTTGTCGGCGCGGATCTGTTCGAGCTTGTCGCGGTACTCGGCCTTGTCGCGCCGGTCCGGCTCATTGGCGATGAACCGTATCTTCCGGCTGGCCATGTCCCGGATGAATCGTTCCGCCAACGGGTCGAGCGTCACACTGGTCACGCGCAGCTCGAAGGCCCGGGCCAGCCGGGACAGCAGGGAGACCATGATGATGCCCGCGATGAAGCAGGCACCGATCTTCACACCGTCCGGGCGCTCGATCACGTTCACCACGGTCGTGTAGAGGAACACCGCCGAGATGACCGCGAACGCGATGGTCCAGCCGCGCTGCCCCGCCTTGCGCGCGGCGATGGTCACCGCGATCGCGGCCGAGCTGATCAGCACCAGCACACCGGTCGCGTAGGCGCCGCCCTGCTTGTCGACATTGGCGTCGAAGATCCAGGTCACCAGGAACGCGATCAGCGTGAAGACGATGACCATCGGGCGTACCGCGCGCGCCCAGTGCGGTGCCATGCCGTACCGGGGGAGATAGCGCGGCATCAGGTTGAGCAGACCCGCCATGGCGGAGGCGCCCGCGAACCACAGGATGGCGATGGTCGCGACGTCGTACACCGTGCCGAAGATGTTGCCCAGGTACTCGTGCGCGAGGTAGGCGAGCGCACGGCCGTTGGCCTCGCCGCCCGTCTTGAACTCCTTCTCCGGGATCAGCAGCGTGGTGATGAAGCTGGTGGCGATCAGGAAGCAGCTCATGATGAGCGCGGCCGTGGTCAGGAGCTTCTTGGTGTCCCGGATCCGGCCTGCGGGCCGCTCGGCGGTGTCGCCGGGGTCGCCCTGGACGTGCGGCATGACGGCGACACCGGTCTCGAAGCCGGACAGGCCGAGGGCGAGTTTCGGGAAGACGATCAGCGCGACGCCGATCATCACGAAGACGTTCCCGTGCTCCGTGGTCAGGGCACTGCTCCAGTCGGTGATCACGTGCCCGGCCGTGGCGACGTGCCACAGGCCGACGATCACGACGACGAGGTTGAGCGCGAGGTAGATGCCGACCAGCGCGACCGCGACGCCGATCGCCTCCAGGAAGCCCTTGAGGAACACCGCGCCCAGCAGCGCCACGAGGAACAGCGTGATCAGCACCTGCTTGCCGTCCAGGGCTTCCGTCAGGTGCGGGTTCTCCACCAGGTGGGTGGAGGCGTCGGCGGCCGAGAGCGTGATGGTGATCAGGAAGTCGGTCGCCGCGAAGCCCAGCAGGGTGAGTACGAAGAGCTTGCCCTGCCAGAACGACAGCAGCCGTTCCAGCATCGCGATGGAACCCTCGCCGTGCGGGCTCTCGTCGGCCACCCGGCGGTAGACCGGCAGCGCGCCGGCCAGGGTCACGATGACGAGCACGATGGTCGCCACCGGGGAGAGCAGTCCGGCCGCCAGGGCCGCGATGCCCGGCTGGTATCCGAGGGTGGAGAAGTAGTCGACACCGGTCAGGCACATCACTCGCCACCAGCGCTGTCCCTGGTGCGCGGGCTCCGGCTCGGCGTGCGGTCCGGTGTGGCCACCGCCCTTGCCCATGTCGGACAGCCCCTCCAGCATCCAGGCGCGCAGGCGGCTGGTACTGGGAGGGCGCTCGGTCGTGGCCATCGGCGTGCTCCTCGTGATGCGGCTCAGCTCATTTCCGGCCATCACGCGGACGGCCGCACCAGCGTAAGCAGAGTGTGATGCAGGGGCCCATGGATCAGGCTGCCGGAGGCGTCAAGCTTGCGTTAAGAATGGCCCGGAAGGGGACAGGACGCATGAAGAAGCGGAGGCCAGGTGCGGTCGCCCCGAATGCGGGGCCGAACGGGTGACCCGGTGGGGCGCAGGGCATGTGCGCCGGCGGCGGACACCCAGCGTCATCGCGTTCGACCCGAGAGGTCGGCTCACGCCGGTCCCGATGCCCGGAACACGCCCAGGGCCGTCTCCCGGGGACGCCCAGGGCCGTCTCCCCGGGACCGTTCTCGAGGGGACGGCAGCGCTCTCCCGCCGTGGGCCCGCGGCGTCCCTCACAGCCCCCGCGTGTCGATGCGCATATGCCATGCGTTGCGGCGGTGGACGGAGAGCAGTTCGGACTCCAGCGGTGACGGGGGCACCGCCAGGACCGGGCACACGGCGTGGGCCAGGCAGTGCCGGGAGACCCGGCCCGAGAAGGCCCGCTGCAGTCCGCGCCGTCCCGCGCCCACGACCAGGACGTCGCTCTCCCGGTCGGCGGTCGCCACCAGCGCCCGGCCCGGTGCGCCACGGACGACGAAGGCACGCATCGGCACCCCCGGTCCCTCCGCCCCGAAGACCTCGTCCAGCACCGCGGCCAGCCGCTGCCTGGCCAGCCGTTGGCACTCCTCGACCAGCAGGCCGGGTCCGGGGGTGCGGCGTGCCGCGGGATCGCCGCCCGGCGGTTCCCAGGCCAGCACCGGCCACAGCTCGGCTCCCAGCCGGCGGGCCAGCGAGGTGGCCCGCCGCAAGGCGGTGACGCTGCCCAGGGAGCCGCTCACACCGACCACCACGCGCGCGAGCGCCGAGACGTCGTAACCGGACATGACTCCACCCGCTCCGCACGGGCACCGAGGGGGTGACTCCCGCAGGCGTGCCCGTATGCAAGGTCCTCGCTCTCTTCCATCCCACTCCTGCACCGGCGATTCGACCACCGGGACGGCGATGCCGCTGGTCGGGCGCCATGCCCGCGCCTCACTGCGCACCCGGCCGGCCGCGCTCGCGTCCCCCGCACCCGGTCCACGGCACCTTGAAGCTCCCCGCGCCCGCCTGGACGACCCGGCTCCGTCCCGCCGCGGTTCGGTCGGGAAACAGCCGTGCACCTGCACCGTCCCGCCGCGGTCGCCGGTGGGGGAGGCAGCGTGCTGCACGGCAGGGCGTACGGCATCCGTTCGGCGTCGTGATCGGTTCATGGTGCGACAAGGTGCTTGCTTCTCATGAGGGTCCGGGGCGGTTGCGCACCGCCATCCTGAGCGGATTCCGCGATGCCGTCGGGAAGTTGGAGCGCACCGGCGTCAACGGGCGAGGAAGCCCGAGGGCCTTCCGGTCGTCCCGGCCGCCGGAAGGCCCGCGCAGACGACAACGTCGGCACGTGCAGACGCAGTTGCAAGCCGCCACCTGTTGCCGGCTACGAATCGACCAGGAATGTGGGCCCGCCCTGGGCGGAAGGGAAGGTCAGCGGGCTGGTAAGCGATGGGTCGGCGCTCCGCTACCGTTCGCAATCGACCCGGGGTACGCGTCGGGGCCGGTGCGCACCGAGTGTGTGCGGCCGGCCCCTCAGGTCACTGTGCTCCG
This sequence comes from Streptomyces sp. NPDC027663, assembly GCF_055566415.1. Taxonomy (NCBI): domain Bacteria; kingdom Bacillati; phylum Actinomycetota; class Actinomycetes; order Kitasatosporales; family Streptomycetaceae; genus Streptomyces; species Streptomyces sp. NPDC027663. The sequence continues at coordinate 134,329 of NZ_JBVHSK010000018.1, read as the reverse complement.
GTCAGGCGGCGGTCATCACCCTGTCCGTACCGAGCGGGCGGTGCGGAGCGATGATGCGGCCGTCGGGCAGCAGCTCACCGGTGTCCTCGAAGAGCAGGACGCCGTTGCACAGCAGGCTCCACCCCTGCTCCGGGTGGTGCGCCACGAGGCGGGCGGACTCCCGGTCGGCGGACTCGGCTGGCGGGCAGGGCGGCTGGTGCTGGCACATGGGCGGGATCTTTCGGTCTGTCGTGATCATGTCCGTCCCCCGTGGTGATTGAGTCGGTCTGAATCCAGTGTTGTCCTCCGCGGGACATTCCGCAGGGATTTCACAGCACCGCTTCTCACTGGTTCATGACGCGTCACCCGCGCGGACGGTTCAGTCCAACTGCACTGTCCCTTTGGGTGGTTTGCACTGACCGGAAAGGGCTAGTCCGGTCGGTGGGAGTCGGAAGAGATCCTTTGGCATATGCCACGCCGGGACGGTCCCGCTGTCCTCCATAAATGCCCGCGTACCCCGCTTCCCTTCCGGGCGGCGGGGTACGCGGGCATCCGTCAGGCAGGTGAGCCGAGCAGCGGGAGGGGAGTCGCCCGATGGGTCAGCACCGGGAGCAGCTCGGCGACCCGGAACGGACGGTGCGCCGGGATGCCGGGCGGCGCCGGGGCCAGCGGAACGAGCAGATCGGCGGCGGCCGGATGGCCCTCGGTGCCGTCGCCGCCGCACTCGCCGTGCAGCCACAGCGTCAGCATGTAGAGACCGGGCACGGACAGCAATCGTGCCTGGTACGACTGTTGCAGCGCCTCGGCCTGCTGCAGGGCTCGCTCGGTGGAGGCGACGTACGGGCCCTCGAAGAAGTGCGAGAAGGCCCAGCCGTCGGGCGTGAGCATGGTGTCTGCCGCGGCAACCGCCCGATCGCCGCAGCGGATCAGGAAGCGCCAGCCGGCCAGCCGCGTCGCGGTCATGCCTTGCGCGGTTATCCGGTCCAGGACGTGGACCGGCAGCGGGAGCTCTGGTGTCACGGGACCCTGCGCGGCGCGCAGGGAGGGAGTACGCGCCTCACGGACCGCGGTGGGGGAACCGAGGGCGGTGAGGACGGAGCGCAGGGCAGGCGCAGGGGCAGGGGGCACGTGCAGCGGCATGTGGGTCGCCTCTCATTTGACAGGCGCGGCGGCGCGAGAAGGGTGGGGCGGACGGCGCTGTCTGCTCACGGAAGGCCGGAGAGGTGGGGGCCCGGGTCGGGTGTGAACGAGGGTGAGGCTCGGTCTGCCGCCCGTCAACCGGGACGGCAGGAACGCGGCGGGAACCGGGACCTAGGGCGCCAACCTTCTGCCTTGTGGACGAAGTTTATACGACGCGTGTTCGGCCGATGTTTCGTCTATCCCATTCCGGGGGTCCCGGCAAGGCAGAATTCGGTCGTTGATTTGCGGGACTCATCCCGATTTCCGGGCAGGTGCCCCGCCGCTGACCTCGGTGTACGTGCCGGTAGCGGTCGGCCAAATGTCGTCGGCGTTTTTCACGAGGCTCGCGGGGCACCCGAAGATGCGAGGTGCGGCATGCCTCGTGAATGTGCCGCCGGGAACATTCCGACAGGGTAGCGGGCGGAGGGCTCGCGCGGGGACGTTATCGATCGCTTCGGCTGGGCATCATCCCACCTGACTTGGGAGCCCGGCGGCCGGATCGTCGGCCCGCCCATCCGAGGAGGGACACTTAGATGGGGGAGAAGGTCGTCGCAGGGCAGTTCGACCTGTCCGATCGCCAGCGTTACCGTGAAAAGCTCCAGAAGTGCCTCACGGGACTGGAGCGGCTGCTGCGCGAGAAGCGATTCGACCGTCCCAAGAACCTCATGGGAGTCGAGATCGAATTGAATCTCGCGGGGCCCGATGGTATGCCGAAAATGTTGAACGGGCAGGTACTGGAGCGCATCGCGAGCCGGGACTTCCAGACAGAGCTCGCCATGTTCAACCTGGAAGTCAACATCGCCCCGCACCGGCTGGGCGGCCGGGTATTCGACCGGCTCGCCGAAGAACTGCGCACCTCGCTCGCCTACGCCGACCGGAAAGCCGGCGAAGTCGACGCGGGCATCGTGATGATCGGCATCCTGCCCACGCTCGGCCGGGACGATCTGGTCTCCTCCAACCTCTCCGAGGTCGACCGCTACACCCTGCTCAACGACCAGATCGTCGCCGCCCGCGGAGAGGACTTCCGGCTCGACATCGACGGCGTGGAGCACCTGGAGTGCACCTCGAAGTCCATCGTGCCCGAGGCCGCCTGCACCTCCGTACAACTGCACCTGCAGGTCACCCCGGCCCGGTTCGCCGACGTGTGGAACGCGGCCCAGGTGGCGTGTGCCGCGCAGATCGCCGTCGGCGCGAACTCGCCGTTCCTCTTCGGTCACGAGCTGTGGCGGGAGTCCCGGCCCCCGCTGTTCCTGCAGTCCACCGACACCCGGCCGCCGGAGCTGCAGGCGCAGGGCGTGCGGCCACGCACCTGGTTCGGGGAGCGGTGGATCACCTCCGCGTACGAGCTGTTCGAGGAGAACCTGCGCTACTTCCCGGCCCTGCTGCCGATCTGTGACGCCGAGGAACCGCTCGAGGTGCTGGAGTCGGGCGGGGTGCCGCGCCTCGCCGAACTCGTCCTGCACAACGGCACGATCTACCGCTGGAACCGGCCGGTGTACGGCATCGCCGACGGCGTACCGCATCTCAGGGTGGAGAACCGGGTGCTGCCGGCCGGACCGACCATCACCGACGTGATCGCCAACGCGGCCTTCTACTACGGCCTCGTCCGGGCCCTCGCCGAGGAGTCCCGGCCGGTGTGGACCCGGCTGCCGTTCGCCGCGGCCGAGGCCAACTTCGACGCGGCGTGCCGGTACGGCATCGACGCGCGCTTCGTCTGGCCGCGGCGGGGCCGGTACGGCGGAACGGGCGAGGTCGACGCGGTCACGCTGGTGCGTGACGAGTTGCTGCCGCTCGCCTCGGCCGGGCTGGACGCGTGGGGTGTGGAGGCCGCCGACCGGGACCTCTACCTCGGGGTGATCGAGGAACGCTGCCGGCGCCGGGTCAACGGGGCGTCCTGGCAGGCGGCCACGTTCCATCGGGCACTGGAGCAGGGACTGTCCCGGGAAGCGGCGCTCGCGGCCACGACACGGCGGTACGCCGAGCTGATGCATGTGGGGGAGCCGGTGCATACGTGGCCGGTGGGGCTGCCGGAGCCGGCGCGGCTGGGCTGACACCCGGGTGACAACCGGGTGACCGAGCCCTGGGCGGGCTGAGCGGTGGGCCCAGGCTTGCGGGCCGCGGCCCTGGGCCCGTGGATGCCGGGCGTCGTGTGCTCGGTCCGTCCCGCGTGCCGTCCTTGTACGTCCTTCTGCGATCCTTGCCGGGCAAAGGCGGGCCAGGGCCCGTGAGCCGGTTGGAGGCAGGGGTACAGGTGGAGGCTGACTCGGTGGCCGATTCCGCGGCGCGGGAGCGTGACCCGCGGCGGATACTGCGGGACGAGACGCTGCTCGTGCTCGCGCTCTCGCTCGGGGCGAGCGGGGTGTCCGCCCTGATCAGTTTCATCGGCTCGGTCACCAAGCCGGGTGGTCTCAAGGACCAGGCAGCCACCCTCAACGCCTCGGCCGCGCCCGGCCGCCCCTGGCTGGACCTGGCCTGGCAGCTGTTCGGCATCGCCACCGCGCTGGTCCCCGTGGCCCTCGTCGCCCACCTGCTGCTGCGCGAGGGGACGGGCCTGCGGACGCTGGGCTTCGACCGCACCCGTCCCTGGTCCGACCTGGCCCGGGGAGCCGGCACCGCGGCCGTGATCGGCAGTACCGGCATCGCCTTCTACCTGGCCGCCCGTGGACTCGGCTTCAACCTCACCGTCGTACCCGAGGCCCTGCCGGACGTGTGGTGGAAGTACCCCGTGCTGATCCTCTCGGCGATGCAGAACGCGATCCTCGAAGAGGTGATCGTCGTCGGCTATCTGCTGCGCAGGCTGGGCCAGTTGGGCTGGACGCCGGGGACCGCACTGGTGGCCAGCGCGGTCCTGCGGGGCTCGTACCACCTCTATCAGGGCATCGGCGGCTTCATCGGCAACATGGTCATGGGCGTGGTGTTCGTCTGGCTGTACCGCCGCTGGGGCCGGGTCGGCCCCCTGGTCGTCGCCCACTCGCTGCTCGACATCGGCGCGTTCGTCGGCTACGCCCTCCTCGCAGGCAAGGTGGGCTGGCTGCCGACGGCCTGAAGAGGTCGCCTCGTGGCGAAGTGGGCCGGATGTGGGCCGCTTGAGCAGGACGCCTCGCGGCAAGGCAGGCCCGCTGCCGGCCGCTTGAGGAGGTCGCCTTGTGGCGAAGTGGGCCGGCTGTGGGCCCGCTGCCGGCCGGTTGAGCAGTTCGCTTCGCGGCACGGTGGGCCGACAGCCGGCGGTCCGAGAAACCACGTCCCTGGGCCGGCTGCCCGAGGACGCCGTCAGGCGCGCAGCTCGCCCTCGATGACCGTGACCGCGCGGCCGGTGAGCAGCGTGCGCTCGCCGCGCAGGGCGGTGCGGACCAGCCCGGTGCGGCGGGAGGCCTGGAGCCCGGTCAGATCGTCGCGGCCGAGGCGGGCGGCCCAGTGCGGGGCGAGCGCGGTGTGGGCGCTGCCGGTGACCGGATCCTCGTCGATCCCGACGTTGGGGAAGAAGCAGCGGGAGACGAAGTCGTGGCCGCGGGACGGGTCGTCGGCGCGTGCGGTGGCGATGATTCCACGAGAGGAGTAGGCGCCGAGGGCCCTGAGGTCGGGGAAGAGCCCGAGTACGGTCTTCTCGTCCGCCAGCTCCACCAGCAGGTCGCCGACGTCCGGGCCCGTGTCGAACGCGGCGACCGGCTCGGCGCCGAGCGCCTCGGCGACCCCGGCCGGGACCTCGACCGGGGTGAGCGGGGCGGTCGGAAAGTCGAGGGTGACCGAACCGTCCGCGCCGGGTGTGGCGATCAGTACGCCGCTTCGAGTGGCGAACCGCACCGGCCCCTGGTGGGCTCCGGTGGTGTGCAGGACATGGGCCGTGGCGAGCGTGGCGTGCCCGCACATCGCGACCTCTGCGACGGGCGTGAACCAGCGCAGCGCCCAGTCCGCCTCGCCGCCTTCGGGCAGCCGGTGCGCGAAGGCGGTCTCGGCGTGGTTGACTTCCATGGCGACGTTCTGGAGCCAGTCGTCGTCCGGGAAGACGTCGTCGAGGAGCAGGACCCCGGCCGGGTTTCCGGCGAAGGGGCGGTCGGTGAAGGCGTCCACGATTCGAATGCGCATGACCCGACGCTAGTGGCTTCGACGACCCGCGGCCCAAGGCCAATTCACGAGTGCCGGACTGATTCCCGGCCGGCGCCCGCCCGCGTCCGCAGCCACGGCGCGAGCTGGGCCACGCCGAACGACACCTCCACCACGAGGAACGGCCACAGCACCGCCGGCCCGTCGTGCGCCAGCGCATACGCCTGCCAGAGGGCGAACAGTACGCGCGCGATGCCGTCGAGGAGCCCGTGCAGGGGCAGCGGCCGTACGACCCGCAGCAGGGACCAGACCACCACGACCGAGCCCATCAGGTTGGCGTACAAGGTCTGCATGGGGGTGAGCGCGGGCATGGTGCCGAAGCCGGCCGCGTCGCCGCCGGCGGACAGGAGGCGGTGCACCAGCGCGTACGTCCAGGGCGTCGCGAAGCCGGCCGTGACGATCAGGTCGTACCAGCCGCTCGTGCGGACGAGGCGCAGGTACGCGGGGGCAGCAGGGTTCATCGGGACTCCTCGGCAGGGCTCGTTCGGGCGCCGCCCACGCTAGACAGCGGAGTACGCTCCAAGGTCAAGCCGACCGAGCCGCGGGGGAGTCATGCGCATCGGAGAACTGGCCGCACGTACCGGGGTTTCCAAGGACACGCTGCGCTTCTACGAGAGGACCGGCCTGATCGAGGGCGACCGGCTGCCCAACGGCTACCGGGACTTCGCGCCGGAGACGGTGACCTGGCTCGACTACATCCGCACCGCGCAGACGCTCGGTTTCACCCTGGCGGAGATCGCCCGGCACGGGAAGGAACTGCGGGACGCCCCGGACAGCGCCGCGGCCCTGTCCGCGCTGTTCGAGGACAAGATCCGGATCGTCGACGAGCGCATGGCCGAACTGGAGGCGCTCCGCTCGGACCTCACCTCCCGGGTCGGCACCGGCTGCCCCCTCCGCGCGGCCGAGCGCACCGACTGAAGATCCCCACGCCCCACGCCCCACGCCGCATCCCTCAGGCCCCACCCGCATCCCTCAGGCCCCACCCGCACGCCCCAGGCTGCATGCCGCATGCCCGGGGCCCCATGCCGCATGCACAGGGCGACGCCGCACGCCCGGGGCCCGACGCCGCATGCCCGGGGCGCCGTGCAGGTTCCCCCGTGGCGTGAACGGCCGGACGCGGAAGAGGGAGTCGGGCGCCTCCGGGAACCGTCCGGCCGGAGGTCGTGGTGCCGCTCGTCAGCAAGAGCCTGGGCCCTACGGCTGACGTGTGACAGCGAAGATGGGCCGTTTGCCACTGAAGTTGGGCCAACGCTAGATTGTGACAGCGAAGTTGGGCCGCTAGGGGATCGGTCAGACGGGGATGCGGTGGGGGCGTTAGCCCGAGCAGTCGATCAGTCTGCGCTCACAGCCTTTGAGCTGGACTTCTCTCTCGACGGGGTGCGAAAGCGCAGACACGCTCCCGACTACTTTGTCCGGCTCGCCGACGGGCGCGCCCGTGTCGACGATGTCCGTGCTGAGGACGACCTGGACGACGACACCCGGGAGTCGTTCACCGCGACCGAGCGTGCTTGCCGGGCGGTCGGCTGGGAGTTCGACTGGCTGGGGCGGCCCGATCCGGTGTTCATGGCGAACATCCGTTGGCTTGCCCGCTACCGGCGCACCCGTTGCGGCCGGCCTCAAGCGGTGGCCGACCGGTTGCTTGAGGTGTTCCGTGAGCCCAAGGGGCTGTGGGAGGGCGCCGGTTCGGTCGGGGACCGGTTGCAGGTCTTGCCGGTGCTGTTCCATCTGCTGTGGTCCGGCGCCTTGGAAACAGACCTGGTTGGCGGCTTGATGCAGACCGACAGCCTGGTCTGGACGGAGGGAAGCCGTTGAGCTCGCTGAGGCGGCCGCCGGTGTTGGCGGTCGGTCACAAGATCCGCTTCGAGGGCCAGGTCCGGGGGGTTCTCGAGGTCACCGCCCAGGCTGCGGTGGTGGAGGACGCGGAGGGTGAGCACCGGGTGGTCGCCCTGATCGACCTGTTCGAAGCGGCGGATTTCGAGGTCCTGTTCCAGCCCGAGCGGATGCCGCTGCCGACAGTCGGACTGCTGGAAGCGTTCCCGCCCGAAGTCGTGAGACAGGCTCTGTGGTGGGAGGGGCACATTCTGGAGGTCATCCACGGGCTTGCTCCGGACGCTGAGCCGGGTTTGCGTCCGCGGCAGGGCTACGGGCTGGGCTCGTCGGTGACGTCACGGCAGCGGACCAAGGCAGCCGAGCTGACGGCCGCAGGCCACGATGTCGCGGAAACATGATCGGCAACCGGCGTCGCCGCTACCAGGAACAGGGCTTGGTCGGGCTGGCTGACCACCGGCCGGTCCGCAAGCGCACAGAGTTCGGCTCGGTGCCCGAACCGGTCGTCGAAGCGATGCGGAAGGCGATCAAGGAAGGTGTTGACACTTCGACCCGCAACGGGGCCTACCTGATCTGGCGGACCGGGGAGATCCTGCGGGAATCGGACGATGAGCATGTCGAGCTGCCGACCGAGCGGACGCTCTACCGGCTGCTGGCGAAGTTGACGAAGGGCACCCACGCGACCGGTTCGGCGGTCACGCGCCGTTCGAAGGCCCACGGGGCGGCGGCCCCGTTCGGAGAGCTGACGGTGTCGGCTCCCGGCGAGGTCATGCAGATGGACTCCACCCCGATGGACGTGCTGGTCCGTCTCGACAACGGGGTGGTCGGCAAGGTCGAACTGACGGGCATGATCGACGTCGGGACCAGGACGTTGTCGGCGGCGGTTCTGCGGCCGACGACGAAGTTGGTGGACCGGTGACTTCGCATACCGGGCGCAGCCTCGTCGCACGGCTGCCGTTCCAGGTCCGGCCGAAAAGCGGTGAAGGAGCCCGCACGTTCATCACCCGGCACGCCCAAGCTAACTGTCTTCCACCCGCCTACCTGCGGAAATACCTCGCCGAGCCACCCATGCACCGCGGTCTTCCGAGCTGGGACCGGCTCGCCGCAGCCGCTGGACGCGACCCCGGCGAACTACGGCAAATCCTGGAGACCATCCGATGCGAGGAATGCGGCGCCCCGATGCGGCCGATGGGGAGCTTCGGCGTCAAGCCCCTCACCTGCTCAAGATCCGGCCGGCAGAAGCGATACCGCCGGCGCATCCCAGCCGCAGAGTGGACGAAAGTCCCCTGTCGAGTCTGCGGACGCGCGATGAGATTCCGGCTCGGACAGCGCCGCTACAGGAGCTGCTAAAACGCGCTGAACAGCAGAGATGCGGGGGCTGCGGGACCTCGATGGCCCACCGCAAACCCGTCACCGGCCGCATCTGGTGCTCGAGGCCATGCCGCCGGCGGGCAAACCGCTGGAGCCAGGAATTCTGGGACCGAGCTCAGCCAGTAATCAGTGCCGAGGGGTGCTCGGCAGAGCCGCAGCAACCCAGCACACCGGCCTGCCGTGGCTGCCACCGAAGCCACCAGCCTCTCAGGCCCAACCCCTGGTGCTCGGATCAATGCCTGGACCAAGAGATCCTCCGGCGATCTCACCAGCAGGAATACTCGGCCTGCGGCACATCCATGGCCCACCGAAAACCGATCCCCAACCGTAAATGGTGCTCGGGCACCTGCCAGCAAAGAGGATTCCGCTGGCGAGCGGAACTCCGCGACCGCACCGCTCAGACTTTGCGGGAAAGGCCTTAACTTGGGTCGAACGAGATCCAGACGTCGGGCGGCAGGTCCGGCCGATGGCTCACTGGCCTGCGCTCCTCAGTCCATGCATCACCAGCGATCTCCCTGGCAACGCGTCGCCAGAAGTGGACTGCTCCCACGTTGGCGTCTTGAAAGGCGATCTCCCAGGGGCCCTGGTGCCTGGCTATCACCTGCTGAACAGCGTTCAGGCCGATCCCCGCTCTGCGGGCTCCACGAACGACGAAGAAGCTGTTCAGCACGCGCTTCGGACCGGTCAGACCCCGAACGAAGGCAAGACCAGCTGGGCGTGCGTCAATCGTCATCAGGTAGGCCGCCCAGTCGGTGTCAGTGAGAACGACGTTGGGCCGATCGGCATAGAAGGTCCCGTCAGCATCGGGAAGGACTTCATCAAATTCCGACAAGTCGTGGCGGAACATCAGCCATAGCCGCTTCACCACGGGACGGTCGGCGGCATCTGCCAAGCGCACGGATACCTCTGGCATGGGACTCCATTCAATGAGAAACCCGGACAGTCCGGATCTGAACACAAAAAAGAGCCTTTCCGGCGGAGGTTTATCCGGCCGGAAAGGCTCAACTGATGCCGTGGAGCATAGCAGGCACGATCCTGTGACGTCGGCGGCGATGCAAGGGGAGGGGGCGACGCTGTCGCCGGTCAGTCGTTCATCGACCGCCGACACCTATATCTGCCCGTGGAGTGGACCGCCGACCGGGAGTGGTGCCGCGAGGCGGCCGTCCCCCACGAGGTCGCCTTCGCCAAGGGGCGCGACCCGTGCAGGCCGACATCGCTCCAACTTCACTGTCGCAGGTCACCTACGGCGTCCCCCGGCAAGGGCCTTGTCAGGCGATCGGTTCCGATATATCGTTGAGCCATCGCGAACGATGGCGATGCTTACGTGACTGATCGGCGATGGAAATGGAGTGATCGCGATGCGTACCCACGGATTCGAGCGTGGACATCGGCACGAGGGCCCTGACTGCCGGGGCATGGGCGGCTTCGAGGGCCGGCGGGCCGCCTTCGGTCCCTTCGGGCCGGGTGGCCCGGGGTTCGGCCCCGGCGGCGCTGGTTTCGGACCGGGGCACTGGGGGCCGCGAGGGCGAGGTGGTCCCCGAGGACGGGCGCGGCGCGGTGATGTGCGCGCCTCGATCCTGGCCCTGCTCAGGGACCGGTCCATGCACGGCTACGAGATGATCCAGGAGATCGCCGAGCGCAGCGGCGGCGCGTGGAAGCCCAGTCCCGGCTCGGTGTATCCCACCCTGCAGCTGCTGGAGGACGAGGGTCTGATCGCCAGTGAGAGCGAGGGCGGCAAGAAGTTGTTCTCCCTGACCGAGAGCGGCCGCAGTGCCGCCGAGGAGGGTCCCGAGGCGCCCTGGGAGGAGGCCTCGCGCGGGGTCGACTGGGAGGCGCTCGGCGAGATCCGCCAGGCCGGTTTCGGTCTGATGGAGGCCTTCGGTCAGGTCTGGAAGACCGGCACCAAGGAGCAGCGAGAGAAGGCGCTGGCCGTCATCAACGACGCCCGCAAGAAGCTGTACCTGATCCTGGCCGACGAGCACTGACGCTCGTACGACGGCCCGGGCGCCCCGTGCGGTATCCGCGCGGGGCGCCTTCCCGTGTCCCGGCTCAGGCCACCAGGCCGCCCAGTTTGCGCAGCGACTCGTTCAGCGCCGCCGTCGCCGAGTCCTTCAGCTTGCCCGCCATCAGCGACACCGCGGCGCCGGTGAACTCACCGTCGATACGGACCGCCGTGGCGTCCCCGTCGGGCGTGAGTGTGTAGCGGGTGGCGACGGTCACCGCCATCGGGCCCTTACCGCGGATGGCGAACACCCGGGCCGGCTCCAGCTCCTCGATGGTCCAGTCGACCTCCGCCGGGAAGCCCATCAGCTTCATGTTCTCCTGGAACGTGCCGCCCACCGCCAGGGTTTCCGGGCCACCCCGCGGGAAGCTGGTGTGGGTCGCGTTCCATTCTCCGTACGACGGCCAGTCGGTGAGCTGAGCCCACACCTTCTCGGCCGGCGCCTGGATCCGTGCCTCCGCGCTGACTTCGGCCATGGGGCCACCCCTTCGGCTTGGGTGTATCGGGCTACGGTGTCGCGGAACGTAGCGGCAGGGGCGCGAACATTCAATACTGATGAACTGTCAGAAATGGTGGGAGTGCCAGGGGCCCGGAACAGGTCGGGGAGCAGCGCGTCGGGGGGTTGTGTCCGGGGCGTGCGGGAGGGGTGCGCGTGTTCCCTGGTGCGGGATCGGTCAGATCTCCTCCGTAAGGATGAGATTCCCGGTGCCGATGTCCACTCTGTGTGGGACGCGAAGATGGTTCCCCTCGTGGATGACCCACGCCGGTGAGGCTGATGAGCTAGAGGTTGTGCAACCCCGTACTGCTCACCGGACCGCCCACGGCGAGGCGGATCCGCGTATGGACGGCGCTGCCGGACTCGATGCCGAGCCGGCAGCGGTGGTCGCCGGTGCCCGGCGCAGGGCCGTCCGGGACGGGAACCGGCAGACCGACACCGCGCATCTGCTCCACTCCCTGCTGGAGTACGACCCCGAGGTCCGTTCAGCCGTCGGTGGCCCCCCGCAGCTGGCCCGGCTCTTCGGCTACCTCGCGCAGCGCAGCATCGGCTACGGCCTGCGCTGGCAGGGCAGGGTGGAGGAATGCGGGGTGATCCCCGCGATACCCGCTCAGGGCGGCTGCGAAGGGCGGGGCGGGGAGGGCGAGGCCCGAACCGCGAACGTCTCCGCGACCCCGACCGTCTCCGCGACCCCGACCGTCTCCGCGACCCCGACCGTCTCCGCGACCCCGACCGTTTCCGCGACCCCGACCGTTTCCGCGACCCCGGTTGTCTCCGCCGCCCCGACTGCCTCCGCGGCTCCGGCCGTCTCCGCCGCCCCGGCCGTCTCCGACGGTGCCGGCCCCGACGGCGGGCCGGGCAGGGAAGCCGGGGTCTGGTCCCCCGCCGCCGCAGCCGCCCTCGCGGACGCCGGGGCGCGTGCCCGGCGGCGCGGGGCGTCGCGCGTCAGCGGCACCGACCTCCTCGCGGCACTCGTCGCGGACCCCCGGTCCCGTGCCGTCGAGGTCCTCGAGCGCGCCGGCATTTCCCCCGTCGCACTGGCCGCACGGATCGAGGCCGGGACCGGGGAGTACGCCGGCGACGGCGGGGCGGCCTGCTGACTTCCGGCCCGTCCATCAGCTGAGACAGGTGTCAACAGGGGTGACGCTACTGTCGTCGCCTGTCATCATGTGCCGGTGCATACGTCTGTGAGCAGTCAGGGCAGCCCCGCCAAGGGGGTCGGGCTCGGCCTCGCGCTTGGTTCGGCGCTGGCCTTCGGCGGGTCCGGAGTGGCCGCCAAGCCGCTGATCGAGGCGGGACTCGACCCGCTGCACGTGGTGTGGCTGCGGGTGGCGGGCGCCGCCCTGGTGATGCTGCCGATCGCCGTACGGCACCGCGCCCTGCCGCGGCGCCGGCCCGCGCTGCTCGCCGGGTTCGGACTGCTCGCCGTCGCCGGTGTCCAGGCGTGCTACTTCGCCGCGCTCTCCCGTATCCCGGTCGGCGTGGCACTGCTCGTCGAGTACCTGGCTCCCGCGCTGGTGCTCGGCTGGGTGCGGTTCGTGCAGCGGCGGCCCGTGACCCGTGCCGCCGCGCTCGGCGTGGTCCTTGCGGCGGGCGGCCTCGCCTGCGTGGTCGAGGTGTGGTCCGGCCTCGGCTTCGACGCGCTGGGCCTGGTCCTCGCCCTCGGCGCCGCCTGTTGCCAGGTCGGCTACTTCGTCCTGTCCGACCAGGGCAGCGACGCCGGCGACGCGGCGCCGGACCCGCTCGGCGTCATCGCCTACGGCCTGCTCGTCGGCGCCGCCGTGCTGACGGTCGTCGCCCGCCCCTGGAGCATGGACTGGTCGGTGCTGGCCGGCTCCGCGGACCTCAACGGAACCGCCGTACCGGCCGTCGCCCTGCTCGCCTGGATCGTGCTGGTCGCCACGGTCATCGCCTACGTCACCGGGGTGCTGTCGGTGCGGCGGCTGTCGCCGCAGGTCGCCGGTGTCGTCGCCTGCCTGGAGGCGGTCATCGCGACCGTGCTGGCCTGGGTGCTGCTCGGCGAGCACCTGTCCGCGCCGCAGGTCGCCGGTGGCGCGGTCGTGCTCGTCGGCGCGTTCATCGCCCAGTCCTCCACCCCCGCCAAGGGTTCTCCGGAGCCGGTCGCCTCGGGTGGCGCGGAGCGCGAGCTGTCCGCCCGTGGAACCGCCGCCTAGAGCGCTGGTCAGGGAGCCGGACGCACTCGTCCTCCCGCCCCCGGACGCCTGAGGCGGGCCCCGGGACGAGTCCCGCGCCGTTTCGCCGGGCCGGACGGTGTTGCCCGCGGACGGAGTCGGTGCGTCCCGCCGAGGCGGGACGCATCCCGGACTTCCGGACAGCCGGTCCCGGCGTGACCGCCCGGTCCTACCGCGCCACCAGGTAGTCCGGCAGCTCGACGCCGGGCGCCAGGTCGGTCTCGGGGACCGGCGTGTCGTAGCCCTTGCGGAGCGGGACGACCCCGGCCCAGTACGGCAGGGAGAGGTCCTCGGGGTCGTCGCCGGCGCCGCCGCTGCGGACCTTGGCCGAGACCTCGTCCAGGTCCAGGCGGATCACCGCGGTGGCGGCCAGCTCCTTCTTGTTCGCGGGCCGGGAGTCGGCGGCCCGCCCAGGGACGACGTGGTCCACCAGCGCGTCCAGGGCCATCCGCCGCTCCTCGGGGTCGGTGACCTCATGGGCGGTGCCGTGCACCACGACCGAGCGGTAGTTGACCGAGTGGTGGAAGGCGGAGCGGGCCAGCACCAGCCCGTCGACGTGGGTGACCGTCAGGCAGACCGGCAGGCCCGGGTCGGCCTGGCCGGTCATCCGCAGCGGGCGGGAACCGGTGGACCCGTGGATGTAGAGCCGCTCGCCGACCCGGCCGTACAGCGTGGGCAGCACCACCGGAGCGCCGTCCCGCACGAAGCCGAGGTGGCAGAGGTACCCCTCGTCCAATATCGCGTGCACCAGCTCCTTGTCGTACGACGCACGCTCCGCGGCGCGTGTGGGCACGGTCCGGTCGGTCGGCGTGTAGGCGGCGGCCTGCGTTTCCTCGGTCGTGCCCTGCATGACGGTCCTCCTGGCGACAAGTTTTGCACTAGTGCATAATGGTGTTTGTGCTAGGAGAATATCGGATCCAAGGGCGAGGCGCAGCCGAGATCGCGGCCGACGTGGAGCACGCGGTCGGCACCGGAGAGCTGCAGCCCGGGCAGCCCCTGCCTCCCATGCGGGAGTTGGCGGCCCGACTGGGCGTGAACCCGAACACGGTCGCCGCCGCCTACCGGACCTTGCGCGAACGCGGGGTGATCGAGACGGCCGGGCGCCGGGGCAGCCGCATCCGTTCCAAGCCGGCCACCACCGGCCGTGAGCAACTGCGCGTGGAGGTCCCCGCCGGCGGCCGGGACCTGTCCACCGGCAATCCCGACCCCGCCCTGCTGCCCCGGCTGGCCCCGGCGCTCGCCGCGGCGGCGGAGCAGGGCGACCGGCGGCCCGTCCGCTACGGCGACGAGCCCGTCGACGCGGACCTCGCCCGTGTCGCCCGCGCCGAACTCGACGCCGACGGCGTCCCCGCAGGCCCGGTGACCGTCACGTCCGGCTCCCTCGACGCCATCGAACGCATCCTGACCGCACATCTGCGGCCCGGCGACGTGGTCGCCGTCGAGGACCCCGGCTGGGGCAGCCTCCTCGACCTGATCCCCGCCCTGGGCCTGCACCCGGCCCCCGTCGGCGTGGACGACGAGGGCCCACGCGCCGACGACCTGCGCCGCGCCCTGGAGTCCGGAGCCCGCGCCCTGATCGTCACCGACCGCGCGCAGAACCCGACCGGCGCCTCGGTGAGCGCCATGCGCGCGCGTGCCCTGCGCGCGGTGCTGCGGGACCACCCGGGGACCCTGCTGGTCGAGGACGACCACGGCCACGGCATCGTCGACCTGCCGCTGCACCCCCTCGCGGGCGTCACCCGGCACTGGTCCCTCGTCCGCTCGGCAGCCAAGGCCTACGGCCCCGACCTGCGGCTCGCCGTCCTCGCCGGGGATCCCGTCACCGTCGACCGGGTCCGGGGCCGTCTGAGTCTGGGCCCCGGCTGGGTCAGCCTGCTCCTGCAACGGGCCGTGGTCCGCCTCTGGGCGGAAGGTGCGGTGGACCGGGCGGCGGTGGCGCGGTCGTACGGTGCCCGCAGGGACGCCCTGGTCGACGCCCTGGCCGAGCGCGGGGTCACCGCCCACGGCCGCAGCGGCATGAACGTCTGGGTTCCGGTCCCTGACGAGACGGGCGCGGTGGCCCGCCTCCTCCAGGCGGGCTGGGCGGTCGCACCCGGTGCTCGCTTCCGCCTCGCCTCCCGGCAGGGCATCCGCATCACCGTGTCACCGCTCACGGCGGAGGACGTCGCACCTCTGGCGGACGCGGTGGCAGCGGCGGTACGTCCGTCGCCGGCGCGCGTCTACGGCTAGGAGGCTCGCAAAGGGGGCGCGGGTATCTGCGCGATCACCCCACACGACCGGCACTCGCGCAGACACCCCCCACGCCCCACCTCCCCAGACGTCCCTCCGCCGCACCCGCGGTGAGTGTCACGCACCCTGCAATCGCACCCGCCTGGATGTCATGCTTCCCTCCGCCGCACCTGCGTGAGTGTCACGCGTTCCTGCGCCGCACCTGCGTGAGCGCCGCCCCGGCGAGCACGATCACCGCGCCCACCGGCGTGGTCCACCGGAGCGACTCCCCGAGGATCGCCACTCCCGCGGCGGTGGCGATGACGGGGATGAAGTACGTGACCATCTGCGCCGTCGTCGGGCCGACCTCGGCGACCAGTCCGTACTGGATCAGCACCGCCAGCCCGGTGCCCAGAGCGCCCAGCGCGGCGATCGCCAGCAGCGGAACGGGGGAGAGGTGCGTGGGGAAACCGGCGAACAGCGGGGTCACGACGGCCAGCTGCAGCGTCGCCAGGAGCAGTTGCGCCCCCGTCATCGACAGGTGGGAGTTGCCCGTCCCCGCGAGGGTCCGCCGGACGTAGATCCAGCCCACCGGGTAGCTCAGCGAGGCCAGCAGGGCCATCGCCGTCCCCGTGGCGTCCAGTCCGTGGAAGCCCTGCCAGGCACCCAGCACCGTCAGGACCCCGAGGAAGCCCAGACCGAGCCCGGCGACACGGACCCGGGTCGGCCGGTCCTCGGAGAGGGCGACCAGCGACAGGGCCATACCCCACAGCGGCGAGGTGGCGTTGCAGATACCGGCCAGTGTGGACGGGATCGTCAGCTCCGAGTAGGCGAACAGGGAGAACGGCAGGGCGTTCAGGAAGAACGCGGCGACTGCCATATGGCCCCACAGGCGGGTGCCGCGCGGCAGCCGCTCCCGCTTCACGATCATCGCCGCCGCCAGCACCGCCGTACCGAACACGAGCCGTCCGAGCGTCACCTGGAACGGCGCGTACCCGTCGGTCCCCACCTTGATCAGCAGGAAGCTGAAGCCCCATATGAGGGACAGGGCGCCGAAGCGGAGCCGCCAGTCGAGGCGGGCGCGGGGACGGGCGGGGGCGGGGGACCGGGTCGGGGTTGCGGTGACCGTGCTCATGCACTCAACGATGCTGTAGGCAACCTCGTAGGACAATCGATATTTCCCACTCGGTACCTCTTAGAATCACTTACATGTTGCACCTCGAGCGCCTGCGCACACTGGACGCCCTGGCCCGGCACGGCTCCGTCAGTGCCGCCGCCGAGGCGCTGCACGTCACCACCTCCGCGGTCTCGCAGCAGCTGGGCAAGCTGGAGCGGGAGATCGGCCAGCAGCTCCTCGCCAAGAACGGCCGGGGCGTGCGGCTCACGGACGCCGGCCGGCTGCTGTCGGAGCATGCGGCACGCATCCTGTCCCAGGTCGAGCTGGCCGAGTCCGACCTGGAGGCACACCGGGGCCAGGTCGTCGGCGAACTCCGGCTGTCGGCGTTCCCGACCGCCGCCCGCGGCCTCTTCCCCGTCGCGCTCGGCGCCCTGCGGTCCGAGCACCCAGGGCTGCGGGTGCGCTCCAGCGAGCTGGAACCCGAGCAGGGCATCGCCGGGGTCGTCCGCGGCGACCTCGATCTCGCGGTCGTCCTGGACTGGTACAACAAGCCGATGCCCGTGCCCGACGGACTGGTCAAGGCGCCCCTGCTGGACGACCCGGCCGATGTCGCCATGCCCGTGGGGCACCGGCTCGCGGACCGGGACGAGGTGGACCTCACCGAGTTCGCCGAGGACGAGTGGATCACCTGGGGCGAGGGCGAGTTCTGCCACGAGTGGCTGATGTTCACCCTGCGCTCCAAGGGTGTCGAGCCGATCGTCGGCCACCGTGCGGGCGAGAGCCACACCCAGCTGGGGCTGGTGGCCGCCGGGCTGGGCGTCTGCATCGCCCCGCTGCTGGGCCGCCGACCGGTTCCCGAGGGCGTCGTCCTCGTACCGCTCAGCCAGCGCGTGCGCCGCCATGTGTACGTGGTCTGGCGGGCGGACGCGGACCGCCGCCCCTCCATCCGCGCGGCGGTGCAGGCCCTGCGTACGGCTGCCCAGAACCTCGGCTGAGCGTCTGTGCGGGGCGGCTCGGAAGCTCGGCTGAGCGTCCGTGCGGGGCGGGCTCGGAAGCGCGGCCGAGCCCCCTGCTGGGCGACGCTCGGAAGTTCGGCCGCGCCGGGCCGTCCCTGCGCAGGGACGGCCAGACGTTCGCTGTGCGCCGGGCGTCCTACAGCTTCCGGAAGTCCCAGGAGACGATCTTCTCCGGGGTCAGCCGGGCCCAGGCATGCCGGCCGTCGTGGGGCATCTCGTCCAGGCCGAAGTTCTTGCGCGCGAACAGCGTCTCGGCCGTGTCGAGTTCGGCGCACAGCTCACCCGTGCGCGGCACCTCACCCACGAACTTCACCCGGCCGGACAGCTCGACCCCGCGCAGCTGGTCGTACTCCTCCCCGGAGTCGACCACGACGGCCACCCGCGGATCGCGCCGCAACTGCGCCCAACGCCTGCTGCGCACCACGGAGTACAGCCACAGCGAGGTGCCGTCCCAGGCGAACCACAGCGCGCTGACGTGCGGTGTGCCGTCGGCCGACACGGTCGCGACCCGGCAGGTGCGCTGGGTCGTCAGGAACGTGTCCAGCTCGCCGGGCGTCATCATGATCCTCCGGCCCCGGCGCTGCTCAGTGACGGTCATGCGGCCCCCTCTTCTCCCACGTCGTGCCAGAGAACTCCCCTGTGCGGTGATCCTCTGACATCACGTCAGAAAATGGAATGGTCCGGCTTCCGCTCGCCACCGGATGTGGCTACTCTCACCGCCCCGGACCCGGCGAAAGGGTGTGCCATGCCGTCGTACGAGCGACTCGGCGAACTCCTCGATCCCGTGGGCACCGTCCTGCTGACCGTGGAGTGCCAGCAGGGAGTGGTCGGCCCGGACAGCGCCCTGCCCGAACTCGCCGGCGAGGCCCGCTCCTCCGGCGCCCTGGACAACGTGGCCCGGCTGGTCGCCGCCGCCCACGAGAGCGGCGTGCAGGTGATCCACGCGATCGCCGAACGCCGCCCGGACGGCCGGGGCGCCAGCCGCAACGCCCGTCTGTTCCGGGCCGCCGCACGGCTCCCCGTGCAGCAGCTGGCCGGCAGCAAGGCGGTCCGGGTCGCGCCGCCGATCGAGGTCGGCGCGGAGGACATCGTCGTACGCAGGCTGCACGGGCTGTCCCCGGTCCACGGCACCGACGTCGACGCCCTGCTGCGCAACCTCGGCTGCCGCACGCTGATCGTCACCGGTGTCTCGGCGAACGTGGCCGTCCCCAACGCCGTCTTCGACGCCGTCAACCTCGGCTACACCGTCGTCGTGCCGGCCGACGCCATCGCGGGGGTGCCTGCCGAGTACACCCCCGCAATGATCCGCCACACCCTCGCGCTGGTCGCCACGGTCACGACCACCGACGAGGTGCTCGGCTGCCTCGGCCGGGCGTACGGAGGCAGCTGAGCCGGCTCAGGCCAGCTTGATCTCGTCGCCGGAGACGGAGATCTTCGCCGCGGGCAGCGCCTGGGTGGCGGGCCCCTTCTTCACGCTGCCGTCCGTCACGGAGAACTCGCTGTTGTGGCACGGACAGACGATCACGCCGTTCGCCACGCTGCCCACCGCACATCCCTGGTGAGTGCACTTGGACGAGAACGCCTTGTAGGTGCCCGCGGTCGGCTGAGTGACCACCACACCCTGGTCCTTGAAGATCTTGCCGCCGCCCTCCGGGATGTCGGCGGTCTTGGCGAGCGCCGCGCCACCGGCGGAGCCGCCGCCGTCCTGCGCGGACCCGCTGGAACCGGTCGAGCCCGTCGACCCGGCGGAGGCGGACCCGGTGTCGACGGAGTCGGACGAGTCGTCGCCCGAACCGCAGGCGGTCAGCGCGGCGGCTAGCCCCGCCGCTCCGGCCGCCGCCATGACGGTACGGCGGGCCGGTCCAGCTGAGGGCTGGGGCGATGCGCTGGTCATGTGGGTTCCCTTCCGCGGAGCTTCTCGTCATCCGTCATGGGGTACGGCCGCACGGCGGCAGCCGTTCACCCGGGCACCCAGATCCTTGCCGTCCGGTGATGAGGGGCCGTGGGCCACGGCTGTGCCGACTGTCGGCCGGACGCCCGCCGGACGCCAGTAACCTGGGGCGATGCTCAAGGAAGTCACCGCGACCCGCTACATCACGCCCCTGCGTGAGGGCGGCTCGCTGCCGGGGCTCGTCGAGGCCGACGACTTCGGGACGTACGTCATGAAGTTCACCGGCGCCGGACAGGGCCGCAAGACACTGGTCGCCGAGGTGGTGTGCGGCGAACTCGCCCGGCGCCTCGGATTCCGGATGCCCCGGCTGGTCACCGTCCAGCTGGACCCGGTCCTCGGACTCGGCGAGCCCGAGCAGCAGGTGCAGGACCTGCTCCGGGGCAGCGGCGGCACCAACCTCGGGATGGACTTCCTCTCCGGCGCCCTCGGCTACGACCCGCTCGCCTTCCCGGCCGGGTCCGCGGAAGCCGGCCGGATCATCTGGTTCGACGCGCTGATCAACAACGTCGACCGGTCCTGGCGCAACCCCAACCTGCTCGTGCACCAGGGCGAGCTGTGGCTCATCGACCACGGCGCCACCATGATCTGGCACCACAACTGGCCCTCGGCCGAGGCATCGGCCGCCCGCCCCTACGACGCCTCCGACCACGCCCTCGCCCGCTTCGCCCCGGACGTGACGGCAGCCGCCGCCGAGCTGGCACCCCGGATCACCGAGGACCTGCTCGCCGAGGTCACCGCGGAGATCCCCGAGGCCTGGCTCGCCGACGAGCCCGGCTTCGACACCCCGGACGACCTGCGCCGGGCCTACGCCCGGCCGCTGCTCGCGCGGGCGGCCGTCATCGCCGAGCGCATCACCGGCATCGGCGCCGGACAGGAGGAGGGCAAGTGAGCGAGCGGCACATCCACATGGCCGGCCATGTCACCGAGCGGCACATCACCCGGGCGGGCCAGGGCGGTGACCGGGACGTCTTCGAGTACGCGCTGCTGCGGGTCGTACCGCGGGTCGAGCGGGGCGAATGCATCAACGCGGGCGTCGTCGTCTACTGCCGCGCCCGCGGCTACGTCGGCGCCCGCACCCACCTGGACGAGGCGCGGCTGCTCGCGCTGGACCCGGCCGCCGACGTGGCAGGGGTGCGCGCCGCGCTCGGTGCGATCGAACGGCACTGCGCGGGCGGCGAAGAGTCCGGGCAGGCAGCCGGTGACGACGCGGGACGGCGCTACCGCTGGCTGATCGCCCCCCGCTCCACCGTGGTCCAGCCCGGTCCCGTGCACACCGGTCTGACCACCGACCCGGCAGCCGAGACGGAGCGATTGCTGGACCTCCTGGTGAGGTAATGGATCACACCGGCGGGATGTGCCGTTGACACCGGGTGCCATGGCTTCTAGCGTCACGGGTGCTGAAGGTACTAAGCGGTCGCTCACCGCACGAGGGGCTCTCTCCGAGAGCCCCGGCAGTTCTCTCAAGGGCGAGGAGAAGCAGCAATGTCCACCACTGAACAGCGGGTCGCGGTAGTCACCGGCGCGGCGCGGGGTATCGGCTCCGCCACCGCCGTACGCCTGGCCGCCGAGGGTCACGCGGTCGCCGTGATCGACCTGGACGAGGCCGCCTGCAAGGACACCGTCGAGAAGATCACCGCGGCCGGCGGCAAGGCCATCGCGGTCGGCGCCGACGTCTCCGACGAGGCACAGGTCGAGGCGGCCGTCGCCCGGATCGCCGAGGAGCTGGGGGCCCCGACGATCCTGGTCAACAACGCCGGCGTACTGCGCGACAACCTGCTGTTCAAGATGAGCGCCTCGGACTGGGACACCGTCCTCAACGTCCACCTGCGCGGCTCCTTCCTGATGACCAAGGCCGTGCAGAAGCACATGGTCGACGCGGGCTTCGGCCGGATCGTCAACCTCTCCTCCTCCTCGGCCCTCGGCAACCGCGGCCAGGCCAACTACTCCGCCGCCAAGGCCGGTCTGCAGGGCTTCACCAAGACCCTCGCCATCGAACTGGGCAAGTTCGGCATCACCGCCAACGCCGTCGCCCCCGGCTTCATCGCCACCGAGATGACCAAGGCCACCGCCGACCGCGTCGGCATGGGCTTCGACGACTTCAAGAAGGCCGCAGCCACGCAGATCCCGGTGCAGCGCGTCGGCGAGCCGGAGGACATCGCCAACGCCATCGCCTTCTTCACCGGCGAGGCGGCGGGGTTCGTCTCCGGGCAGGTGCTGTACGTCGCCGGCGGACCGCTCGACTAGGGATACAGAGGTAGCACTGACATGACCGAACTCCCCGAACCGTCCGGCAGGGTCGCCCTCGTCACGGGCGCGAGCCGAGGCATCGGCTACGGCGTCGCCGAGGCGCTGGTGGCCCGCGGCGACCGCGTGTGCATCACCGGCCGCAACGAGGACGCCCTGAAGGAAGCCGTCGACAAGCTCGGTGCCGACCGGGTCATCGGCGTCGCCGGCAAGGCCCACGACCTCGGCCACCAGGCCGAGGCCGTCGAGCGCACCATGGAGGCCTTCGGCCGGGTCGACTTCCTGGTCAACAACGCGGGCACCAACCCCGTGTTCGGCCCGATCGCCGACCTCGACCTCGACGTCGCCCGCAAGGTCTTCGAGACCAACGTGATCTCCGCGCTGGGCTTCGCACAGAAGACCTGGCACGCCTGGCAGAAGGACAACGGCGGCGCGATCGTCAACATCGCCTCGGTCGCGGGCCTCGCGCCCTCGCCGTTCATCGGCGCCTACGGCGTGAGCAAGGCCGCGATGATCAACCTGACCCAGCAGCTGGCGCACGAGTTCGCGCCGAAGGTACGGGTCAACGCCATCGCTCCGGCCGTGGTCAAGACCAAGTTCGCGCAGGCCCTGTACGAGGGCCGCGAGGAGGAGGCGGCTTCCGCCTACCCGCTCGGCCGGCTCGGCGTGCCCTCCGACATCGGTGGCGCCGCCGCGTTCCTCACCTCCGGGCAGTCCGACTGGATCACCGGCCAGACGCTCGTCGTCGACGGGGGCATTTTCCTCAACGCCGGCGTGGGCTGAGCATCTCGTCCGGGCGCCGATTTTCGGACGGATCGGCGCCCGGAACGCCGCTGGGCAACCGCTCAGCGGAATGACAACGTCGTCATGGCGAAATCGATCACGAAGCCGTGTTTCCTGGGAGGTCCACGGGCCCGAACGCTGCGGTATGGTCTGCCGACCCTTGGTATGGCAGATCGAGGAGCGTGCGCGTGTTCAACCGGAACCGATTCCTGCGGAGAGTCGCGGCGATCGCGTCCATATCGTTGGTGGCCGGATGCAGTCTGATCTCCGACGGTGACCCCGACAGCCAGGGCCCGATCGTCGTGGGTACCACCAGCGCTCCCAGCACTCTCGACCCGGCCGGCGCCTACGACGGCTCCTGGGAGCTGTACCGGAACATCTTCCAGACGCTCCTCGCCTACCCCAACGGCGCCACCACTCCCCAGCCCGATGCCGCGGAGAGCTGCTCCTTCACCGACTCCAGCAGCCGCACCTACCGCTGCAAGCTGCGCGCCGGCCTGAAGTTCGCCGACGGTGACCCGCTGACCGCCGAAGCCGTCCGGCACTCCATCGACCGCATCCGCACCATCGACGCCCCGGGCGGGCCCGCCGGGCTGCTCGGCAGCCTGGACCGTGTCGAGACCTCCGGCAAGCGCGGCATCGTCTTCCACCTGAACAAGCCCGACGCCACCTTCCCGTTCGTGCTGGCCACCCCCGCCATGTCGATCGTCGACCCGGACGACTACCCCGTGAACTCCCTGCGCAAGGACACGAAGGTCTACGGCTCCGGTCCGTACAAGCTCGAGTCCTACGAGGAGGGCAAGCAGGCAGTCCTCGTCGGAAACGGCAACTATCAAGGCTTCGCGGACCGGCAGAACAGCGCGGTGACCATCCGCTACTTCCAGGACTCCGCCAGCATGGTCAAGGCGCTGCGGGACAAGCAGATCGACGTCACCTACCGTGGCCTGGCCGCCGACGACATCCTCGCCCTGCAGCAGCACGGCAGCGAGGACCTGCAGCTCGTCGACGGCACCGGCACCGACATCAGCTACCTGGTGTTCAACCCCAAGGACCCCTGGGTCAAGCAGCCCGCCGTGCGCAAGGCCGTCGCCCAGATCGTGGACCGGGGCGCGATCGCGCACAAGGTCTACAAGGACACCGTCGACCCGCTGTACTCCATGGTCCCCAAGGGCCTGACCGGGCACACCACCGGCTTCTTCGACGACTACGGCAACCCGAGCGTCGCCAAGGCCCGCAAGATCCTCTCCGACGCGGGCATCACCCGGCCGGTGCCGCTCACCCTCTGGTACACCACCGACCGCTACGGCTCCGAGACGGGCCTGATGTTCAAGGAGCTGAAGCGGCAGCTGGAAGAGTCCGGCCTGTTCAGCGTCACCCTCAAGAGCCGCCCCTGGAAGACCTATGTGGTCGGTTTCCAGAAGGGCGAGTACCCGGTGTTCGGGCGCGGCTGGTTCCCGGACTTCCCGGACGCGGACAACTTCATCGCCCCGTTCGTGGGCGCGCACAACGCGCTCGGCACCCCCTACCCGTCCAAGGAGATCACCGACCGGCTGGTGCCCCACTCGCGCGCGGAGAGTGACCGGGCCAAGACCGTCAAGGACATGGAGGAGGCCCAGCAGATCATGGTGAACGACGCCCGGCTGATCCCGCTCTGGCAGGGCCGGCAGTTCGTCGCGGCCAGCGACGACATCTCCGGCGGCGAGCAGGCCCTGGACCCGTCGACGATCATGACGATGTGGGCGCTGCACCGCAAGACCAGCTGGTGAACCGCCCTCCCGGACGCGATTGTCAGTGGCCGCCTGTAGGTTCTGAATCCTGGAAGTGACCGCAGGCCGTAGTTGATTGACATCGTGAGGACGTAGACGTGACCGACATCGCCATGCTGCCCGAGTCCTGGCGCGGGGTTCTGGGTGACGAACTGCAGCAGCCCTACTTCAAGGAGCTGACCGAGTTCGTCGAGGAGGAGCGGGCGAGGGGTCCCGTCTACCCTCCGCGCGAGGAGGTCTTCGCCGCGCTGGACGCGACGCCGTACGACCAGGTGAAGGTCCTCGTCCTGGGCCAGGACCCGTACCACGGCGAGGGCCAGGGCCACGGCCTGTGCTTCTCGGTGCGTCCCGGCGTGAAGACCCCGCCCTCCTTGAGGAACATCTACAAGGAGATGCAGGATGAGCTGGGCCTGCCCGTGCCGGACAACGGCTATCTGATGCCGTGGGCCCGGCAGGGCGTCCTGCTGCTGAACGCGGTCCTCACCGTCCGGTCCGGCGAGGCCAACTCGCACAAGGGCAAGGGCTGGGAGAAGTTCACCGACGCCGTCATCCGCGCGGTGGCCTCCCGCCCCGACCCGGCCGTCTTCGTCCTGTGGGGCAACTACGCGCAGAAGAAGCTCCCGCTGATCGACGAGACCCGGCACGTGGTGGTCAAGGGCGCACACCCCTCGCCGCTGTCCGCGAAGAAGTTCTTCGGCTCCCGTCCGTTCACGCAGATCAACGAGGCGATCGCCCGCCAGGGCCACGCGCCGGTGGACTGGCGGATCCCGAACCTGGGCTGACGGGTGCGTGGAGCGGGACCGGCGCGGGTGCCCCGCGCCGGCTTCCCACCCACTGCACCACGGCGCCGCCTGACCGGTAATCCCGACGCTGCCGGTTAGCGTCGGGAACGGACACCCGACGACGGCCCGGAGGCACTGTGGCGGAGCGACAGGAGCAGGCGGCACCGGATGCCGTCCTGACGCGGATCGGGCAGGTCGTGATGCTGCACCACGGAGGCGACCGCGAGGAGGCCCGCAGCCGCTTCCTGGACCTGTGGGCGGAGATCGGCGAGAGCGGCGACCCGCTGCACCGCTGCACCCTGGCCCACTACCTGGCCGACACCCAGGACGACCCCGCCGACGAACTGGCCTGGGACCTGCGGGCCTTGTCGGCGGCGGAGGAACTGGCCGACGGCCGTGCGGACGGCGACCCGTCGAGCCTCCGGGGCTTCTTCCCCTCCCTGCACCTCAACCTGGCCGCCGACTACGTCAAGCTGGGCCATGCCGAGGCCGCCCGCAGCCATCTGTGCCGGGCCCGCAGGGCCGCGGTCGCCCTGACCGACGACGGCTACGGCGAGGGGGTCCGGTCCGCGATCAGCCGCCTGGAACTACGGCTGGGGGAGGGCGGCACCCCGCACGACGGGGGCTGGGGGCCGCCGCGGCAGCGGTAGCCGCTCCCGGCGGTGGTGGCCGGTCCGGGCGGTGGCGGCCGGTTCGGGCAGTGGGGGCTGCTCCGGCGGCCGTAGTCGCTCCGGGGCATGGTGGCCGCTCCACGGGGAGCGCCGTGGTCTTCGGGGCCCGCTTCACCGCCCGTACGCCTGCCGGCAGATGCTCGCCTCGGGGCTGTCCTCGTGCCAGCCGCCGTACGTCTTGCCCAGGGCGCACAGGTCCGGGACGCCGGGCAGCGCCGGGAGCGGTCCGGGCGCGTCGGTGTGCGGTCGCCCGGTGCGGCCGGGCGGCGCAGCGGGACGTGGGGCCCCGGACGGAGCCGGGGGCCGGTGTGTGACCGCGGGCGCGGCCGGGAGCCGGCGCCAGGCGGGTGGCGTGGAGTGCTCCGGGTGCCGGGACGGTACGACCATCTCCAACGCCTCCCGGACCGGTGCCTGCACCACGCGCGGCGCCGCGCCGCCCTCCGGCCGGGGCTCCGTCGGCTGTGCGGGCGCGGTGTCCGGCTGCGGCCCCGGTGCCGCCGGGCGCTGCACCGTCACACAGCCGGAGAGGGCCGAGACGGCCACGGTGACCAAGAGCGCTGCGGTGGTCGTCGTTCGATGCACCACGCAACTCTGCTGGGTCTGCCCCGGTTTGGCAGCAGAGAGTGGACGTTGTGGCCCCCGCACGGGTGATCTCGTGCCCCTTGCGAGGGGTTTCCCGGTGCCGAGGGTGACGACCGGCCGCCGGTGGAGCCCTCCGCCGTCTCCTCACCGGAGACCGCGAGGCCGCTTCGGCACCCTCACCGGCCCAGCAGTCCGGCGAGCAGTTCCCGCAGACCCGTGCGGATCTCCTCCGGGCCCGGCATCTGAGCGCTGAAGGAGCCGGCAGCGCACGAGAACATCAGCCCGTCCCCCCAGGCGATCAGGGACAGGACATGGCGGGCCGGATCGGGGGAGCCGGCCGCGGTGAGCAGGGCGGCCGCTTGTTCCTTGAAGACGGCGCCGGTGCGGTCGTAGAAGGCGCGCAGTTCGGGGCGGCGGGTGGCTTCCAGGGCGAGTTCGTAACGGGCGATCAGCAGGTCGCGGTTGTGGGTCATGAGGCGGTGGAGCGCGAGCGCCAGCCCCTCGGCCAGCGCGTCGAGTCCACCGCTCGGATCCGGCATCTCGTCCACCGCCAGCACTCGCGCCTCGCGCTCGGCGTGCCTTCGTACCGCGAGTTCCAGCAGCGCCTGCCGGGTGCGCGCCACGTTCGACGTCGAGCCCTGCGGCAGTCCGGCCGCCTCGTCCACCGCCCGGTGGGTGAGGCCGCGCATACCGCGCTCAGCGAGCAGGGCGAGGGCGGTGTCGGCGACGAGATCGGCGCGGGGGGTGCTGGGCGTGACTGCGTGCATGACCCGACCCTACCCACCTCACTACGGATGTAGTAACGTCATCCTCACTACAGATGTAGTCCTGAGGAGGGGTCATGTCACGGTCGGCGCGTGTGATCGTCATCGGCGGCGGGATCGGAGGTCTGACCGCGGCAGCGGCCCTGCACCAGCGCGGGTGGGCCGTGACCGTGCTGGAGCGCGCCCCCTCCTTGGCCCCCGTCGGCGCGGCCATCTCGCTCGCCCCGAACGCGCTGCGGGCCCTGGACGTCATCGGCGTCGGTGACGAGATCCGCGACCTCGCCGCCTGGCAGGGCGACGGCGGACTGCGCACCCCGCGCGGGCGCTGGCTGTCCCGGGCCGACGCGGAGGCCGCCGCCGCCCGCTTCGGCGGCCCCCTGGTGCTCCTTCCCCGGGCCACCCTCGTGGACCGGCTCGCCGCCCTGCTGCCGCCCGGTGCCGTCCGCACCGGTGCGGACGCGGCCCTGGCCGATCCCGGCGACCGCGCCCGGCCCGCCCGCGTGATTGCCGGCGACGAAGAGTTTGCGGCCGAACTGGTGGTCGGCGCGGACGGCATCAACTCACGGGTACGTGGCGTCCTGTTCCCTGCCCATCCCGGGCCGGCGTACGCGGGGTTCACCACCTGGCGGGTGCTGATCCCGGTGCCCGGCGCGGAATTCGCCTCGCACGAGACCTGGGGCCGGGGGCACATCTGGGGCACACACCCCCTCAAGGACGGCCGGGTCTATGCCTATGCCGGGGCGACCGCGCCGGCGGGGGAGCGCGCGCCGGACGACGAGAAGTCCGAACTCCTGCGCCGCTACGGCGACTGGCACGACCCGGTCCCGGCCGTGCTCGCCGCCGCCCGCCCCGAGGACGTGCTCCGGCACGACGTCCATCACATCGCCCGGCCGCTGCCTGCCTACCACTCGGGCCGGACCGTCCTCCTCGGCGACGCCGCCCACGCCATGCCCCCGACCCTCGGCCAGGGCGGCAACCAGGCCATCGAGGACGCCGTCGTCCTCGCCCACCACGCGGCCGATCTGCCCGCCTACACCGCCGCCCGCCTGCCCCGGACGACCGCCATCGCCCGCCAGGCCGTCCGGGTCGCCCGCCTCAACATGGCCGGCAACCGCGCCACCGCAGCCGTACGCGACGCCGCCGTCACCGCGCTGTCCATGGTCGGGCCGGCGCTCTTCCTGCGCAGCTTCGACGGCATCGCCGACTGGCGGCCCCCGTATGCTTCCGGCAGGCAAACACGCAGGCCGGCGGTAGAGGAGCGCACGTGAAGGTCGGTTGCATCGGGCTCGGGGACATCGCGCAGAAGGCGTACCTGCCGGTGCTCGGCACACAGTCGGGGATCGACCTGCATCTGCAGACCCGCACGCCCGCCACCCTGGACCGGGTCGCCGACACCCTGCGCCTGCCCCCGGAGCAGCGGCACACGACCCTGGACTCGCTGCTCGACGCCGGACTCGACGCGGCCTTCGTGCACGCGCCCACCGCCGTCCACCCGGACATCGTCACCCGGCTGCTGCAGGCCGGCGTCCCGACGTACGTGGACAAGCCGCTCGCCCGCGAACTCGCCGACTCCGAGCGGCTGGTGGCCCTGGCCGAACAGCGCGGTGTCTCGCTGTCCGTCGGTTTCAACCGTCGCTACGCCCCCGGGTACGCGCAGTGCCTGGACCACCCGCGCGAGCTGATCCTCATGCAGAAGAACCGGGTCGGGCTGCCCGAGGAACCGCGCTCGATGATCCTCGACGACTTCATCCACGTCATCGACACCCTGCGCTTCCTGGTGCCCGGCCCGGTCGACGACGTGACCGTGCGCGCCCGCGTCGAGCACGGGCTGCTGCACCACGTCGTGCTCCAGCTCGCCGGCGACGGCTTCACCGCGCTCGGCGTCATGAACCGGCTCAGCGGCTCCAACGAGGAGATCCTGGAGGTCTCCGGGCAGGACACCAAACGTCAGGTGGTCAACCTCGCCGAGGTCATCGACCACAAGGGTCAGCCGACCGTGCGCCGGCGCGGCGACTGGGTGCCGGTGGCCCGCCAGCGCGGCATCGAGCAGGCGGTTCTCGCGTTCCTCGACGCCGTGCGGGCCGGAAAGCTGCTCAGCGCCCGTGACGCGCTGGCGACCCATGAGCTGTGCGAGCGGGTGGTACGAGCGGTTCAGGACCGCTCCGGCGCTGCCTGAGCGCCCGCATCACCTCGGTGACGCCCAGCGCGGCCAGCACCACCAGCGCGCCGTACACCGGCCAGTCGCCGTAGCGGACGTACGGCGTGCTGCCGTGCGCCAGCGGCACGTCGTACACACGCGCGGCGCTCGCGCCCGTGCCGAGCCACGGGCCGAGACGCTCGCCGTCGGGGCCGTAGACCGCCGAGACGCCGGTCAGGGTGGCGTGCACCATCGGGCGGCCGGTCTCCGCGGCGCGCAGCGCGGCCAGCGAGGCGTGCTGCTCCGGCGCCCAGCTGCTCTGGAACGAGGAGGTGGACGACTGGCCGAGCAGGATGTCGGCGCCGTCCTCGGCGAGATGGCGGCTCATGTCGGGAAACGCGGTCTCGAAGCAGATCAGCGGGCCGATCCGCAGCCCGTGCCCGACGTTCATCACGGTCTGTTCCGTGCCGCGGTGCCGGTCCTCACCGGCGGCCCGGCCCACCGAGGTGGCCCAGCCGAGCAGTGAGCGGGCGGGTATGTACTCACCGAACGGGACCAGGCGCATCTTGTCGTACCGGTCGCCGGTCGGGCCGTCCGGGCCGACCAGTACCGAACTCTTGTAGATCCCCGGCTGGTCGGAGCGGCGGGCGTCCACGTTCACCAGCACATCGGCGCCGGTCTCGCGGGACAGGGCGGCGAGCCGCCGGGCCAGGTCGGGACGGTCGCCCAGGTCGAAGCCGACGCTGGACTCACCCCACACCACCAGATCGGCACCCTGCCCGGCGAGCCGCCGGGTCAGCTGCTCCTCCCGGTCGAACCGCCTGTCACCGCTGTCCTGTCCGGCCACCACACCCGGCTGTACGACGGCGACCCGCACCCGCCCGTCGGTGTCCGGGCGTGGCGCCCACGCCCACGCGGCCGAGGTCGCGGCGGCCGCGGCCACCAGCGAGGCCAGGGCGGGCATGCGCGACTCGCGGACGGACACCAGCATGGTCACCGCCACGTTGACCGCCACCACCAGGAAGCTGAGCAGCCAGACCCCGCCCACCGAGGCCAGCCGCAGCGCCGGCCCCACCTGCCACTGGCTGGCGCCCAGCATCCCCCACGGCCCGCCGAGCCCCTGCCAGGAGCGCACCAGCTCCACCAGCAGCCAGCCGGACGGCAGCACCAGCAGCGCGGCGGCACCCCGGCCGGGCGACGGCACCCCGCCCAGGAACCGGCGCACGAGCAGGCCCCACGGCGCCCAGAGCGCGCCCAGCAGCACGGCTATCAGGAAGATGAACACGTGCAGGCTCGGCAGCAGCCAGTGGTGCACGGCCACCAGGAAACCGAAGCCGCCCCACCAGCCGTCGTACGCCGCCCGCCGCGGCGTCGGCGCCGAGCGGGCCAACAGCATCCAGGGGACCAGTGCCACGTACGCGAGCCACCACAGCGAGGGCGCGGGGAATGCGAGCACGGGCAGCGCGCCCGCGAGGGCGGCGGCGCCGGAGCGCGGCCAGGGGTAGGTCAGCCAGCGGTCGATCGTCCTCATAGGGACCCTCCCTACCCAGGACCTGCCTCCAGTGTGCGCCGAAGGGCGGTGCCGGTGCGCCTCGGAGCCGGGGAGGGTGGTGACGGGGCATACGTGGGCGGTGGCGGGGCGCCTGCGGTGGTGATGAGGCGGGTGTGGGGGGAGCGTGGCGGGTATGCGGCGAGGAGCCCGTGCGGTCGGTGTGTGGCGGGTACGGGTGGGGAGCCGGTGCGGGTGGTGTGTGGCGAGCGGGGGGCGAGGAGCCGGTGCGTGGGCGTGTGGCCGGGTGGCGAGGAGCGGTGCGCGGCGCGGGTGGCCGGGTGGTGATGACGCTTGGGCAGGTGGTGTGCGACCGGGCCGTGGTGCCTGGGAGTGGCGTGTGGCCCGGTGCGCGGTTCCCTGCGCCCTTCACGGGGCCGGCGCGTCCTTGGCCCTCAACTCACGCCACTTCTCGTGGACGACGACCTCGCGCAGGCGCCA
The DNA here is from genome assembly GCF_055566415.1 of Streptomyces sp. NPDC027663. Taxonomy (NCBI): domain Bacteria; kingdom Bacillati; phylum Actinomycetota; class Actinomycetes; order Kitasatosporales; family Streptomycetaceae; genus Streptomyces; species Streptomyces sp. NPDC027663. The sequence goes on along the minus strand of NZ_JBVHSK010000018.1, from coordinate 103,171 downwards.
GCCGTCCGGTGTACGCAGCAACCCGAAGTCGTACCGGCCACCGCACACCAGATCCGGTTCGGCCGAGCCGCCGGGGCCGGCGAAGCGCATGGGGTTGAGGTAGTCGGCCCGGACCCGGGCGGTGTCCCCGGTGTCGTTCTCCAGGAATCCGAACCGCACCTGCCGGTTGACGATCAAGTGCTGGCGCATGGCGAACAGGGCCAGGTTCTCGGCGAGCCAGGCGGCGATCCGCTCCGCGTCGGCCTCGATGCCGCCCGCGGAACGGTAGTCGGCCCGCCCGTCCGCGGTGAACAGCCCTCGGTACGCCGCCCAGTCGCCGTCGTCCACCGCCACCGCATACGCGGTCACCAGGTCGTCCACGGCCAGTCGGTCCCTCACGGTCGCGAACTCCGCACGCTGCGTCATCGGCACAGTGTTGGGCACGAAGAACGCGGAGCCAAGAGGTGTGCGGTGAATATTCGGTGGCGCGGGCACGGCAGGCGGCCGGACCCGTCAGCACGCGGGGGCTCGCCTGCTCGGGACCGAAGCGTTCCCCTGCCCTTGATCGCGGCAAAAGCAACCCCTTTTGGGGTGTGCGGCGGTCTTGCCGGATCCCGAAGACACCTGACTCCCCTGTGCGTCGCGGGGACCACCGTCCCGCTCCCGCTGCGGTCACGAACCGCGGCGCTGCTCGCGGACGGCCTTCATGAGGTCCTCGACGGCGGATTGTGCGGTGTCCTGGTCGCGCCCGTCGTCGATCGCTTCGAGAGCGGCGGCCGCGGCCTCACGCAGGTGATGGGAAAGCCCGTCGGCGGCCGTGAGGTGGTAGGCGGCCTTGCGGCGCGCCATGCGCTCGGCGGTGTCCACGGCGCCGGGGCCGGACAGCGGGAAGACGGAGTCCCGGTACGCGGTGATCCCCAGCACCATCATGTCCGCGATGCCGTCGGCGTATCCGAGCGCGGCGGCCTTCCCCTGGCCCTCCCGGATGGACGCGACCATACGACGGCGGGACAGGACCGTGCCCAGGGCGGCGCCGCCTCCCAGGGACAGGGCGCAGGTGACGGCGAGGAACGGCCCTTCCCAGGCGTAGCCGGTGAATCCTCCGAGGACCGCGAGCGCGACGGTCCATGCGGCCGCTGTCCGGGTGCTTATCTGCTCGGGTGTGGTGTCCATGGGGGCAGTGTTGCAGTCGGTACCCGACGGGAGTGCCCGACCCTCGGGGCGCGGCGGTCATGGATTCCACGAGTACGAGCGCACGCCGCCTGCTCAACCCCCGGCCCGGGCCTGCCGTCATGCGGTCGAGCCGGCCGGAGTCGACGCTCGGCGGAGTGCGGCCGACGGGTCAGGCCGCCTCGATGATCTGCCCGCGGATCGCCGCGGCCCACTCGATCACCAACAGCTCGTACTCCGCGCGCTCCTGGGCCGACAGGGTGCCGCCTGTACGCAGCCACAGCGCCCGGATCTGCTCGTTCACCTCGGCAGCAGACCGCACGGAACCAGGGGGCAGGGAATCGGGGGACATGCGGACAGCCTAGGGGCAAGCACTGACCGTCCGCTACCGGATGGCTACGCAGAAGGTATGGGGTTGGTCACCGGCGACGGGCGGCAGCCCGTTCCTGGCGTCGAACTGCCCGGCGTCCACGGGGTGTTGTGCAGGTCGCGGGCGGGTCGCCGACGGCCGGAAGATGTCCGAAACAAGGGCTGTAGGCGGGTCACCGGCCCGCCATGTGGAGTCGGCCGTCGGCAGCCGGCGTGGGGTCGGCGGCCGGTCCGCCGGGGCGGGTCGGTCGTCAGCCCGCCGACTCCGCCGCGTGCGGGCTCAGGACGCCCGCGCCGACCAGGGCGATGATCACGATGCCGAGAGCGATGCGGTACCAGACGAACGGCATGAAGCTCTTGTTGGAGATCCACTTCATGAACCACGCGATCACTGCGTACCCCGACGCGAACGCGATCACCGTCGCGAACAGGGTGGGCGCCCAGTCGACGTGGCCCTCGCCCAGCGAGTCCTTCACCTCGAAGGCGCCGGAGGCGAGGACGGCCGGGATGGCGAGCAGGAAGGAGTAGCGGGCCGCGGCCTCGCGCTTGTAGCCCATGAACAGGCCGCCGCTGATGGTCGCGCCGGAGCGGGAGACGCCGGGGACGAGGGCGCAGGCCTGGCACAGACCGAAGACCAGACCGTCCTTGACACCGAGGTTCTCCAGTGTCTTGCGCTGCTTGGGCGCCCGGTGCCGGCCGCCGTTCTCGTCGCGGGCCGCCAGCCGGTCGGCGATGCCGATGACCACGCCGACGACGATGAGCATGGTGGCGGTGATCCGCAGATCACGGAACGGCCCCTCGATCTGGTCCTTCAGCGTCACGCCCAGCACCCCGATCGGGATCGAGCCGACGATCACCAGCCAGCCCATCTGCGCGTCGTGGTTCTGCCGCATCGCCTTGTCGAAGAGCGACCGGAACCAGGCCGAGATGATCCGGCCGATGTCCTTGCGGAAGTAGATCAGCACCGCGGTCTCCGTGCCGATCTGTGTGATCGCCGTGAAGGCCGCCCCGGGGTCCTTCCATCCCGAGAACGCCGCGGTCAGCCGCAGGTGCGCGCTGGAGGAGACGGGCAGGAACTCGGTCAGCCCCTGGACGAGTCCGAGGACGAGGGATTCGAACCAAGACATGAAGGTATGACGTCCAAGTGCCGGTGGAAATGGTGATCATGTGACGAGGGCAGCGTAGCGGGCCCGGGTGACAGCGCGGAAACGGGGTCGGGCGGCCCGCTGCGGCCGCGGGCGGCCCGGGGGCGGGTTCCGTCCGCTCGTGCGGCGTCGGGCGGGCTCGTCGGGCCGTTCACGCCGCGTCGGCACGCGGCGCCCGTCGCCGTCCCTTCACGCCGCTCCGGCCGGGCTGCCGCAGGGTCGGCTCACGCCGCGCCGGGCGGGCCGCTGTCGGGTTTGCTCATGCGGCGGTGGGTCCGGTGACCGTCCAGCCCTGGGCCTGCGGGTGGGCCGTCAGGTCCCCGTGCCGTACGGGGTCCCCGCAGGCCCGGCAGGTGACCACCGGCACCAGTTCGTTGCCGCACTCGTGCTCGAGGACCATCGGCAGATCGGTGCCCTTGCGCAGATGGCGGTCGCCCCACTCCTTGAGCGTCCACAGGACCGGCTCCAGCTCCAGTCCCGCCTGCGTGGGCAGGTACTCGAAGCGCTGCGGGCGCTCGCTGTAGAGGCGCTTGGTGAGGATGCCGGACTCCACGAGCCGGCGCAGCCGGGTGGCCAGGATGTCGCGTGGGGCGCCGATGTTGCGCACGAGCTGGTCGAAGCGGCCGTTCCCCAGGCACACCTCGCGCAGGACGAGCAGCGAGTACTTCTCACCGACCAGGGTGAGGGCGTCGGCGATGGAGCAGGGACGCGGGTCCTTCGTGGTGGCCATGCGGCCCAGTCTAGAGGAGGGTTTGATTTTCCAACTCTCGGAGTTATGGTGAGTTCGGATTTCCTACTCACCAGTAGCTCGTCCGATCACGCGGGAGGCCCACCCCATGCGAGACGCAGTCATCGTCGAAGCCGTACGCACCCCCATAGGCAAGGGAAAGCCGACCGGCGCCCTCGCCCACGTCCACCCCGTGCAGCTCCTGGCACACACGCTGCGCACCCTGGTCGAGCGCTCCGGCGTCGACCCCGCGTTGATCGACGACGTCATCGGCGGCACCGTCGACCAGGTCGGCGAGCAGGCCATGAACACCACCCGCTACGCCGTCCTCTCCGCCGGCTTCCCCGAGTCGGTCCCGGCGACCACGGTGGACCGGCAGTGCGGCTCCTCCCAGCAGGCCGTGCACTTCGCCGCACAGGGCGTGATCTCCGGCGCCTACGACCTCGTCGTCGCCTGCGGTGTGGAGTCGATGAGCCGGGTGCCGATGTGGTCCAACGTGCCCGCGGGCAAGGACCCGTTCGGGCCCGGAGTCGCCGAGCGATACCCGGAGGGCCTGGTCCCGCAGGGGATCAGCGCCGAACTCATCGCCGCCAAGTGGTCACTCACCCGCGCGCGGATGGACGAGTTCGCCGTCTCCTCGCACCGGAAGGCCGCCGCCGCGTGGCAGTCCGGGCTGTTCGACGCCGAGGTCGCGCCGCTGGAGGGCGTCGCCCGCGACGAGTGCGTCCGCCCGGACAGCACCCCGGAGATCCTCGCCGGCCTCAAGCCCGCCTATCACGACCCCGGCTTCGCCGAGCGCTTCCCGCAGATCGAGTGGAACGTGACCGCGGGCAACGCGAGCCCCGTCAACGACGGCGCCTCCGCCGTGCTGATCACGTCCAGCGAGACCGCGGCCCGGCTCGGCCTGCGCCCGCTGGCCCGCCTGCACAGCTTCGCCGTGACCGGCTCCGACCCGCTGCTGATGCTCACCGGCGTCATCCCGGCCACCGAGAAGGTGCTGCGCAAGGCCGGTCTGACCATGGCCGACATCGACCTGTTCGAGGTCAACGAGGCCTTCTCCAGCGTGGTGCTCGCCTGGCAGCAGGAGACGGGCGCCGACCTCGCCAAGGTCAACGTGCACGGCGGCGCGATCGCCCTCGGCCACCCGCTCGGGGCCAGCGGCACCCGGCTCACCACGACCCTGGTCCACGCCCTGCGTGAACGCGGCGCCCGTTACGCCCTGCAGACCATGTGCGAGGCGGGCGGACTCGCCAACGCCATGATCCTGGAAGGCGTCTGAGCCGGAACCCCGTCCACCGGGCCGTCAGTCCTCGTCGGCGGCAGGGGCCGGCGGCAGGGAGCGGCGGCAGGGAGCGGCGGCAGGGAGGGGCGGTAGGGACCGGCGGCAGGGACCACCGGCTCACCGGCCGCGCAGCCGGTGGCGCTTGCGCCAGGCCACGACCGCGCCCGCCAGCGCCGGTACGGCGATGCCGGCCATGGCGATCAGGAAGGCGGGTGACGTCGGCGCCGAGGCGCGCGCCCCGGCGACCGCGTAGGCGGCCGTGTTCGGGATGGACCCGAGACCCGTGGCCAGCAGGAACGGCAGCCAGCGCATGCGGGAGACGGCCGCGCAGTAGTTCGCCGCCCAGAACGGCACCCCGGGGAACAGCCGGGCGGCCAGCATGGACCGGAACCCGTGCCGGCTGAGCTGCCCGTCGGCCGCCTTCAGCCAGCGGCCGCGCAGCAGCGGGCGCAGCGCGTCCTGTCCGAGCACCCGGCCCAGCCCGAACGCCACCCCGGCCCCGAGCACCGTGCCCGCGAGCGCCGAGGCCAGCCCGAGCTGCGAACCGAACCACGCGCCGGCGGCCAGGTTCAGCAAGGGGCGCGGTACGAACGCCACGGTGCACGCGCCGTACGCCGCCGCGAAGACGACAGCCGCCGCGGCCCCGCCGAGCTGCGCCGGCCAGCCGTGCGCCAGCAGCCGCTGCGGCTCGAACAACAGCACGCAGCCGGCCGCGCCGGCCAGCAGCGCGAGCAGCAGGGAGAGCCGGGTGTAGGGCGAGAACAGCACACGGGAGCAGCGGGTGGTGCCCGCCGTGCGCTGCAGCGGCGGCACGGGGACGGCAAGCTCCGTGGCGGCGGCCCGGGGAGAGGCCGTGGCGGTGCCAGAGCGGTTGGCATCGAGCATCCGGTGACATTAGCCGACGAACGTGTCTGATCGCCGTATGGTTCGTCTCATGACCGTCACAGGTGCGGCTCCGCCGGACGCGCCGCGCAGCGCTCTCGCCGACACCGTGCTGGAACGGCTGACGGCCGCGTACGGGGCCGCCGCCGACCCGGCGCGGGCTTCCGCGATGCGCGCCTACATGAAGGACGTGGCACCCTTCCTGGGCATCCCCACCGTGGCCCGCCGCGCCCTGTCGCGCACCGTGCTGGCCGGCACCCCGCGCCCGGACGAGGCCGACTGCACGGCGATCGTCCTGCGCTGCTGGGAACTGCCCGAACGCGAGTACCACTACTTCGCCGTCGACTTCCTGCGCCGGCATGCGGGCCGGTGCTCCTCCGGCTTCCTGCCGGTGACCCGGTACCTCGTCAGCACCGTCCCCTGGTGGGACACCGTCGACCTGCTCGCCGCGCACGTGGTCGGGACGCTGGTCGCCGCCGACCCCGAGCTGACCGCCGACATGGACGCGTGGATCACCGACGGCGACCTGTGGGTCGCGCGCACGTCCTTGCTCCACCAGCTCCGCTACAAGGAACGCACCGACGCCGACCGCCTGTTCACCGCCTGCCTGCTCCAGTCCGGCCACCCCGACTTCTTCATCCGCAAGGCGATCGGCTGGGCACTGCGCGAGTACGCCAAGACCGACCCCGAGGCCGTACGGGCGTTCCTGGAACGGGAGCGGGGCCGGTTCGCCCCGCTGACCGTCCGCGAAGCGCTGAAGAACATCGGCGGCTGAACCCGCCCGCCGTCAGGACCCGTTCGCCCGAAAACCATTCGACGCCGGACAAACCGTCGGCGATGATCGACGGCATGTTCCGGTACGCCTTCGTCCTCGCAGCATCCGCCGTCGCGGATGCCCCGAAGGCTGCCGTCCCGCTCCTCGTGGCCGCTGTCGACGGCGCCCGAAGCTGACCCTCTCCGGATCGTCCGGCGGACCCCGCAGGGGGAGGGTCGGCCGGTCCCCGGGGTCCCGCATTCTTCTTCACGGCTGAGAGGCTTCGAGGTACAGCCATGTCCAAAACTGCCTACGTGCGCACCAAGCCGCACCTGAACATCGGCACCATGGGTCATGTCGACCACGGCAAGACCACCCTGACCGCCGCCATCACCAAGGTCCTCGCCGAGCGCGGCACCGGCACCTTCGTGCCGTTCGACCGCATCGACCGCGCCCCGGAGGAGGCCGCCCGCGGCATCACCATCAACATCGCGCACGTCGAGTACGAGACCGACACCCGGCACTACGCCCACGTCGACATGCCGGGACACGCCGACTACATCAAGAACATGGTCACCGGCGCCGCGCAGCTCGACGGGGCGATCCTCGTCGTCTCCGCGCTCGACGGGATCATGCCGCAGACCGCCGAACACGTGCTGCTCGCCCGGCAGGTGGGCGTCGACCACATCGTCGTCGCGCTCAACAAGGCCGACGCGGGGGACGAGGAGCTGACCGACCTCGTCGAGCTGGAGGTACGCGACCTGCTCACCTCCCACGGCTATCCGGGCGACGCCGTACCCGTCGTACGCGTCTCCGGGCTGAAGGCCCTGGAGGGCGACCCGCGCTGGACGGCGTCCGTGGAGGCGCTGCTCGACGCGGTGGACACGTACGTGCCGATGCCCGAGCGGTACCTGGACGCGCCGTTCCTGCTCTCCGTGGAGAACGTGCTGACCATCACCGGGCGGGGCACCGTCGTGACCGGTGCGGTCGAGCGGGGGACGCTCCGCCTCGGGGACCGGGTGTCGGTGCTGGGCGCGGACGTCGAGACCGTGGTCACCGGTGTGGAGACGTTCGGCAAGCCGATGGAGGAGGCGCAGGCCGGGGACAACGTGGCGCTGCTGCTGCGGGGCGTTCCGCGGGACGTGGTCCGGCGGGGGCACGTCGTGGCGGCACCGGGCAGTGTGGTGCCGGCCCGGCGGTTCTCGGCGCGGGTGTATGTGCTGTCCGGGCGCGAGGGCGGCCGTACGACGCCGGTCGTGAGCGGGTACCGGCCGCAGTTCTACATCCGCACGGCGGACGTCGTCGGCGCGGTCGACCTCGGCGAGGCCGGCGTCGCCCGGCCCGGCGAGACGGTGGAGATGACCGTGGAGCTGGGACGGGAGGTGCCGTTGGAGCCGGGGCTCGGGTTCGCCGTCCGCGAGGGCGGCAGGACCGTGGGGGCGGGAACGGTCACCTCGGTGGGGTGACGCCACAGGTGACCCCACAATGGAGGCGTGAACGAAGCCATACCCGTCACCCGGGCCGTCGACCACGGCACCGCCAAGCTGATGCCCGATGTCGACCGGGAGCGCGCCTGGCTGCTCACCGTGAACGGGGCGCCGCAGTCGTACGTCGATCTCGATGATCCGGCGCATCTGGAGTTCGAGTACGTGCGGCGGCTGGGGTATGTGCTGGACACCGTCGCCGAGGCGGGCCGCGCGCTGGACGTGGTCCACCTCGGCGGGGGTGCGCTGACACTGCCCCGCTATGTGGCGGCCACCCGGCCGGGGTCCCGGCAGGACGTGGTCGAGGCCGACCGGGGGCTGCTGGAGCTGGTCGGAGAGCAGTTGCCGTTGCCGGCGGGTTCGGGTGTCGTCCTGCATGCCGGGGATGCCCGGGCCTGGCTGGAGGCGGCGCCGGACGATCACGCCGATGTGCTGGTCGCCGACGTCTTCGGCGGTTCGCGGGTCCCGGCGCACCTCACGACGGTCGGCTGCATCCGCGAGGCCGAACGCGTGCTGCGGCCCGGCGGGGTCTATCTGGCCAACCTCGCCGACGCGGCACCGTTCGACTTCCTGCGTTCCCAACTCGCCAATCTGGCTGCCGCCTTCGAGGAGACGGCGCTGATCGCGGAGCCGGCGGTGCTGCGCGGGCGGCGGTTCGGCAACGCGGTGGTCGTGGCCTCCCACCGGCCGCTGGACATCGCCGCGCTGGCCCGGCGCACCGCGGCGGACGCCTTCCCCGCGCGGGTCGAACACGGGCTGACCGTGAAGGAGTTCACCGGCTCGGCCCGGCCGGTCGAGGAGGCCGACGCGGTGCCGTCACCCGAGCCCCCCGACGGAGCGTTCGGCATCGGCTGACGCCGCCGGAGCGGCGGTGACCGGCAGGCCGCGGCAGGTCAGCGATCGGGCGTCCGGGAGCAGCAGCACCAGGGCGGTGACCAGGACCACCAGGGCGGCGCAGCCCCACAGCGCTGCCGTAGGCCCGCACGCCGTCTCGGGCCGGTCCTGCCGGGGCCGTGGCGAGCGGCACGAGAGAGACCGAGCCGAACCCGTCGTACGCGGAGACCCGGGAGCTCTTGTCGTCCTACTGCTCCCCGCACCAGTCCCTGAAGGCATCGAAGTCGGGCGACGGATTCCCGTACACCGCTGATACGGCGCGGAACAGCGGGTCGCCCGTCGCTGCGAACGCCCTCTCTGCCGCGGGGGCGAGTTCTTCGGCTGTCGTCGCGGAATCGAGGCACTGGAGCCCGTCCAGGTCGAACCAGAGGGCGGCGGGAAGAGGAAGCACGTGCTTGAGCGACTCCGGGTCGACCGTCGGCAAATCCATGCCCACCCGGCGGATGAGCTGCCGGGCCCGTGCGCTGTCGGGCGCAGCGCGCTGCGCGTACAGCGCGAGACTGACTCGGCACGGGCCATGGAGGGGCGACGGGAGGAAGCGAAGCGCGTACATCAGCATCTCCCCGGCGTCCGGCAGATCGCACTGCACCCGCAGCAGCGCTTCGTTCACGACCAGCCAAGGATCTCCGGGGTCGAGTGACAGGGCCTGGTGAAGTGCCGCGCGTGTCGCTTCGGCGTCCCTGGCCACCACGGCAGCGCCGGCCCGTTGCCAGACCCCGGCAGCGCGCTGCCTGCCCTCCCGCAGGGCGGTGGCACGTTCTCGGATCGAGGCAACCGTTTCCTCGTCCAGATCGTCCCGGCCGGAGTCGGCGATGATGTCAAGGGCCTCGTCGGGCTCGCCGCACGTCACATAGGCGGCCGCCGCGATCTCGTCCAGTGCCTCCTGGTAGGGGAAGCGCTGTTTCATCGCCTCATAGGCCTCGATCGTCTTGAACGGCACCTGCAGCTCGTACGCGAGCGCCGCGAGGCTCATGTAATAGGCGCAGTAGTTGGGTTCGACGTGCAACGCCCGCTCGTGCAGGAAGAGGGCGTCCTCCGGATGACCGAGTTGCGCCTCCACGCGAGCGGCGCCCACCAGCGTGGCGGTGTGGTCCGGTGTGTGCCGCAGCCCCTCCTGATAGTGGCGCAACGCCTCCGCTGCACGTCCAGCGCGCTCGGCAGCGAATCCCGCCGCGTGGGCGACGTCGGCAGGTGACGGCTCACAGGCCGGCAGCAGCGCGTCGAGCGCGTCCTGCACCTCGAACCATCCGTTGTGGGATTGCTCCATCCAGGAATCCGGTACGGATGCTCCGAAATAACGCCTCAACTCAGTGAGGTGTCGCTCGCGCGTGGCTGCCTGCCCGGCGATGCCCTGCTGGTCGCGGAAGATCTTGATGACGTGGAGGGTCAGCCCGGACGCGGTGTTCGTCAACGGGTGGACGATCTTCTCGGCGCCCTGGCCGAGACACGGTCCGATCCGGTACCGGCCTGTCCCGATCGTGACGACCTTGCCCTCGTACTCGTGGGCCCCGCATGCCGCCAGATCCAGCGGAATCTCCTCCGGCGAAGCGCTCACAGGGCCACGTCCGTTCCTCCGCTGTAGAGCTTGAGATAGAGCGGGCTGCCGATCACCGCCTGCTGTGTGCGGCTCAACAGCACGAACACCGTGTCGAAGGCGAGTTCTCCGCCACCGGACAGGAATGCGCTGGTCTCCGAGGAGACGGCATACCTGCCGTCCACTGCTTCGCTGAAGTACCGCAGTGAGCAGTCCAGCAGCAGGCCCGGCCGTGTCCGGCACTCCAGCCTCACCACGTCGACAGCCGGATCAGCGAGACCGGCCCCGGGGCGCTGCCCGGCCCGGAAGACCCCGGCGTGGTGCACGTACTGGGCGACAACCGCAGGGCCCGCGGCGTCAAGTTCGGTGATGGCTCCCCGCTGGGCCAGCCCCGTGAGCACCTGACGCAGCCGCCGCATGAGTTCGGCCCGGTCGAGGGCCCCGCCGTGCAGCAGATGCGGCCGCCCGAACGTCCCGCCCTCCCGGAAGAGCGCCTCCACCGCTGGGTGCGCGGGGCCGGCCTGCCCTGCCGAAGCCACCATCGTCGCGTGCAGCCGCTCCACCTTGGAGTGCGACACGTAGCAGAAGTAGTCCACCGACGCGACTGCGGAGGCTCCCAGCGTTGTCCTCCGGCCGCCATCGGCAGACGCCGAGCGGTCGCCACCGCCAGGCTGCTGCGGCTCGCCGGCCGTAGGGGCGCCGAGCCGCTCGTCGTCCGCCGCCAGCCACAGACGGCGAAATTCCTGGAGGTCACCGTGGAGTGCCTTCACCACGGGCTCCAGCGACTGCCAACGGGGCACCCGCTCCCCCCGAATGATCTCGCGCACTGTCGCGTGACTCACCGCATGCCCGGTACGCCGCGCTACGTCCCGTGTCGACGGTCTGGCGTTCTCGCGGTGCAGGTGCTCAATGCTGCGACGCAGTAAGTCCTTTGCACTGAGCCCGGCTTCGGTGTCGTCCATGGCTCCTCATCCTGCAGGCCCGGCAACCCGTTTGTTGCCGTTTTCGGACTGTTCCTCCGCCTCACCCCCGCCCACCGCGCCAGAACCCTGGAACGCGCAGCGTGCTGTAGGCACGCAGGATCGCGGCTCTGTCCGCCGGCGCGCTGCCGCGTAGCGCCAGCACCAGTCCCACCAGCCACACCGCCAACGCCACCACCGCGACTGCGCTGGCCACCAGCAGGCCCATTCCCACAGCACCCGGCTCGATGAATCCCTGACGCACAGAGGCCCCCTTCCGGCTCGGTAGCCCGAAACCCGTTCCCTCCGAGCATCCAGGACGGCGGCGCCCCGCGGCCGACGCGCTTACGAGTCCTTCCAGTCCCTTCCGGCCCTTGCCGCTCTCTTCCATCTGCCGGCCGCTCCTTCGGCCCGCGCCCGACGATGAGCAGGGACACCGCCTCCGGCACGATGCGGGAGGCGGTGTGCCGAGCCGGTTTCACCGCTGCCGGGGCGCGCCCGGTCACTGCACCGTCGGGTCGCCGTGCAGCCGTACCGTGCTGAGGATCTTCTTGATCGTCGCGTCGGAGACCTCGTCCTTGACACCCTTGGCGCCGTAGAAGGTCCAGGAGACGAAATTGCCCGCCGAGTTCTTGAAGGCGAACGTAGTCGCCTTGCCGTCGGTGTCGCACTTGCGCTTCTTCGGCGTGCCTGTGGTGTAGGACGTGGCGACGCTGCCCTTGATGCCGGACGCCGTCGTGAAGTCCTTGGCCTTGCCGGCCTTCAGGTACTTCTTGGAGGAGTCCTTCTGGTCGGTGTAGCCGCCGAAGGCGAACGCGGCCGCGTCGCCGTAAGCGGTGCTCGCGGTGTCTTTGGCGCCGTTCTCGCCCTTGGTGCCGGCCGCGGCCAGCGACGACGTCTCCTCGTTGCCGTCCTTGTCGTCGTCGGAGGTGCAGTACTCCGGCTTCAGGAACGCGGGTGCGGAGAAGCCGATGTACGCCGAACCGTCGCCCTTCTCCTGGTCCTCGAAGAACGTGAAGACGCCGGGCCGCCTCACCTCCCAGTCGGGGGGCACGTCGAAGGCCGTGCCGTACTTGGGGTTGACCACGACCTTCCAGCCCGCGACCGTCGGCTGCACGGTCTCGTTCGCGCGCGGGTTGTCGGTCGCGGACGACGTGGGCGTGGCGGACGAGGTGGCCGTCGGGGACGGACTCGTGTGCCGGCCGTCCTTGCCGTTGTCCGCCTCGTCCTTCTCCGAGCCGCCCAGCACCAGGTAGCCGGTCACGGCGGCGGTGACCACGACGGCGGTGGCCGCGACGATCGCGATCAGCTTCGTACGGCCGCCGCCCTGCGGGGGCTGGGACATCGGTGCGGTGGGGGGCTGCTGCTGCCCCCACTGCGGCTGCTGTCCGTACGGCCCGGCCTGCGGCTGCTGCCCGGACTGGCCGCCCTGCGGCTGCTGTGCGTACGGCCCGGCCTGCGGATACTGCTGATATCCGGGCTGCTGGTACGGGTTCGGCTGCTGGTTGCCCGGCTGCTGGTACGGGTTCTGCTGCGGGTTTTGCGCGCCCCCTGGCGGCTGCTGATCTGGCCACATGGCGAATAACCCTAGTGCTGTTCACTGGCCAGGCTGGGCTACTCGTGAGTAACATGAACGGCATGAGCGCAGACCAGATGTCGATCGGCGAGATGCTCGCCGCCACCGTGCCGATGGCCCGGACCCTGAACCTGGAGTTCCTGGAGACCACCCCCGAGAAGGCCGTGGTGTCCCTGCCGGACCAGAGCGCGTACCACAACCACGTGGGCGGCCCGCACGCCGGTGCGATGTTCACCCTCGGGGAGTCGGCGAGCGGGGCGATCGTGCTTGCCGCCTTCGGGGACCAGCTCACGCGTGCCGTGCCGCTCGCCGTGAGCGCCGAGATCTCCTACAAGAAGCTGGCGATGGGCGCCGTCACCGCCACCGCGACGCTGGGCCGCCCGGCCGCCGCGGTCGTCGCCGAACTCGACGCGGGGCAGCGTCCCGAGTTCCCGGTGTCGGTCGAGATCCGGCGCGCGGACGGCGCCGTGACCGGCGAGATGAGCGTGCTGTGGACGCTCCGGCCTACCGACCAGGGGAAGTGACCGCGCGGCGGCGGCACGACCCGAGCGGCACTGCGCCCCGTCCCGGTGATTCCGGGGCGGGGCGCCGGTGATTCCGGGGCGGGCGCCGGTGTTATGGGGCGGTTCAGCGAACCGCGATGACGTTGGTGGCCTTCGCCCCGACGACCTCGAAGACGACCCGCTGTCCCTCGCGGGTGGTCTGCGTCTCCATGCCGGAGAACGGGTGCTTCGCACCGTCCTCGTCGGCGATGATGCCCACGCCGTCCGCCTTGTTGTAGACGGCAATCGTCCCTAGAGGCATCGTCTTTTCCTCCGTGATTGGTCGTGACTGCTGATCTACCCCGGTGAGCAGAGCATCACGCACCGTGTCCGAGGGAGGAAGGGGCGGGGCGGCGCGTCGGCCACGGTTTGACCGGAAGGCGGCGGGGTGCGCCCGGAGATGTGCGGGAGTGGGCTGCGGGTGTGCGCCGGGGGGTTGACCGTGGGGTTGCGCCGGGGGGTTGACCGTGGGTGTGTGCCGGGGGGTCGGCCGCAGCTGTGCGTAGGGAAGTTGGAGATTTCGTGCGCCATCCGGCTTGTGGTGCAGGTGAGTTGACGGATCTGGCGAAGCCGGCGCCGGTGATACCGGCGGTAACCATTGTGCGTTAAACCGACGTTGCCGCCCGGGCTTTCGAACTTCTTGTTTCCTGTGAGGCGCGTGTGCGAAAGTGAGCCTCCCCGCGGGAGGGCAAAGGCCGACGTCGACGTCGTGGCCGGCTCATTTGGTACGCACCAGTCAGGCACTGCTTTCCGACAGGACGCCGTTGTGTATGCCGTCCTGCGGGTGGAAAGGAAATGGTTCCGTGCAGTCCCCTTACCCCCCACGCCCGCCGTACCCGCCCCTGCCCGGCCCGACAGGCGAGTCCGACCGCACTCTCGTCGCCCGGCTCGGCGGCCCGGACGACGCCCGCCATCACGCCGTCGCCCTGCTGCTCGCCCGGCACTGGCGCGCCGCGTGTGACCATGCCGTCGTCTGCCTGGCCACCGCAGGACCTTCCGCGCAGCTGGTCGCCACCGCAGCCTTCCACCAGGTGCTCGGCCGCATGGCCGGCGGTGTGATCGGCGGTGCCCTGCGACCGCAACTGCTGGTGGCCGTCCGTGACATCGTCCGGGCCTGGGCCGCGGACGACGTGGCCTGTGCCACCCTGCCGGAACTGCGCAAAACCACCGGCGGCCGCGGTCTTCGTGCGACAAATCCCGGAACGCCGGAAAGCAGGCAGCTCGCCGCACGCGCATTCCGGGCGCTTCCCGGTGCCGCACAATGCCTTCTCTGGCACACCGAGGTGGAAGCCGAACCCATAAACATACCCGCTGGTCTGCTGGGGGTGGACACAGCCGCCGCGACGACCGCCCTGGAGCAGGCGCGAGAACAATTCCGCGCCGGTTGCGTACGCGCGCACCGGGAACTCGCGCCGTCCAAGGAATGCCGCTTCTACAACCGGCTCCTCGACGTCCCCATCCGCCGCGGCGGGGACCTGCTGCCCGACGTACGCAGGCACCTGACGGTCTGCGGTCACTGCCGGCACGCCGCCGAGCAACTCGGCCGCTTCGACGGTGGTCTGCCCCTGCTGCTCGCCGAGACCGTGCTCGGCTGGGGCGCCCGCCGCTACGTCGAATCGCGCCCCGGCCGCTGCGCACCCGAGGAGTGGCCACCCCCGCAGGCCGTACCCCCGGCGGCCGGCGGCCGGCACCGCACCGGACCGGAGCACCGCCACCGCAAGGCCGTGGCCGTCGGCGCCGGACTGACCTCCCTCGTGCTGCTCGCCACCGTCCTGCTGGCCAGCAGCTGGTCCGATGACAACGGTGTCCCCGCCCCCGGCGCAACCTGGGGCGCCCCCGCCGGCCAGACCACCGGACCGGACCTTGCCGGTGCACACCCCGGCACCTCGCCCTCCGCCGCCTCGGTCGGCGCGCCCGTCGAGATCGCCCACGGCACCCTCCGCGCCCTCGACTCCGGGCGCTGCCTGGACGCGGACGGGGGCCGGGTGGCCACGGGCGCGGGCGTCCGGCTCGCACCGTGCACGTCCGCCGCATCGCAGCAGTGGTCCTACCAGGACGACGGGCTGCTGCGCAGCGCCGTCGATCCCGCCCTCTGCGTCGCCGCCGAGCCTGGCACGAAGCGCGTCCTGCTGGGCGGCTGCGTCGTGCATGCGGGCGAGGTGGCGTACGACTTCACGGTCCGCGGCGAGATCCTGCTCCGCTGGCACAAGGGCCTGGCTCTCACGCCGGGTTCCGGCCGTTCCGCCACGCGGGTCGGGGTGGCGGAACGGGACGGATCGCGGGAGCAGCGGTGGGTGCTGGAGTCCGGGACGGAGGCAGGCGGCTTGCCGCGTTCCGAAGCCGGACGGGAGGGCGCGGGCGCGCCGGGCTCGCCGGGCGGGCCGCATGGGCCGGACGGGCCGGATGGGCCGGATGGGCGGCACGGGCCCCGGGCCGGAGGGTCCGGGCGGACAACCGATGGTGCCGGTGCCGGCGCCGGCACCGGGCCGGATTCCCGTGGGCAGGGGCACGGGAACGCGTCGGGCGGGAAGCCGGGGCATGGTGGAGGGCAGGCCGGCGAGGATGGCGAGCCGCAGGTCGCTCAGGTGCGCGCCGCACGCGAGCGCGGAGCCGGCGGGGACGGAGCCCGGGGTGCCGGTGGCACGGTGAGCGCGGTGGACGCGCCGGGGAGGGCGGGCGGCGTCGTGGCGCCGATGGCCGACGCGGTCACCACGCCGGTCGTGTCACGCGTCGTCTCGCCCGTGGCCTCACGGGCCGCCTTGCCGGTCGTGCCGCACGTCGTCTCGCCGGTCGTGCCGCACGTCGTCTCGCGCGTCGCTTCGCCGGTCACCCGTACCGCCGGAGCCGGAGCCGGAGCCGGAGCCGGAGCCGGAGCCCGGGCCGGGATCGGGGCGGGGCGGCCGTTGCCGGGCTGACCTGCGAAGGGGTCGGCCGGTGGCGGTCGGCCCCGCCCGTACGGTCGCCGGTTGCGCAGGGCGCGCCGGGATCGAGCCAGTGCGCGAAGGCCATGCGGAATTTACAGACTTCGGCGGACTGTCCCGGCGCATAGCACCGAGGTGAGTGCACGGCAAAGGGGGTGGGTGCTTTGGCAGGCTTGTGCCGGTGTGGCGTATGCGGCTGGACGGCGCCAACGTCCGCGTCCGTGAAGGGAATCGCTGGATTTACCGTCCCTTGCGGGGAATTCGGCGCGCTGGCCGAATCGGAGTCTCCGCACGCGGAAAGGTTGCAGCGTTATTGACCCGCGAGTAATGACCTCGCTAGTTTCCAGCCCTCGCACCAGAGTGTCTCCCCGCACACCCCCCACCGTGCTGTCTCGCCGATCGTGCCGGAGCATCATGACCTCCCCTGTGCGTGCCCATGACCTGATCCTGTGCCTCACCCCCTTCGGGGAACCCGACGCCCGTCTCGCCGCCGCCGCATCCGCCGCCGGCGGGCTCGGCATCCTCGACCTGGGCGCAGGCGGCAGAAGAGCCTGTGAACAGCTGTCCCGGCTGAGACGGGCGGCACCGGGACCGTTCGGGATACGGGTGACCGGGCGCTGTGCCCTCACCCCCACGGATCTCGGCGGCGCCGTGGACACCGTGGTCCTCACCCCGGACGCGACCTGGAACGTGACCGAACTTCCCAACGAGACACGGTTGTTGGCGGAAGCCGGTGATCTCACCCAGGCGCGTGCCGCCGTCCGTGCCGGCGCCCACGGGCTGATCGCCCGCGGAGCTGAGAGCGGCGGCCGGGTCGGCGAGCTGAGTACCTTCGTGCTGCTCCAACAGCTGCTGGCCGCCGAGGAGTTGGCCGGCCGCCCGGTCTGGGCCTGTGGCGGGATCGGCCCCCGTACAGCGGCCGCTGCCGTGGCCGGCGGGGCGGCCGGAGTCGTCCTGGACAGCCAACTCGCGCTGCTGGCCGAGTCGGGGCTGCCCGAGACGGTCCGGGCGGTGCTGCGTGCCATGGACGGTTCGGAGACCGTGATGCTGGGCGGGCACCGGGTTCTGCGGCGACGCGGTCCGGACGCCCCGCGACCGCCCGCCGACGACCCGGAAGCCGTCGCCTCCCTGCTCGGCGCGCGTGACCTGCGCGGCCGGCTGCTCCCGGTGGGCCAGGACGGCTTCCTCGCCGCCCGGTTCGCCGAACGGTGGCGGGATGTGCGGGGCGTCGTGCGTGAGCTGTCGGCGGCGGTGCGGGAGGTGGCCGGCGCGGGAGTGCCGACGGGACCCGCCGGCCCGGCCCTGGGGCCCGGCGCGGCCATGAGCGCCGCGCTGGGAACTCGCCTGCCGATCGCGCAGGGACCCATGACGCGCGTCAGTGACCAGGCCGGTTTCGCCGCCGCCGTCGCCGAGGACGGGGCGCTTCCCTTTCTTGCGCTGGCCCTCGCCGACGGCGACCGGGCCCGGGCGATGCTGACCGAGGCGCGTGCCGTGCTGGACGGCCGGCCCTGGGGCGTGGGCGTGCTCGGCTTCGCGCCCGAGGACATCCGCGACGCCCAGCTCGACGCCGTACGGGAGCTGCGTCCCACGCACGCGATCGTCGCGGGCGGCCGGCCCGCACAGGCCGAGGCGCTGGAGCGGGCCGGGATCCGCACGTTCCTGCACGTACCCTCGCCGGGGCTGCTGCGGCAGTTCCTGGACGCCGGTGTGCGCAGGTTCGTGTTCGAGGGGTCCGAGTGCGGCGGGCATGTCGGACCGCGGGCCTCGTTCCCGCTCTGGGAGGCCCAACTCGCCGTACTCGAGGATCACCTGGCGGACGCGGCGGCCGATGCCGGGAACGAGGCGGCGCGGCGACTGGAGGTGTTCTTCGCGGGTGGCGTCCACGACGAGCGGTCGGCGGCGATGGTCGCCGCGCTCGCCGCGCCGCTCACCGCCCGGGGCGCCGCCGTCGGCATACTCATGGGCACGGCCTACCTGTTCACCGAGGAGGCCGTCGTCCACGGCGCCGTCCGGCCGCTGTTCCAGCGGCAGGTCCTCGCCGCCACCGGCACCGCCCTGCTGGAGACCGCGCCCGGCCATGCCACCCGGTGCGTGCCCAGCCCCTTCACCCACGACTACCGGGACCGGGAAAGCGCGTTACGCGCGCAGGGCCTGCCCGACCGGGAGGTCTGGGAACAGCTGGAACGGCTCAACGTCGGCCGGCTGCGCATCGCCAGCAAGGGCGTGACGCGCGCCGACGGCGGCGCGTTGCAGACCGTCGGCGAGGAACGGCAGCTCAGCGACGGGATGTTCATGGCGGGCCAGGTCGCGGTCCTCCGTTCGACGGCCACCACCGTGGCGGCCCTGCACCGCGCGGTGACCGACGGCGCGGCCGGCTTCCTGACGGCAGGGGCCGCGGCGACCCTACGAGGCGCACGCCGCGCCGGAGCCGTCGGTGCCGCACGGCCGGCCCCCCGGTCCGCCGCCGAACCCCGGCTGCCCGCCCTGCCCCCGCCACCCCCGCCGCTCGACATCGCGATCGTCGGTATGGCCTGCATGTTCCCGCAGGCCCCCGACCTCGCCACCTTCTGGGCGAACATCGTCGCGGGACGCGACGCCGTCACCGAGGTACCCCCCGACCGCTGGGACCCCGCAGTCCACCACACCGCAGGCAGCACCGTGTCGAAGTGGGGCGGCTTCCTGCCCCCGATCCCCTTCGACCCGCTGCGCTACGGCATCCCGCCGGCCTCGCTCGGCAGCATCGAGCCCGTCCAGCTGCTGTCCCTGGAGGCGGCACGCCGGGCCCTGGACGACGCCGGATACGGCGAACAGGGACGGGAGTTCGACCGTGCCCGCACCTCCGTCGTGTTCGGAGCCGAGGCGGGCAGCGACCTGTCCAACGCCGCCACCCTGCGCGCCGTCCTTCCGTCGTACTTCGGCAGGGTCCCGGACGGACTGGAGGAGCAGCTGCCCCGGCTCACCGAGGACTCCTTCCCCGGCATGCTGGCCAATGTCATCTCCGGCCGGATCGCCAACCGCCTGGACCTGGGCGGCGCCAACTACACCGTCGACGCCGCCTGCGCCTCCTCCCTCGCCGCCCTCGACGTGGCCTGCAAGGAACTCGTCTGCGGCACCAGCGACCTCGTGCTGTGCGGCGGCGCGGACCTGCACAACGGCATCAACGACTACGTCCTGTTCTCCTCCGTCCACGCCCTCTCGCCGACCGGCCGGTCCCGCGCCTTCGACGCCACCGCCGACGGCATCGCCCTCGGTGAGGGCGTCGCCTGCCTGGTCCTCAAACGGCTCACGGACGCGGAACGCGACGGCGACCGTATCTACGGCGTGGTCAAGGGGCTCGGCTCGGCCAGCGACGGCCGTTCCCTCGGCCTGACCGCGCCCCGGCCGGAGGGCCAGCGGGCCGCACTGGAGCGTGCGTACCGCAACGCCGGTGTCCCGCCCGCCGCGGTCGGCCTGGTGGAGGCCCACGGCACGGGGACCGTCGTCGGTGACCGGACCGAACTGACCGTGCTCGGCGACGTGTTCACCGAGGGGGGCGCCGAGACCGGCGGGTGTGCGCTCGGCTCGGTCAAGTCGCAGATCGGCCACACCAAGTGCGCCGCCGGACTCGCCGGCCTGATCAAGACCGCCCTCGCGCTGTACACCGGGGTCAAGCCGCCCACCCTCCACCTGGAGCGGCCCAACCCCGCCTGGGACGAGGGCTCGGGTCCGTTCGTCTTCCACACCCGCGCCCGGCCCTGGGCTGCACCGGCCGCCGAACGCTTCGCCGGCGTCAGCGCGTTCGGCTTCGGCGGCACCAACTTCCATGCGGTGCTGGCGGCGTACGGGAACGGCCTGCCACCCCGGCAGTGCCTGGACGCCTGGCCCGCCGAGCTGTTCCTCTTCCGGGGCCGGGACATGGCGGTGGCCCGCAAGGAGGCCGCGGAGATCCTCCGCGCCGCCGAGTCCGACGGCAGCCCCTGGCGGCTGCGCGACCTCGCCCTGGCCGCGGCCCACCGCGCCGATGCCTCGCACGAGCCGGTACAGGTGGCGTTCGTGGCCCGCGACACCGAGGACCTGGCCGGGCAGTTACGGCGCCTCCTCGCCGGGGAGGACGAACCGGGTGCCGGGGAGCGCCGTGCGGCCCCCGGTGCCACCGCGGCCCCGGGCCCGGTCGCCTTCCTCTTCCCCGGCCAGGGCAGCCAGCGCACCGGCATGCTCGGCGACCTCCTGATCGCCGTCCCCGAGCTGCGGCACTACCTGCACCTCGGCCGCGACCACGCCGACCGGCTCTATCCGCCGGCCGCCTTCGACGACACCGTCCGCGAGCGCCACCGGGCCGCCCTCACCGACACGCGGGCCGCGCAGCCCGCCCTCGGCATCACGGGACTGGCCGCCCACGCCTTCCTCACCTCCGCGGGCGTCGAGCCGGACCTGGCCGCCGGGCACAGTTACGGCGAACTGGTCGCCCTCACCGCGGCCGGTGCCCTCGATCCCGAGACACTGCTGGAGCTGAGCGCCGAGCGTGCCGCCGCGATCCTGGCGGCGGCCGGCGACGAGCCCGGCGCCATGGCCGCCGTCGGCGCCCCCGCCGAGGACGTCGAACGTGCCCTGCGCACGGCCGCGGCACCCGAGTCGGTCGTGGTCGCCAACCTGAACTCACCGGCGCAAACCGTGATCTCGGGACCCACGGACGACGTGGACACCGCCGTACGGTCGCTGCGCGCGGCCGGGCTCGGGGCACGTCGGCTCCCCGTGGCCTGTGCCTTCCACAGCCCGCTGGTGGCCGCCGCGGGGGAGCGGTTCGCCAAGATCCTCGCGGACAAGACGGTCCGGGCGCCCGAGTTCCCCGTCTGGGCCAACCGTACGGCAGCGCCCTACCCGCCCGATCCCGAGTCGGTGCGCGCCGGACTCGCCGCCCAGATCGGCGCCCCGGTCGCGTTCGCCGCCCAGATCGAGGCGATGTACGAGGCCGGAGCCCGGATCTTCGTCGAGGCGGGCCCGGGCACGGTCCTCACCCGGCTCGTCGGGCAGATCCTCGGCGACCGCCCGCACCGCACGGTCGCCTGCGAGCCCCGGCCCGACAGCGGTCTGGCCGGCTGGCTGGACGCCCTCGCCCGACTCGCCCTCGCCGGGCTGCCGGTGCGCACCGCATGGCTCTTCCAGGGCCGCGACGCCGTCGACGCCCTGCGCACCCCGGCACCGAAGCGGCCCGGCTGGACGGTCGACGGACACCTCGTCCGCACCGCCGACGGGGCACTCCTGCCCGGTGCCCTCGCACCGGCCCGACGCGTCGTGGAGGCGACTGTGACCACCGACCAGCCCAGCGGCGCCCCGGCCGGCCGAGAGGCACTGATCTCCGAGTTCCTGCGCACCAGCCGGGAGATGATCGCCGCCCAGCGCGACGTGCTGCTCACGTACTTCGGCGGCGGCACGCCACCACAGGCACCCGTCGGGCAGGTGGCACCCGCACACGCTTCGGATGTCGCTCAGACCGTGGCGCCCGCTCAGGCCGCTCAGGCCGCTCAGGCCGTGGCGCCCGCACACGCCCTGGAGTCCGGCCGGACCATGGCACCGGCGCATGGTGCGGAGCCCGTCCAGCGTCCCGCCGCCGAGCCGCAGCCGGGCCACCCGGTGGCGGCCCGCCCGCCGGACGACGTGGAGCGCGTCGTGCGGGAGATCATCAGCGAGCGCACCGGCTACCCCGTCGACATGATCGAACCCGGACTGGACCTCGAGGCCGACCTGAGCATCGACTCGATCAAACGGGCCGAGATCGCGGGGGAACTCGCCAAGCGCCTCGGCATCGCGGGCGGCGCGGAGGTCCTGGACGACACCGAGCTGGAGGAACTGGCCAAGGCACGCACCACGGCGGCGGTGACCAAGTGGCTGACGGAGCGGATCGGCACGGGCGGCGACCGTGCGACCGAGGAGCAGGAGCCGGTGAGCCCGCCCGCCGACGGCACCCCGGCCCCGGCCGGCCTCCCCCGCGGCGTCCCGGCACCGGCCGGCGTTCCTCTCGGTGTGCCGGCACCGGCCGGCTTCCCCCTCGGCGTCGCCCCCCGGCGCTACGAGCTGCGCCCCGTCCCGCTGCCGAGCCCGGACCGCGCCGCCGCCCTGTCCGGCCGGCGGTTCGTCATCCTCGGCGGCGAGGCGGAGGACGAGAACACACGCGGCGGCAACGGCCACGGCAACGGCGTCGCGGCCCGGCTCGCTGCGCAGCTCGCCGCGCACGGCGCCGACGCGGTGCCCCTCGACCGCGGCCACCTCCTCGGCCCGGCCGACGGCACAGTCGACGGCGTCCTCTACCTCGGCGCGCTGCCCGGCCCGGACCTGCCGGTCCTGCCGGACGCCTTCCCGGTGCTCCGGGCCGCGCTGGCGTGCGCCCCCGGGCTGCTGCTGGCCGTACGGCCGGCAGCCGGCGCCGGCGCGCTGCGCGCCGCGGGCCTGGACGGTCTGTTCCGCAGCGTCGGCCGCGAACACCCCGGCCTCCTGGTACGGGTGCTGGCGGTCGCCGACACCACCCCGGCGGCCGTCGCCGACGCAGTGCTCGCCGAGTTGGGCGCGCCGGAACCGGCACCCGTCGTGCTGCGTACGGCGAGCGGAGGGCGGCAGGGCCTGGACCTGGTGCCCGTGCCGCTCGGCCCGCTCGCCGGCACCGGAGCAGGACCGGCCGGGGAAGGCGCCGCCGAGGCCGCCGCACTGGGGCTCGACCGGGACTCCGTCGTGCTGCTCGTCGGCGGTGCCCGGGGCATCACCGCCCGGTGCGCGGCCACGCTGGCCGCCGCCTCCCGGTGCCGGATCGAGCTGCTGGGCCGTACGCCCGCGCCCACCGCACCAGAGGCCCCGCACACCGCAGCCGCGCGTACCCCCGCCGAACTGCGGGCAGCGCTCGCCGCGGGACCCGGCGCCCAGCAGCCTGCCGAGATCAACCGGCGCGCCGAACTGATCCTCGCCCAGCGGGAGATCACCGCCACGCTCACCGAACTAGCCGCCCTCGGCAGCGCGGTGCGCTACCGCTCGGTGGACTTCCGGGAACGGGACGCCGTCCTGCAGGCGGTCAAGGAGATCCACGCCGAGCACGGACGGCTCGACGGGGTCGTCTTCGCCGCCGGAGTGATCGAGGACCGGCTGATCGCCGAGAAGACGCCCGAGTCCTTCCAGCGGGTGTACGGCACGAAGACGGCCGGGGCCGGCGCGCTGTTCGCCGCTCTGGACGACCTGCCCACGGCACCGGCGTTCACCGTGCTGTTCGGCAGCATCGCCGCCGTCCTGGGCAACCGCGGGCAGAGCGACTACGCCGCCGCCAACGGCGCCCTGGAAGCGCTGGGCGCCGACTGGGCCGCCCGTACCGGCCGGCGAGCACTCACCGTCCACTGGGGGCCCTGGGCGCCGGACGGGAACCACCCCGGCATGGTCGGCGCGGAACTCGGCCGTGAGTACGCCCGGCGCAAGGTCGCCCTCATCGACCCGGACGAGGGCACCATGGCCCTGCTCAAGGAACTCGCCTGGGGCGACCCGGCGGCCCGCGCCGTCGTCTACACCGCGTCGGGCTGGTAGTCACATGACGGAGCGTCATATCGCGGTCGCCATCGTCGGGATGGCGGTGCTGCTGCCCGGCGCCCGAGGACTGGACGCCTACTGGCGCAATCTGCGGGACGGTGCCGACGCGATCAGCCAGGTTCCGGCCGACCGCTGGGACCCCGGCCACTACCGGCCCGGATCCGCCGCCGGGCCCGCCGTCGCCGGCCAGGTGTACTGCCGGCGCGGCGGGTTCCTCGACGGTCCGGCCGAGGTGGAGGTCACCCGCTACGGCATCATGCCCTCGGCGGTGCCCGGCACCGAGCCCGACCAGCTGATCGCCCTCGACGTGGCCGCCGCCGCGCTCGCCGACGCGGGCGGCACCGAGCGGCTGCCCGAGCGGCACCGGGCCGGGGTCGTCCTGGGCCGCGGCGGCTATCTCACCCCCGGCCTGGCCCGGCTGGACCAGCGGGTCCGCACCGCCACCCAACTCGTGCACACGCTCGGCGAGTTGCTGCCCGGCCTGGCACCGGACCAGCTCGACCACGTCCGGGAGGCGTTCACCCGGCAACTCGGCCCCGACAGCCCCGACGCGGCGATCGGCCTGGTCCCCAACCTCGCCGCCTCCCGCATCGCCAACCGTCTCGACCTGCGCGGACCCGCCTACACCGTGGACGCCGCCTGCGCCTCCTCACTGGTCGCCGTCGACCAGGCGGTCACCGCCCTCACCACCGGCCGCTGCGACCTGATGCTGGCCGGGGGAGTGCACCACTGCCACGACATCACCCTGTGGAGCGTCTTCTCACAGCTGCGCGCCCTGTCCCCGACGGAGCGCATCCGCCCCTTCCACCGTGACGCCGACGGCATCCTCATCGGCGAGGGCACCGGCGTCGTCGTACTCAAACGGCTCGCCGACGCCGAACGCGACGGTGACCGTGTCTACGCCGTGATCCGCGGTACCGGCGTGGCCGGCGACGGCCGTACGGCAGGACTCGTCTCGCCCGATCCCGGCGGGCAGACGCGGGCCGTACGCGAGGCCTGGCGGGCCGCCGGACTCGATCCCGCGGCGCCGGATGCGATCGGCCTGCTGGAGGCGCACGGCACCGCCACACCCGCCGGTGACACAGCCGAACTCACCACCCTGGCCGAGGTGTTCGGCCCCGGCGCGGGGTACGGGTGGGACGACCGTCCGGTCCTCGGCTCGGTGAAGTCGATGATCGGCCACACCATGCCGGCCGCCGGAGCGGCGGGCCTGGTCAAGGCCGCGCTCGCCCTCCACCACCGCACCCTCCTGCCCACCCTCCACTGCGACGACCCGCACCCGGCCCTCGCCGCCACGCGCTTCCGCACGCTGGAGCGGGCACTGCCCTGGGAGACCGGGGCAGGGCGGGCGGTCAGGCGGGCCGCCGTGAACGCCTTCGGGTTCGGCGGGATCAACGCGCACGTGGTCCTGGAGGAGGCCCCGAGTGGCTATCCGGCTTTGCCGATCTCGACGGAGGCCCCGGGTGGTCATTCGGCTTTGCCGGTCCCGAAGGAGGCACCGGGTGGTCATTCGGCTTTGCCGGTCCCGAAGGAGGCACCGGGTGGTCATCCGGCCTTGCCGGTCCCGAAGGAGGCCCCGGGCGGGCACCCGGCCTTGCCGGTCAAGGAGGCACTCCCGGCGGCATCCGTGGGCGTCACCGAACCCGAGCGGATCCTCCTCCTCGCGGCCGGCGACACCGACGGCCTCGCCGCACTCCTCGACGCCGACGACTCCGCCGTCCTCGCCGCCGGACTCGACCCCGTCCTGCCGCACGCCGGGGCAGGTCCGGCACGGCTCGGTGTCGTGGACCCGACCGGCAAGCGGCTCGCCCTGGCCCGGCGCGCGCTCGTCAAGGGCCGCCCCTGGCAGGGCCGCAGCGATGTGTGGTTCCGGCCCGGACCCCTGCTCGGTCGCGCCGGCGGCAGGCTGGCGTTCGTCTTCCCCGGTCTGGAGGGCGAGTTCACGCCCCGCACCGACGACATCGCCGCCCACTTCGGCCTGCCCCCGGTCGCCGGCGCCGGCCCGGACGTCCAGGTCGGCGATGTAGGCCGGCACGGCTTCGGCGTGGTCGGCGTGGGCCGGCTGCTGGACCAGGCGCTGCGCCGCATGGGCGTCGTGCCGGACGCGGTTGCCGGGCACAGCGTCGGCGAATGGACGGCCATGGCCGCGGCGGGACTGTACTCGGCCGGCCAAGTGGACGCCTTCATGGCCCGGTTCGACCCGGACGCCGTCAGCGTGCCCGGCCTCGCCTTCGCCGCCGTCGGTACCTCGGCCGCCCACGTCCGCACCACCTTGGCCGACGCTTGGGCGGACTCGGGGATCGTCCTCTCGCACGACAACGCGCCCCGCCAGTCCATGATCTGCGGCCCGGGTGCGGCGGTGGAGGAGTTCGTCCGGTCCTTGCGATCCCAGGGCGTGCTCTGTCAGGTGCTGCCGTTCCGGTCCGGCTTCCACACGCCGATGCTCGAACCGTTCCTCGCGCCCATCAAGGCGGCCGCCGACCAATTCCGGCTCCACCCGCCGACCGTGCCGGTGTGGTCCGGGACGACCGCGGCGCCCTTCCCGCGGGACGAGGCTGCGGTACGCGAACTGTTCGTACGGCACCTGCTGGAGCCCGTCCGCTTCCGCGAGCTGACCGAGGCCCTGTACGCCGCCGGACACCGCGTCTTCGTCCAGACCGGTCCTGGTCGGCTGACCTCACTGATCGGTGACACCCTCGGCGAGCGTGATCACCTGGCCGTAGCCGCCAACTCGCCCCACCACAGCGGAGTGGGCCAACTCCGGCGCACCGCCACCGCGTTGTGGACAGCGGGGGCAACCGTGGCCCCGGCGACACCGGCCCCTGCCACGGCGCCTGGTGCGGGGGTGGCTCCGGGCGCGCCGGCCCACGCCGCGGAGGCCCCGCCGACCGGTGCCCGCACGCCCGTCCGCCTCGACCTCGGCAGCGCCCTGGTCTCGCTGGAGGGCCCGGTCCGCGACGCACTGCGGGCGGAACTGCGCCTGGCGGAGACGGCTCCCGAACCGGCCCGGCCCGGCAGCCCCGCCCTCGAGGACCTCGCCCTCCGTCACCCGGCTGCCGCCGAGCTGAGCGCCCTCCTGCGGGACACCGCACACACCGCGGCGGAGCTGATCGCGGCGAGCCACCGGCCCGACAACCGGACGGCCTCGGCTCCCACCCCGCCCGCGGTGCCCCCGGTCATGCCCCCGCTCACGTCCGCGGTCCCCCCAGCGGTCACCTCGCTCACGCCCCCGGTCACCCCCGCCCAGCCCACGGTCACCCAGGTCACCCCCACACCCACGGTCCCTCCGACGCCCCCCACCACCGCCACCACCTCCCTCCACGTCTCCACTCACACCATGCCCCACCTCCTGGACCACTGTTTCTTCCCCCAACGTCCCGGCTGGCCCGATCTGGCCGATCGCTGGCCGGTGGTCCCCGCCACGACGATCGTCCGGCACATGATGGACGCGGCGGAGGCAGCCGCGGCCCCCGGCCTGCACGCCGTGGCCGTGCACGGCGCCCGCTTCGACCGCTGGCTCACCGCCACCCCTCCCGTCGACGTCCCGGTCACCGTCACCCCCGTACCCGGCCGGCCGCGGCATGTCGGCGTCACCTTCGGCCCCACCGCCCGCGCCGTGATCGAACTCGCCCCGCACACGCCCCCACCGCCCCCGACGGTCCCCCTCGGGGACGCCCCTGAGCGCCGGCCCGAGCACTCGGCGGCTCAGCTGTACCGCGAACGCTGGATGTTCCACGGTCCCGGCTTCCAGGGCCTGACCGAACTCACCGGCATCGGCGAGCGGCACATCCGGGGGGTGATCACCACCCCCGCGGCCCCTGGCGCCCTGCTGGACAACGTGGGCCAGCTGCTCGGCTACTGGATCATGGCCACCCGTACCGAGCGGACCGTCGTCTTCCCCGTGCAACTGCGGGAGGTGCGGTTCCACGGTCCGCACCCGGGCCCCGGCACCGAGGTGGGCTGCCTGCTGCGGATCACCTCCCTCACGGACACGGTCCTGGAGGCGGACGCGGAGCTGACCGTCGGCGGCCGGGTGTGGGCGCGCATCACCGGCTGGCAGGACCGCCGCTTCGACAACGACCCGACGACCCGCCCCGTCGAACGCTTCCCCGACCGGCACACGCTCTCCACGGCCATGCCCGGTGGCTGGACGCTGGTGCACGAGCGGTGGCCGGACCTCGCCTCGCGCGAGCTGATCATGCGCAACGCGCTGGGCGGAGCGGAACGCACCGAGTACGCCGAGCGCCCGCCCCGCGGCCGCCGGCAGTGGCTGCTCGGCCGGATCGCGGTCAAGGACGCCGTACGGCACTGGCTGTGGCAGCACGGCGAAGGGCCCGTCTTCCCGGCGGAGATCCGGGTCGGCAACGACGAACTCGGCCGCCCCCGCGTCACCGGCGTGCACGGACGTGAGCTGCCCCCGCTGGACGTCTCGCTCGCCCACCGCGCCGAGACGGGAGTGGCGATCGTACGGCCGCACCGGCCCGAGCCCGGCCCCGGCATCGACATCGAAGAGGTCACCGAACGCGACCCGGCCACCCTCACCACCGCACTGGGGCCGGCCGAACTGCGGCTGCTGCGCGCCCGGTGCGACCACGGCGGCGAACCGGAGACCGTGTGGTTCACCCGTTTCTGGGCCGCCAAGGAGGCCGTCGCCAAGGCCGAGGGCGCCGGATTCGGCGGCCGTCCCCGGGACTTCGCCGTGCTGGAGGCCGCTCCCGACGGCAGCCGGCTGCTGGTCTCCGGCCGCCTGGAGCGCGCCTACACCGTGCACTGCGCCCCGGTGAGCAGTCCGCCCGCCCTGCCCCGGCGGGCCTATGTGGCGGCCTGGACGACGGGCCCCGAAGCCGACGCCGGACCGCACGACGCAACGGCCGGGCGCGCAGCGGACCGGCCGGGCGAGTGCGCAGCCGGCAGACCGGGCGAGTGCGCAGCCGGCCGACCGGGCGAGTGCACACCCGACCGAGCAGTCGACGGAGCAGTCGATCAAGCAGCCGACGCAGCAGCCGAGGAGTACGCCCGATGAACCCCACCCAGCCGGCCCCGGCGCAGCCCACCGCGGACACCGTGCTCGCCGACGTCACCGGCATGCTCCGCACCGTCCTCGCGGAGTACGGCGACGACGACGTGGTGATCGGCATGTCCACCACCTTCAACCGCGACCTGGAGCTGGAGAGCATCGACCTGGTCACCCTGGCGGGCCTGCTGGAGGAGCGGTACGGGCAGCGGGTCAACCTCGCCGAGTTCCTGGCCGGCATGGAGTTCGACGAGATCATCGAACTGACCGTCGGCCGGCTCGTGGAGCACGTGGTGTGGAGCCTGAAGACCACGCAGGCGGGCTGAACCATGGCCATGGTCGACGCCGGAGGCATCCGGCTGCACGTCCAGCGCACCGGCCCCAGGCACGGCCGCGGCACCATCGTTCTGGTGCACGGACTGCTCACGGACAGTCTGGCCAGTTACTACTTCACCGTCGCCCCCGCATTCGCGGCGGCCGGACTCGACGTCGTCATGTACGACCTGCGCGGCCACGGCCGCAGCGAGCGCCCGCCGCACGGCTACACCCTCGACCACAACATCGCGGACCTCGAGGCCCTCCTCGGCAGGCTCGCCGTCACCGGGCCCGTGCACCTCGTCGGCAACTCCTACGGCGGCACCATCGCCTTCGGCTACACGGCCCGCCACCCCGGCCGCGTGGCCAGCCTGACCCTCATCGAATCCGAGCCGGCGACCGCCGCCTGGGCCGTGAAACTCGGCCGCATCCTGCGCCGGGTGACGGCCGAACTGGCGTACAACGAGCCGGACGCCATCGCCTGGATCACCGCCCACCGCGGTCACAACACCGCCCGCCTCGCCAGGGGCGCGGCCCGCCTCGCCCGCGAGACCACCCTCGGCCGCGACATCCCCGCGAGCCGGGTCCTCACCGAGGCCGAGATCACGGCCGTACGCTGCCCGGTCCTCGGCGTGTACGGCGGCGACTCGGACCTGGCGGACCTGGTGCCGGTGCAGCGGCGGCTGCTGACGGACTTCCGCGCGGTCGTCCTGCCGGGGCACGAACACTCGGTCCTGGTCGAGGCGCCCGGCCCCGTCGGCAGGCACATCCTGGACCTGGTCGACGGCGTCGCGCATGCGGAGGCGGGTGTCCGGTGAGCGGCTTCCTCTTCGTCGTGCCGCCGCTGACCGGGCACATCAACCCTGCCGTCGGCGTCGCCGCCTGCCTCACCGCGCGCGGACACCGCGTGGCCTGGGTCTGCGCCGACCCTGCGCTGGTGCGGCGGCTCGCCGGCCCGGACGCGGTGGTGTCCGGGTGCGCGGGACCGGTGCCGGGCACCGAGGGCGCCATACGGCCGCCGGAGCTGCGGGGAGCTGAGGCGCTGCGGTTCCTGTGGGAGTGGTACCTGCTGCCGCTCGCCGACGCGATGGCGCCCGGGGTCGGCGCGGCCGTCGCCGAGTTCCGCCCCGACGTGGTCGTAGCCGACCAGCAGGCCTTCGCCGGCGCCCTGGTCGCCGAGCGCCTCGGGCTGCCCTGGGCCACCTCCGCGACCACGTCCGCCGAGTTCAGCGGCGCCTATGACGGCCTGCCCAAGGTCGCCGACTGGCTCCGGGAACGCCTGGCCGGGCTGCGCGCCCGTACCGGCGACCCGTCCGGCACCGCGGACCCGCGCTACTCACCCCACCTGCTGCTGGTGTTCAGTACCCCCGAACTCATCGGCCCGCAGGCGCCGTTGGCGCCGCAGATCCACTACGTGGGGCCCTCGCTCACCGGCCGGCCGACCGCACCCGGGTTCCCGTGGGAATGGCTCGACCAGGGCCGGGCCAAGGTCCTGGTGACCCTCGGCACGGCCAACACCGACGCCGGCGCACGGTTCCTCGCCGAATGCCACGTCGCGCTGCGGGAACGCGCCGACCGTGTGCAGGCCGTGATCGCCGACCCGGGCGGTGCGCTCCCCGCCACGACGGCCGGCAAGGACGTGCTGATCCTGCCGTCCGTTCCGCAGCTCCCGCTGCTGGCGCGGATGGACGCCGTCGTCTGCCACGCGGGCCACAACACCGTGTGCGAGGCCCTGTGGCACGGCGTACCGCTCGTCGTCGCCCCGATCCGGGACGACCAGCCGGTGGTGGCGGGACAGGTCGTGGACTCCGGCGCCGGCGTCCGGGTCAGGTTCGGCCGCAGCACCGCGGCCCGGCTCGGCGAGGCCCTCGACACCGTCCTGCACGACTCCGCCCACCGGGCCGCCGCCGCCCGGGTCCGCAGCGCGTTCCGCGCGGCGGGCGGCGCACGGACCGCGGCGGACCACCTCGAGCGAATGGCAGCGGAGAGCCGATGAGCGACGCCCGCGACAAGACAGCCCGTATCGCCGCCCTGCGCCCCGCATACCAGGCGGCCCTGGCGGCCGGCACCGACCGCTTCTTCGCGCCCCGGCGCACCACCTGCCCCTGGTGCGCCTCCGGCCGGCTCACCCACCGCCTGCGCACCACCGACCTGCTCCAGCACAAGCCCGGCAGCTTCACGCTCGACCGCTGCGCCGACTGCGGCCACATCTTCCAGAACCCGCAACTCACGCCGGAGGGACTGGAGTTCTACTACCGCGACTTCTACGACGGTCTCGGCGAGCAGCGGATGAGCGGCACCTTCGGCGGGCGCGCCGCGATGTACCGGGGCCGCGCCGAGGCGCTGCTGCCGTACGAACCGGCCCCGAAGACCTGGCTGGACGTCGGCACCGGCCACGGTCACTTCTGCGAGAGCGCCCGCGCCGTCCTGCCGGACACGGCCTTCGACGGGATCGACTTCACCGACGGCGTCGACCTGGCCGCCCGGGCGGGGCGCGTGGACCATGCCTACCGGGGTGCCTTCCCCGACCTGGCTGCCGAACTCACCGCCCGCTACGACGTGGTGAGCATGTTCCACTACCTGGAACACAGTACCGACCCCGACCGCGAACTGCGCGCCGCCCACCAGGCCGTACGCCCCGGCGGGCACCTCCTCGTCGAGGTACCGGACCCCGAGAGCCGCTACGCCCGGCTCCTCGGCCGCTGGTGGCTCCCCTGGCTCCAGCCGCAGCACCTGCACCTCATGCCGGTCGGCAATCTGCGCCGCCGCCTCACGGACCTCGGGTTCACGGTGGTGGCCGAACAGCACGCCGAGGCGCACGACCCCGTCGACCTGCTCGCCGCCGTCTGGCTGGCGCTCGACCACGCGGCCCCGCGCGAGGACGCGCCCTGGCTCCCCGAGCCGCCGGGACCCGTCCGCCGGATCCTGCGCACGGCCCTCCTCCTGACGGGCGTCCCCGCACTCCTCACCGCCACCGCCCTCGACCGCTTCGCCGTACGCCCCCTGTCCCACCGCCTGGGCGTCTCCAACGCGTACCGTCTGGTGGCCCGCAGGGACTGAGACCGCAACGCACACCCGGCCCCCGGGCGGGACGCCCGGCCGGCAAAGCGGTCCGGCACCGCCCCCTCACAACCCGCGAGTCGGGCGGGCGGGCGGGAAAGCCGGTCGCACGGAACCGCCGGCCCGATCGACGACAGGGTCGGGCACCGACTCCCGCCAGGGCTCCCTCACAACGCGCGAGTCGGGCGGGCGGGTGGGCGAAGAACCGGCTACAACACCTTCGCGCGGATCAGCCCCGACAACACCAGCGCCCCCGGCAGCAACGGCGCCCAGTCCGTCAGCACCCGGTACCCGATCACCGTCGCGGTCGCCACCGCGGGTGTGGAGCCGAAGGCGACCAGCGTCCACAACAGCGCCGCGTCCACCGCGACCCCGCCCGGCGCGGGCACCGCTCCGACGGCCGTGCCCGCCGCCAGGTGGGCCAGCACCACCTGCTCCCACGGCAGCCCCAGCCCGAGCGAGGCCCCGACGCAGGCCAGCGTCGTCGCCTGCAACAGCGGCATCGCCACCGCCCCGCCCCAGAGGGCGAGCACCCGGCAGGGCCGGGTGTGCACCGTCCGCGCGTCGGCCAGGGCGGAGCGCAGCAGTCCGGTCACCGGCCGGCGCAACGGCCGTACGACCGTGAGCAGCACCCCCGCCACCGCGAGCGCCCCGCCCACGACTGCGGCGAGCGGCACCAGCAGCCGGCCGTCCGGTACCAGGTCCCCCAGGCGCCGCCAGGCCGGCGACGCCGCCAGGAACACCAGCAGCACCACCGTCTTCGCGGAGGACTTCGCCAGTGAGTACAGCCCGATCGACGCGGTCGCCCGCTCCAGCGGCACGCCCCGGCCGCGCAGGAAGCGCAGGGTGACGGCGTGGGCGCCGAGGCCGCCGGGCAGCACGTGGTTGGCCGCACCCGCGGCGAACTGCGAGGCCAGCAGCAGCCCAGGCGGCACCCGGTCGGGCAGCGCGCCCTGCCGGACGCAGGAGGCGGCCACCCAGCCGAGGCAGGTGAAACCGGCTCCGGCCAGGAGCCATCGCGCGTCGGCCGCGACGAGCCGCCGGATCCCCTCGTTCACCACGGGCCGGTTGGCCAGGGCCCAGCCGCAGGCGAGCAGCAGGGGAGCCAGGCACAGTGCCAGCCGGACCGGCCCGGCCGGCATGCGGAACGCCGGTCGGGTCACGGCGGCGGGGCACGGGGCCTCCGGCGCGGGGAGGGGGTGAGCGGAGGGCGCGGGGAGCGGGGGAGCGGAAGGTGAGGGGGAGAGCGGAGGGGTGAGCGGGGAGGAGGGGGACGGTGAGGACACGGGGACGTCGTCCTTCCGCGGCAGGCCCCATGGTGGGGCCTCGGGGAAGCGGGGCGGGCGAAACCGAGGGGGAGCCTTCCCCTCCCGCGTGACAGGGGGATGTCCGGAAACGAAAGGCGTAGGGGCGGGACGGTGCCGCCCGGGCGGGCACGAGCGAGCAGCCGTTCACCGCCGACCAGGTAGCCTTCCCTTGGGGTGCGCTGTGCATGCGGCGTTCCGGCCGGCAAGGACAGCAACAGGGGAGGAACCGGCGTGCACGTCCAGGAATGGCTCGACTCGGTGCCTGCGGGAGCCGTGTACGCCGTGGTGGCCCTGGTGATCGGACTGGAGAGCCTGGGCATCCCGCTGCCGGGCGAGTTCGTCCTGGTCTCGGCGGCCCTGATGTCCTCCCGGCACTCGGGGATCAACCCGATCGTCCTCGGTGTGTGCGCGACCGCCGGCGCCGTGATCGGCGACTCCATCGGCTACGCGATCGGCCGCAAGGGCGGACGCCCGCTGCTGGCCTGGCTCGGCCGGAAGTTCCCACGGCACTTCAGCGCGGGCCATGTGGCCACCGCCGAGCGCTCCTTCGAGAAGTGGGGCATGTGGGCGGTCTTCTTCGGCCGTTTCGTGGCCCTCCTGCGCATCTTCGCCGGCCCCCTCGCGGGCGTCCTGCACATGCCGTACTGGAAGTTCCTGATCGCCAACGTCCTCGGCGGCATCTGCTGGGCGGGCGGTACCACGGCCGTCATCTACTACGTGGGCGTCGTCGCCGAGGACTGGCTGAAGCGCTTCTCGTACCTGGGCCTGGTGGCCGCGGCCCTGGTCGGCCTGGCCTCCATGCTGATCATCAAGCGCAAGGCGAAGAAGGCCCAGCAGCAGCACGAGCGGGAGCCGGAACCTGTGACCGCCGGGGAGTAGGGCCCCGCAAGGAGCGCGGGGAACCGCGCGATCGGCCCCACCGCACCCGCGCTCGCCGGACTGCCTACTGATGCACCCCGCGATGCGCCTTGGCCAGCTCCGCGTACATCGTTCCGTTGAGGGTGACCCCGGCCCGCTCCTCCTCGGTCAGCTCCCGCTTCACCTTCGCGGGCACACCCGCCACCAGGGACCCCGGCGGCACGACCATCCCCTGCGGTACCAGGGCCTGGGCGGCGACGAGCGATCCTGCCCCGATCACCGCTCCGTTGAGCACGGTCGCCCCCATCCCGACGAGGCAGTCGTCCTCCACGGTCGCCCCATGGACCACCGCGTTGTGCCCGATGGACACCCGCTCCCCGACGGCCACCGGAAATCCGGGGTCGGCGTGCAGGGTGACGTTGTCCTGGACATTGGCCTGCGCCCCCACGGTGATCTTCTCGACGTCACCGCGCACCACGGCCCCGTACCAGATGCTCGTTCCCGCGTGCAGCGTGACGTCCCCGATGACGGAAGCCGTGGGCGCCACGAACGCCTCCGGATCCACCTGGGGCTCCTTGCCCCCGATACCCACGATCAGCGCCTTCTGCGTCATCACCGTCTCCTCGTGTCTGCGGTACACGGCACGGTACGACACCGGTTGGGGCAAAGATCACAGCAGCCCGCCCTCTCGCCGGAAGCGACCGCTGAGTAACGTGAGCCCGTGCCGAAGCGCAAGAACACGTTCTCATCCTGGCGACAGGGCCTGGCCCAGCGAGCCGTACACGCGGCCTGGTCCTGGGCGCAGCGCAAGGGGTCGGTCACGGCCGAGCACCCGGCCGGCTTCCGGTTCGGCGCGATCGGCGAAGCCACCCGGCTGGCCTTCCCGCTCGGCACGGTCTTCGGTGAGCCCTGGATCCGGCTGGGCTCCCACTGCATCATCGCCGAGCAGGTCACCCTCACCGCCGGCCTGATGCCGGACCTGGACCTGGGCCCGGAGCCGATCCTGCGCATCGGCGACGGCGTGGTCCTCGGCCGTGGCAGCCACGTCATCGCGGACACGACGGTCACGATCGGCCGCGACTGCTACTTCGGCCCGTACGTCTACGTCACTTCCACCAACCACTCCTACGACGACCCGCACGAGCCGATCGGCAGGCAGTGGCCGCGGATGGAGCCGGTCGAGATCGGCCCCGGCTGCTGGATCGGCACCGGCGCGGTGATCCTGCCGGGCGCGCGGATCGGCCGGAACGTGGTCGTGGCCGCCGGCGCGGTGGTCCGCGGCACGGTTCCCGACCACGCGGTGGTGGCGGGGGCGCCCGCCCGGGTCGTACGGCGCTGGACGTCCGACGACGGCTGGCAGCCGCCGCTGCGGACCCCGGCCCCGGTGCCGATCCCGGACGGGACGACGCCGGCACAGCTGCGGGCGCTGGCGGAACTGGACGAGGCCGCGGTCGCCCGGCTCGCCGAGCTGGAACCCGAGAGCTGACGCGACCGGTCACACGGGTGGCAACGCGCCCGGCGGCGACCGGTGTGAGGGGCGGGACGACGCCCAGGGAGCCGAGCGCGAAGCGGGGCTCGCAGTACAGTTCGATGAACGATCAGGTGCATCTCACCGTAGTTCAGTGGATCGAACTGCGCTGTCAAACATAGTGAACTTCCCGGATATTGGACACAATGTGTCGGATCTCGAACTCCTGACCCAGTGCCTCGCGCGCAACGTCAAGCACTGGCGTGCGGTACGCGGCTTCACGCTGGACGTGCTCGCCGCCCGGGCCGGTGTCAGCCGCGGCATGCTCATCCAGATCGAGCAGGCCCGCACCAACCCCAGCATCGGCACGGTCGTCAAGATCGGGGACGCGCTCGGCGTCAGCGTCACCACCCTCCTCGACTACGAGCAGGGCCCGAAGGTCCGCGTCGTCCCGGCCGACCGCGCGGTGCGGCTGTGGCACACCGAGGCCGGCAGCTACAACCGCCTGCTCGCCGGCACCGAGGCGCCGGGACCGCTGGAGCTGTGGGACTGGCGGCTGATGCCGGGCGAGAGCAGCCCGTCCGAGCCGCACCCCGGCGGCACCGTCGAGCTGGTCCACGTCACCGCCGGTGAGCTGACGCTCACGGTGGAGGGCGAGGAGTACCGCGTCCCGGCCGGCGCGAGCGCCTCCTTCGAGGCCAACGTCCCGCACCGGTACGGCAACAAGGGCGCGGTGCCGATGGAGATGGTGATGGCCGTGTCGGTGCCGCCCGTGCCGTGAGACGCCGCTACGGCCGGCGGCCGGGTGTTGCTAGCGTGCGGCCATGCGCGCACCCATCGGAGACTTCGACACCGCCATCCCCGCCCCGGACTGCCTGGACGAGCTGACCGCGCCCGTCGCCGATGCCGTACGCCAGTGGCAGGGCGGGGTTCCGGCCGACCGGATCCTGTACGTCGACACGGAAGCGCAGTGGGCCGACACGGCGACGTTCGTGGAGCACTACGGGCGCGACCTGCTGGAGCAGTCGGCCAACTGCGTGGTGGTCGCGGGCAGGCGGGGCGGTGAGACCACCTTGGCCGCCTGCGTGGTGCCGTCCACCACCCGCATCGACGTCAACGGCGTCGTCCGCCGCCAACTGGGAGCCCGCAAGGCCTCGTTCGCCTCGATGGAGACGGCGACCGGCGAGACCGGCATGGAGTACGGCGGCATCACCCCGCTCGGCCTGCCCACCGGCTGGCCGGTGCTGGTGGACTCGGCCGTCGTCGACCTGCCCTACGTCCTGGTCGGCAGCGGCCGGCGCCGCGGCAAGCTCCTGGTGCCGGGCAAGGCCTTCGCGGAACTGCCCGGCGCACTCGTACTGGACGGACTGGGTACCGCCTGACCCCGGGCCGCGGGCCGGCCCCGCTTCGGCCGGAGCCGGCGCCCGCCTCAGGCCGTCGCGTGGTGGGCCAGAGCCAGATGCGGGTCCGTCTCGCCCGGGGCCGGTGCCGGGTCGGCGTGGACCAGGGCCGCAGTGAGCCGCGGTACGGCGTGCAGCAGGGCGTGTTCGGCCTCGACGGCGATCGCGTGGGCCTGCCGTACCGTCGCCTCGCCGTCCACCACCACCGCGAGTTCGGCCCGCAGCCTGTGCCCGATCCAGCGCAGCCGCAGCTCGCCCACCCCCCGCACTCCGGGCACCCCGCGCACTGCCCGCTCGGCCCGGTCCACCAGCGCCGGGTCGACGGCGTCCAGCACCCGGCGGAACACCTCGCGCGCCGCGTCCCGCAGCACCAGCACGATCGCCGCGGTGATCGCCAGACCCACGACGGGGTCGGCCGATTGCCACCCCAGCGCCGAGCCCGCGGCGCCCAGCAGCACGGCCAGCGAGGTGAATCCGTCGGTACGGGCGTGCAGCCCGTCGGCGACGAGCGCTGCCGAGCCGATCTCACGGCCCACCCGGATGCGGTACCGGGCCACCCACTCGTTGCCGGCGAAGCCGGCCAGCGCGGCCACCGCGACCGCCGGAAGGTGTGCGACCGGGCGCGGGTCGAGCAGCCGCCCGACGGCCGCCCACGCGGCGAAGGCCGCCGAGGCGGCGATCGTCAGCACGATCACCAGTCCGGCGAGGTCCTCGGCCCGTCCGTAGCCGTAGGTGAACCGGCGGGTCGCCGCACGCCGGCCCAGCACGAAGGCGATGCCGAGGGGTACGGCGGTCAGTGCGTCGGCCGCGTTGTGCACCGTGTCGCCGAGCAGCGCCACCGACCCCGACACGGCCACCACGACCGCCTGCGCCAGCGCGGTCGCCCCGAGCACGGCCAGGGACACCCACAACGCCCGCATCCCGCGCGCCGACGCTTCCAGCGCCGGGTCCAGTTTGTCGGCGGTCTCATGGGAATGCGGGGCGAGGAGGTGGCCGAGACGGTGCCGTAGTCCGGGGGAGGGGGCGTGGCCGTGCGCGTGCTCAGGACCGTGCCCGGCGGCCCCGCGTACGTGCCCATGACTGCGGCCGCCGTGCCCGTGCCCGTGTGCATGGCTGGGGCTGCCTTGTCCGGGGGCGTGTTCCTCGCCGTGGCCGCCGTGCCCGTGCGGGTGCTCGTCGTGCCGGTCCCGCCGGTCGTGCCGGTCGTGCCCGTCCCGGTGTTCGCGCTCGCCGTGCGGCCGCGCGTGCGAGTCGTGCCGGTCGTCGTGCCCGTCGCTCACGTGGAACTCCTTCCGGTGGGCGTGGTGGACGCACGGTGCCCCCCCGGCCATTATGTGCGTATGAGCGCACGCATGCACCTATCACCTGCGTACCATGCGCACGAGCGCAGCCCGGGCGAGGAGCAGTTCGCGGTCGCCGCCGGGCTTCTCGCCCTGCTCGGCGACCGCACCCGGCTCGCTCTGCTGCACACCCTGACCGGGGGCGAGGCCGACGTCACCACGCTCACCGAAGCGTGCGGCGCCGCCCGCCCGGCGGTGAGTCAGCACCTCGCCCGGCTGCGGCTCGCCGGCCTGGTGGACACCCGCAAGGAGGGGCGACGGGTGATCTACTCGCTCCGCCACGGACATGTGCGCCGGCTGGTCGAGGAGGCCCTGAAGACGGCCGACCACCGCCTGGCCGAGGCCGGGCGGGCTCAGTAGGCGGCGGCCGTGCCGAGGTACTGCTCGGCGAAGGCCGCCGCCGCTGCGGGCGAGGTGAACAGCCGGCGCAGCCGGGCCAGCGTGGTACCGGCGCGGTAGGGGGCGCCGCTGGAGGTGCCGTGGTAGATCCCGGACAGCCACTCCGAGAACTCCTGGTAGTCCCACACCCGGCGAAGACACGCGTCCGAGTAGCCGTCCAGACCGGTGCCGTCCCCCTTGGTCAGGTAGGCGCAGAGGCCGTCGCCGAGCAGAAAGGCGTCGTTCAGGGCGAGGTTCATGCCCTTGGCCGCGATCGGCGCGACGAGGTGCGCGGCGTCGCCGGCCAGGAAGAGACGGCCGAAGACCATGGGTTCGACCACGTAGTTGTGCATGTCCAGCACCCGCTTCTCCAGCAGTCGTCCCTCCCTCAGCGGCGGCCGGCCGGTGGCCTCCAGGCGCTGCCGGAGTTCGTTCCAGACGCGCTCGTGCGGCCAGTTGGCCGGGTCGTCGCCGGGTGGGCACTGGAGGTAGTAGCGGGTCACCTCGGGGCTGCGCGCCATGTGCCCGGCGAACCCGTTCGGGTGCATGCCGAACAGCACACAGTCCGCGGACGGCGGGGCCTCGGCCAGCAGCGCCAGCCAGCCGATGCCGTAGTCGTGCCGGGAGATGCGCGCCCGCGCCGGCAGCGCGTCCCGGCTCGCCCCGCGGGCCCCGTCGCAGCCGGCCACGAACTCGCAGCGCACCAGCTGCCGTTCCCCGCTGTCCGGGTCGGTGTACGAGACGGCGGGCCGGTCGGAGTCGAGGTCGTGCAGGCGGACGTCCCGGACACCGAAGCGGATCTGCCCGCCGCGCACGTCGGCGTACTCGCGCACCAGGTCCGTCACCAGCAGGGGCTGCGGATACACCCAGTGGTGACGTCCCGTCAGCTCGCCGTATCGGAACCGGTGGCCGCGGCCGTCGAAGCGGAACTCGCACTCGGTGTGCCGCTGGGCGCGTGCGGTCAGGTTGCCGGCCAGGCCGCGCTGTTCCAGACCACGTACGGCCCATTCCTCGATGACCCCGGCGCGTGGCCGCTGTTCGATGAACTCCCGGCTCTCGGCCTCCAGGACCAGACAGTCGACGCCCGCGGCCCGCAGGATGTTCCCGACGGTCAGGCCGGCCGGTCCGGCGCCGATGACGACGACCGGAAAGCGGGACGGAGCAGGGGAGTTGGTGTGGGGGGAGGGTGACGTCACGCGAGCATTATGACGGTGTCCCGTCAGCAGGG
Source organism: Streptomyces sp. NPDC027663 (assembly GCF_055566415.1). Classification (NCBI taxonomy): domain Bacteria; kingdom Bacillati; phylum Actinomycetota; class Actinomycetes; order Kitasatosporales; family Streptomycetaceae; genus Streptomyces; species Streptomyces sp. NPDC027663. The sequence continues at coordinate 63,046 of NZ_JBVHSK010000018.1, read as the reverse complement.
CCGACGGGACACCGTTCGTGAGGCGGGTACGGGACGGTGGGCGGGGCGCCTCCGTGACCGTACCGGTCAGTGCGCGGGCGCGTCCGTGACCACGACCTCTTCGATGCTGCGCTCGATGGCCTCGGGCTTCGAGGCGGTCGCCTTGGCCCAGTAGTAGATGGCCAGGGAGAAGGCGGCGACGACCAGGATGTCCCAGTACATCGGGATGCTGCCCCGGCCGCCGAAACCGCCCAGGTAGGAGATCAGGCCCAGGCCGGCCAGGTAGGCGGGCAGCCACTGCGCGGCCTTGAAGTCCAGCCGGGGCGCGTCGGGCAGCCGCTTGGCGGTGGCGTACCAGGCGTAGGAGCCCAGCAGCACATAGCCGAGCAGGATGGCGAAGCCGAGGCGCCACAGGGTGTCCCAGCCGGCCCAGTAGATGATCAGGTTCGCGACCACGAAGGACAGCGGCGAGATGAGCTTGCCGAAGGGCAGCCGGTAGGGGCGCTCGTGGTGCGGCAGGCGGTCGGCGAAGACGCCGTAGGCCAGCGGCGCACCCGCGTACATCAGCACGCTCGCCGAGGTGATGAAACCGACCAGCTCCTGCCAGCTCGGGAACGGCAGGAAGCAGACCACACCGGTGACGAAGGACATCAGCAGGCCGAACCACGGCACACCGCGCTTGTCGGTCTTGGCGAAGGCCTTCGGCGCGTAGCCGTTCTTGGCCAGGCCGAAGGAGACGCGCGAGGTGGCGGTGGTGTAGATCAGGCCGGTGCCGCCGGGCGAGATGATCGCGTCGACGTAGAGCACCCAGCCCAGCCAGCCCAGGCCCACCAGCGTCGCCAGGCCCGCCCACGGACCGCTGATGCCGGGGAAGTCCAGCTTGGCCCAGCCGTGCGCGAACGAGCTGTGCGGCAGCGCGGCGATGAACACGATCTGCAGCAGGATGTAGATCACGGCGCCGATCGCCACCGAGCCGAGGGTCGCCCGCGGCAGGTCGCGCTTCGGGTTGCGGCTCTCGCCCGCCAGCTGGATCGCCTGCTCGAAGCCGAGCAGCGCGAAGATGATGCCGCTGGAGCTGATGGCGCCGAGGACGCCCTTCATGCCGAACGGCGCGAAGCCCTCCGAGGTGAAGTTGCTCCCGTGGAAGTTGCCCACCGCGATGATGAAGATCGCTGCGAGCGGGACGGCGATCTTCCACCAGGTGGCCGCGCTGTTGGTGTGCGCCAGGGCCCGGACGCCGAAGAAGTTGACGCCGACGAAGACCGCCATCAGGGCGACGGCCGTGAGGAAACCGCTGGTCGTGAGCGTGCCGTCGACGTGCTGCAGGCCCTGGGCCCACTTCCAGTGACCGGCGTAGCCGATCATGGCCTCGACCTCGATCGGGGCCACGGTCGCCGCCTGCAGCCAGGCGAACCAGCCGAAGGACATGCCGGCCAGGCCGCCGAACGCGTAGTGCGGGTAGCGGGCGGTGCCGCCCGCCACCGGGAACATGCCGCCGAGCTCGGCGTGCACGAGCGCCAGCAGCACGATCGCCACCGTGCCGATCACCCACGAGATGATCGCCGCGGGACCGGCCACGACGACCGCCTTCTCGGCGCCGTACAGCCAGCCGGAGCCGATGATGGACCCCACGGAGGCCCACATCAGACCGATCAGTCCGACGTCCCGGCGCAGACCGCCGGATTCCGTCTTGGCCTGTGGCAGGGCGTCGACTTTCGCCATGTCAAGTGGCCTCTCAGTTCATGAACGCAGAATTAACGAGCAAGGAGGCCACAGGCTAGGAAGGCTTTCCGCCCCGACAAAAGACTGTTTTACAAAACTTGACCCAGGATCTTGACTGTCTTGGGATGGAGCCTTGGTACAGGTCAGAGCGGTAGTGAGAATGTCAATATTCAGCGGAGAATTGTGATGAAGGAGAACAGTCACACTAGGGCAGGCGGGGAATCTCGATCGCCGGGCACCGGTTCATGACCATTTCCAGACCCGCAGCCCTGGCCCGTTCGTAAGCCGCCGCGTCGACGACCCCCAGCTGGAACCACACGGCCTTCGCGCCCTTGGCCGCGGCTTCGTCCGCCACCGCTCCGGCCAGCGCGCTGTTGAGGAAGACGTCCACCACGTCCACGCCGAAGGGGATGTCCGCCAGCGAGGCGTAGCCGCGCTCGCCGTGCACCGTCTCCGCCTTGGGGTGCACCGGCACGATCCGCTTGCCGAACCGCTGCAGCACCTGGGCCACTCCGTACGCCGCCCGGCTCCGGTTCGAGGACAGGCCGACCACGGCCCAGGTGTCTCCCAGGTCGGTCAGGATCCTGCGGATCGTCGCGTCGTCGCCGTACATCGGCCGCCTCCTCGGGCTGCGGGGAACTGTTCGTCGGGGCAACAGCACCCAGGTGGGTGCCGATTCCCGCCGTACCCCGCCACGGTGACCGGAATCGGTGCAAGCTGCCTGCATACGGCCGTCCGCCCGCCTACGCTCGCCCCGTGCTGCGCATCCTGGACGCCCGAACCGGTGAGCCCGTCTCCGCCGTGCCCGCCCGCCGCGGTCTGACGCGTATCGAGGCCCACGCCTCCGGCCTCGACCCGACGGCCCTGCGGGTGCTGCTCACCGCCGACCTGCTGGTACGGGCGCTGGAGCTGGGCGGCACCCCGGTCTGGGCGATCCTCACGGCACCCCGCGAACTGCCCGAACTCCGCGCGGCCGGCACCCGGCTGGCCGTCCGCCCCTTCGAGGACGGCCGGGACCTCGCGTCCGGACTGGGAGAGGCTCAGGTGATCCATGTGGCCGAGGGCGACACCGCCACCGTGCGCGCCGAGGGACCGGTGGCCGCCGTGGCGCCGGTGGCCTGGGCCGGCCCGGGGCCGTCGCTCCCGGTCCTGCTCGACGACCCGGCCGCCCTGCGCCTCGCCCTCCTCCGGGCCCCCCGGCAGGAGCCCGCGCGGCTCGACGGCACCGCCCTGGCGCAGGCCGCGGCGCAGCTCGCCCACTGGCGCCGGGCGGTGGCCGGATGGGCGCGGCGGCCGTCACGTCCGGTGCCCGAGGAGGTGCGGACGCGGCTGCGGGCCGCCTGGGAGGACGATCTCGACCTGCCCGGAGTGCTCGCGGTCCTGCGGGACGTGGAGCACGACCCGGACCTGCCCGACGGCGCCCGCTTCGAGACGTACGCCTACGCCGACCGGCTGCTCGCCGTCGAGCTGGCCCGCGACCTCGGGAGCCTCACGTGATCGAGCGGGCGGGCGCGGGCCCGCTGCGCCGGCTGGTGGTGCTGCGGCACGCCAAGTCCGCCTGGCCCGAGGGGGTCGAGGACCACCGCAGGCCGCTCGCGGCACGCGGGCTGCGGGACGCAACGGCCGCCGGACGGGCCCTTGCCGCCGCCGGCTCCCTGCCCGACCTCGCCCTGTGCTCCACCGCCGTCCGTGCCCGCCGTACGTGGGAGCTGGCCGCCGCCGAGTGGGCCACCCCGCCGACGGTGCACTACGACCGGCGGCTGTACGGGGCCGGCGTGCCGGAGCTGCTGGAGGTCGCGCGTGAGGCGCCGCCGGAGGTCGAGACGCTGCTGGTGGTCGGGCACAACCCGGGACTGGAGGAACTGGTGCAGGCGCTGGCCGCGGACGGCCTCGACGACACCCTGGACCGGGTGCGGGAGAAGTTCCCGACGGCTGCGATCGCCGTGCTCGACTGGCGCGGCAGCGGCTGGCCGGCCCTCGCCCCGGGCGTGGCGCTGCTGACCTCGTTCACGGTGCCGCGCGGGCGCAAGGAGTAGCGTCCCGAAGGGGCGCGAGGCCGTCTCGACGGGGCGTGGCGGCTCCGCCGGCCGGGCGTGACCCGTCACGTCGGTGCCGCGGACGTGCGACGGGCGTGGCGGCTCCCCCTGCCGGGCGTGACCCGCCACGTCGGTGCCGTGGACGTGCGACGGCACGGAGCGGAGCTGCCCGTCCCGGCGCTTCCGCACAGCGCATAGGCTGGCGGGATGCAGGACGAGTACCGCACAGTGGCCCGCGCGGGCGTGCACGAGACCGAGATCAATCGCTCCCGCTTCCTGTGCGCCCTCGCCCCGGCGGCCACCGAGCGGGAGGCACAGGACTTCATCGCCTGCGTCCGCAAGGAGCACGCCGACGCGACCCACAACTGCTGGGCGTACGTCGTCGGCGCCGACGCCTCCGTGCAGAGGGCCAGTGACGACGGCGAGCCGGGCGGCACCGCCGGCGTCCCCATGCTCCAGATGCTGCTGCGCCGTGACATGCGCTACGTCGTCGCCGTCGTCACCCGCTACTACGGCGGGGTCAAGCTCGGCGCGGGCGGACTCATCCGCGCCTACGGCGGTTCCGTCGGCGAGGCGCTGGACGTGCTCGGCACGATCACCCGGCGCCGTTTCCGGCTGGCCACCGTGACCGTCGACCACCAGCGTGCGGGCAAGGTGCAGAACGACCTCAGGTCCACCGGGCGTGAGGTCCGCGACGTCCGCTACGGCGAGGCTGTCACCATCGAGATCGGCCTGCCGGACGCCGACGTGGACGCCTTCCGCGGCTGGCTCGCCGATGTGACGGCGGGCACGGCCGGGTTCGAAGTGGGCGGCGAAGCCTATGGAGATGCGTGACGATTGCCGCTAATCAGACATAAAGGCTCCATGGTGTCCGGGTCGTGACGGGCTGATACGGGAGTAACCGCCCGTGATGTCAGACCCGGCCGTTAGGGTCGGGGATCATGAGACTCCTGCACACGTCCGACTGGCACCTCGGCCGGGCCTTCCACCGGGTGAACCTGCTCGGGGCCCAGGCGGAGTTCATCGGTCACCTCGTCGGCACCGTGCGTGAGCGCGCGGTGGACGCGGTGGTCGTGTCGGGCGACGTGTACGACCGCGCGGTGCCCCCGCTCGCCGCGGTCGAACTGTTCGACACCGCCCTGCACCGCCTCGCGGACCTCGGCGTGCCCACCGTGATGATCTCCGGCAACCACGACTCGGCCCGCCGCCTCGGCGTCGGCGCCGGACTCATCGACCGCGCGGGCATCCACCTGCGCACCGAACCGTCCGCCGCCGGCACCCCCGTCGTGCTCCAGGACGCCCACGGCGACATCGCCTTCTACGGCCTGCCCTACCTCGAACCGGCGCTGACGAAGGACGAGTTCGGCGTCGAGAAGGCCGGTCACGAGGCCGTGCTCGGCGCCGCCATGGACCGCGTCCGCGCCGACCTCGCCGCCCGGGCGCCGGGCACGCGCTCCGTCGTCCTCGCCCACGCCTTCGTCACCGGCGGCCAGGCCAGCGACAGCGAGCGGGACATCACCGTCGGGGGAGTGGCTGCCGTCCCCGCCGGAATCTTCGACGGCGTCGACTACGTGGCACTCGGACACCTGCACGGCTGCCAGACCATCACCGAGCGGGTGCGCTACTCCGGCTCCCCGCTCGCCTACTCCTTCTCCGAGGCCGACCACCGCAAGAGCATGTGGCTGATCGACCTCCACGCGGACGGCTCGGTCACCGCCGAGCGCGTGGACTGCCCGGTGCCCCGCCCGCTCGCCCGCCTCCGCGGCACCCTGGACGACCTCCTCGCCGACCCTGGCCTGACCCGCCACGAGGACGCCTGGATCGAGGCCACCCTCACCGACGCGGTGCGCCCCGCCGAGCCCATGGCCCGGCTCACCGAACGCTTCCCGCACACCCTGAGCCTGGTCTTCGCCCCCGAGCGTGCCCCCGACGACCCCGAGGTGTCCTACGTCCGCCGCCTCGCGGGCCGCAGCGACCAGCAGATCGCCCAGGACTTCGTCGCCCACGTGCGCGGCGCCGGACCCGACGAACGCGAGGCGGCCGTGCTGCGCGAGGCGTTCGACGCCGTCCGCGCCGCCGACGCCGTGCGTGAGGTGGCGCGATGAGGCTGCACCGGCTCGACATCACCGCCTTCGGACCCTTCGGCGGCTCCCAGACCGTCGACTTCGACGCCCTGTCCACCGCCGGGCTCTTCCTGCTGCACGGCCCCACCGGCGCCGGCAAGACCTCCGTCCTGGACGCCGTCTGCTACGCGCTCTACGGCTCCGTCCCCGGCGCCCGGCAGAGCAGCCAGGGCATGAACCTGCGCAGCGACCACGCCCAGCCGGCCACCCGCACCGAGGTCCGCCTCGAACTGACCGTCGCCGGACGCAGGCTGGAGATCACCCGGCAGCCCCCGTGGGAGCGGCGCAAGCTGCGCGGCAAGGGCACGACGGTCGACAAGGCCCAGTCCTGGCTGCGCGAGTACGACGGCAGGGCGGGCGCCTGGAAGGACCGCAGCCGCTCCCACCAGGAGATCGGCGAGGAGATCACCCAACTGCTCGGCATGAGCCGCGAGCAGTTCTGCCAGGTCGTCCTCCTTCCCCAGGGTGAGTTCGCCCGGTTCCTGCGCGCCGACGCCGAGGCCCGGAGCAAGCTGCTCGGGCGCCTCTTCGACACCCAGCGCTTCGCCGACGTCGAGAAGCGGCTCGCCGAACGCCGCCGCGCCACCGAGACACGCGTGCGCGAGGGCGACGCTGCCCTGCTCGCCGACGCCCACCGCATGCAGCAGGAGGCCGGCGATGCCATGGAGCTGCCCGAGCTGGCCCCCGGGGACCCGGGGCTGGCCGAGGCCGTGCTCGGTGCCGCCGCCGTCGCCCGCAGCACCGCCCGGGAGCGCCTCACCGTCGCCCACTGCCGCCTCTCCGCCGCCGAGTCCGCCCACACGACGGCCCGTCGCACCCTGGACGAGGTACGCGAACTCGCCCGGCTCCAGGCCCGGTTCGCCGAGGCCGTGCAGCGCGCCGAGCGCCTGCGGGCACGGGCCGGTGCGTACCGCGAGGCGCAGCAGCGCATGGAGCGGGCCCGCAAGGCGGAAGTGGTCGCGCCCGCCCTGGAGCTGCGGGAGGCCGCCGAGGCGGAGCACCGCCGGGCCGCCGCGGCCGAGGCCCACATCCGCGGGCGGCTCCCCGGCTCCTGTGCCGACGCCGGGGCGAGCGGACTTGCCGCCGCCGCCCGCCGGACCGCCGAGGAACTGGGCGGCCTGGACGCGGCCCGGCGCGCCGAACGCCGGCTCGGCGAACTCGCCGACGAGCGCGCCGGACTGGACCGGCAGGAGCGCGCCGACGAGGAGGTCCTGCGCGAAGCCGACGCCTGGCTCGCCGACTGGGACGGCACCCGGGCGGTCCTCCAGACCCGGATCGACTCCGCCCGGGAGGCCGCCACCCGCGCCGAACAACTCGCCGTCCAGCGCGCCCCCCTGCAACGGCGGCTCGACGCGGCCCGCACCCGCGACCAGCTGGCCGCCGACCTGGAAGAGGCCCGGCAGCACGCGCAGGCCTCGGAACAGCGCGCCCTCGACGCCCGCGCGCACTGGCTCGACCTCAAGGAACAGCGGCTGACCGGCATCGCCGCCGAACTCGCCGCCCACCTCACCGACGGTGAGCCCTGCGCAGTCTGCGGAGCCACCGAACACCCCGCGCCCGCCCGCAAGATCGCCGGACACGTCGACCGCGAGACCGAGGACCGCGCCCTCGCCGCCTCCCAGCGCGCCGAGGAAGAGCGCGCCGAGGACGCACGGCGCCTCGGCCTGGTCCGCGAGGCCCTGGCCGCCGCCTCGGCCGAGGCCGGCGACACGCCCACCGACCGGCTCGCAGCCGAAGCGGAGCACCTGGAGCAGGAGTACGCCCGCGCCCGCCGCGAAGCCTCCGCCCTGCACGCCGCCCAGGAACAGCTGCGGCGCACCGAGCAGGAACGCGAGCAGCGCCTCGCCGACCGCCAGCAGGCAGCCGTGCGCAGCGCCTCCCGGCTCACCCGCCGCGACACCCTGGACCGCGAACAGGCGCTGCTCGAGGCCGAGTTGGTGCAGGCGCGCGGCAGCGCCGACAGCGTGGCCGCACGCGCCGCGCAGCTGGAGCGGCAGGCGGCACGGCTCACCGAGGCCGCCGACGCCGTGCGCGCCGCCGAGGACGCGGCCCAGCGGCTGAAGGACGCCGACGCCCGCCTCGCCGACGCCGCCTACCGGGCCGGCTTCGACACCCCGCAGGCCGCGGCGGCCGCCCTGCTGGACCCCGCCTCCCACCGCGAACTCCAGCATCGCCTGGACGCCTGGCAGCAGGAGGAGGCCACCGTCCGCGCCGTCCTCGCCGAGACCGGCACCGCCGCAGCCGCCGAGCAGCCGCCCGCCGACCTGGCCGGCGCCGAGCGGGCGGCGGCCGGCGCGGAACGGCGCCTGCGCGAGGCCGCCTCCGCGCGCGACGCCGCCGCCCGCTGCCGCACCGAGCTGGACCGCCTCTCCGCCCGCGCCGCAGGTGCCGTACGCCGGCTCGGCCCGCTGCGCGAGGAGCACGACCGAGTGGCCCGGCTCGCCGCGCTCACCGCGGGCACCGCCGCCGACAACGAACGCCGGATGCGCCTGGAGTCGTACGTGCTCGCCGCCCGTCTGGAGCAGGTCGCCGCAGCCGCGACCGTCCGCCTGCAGCGGATGTCCTCGGGCCGCTACACCCTCGTCCACTCCGACGACCGCACCGGACGCGGCCGCAGCGGCCTCGGTCTGCACGTCGTCGACGCCTGGACCGGCAGGGAGCGCGACACCGCCACCCTGTCCGGCGGCGAGACCTTCTTCGCCTCCCTCGCGCTCGCCCTCGGCCTCGCCGACGTCGTCACCGACGAAGCCGGCGGCGTCCGCCTCGACACCCTCTTCATCGACGAGGGCTTCGGCAGCCTGGACGACCAGACCCTCGACGAGGTCCTCGACGTCCTGGACTCCCTGCGCGAACGCGACCGCAGCGTCGGCATCGTCAGCCACGTCGCCGACCTGCGCCGCCGCATCCACGCCCAGCTGGAGGTGGTCAAGGGCCGTTCGGGATCGGCGCTGCGCCAGCGCGGAGCTGTCTAGCGGGCGCTCGGATCAGGCCGGAGCATGCCGCGGCGTCCGGTGCGGTGCCTCGCGAGGCGGAGGATCTGCCGCGTACCGGGCGCACCCGGGTGATCCGGCGACGCGGCGAGGTGCCGTGCCGGGCGCCTTGGGCCCGGGCTGATCCGAACGACACCCCGTGGCGGCTCAGTGGCCCAGCGGGCGCCGGGGCAGCGGGGAGGAGTACACGACGCTCGTGGTCACCGAGCCCAGCGCCCCGATCTTCCCGGAGATCTCCTCCAGGTGGGACATCGACCGGGCGGCGACCTTGATGACGAAGCAGTCGTCGCCCGTCACATGGTGCGCCTCCAGGATCTCGGGCGTCGCGGCCACCAGGTCGTGGAACGGCTTGTAGTTGCCGTTCGGGTAGCGCAGCCGGACGAAAGCCAGGATGGACAAGCCGAGCCGCTCGGGGTCGAGCACCGCCGCGTATCCCTGTATCACGCCCGCCTCCTCCAGCCGCCGGACCCGCTCCGTGACGGCGCTCGCCGACATGGAGACGGCGCGCGCCAGCTCGGCGTAGCTGGCCCGCCCGTCGCGCTGGAGGACTTCGAGGATGCGCCAGTCGGTGGCGTCCGGGGAATACACGGTCATCCCGGATGGATAGCAGGGGAATCCCCGGCGGGGCAAGGGCAAGCCCGTGGATCTTCCCTTCAGGGAGCCGCCCGCCGGCCGTAGATTTCCAGTCATGATCGAAACGACTTCCGAGAACCCCGTCCTGCGCGTCGCCCCCGCCGCTCCCGCCGAGGCGGCCGCCTACTTCCGGGCGAGCCTCGCCTTCCACGCCGACGTCTCCGACGTGGCCGCCGCGCTCGCGGCCGACGGTGACCCCGGCTTCGTCGTCGTGGACTCCCGCTCCACCGAGTCCTGGGACCAGGGCCACATCCCCGGCGCCGTCCACCTGCCGACCGCGCTCATCCCCGAGCAGGCCGGACAACTCCTCGACCGGTCCGTGCCGGTGGTGACGTACTGCTGGGGTCCCGGCTGCAACGGCGCCACCCGCGCCGCCCTCGCGCTCGCCGAACTCGGCTACCAGGTGAAGGAGATGCTCGGCGGCTTCGAGTACTGGGCGCGCGAGGGCTTCGCCTACGAGACCTGGCAGGGCCCGGCCCGCCACGACGCCGACCCGCTGACGGCACCCGTGACGGGCGACTGCGGCTGCTGACGCCCGTCCCGCGCAGGTGCGGACCCCGGCGCAGGCGCTCTCAGCCGCTCAACGCAGCCCGTCGAAGGCGATGTTCAGATGCCGGGGGCCGCGCAGTACGGCGTTCGGCCGGTACGGCGGAGGGTCCTCGACCAGGCGCGGGTTCTCCAGCCGCCGGGCCAGCTCGGACAGCGCGAGCTGTGTCTCCAGCCGGGCGAGCGGGGCACCGAAGCAGCTGTGGATGCCGCTGCCGAAGCCCAGGTGCTGGATGTCCCCGCGGTCCGGGTCGAAACGCCCGGGGTCCTTGAACCGCTCAGGGTCCCGGTTCCCGGCCGCGATCATGAGCCAGATCCGCGAGCCCTTGGGGATGGTGACCCCGCGCACGTCGATGTCGGTGATGCAGGTGCGCTGCGGAACGATCTGCACCGGCGGCTCGTACCGCAGCAGCTCCTCCACGATGTTGACCGACAGGTGCGGGTCCTCCCGCAGCCGCTGCAGGACGTCCGGGTGGCGCAGCAGGGTGAGCATGCCGTTGGTGATGAGGTTGACCGTCGTCTCATGACCGGCGATCAGCAGCAGCACCGCGGTGCTGAGCACCTCCATCATCGTCATGGAGCCTTCCGGGCCGTCGCTGCGCACGAGGTCGGAGAGCAGGTCGTCCTGTGGTTCCTTGGTGCGCTGCTCGGCCAGCCCGGCCAGATACATGCCGAGCGCCATCCGCGACTCCTGCAGGGACTTCACGAACTCCTCGTCCGCACCCTGCCGGGCCCCGGGGTCGAGGCTCGCGACCAGTGGATCGACCCAGGCGCGGAACTTCGGCTCGTCGTCCCGCGGCACACCGAGCAGCCGGCAGATCACGGACACGGGGAAGGGGTAGGCGAACTGGTCGACCAGGTCGATCTGCCGGGCGTCTCCGAAACCGTCGATCAGGTGGGCGACGGTCGCCGCCATGTCGCCCCGCAGGTGGTCGACCCGGTCGGGCCGGTGGGGCGGCCCGAAACCGCTGTTGGCGATGCGCCGCAGCCGGTCGTGCTCGGGCGGGTCGAGGCGGAGGAAGGACGGCGGCAGTCCGCCCGTCTCCTCCGCCTCGTTCAGCGGGTCGCCTCCGGAGGCGGCCACGTTGCCGGCGTCGGAACTGACCCGCGGATCGTGCAGCAGGGCCTTGATGTCGTAGTACGAGCTGAGGACGAAAGGACCGCCCTCCTCCTCGTGCAGCACCGGGGTCTTGCGCAGCTCCTCGTACAGCGGGTATGGGTCGGCGCGGTTCGCGAAGTCGGTGATCCGGCGAACCAGCGAGGCTTCTGTCATGACAGGTCCTTGGACATCGGGCCGGGAGGCGGTCAGTGGCGGGCGGGGTGGAAGACCAGCTGCTGGTCGGCCGGCGAGTAGCCGCTCAGGGTCACCATGGGGCCGTGGGTCGGCAGGGACGGGTCCGGGAAGTCGGCATCCACCGGCTGCCGGCCCTCGGGACGCCGGTCCATCGTCGGGTACTCCACCGGGAACGGCGCGCCCTGCTCGATCTGCCGCTTGTAGAACTCCAGCCACCGCGTGTTGTCGAAGGTGACGGCGGCCACGACCCGGCCCTTGTGGCCGTAGACACCGACGAACCGGCGCTCCGCCAGCGACCCTTGCGTGATCATGAGCTGCTCGCCCATCGGCGGTACCCCGACCGACTTGATGTTCACGCCGAACATCGAGGACCAGAAGGCGGGCATCCACAGATGCGGACGCCGGTCGGCACCGTGGCAGATCATGTTGTGCGCGGCCGTCTCCGCCTGGGCGACGGCATTGCCCCAGTGCTCCAGCGACAGGAACTGGTAGCCGAACAGCGCGTGCGGGGAACGCGCCACATCACCCGCCACGAAGACGTCGTCCGTGACGATGCCCCGGAAGTCGAAGGCACGGCAGCCCGCGTCGCAGGCGATGCCCCGGGGGCCCGCCCCCAGCCCCGACCCGGCCAGCCACTCGGTGTTGCGCAGCGAACCCAGCGACACCACGACCACGTCCGCCTCGACGACGCTCTCGTCGGACAGATGGACCGCCCGTACCCGGCCGACCTGGTCCCCCTCCAGCGCGGTCACCGTGACATGGGTGCGCAGATCCACGCCGTTCTCGGTCGCGAGGTCGGCCGCGACCGCCCCGACGACCCCGCCCAGCGCACCCGCCAGCGGCGCGCCCGCACGTTCCGCCACGGTGACCGGGATGCCCATCTCGCGGCACGCCGAGGCGACCTCCGAACCGGCGAACCCGGCACCGATGACGAACACCCGGCGCGGCCCCGCCTTCAGCCGCTGCACGAGCCCGGCCGCGTCCTCACGCGTGCGCAGCAGGAAGACACCGTCCAGCCGCGCCTCCTCCTCCTTCGGCCAGGGCCGGGCGCGGACACCGGTGGCGATGAGCAGCCGGTCGTACTCCACCTCGTCCCCGTCGGCCAGCCGCACCCGCTTGGCCGTCAGATCCAGCCCGGCCGCCGCGACGCCGAGACGCCACTTGGCGTCGATCTCCCAGCGGTGCGGCAGCTCGGTGTGGAGCGGGGACGCCTTGCCCAGCAGCACGGACTTGGACAGCGGCGGACGGTCGTACGGCTCGTACGGCTCGTCACCGATCAGGGTCAGCTCACCGGCGAAACCCTCGGCGCGCAGGGTCTCGGCAGCCCGCAGACCGGCCAGCGAAGCACCCACGACGACGATCCGGCCCTCGCGCCTGAGCCATTCCAGGTGGTCAACGGCCATCGGAGGCCTCCCCGGCGGCACCGGCCACCGGCGCACCCCCGGCACCGTCCAGCCCGTCCGCCGTGATCGCCTGCACCGGGCACGCGGCGACGGCACGTGCCAGCCGCTCCCGCTGCTCCTCGTCCGCACGCGGGTTGTAGATCAGCGACTCCTCGCCGTGCATGGCGAAGACGTCGGGCGCGAGGAACGCGCACTGTGCGTACCCCTGACACTTGTTGAGATCGACGACGAGCCTCATCGACGCTCCGCCCTTTCCGGTGGCCAGGTCCGGCGTGCGCACCGCGGCATCCGCGGGCGGCTCCGGACGGCGGTCGTCCCCCGCTCGCCAGCATGCGAGCCGAGGCGGGGTGCCCGCGCGCGGGGCACGCCGATCGAGTGAGCGGCTCCCTGGAGCCGGCCGTCATCCGGCCGCCGCCGGCCGGGGCCGGTCGCGGCGGCGCACGCTGACGATGTGCAGGCTGAGCAGCAGCGACCACGCCGGGAAGACAAGCTCCGCCCAGGGCACGTTCGACGAGACGAAGAGCAGGACCAGGGCGCAGAGAAATCCCACGACGGTGAGCCAGCGCGGCAGGACGCCGAGGCGGTGGCCGATGACCGACATGGAGGACACGAAGACGGCCGCCATCCGCATGGCGAACTCCGTCATCAGCGCGTACGCCAGGTGGCGGCCGAAGTCCCAGGCGGCCGGCGGCGGCACCACACCGGTGGGGTGCTGCACCGCGAGCACGGAACCGGCCGATGCGGCGGCGCCGAACATCATGGCGGTGAAGACCAGCCCGCTGCCGAGGAAGACGGTGCCGAGGAACTTGTCCTCGACGGCACCGACGTGCGCGCGCACCGCGCCGACGAACCACAGGAACAAGATGCCCGCGAACGGCACGAGCGCGAGGGCCGCCCGCAGTGCGTTGCGCCGCCCGGAGTCCGTGAACGCCTGAGCGCCGGACGCGTCGGCTCCGTCCGGGAGCCCCAGCCTGACCAGGACGATCGCCGCCGCCAGGAGCAGCGCGAAGAGGACACCGGCGAGTCCCGCGGCGCGGGGTGCCTCCAGTGCCTGCTGTCCCGGCCCCTTCTCGTGCATGCCCGGCCCGCCTCTCGCTTCGGCCCCCGGGCACCAGCTAGCCGCTGTCGCCCGGCCGTCGCCAGCGGGAGGCGGCCGTACGGCCGAGTGGCGCGCGGTGCCGCGCATCGGAGGCGCGGAGTGCGGTACGGCGGGGCGGAGTGCGGTGCTGTTCCACGCGCGCCGGCGGGGTTGAGTGGGGTACGCCCCCCGTGCCGGCGGGCGGAGCGCGGTACAGCACCCCCGTGCCGGCGGGCGGAGCGCGGTACAGCACCCCCGTGCCGGCGGGGCGGAGTGCGATACGGCGAACCGCCCCGCCGCCGGCCGGGCGACGGGGCGGGACGGAGCACCGCTACGGGCGTCAGAGCCGGGACAGCTCGTCCACCAGATCGTCCAGACCCAGCGAACCCTGGGACAGCGCAGCCATGTGCCACGCCTTCAGGTCGAACGCGGCACCGTGCCGCTCGCGCGCCTTCTCCCGGCCCAGCAGCCACGCCCGCTCACCGAGCTTGTAGCCGATCGCCTGGCCCGGGATCGTCAGGTACCGGGTCAGCTCGCTCTCCACGAAGTCCGCCGGCCGGCTGCTGTGCGCGCCGAAGAACTCCTGCGCCAGCTCCGGCGTCCACCGCTCACCGGGGTGGAACGGAGAGTCGGCCGGGATCTCCAGCTCCAGGTGCATGCCGATGTCCACGATCACCCGGGCCGCGCGCATCATCTGCGCGTCCAGGTAGCCGAGCCGCTCCTCGGGGTCCTTCAGGTAGCCCAGCTCGTCCATCAGCCGCTCCGCGTACAGCGCCCAGCCCTCGGCGTTGGCGCTGACCCCGCCGATCGTCGCCTGGTAGCGGGAGAGGCTCTCGGCGACGTGCGCCCACTGCGCGAGCTGCAGATGATGCCCGGGCACGCCCTCGTGGTACCAGGTCGACACGAGGTCGTAGACCGGGAAGCGGGTCTCGCCCATCGTGGGCAGCCAGGTGCGGCCGGGCCGGGAGAAGTCCTCCGTCGGGGGCGTGTAGTAGGGGGCGGCCGCACCGCCGGGCGGGGCGATGCACGACTCCACCTTCCGCACCCGCTCGGCCAGGTCGAAGTGCGTGCCGTCCAGGTCCTCGATGGCCTTGTCCATCAGGCCCTGCAGCCATGCGCGGACCTCCTCCACACCCTCGATGTGCCGGCCGTGCTCGTCGAGGTGCGCGAGCGCCACCCAGGGGGTCTCGGCGCCGGGCAGGATCTTCTCCGCCTCCCGCTTCATCTCGCCGAGGAGCCGGTGGAACTCCGCCCAGCCGTAGGCGTACGCCTCGTCCAGGTCCAGGTCGGTGCCGTTGAAGTAGCGGGCCCAGCGCGCGTACCGCTCGCGGCCCACCACGTTCGGGGCGCCCTCGATCGCCGGCGCGTACACGTCCCGCAGCCAGTCCCGCAAGCTCAGCAGGGCGCCGGTCGCCGCACGCGCCGCCTCGTCCAGCTCCGCGCGCAGCGCCTCGGGGCCCGCTGCGGCGAAGTCCTCGTACCAGCCGCGGCCCGAGCCGTCCGTGTCCGTCCACTCGGTCAGCTGCCCGATGAAGGTCTCGGTGGGCCGGGGCGAGCCGAACAGCTTGCGCTCCAGGCCGAGTTCCAGTGACGCGCGGTAGCCCGCGAGTGCGTCCGGCACAGCACGCAGCCGCTGCGCGATCAGCGCCCAGTCCTCGTCCGACTGCGTCGGCATGATCGTGAACACGTCCCGCACCGCATGGCCGGGCGTGTGCATGTTGCCGACCGCGCGCAGGTGCTCGTCCGCGTCGAGGACGGCGAGTTCGGCGGTCAGCCGCTCGCGCAGCAGCCGTCCGCAGCGCCGCTCCGCGTCGCTCTCCGCGCCGGGCTGCCGCTCCGCCTCGTCCAGCCGGACGAGCGTGGTCCGGGCCAGCTCCGCGAGGGCCTCCTGACCGGCGGGCGAGAAGTCGGGCAGTCGGCTCGAACTCTCCCTCACACCCAGATACGTACCGGTGACCGGGTCGAGGGCGATGAGGTCGTCCACGTAGGCGTCGGCGACCTGACGGGGCAGCGGGCTCTTGGTCTCAGACATGCGGCCATCCTCGTACGAGGAGGATCTCCGCGTCACCCACGTACGGGGGGATTCAGCTCTGGGCGTGGACGGGCGGCAGCAGCGGCCCGCACTCCCACTGCTGGAAGATCAGCCGGGTCTCCACCCGGGCCACCTCGCGCCGCGACGTGAACTCGTCCAGCACCAGCCGCTGCAGGTCGGCCATGTCCTCGACGGCCACATGCACCAGATAGTCGTCGGGACCGGTCAGATGGAACACCGTCCGGGCCTCCGGCAAGGCCCTGATCCGCTCCACGAAGGGGCCCACCAGTTCCCGCCGGTGCGGTCTCACCTGCACCGACAGCAACGCCTGGAGCCCCCGCCCGAGTCTGGCCGGATCCAGCTGCAGCCGGTGACCGAGGATCACGCCCGAGCGGCGCAGCCGGGTCACCCGGTCCAGGCAGGTCGACGGTGCCACGCCCACCTGCGTGGCGAGATCGCGGTAGGTGGTCCGGGCGTCGTTCTGCAACAGGCGCAGCAGATGCAGATCGACCGGATCCAGTACGACAGATTCGGCCATTGGCCGAACGTAGCACGGTGTTCGATTCCAGTGAACCGTTCGATGTTCACCCTTCCGCCCATGGACACAGCCAGCACGGGTGCCTACAACGACGTACGCACCGCATCGAGAGCCCTGGCCACCGAGGCCGTGCACGCCGGCCGCGACGACCTCGCCCGCCAGGGCCTGCACGCCCCGCCGATCGACCTGTCCACCACCTACCCCTCCTACGACAGCCGCGCCGAGGCCGCCCGCATCGACGCGTTCGCCACCGACGGCGCCGACCCGGTGGGGCCGCCGGTCTACGGCCGTCTCGGCAACCCGACCGTCGCCCGCTTCGAGACGGCGCTCGCCCGCCTGGAGGGCACCGAGTCCGCGGTCGCCTTCGCCAGCGGCATGGCCGCGCTCAGCGCGGTCCTCCTCGCCCGATCGGCAATGGGCCTGCGCCATGTCGTCGCCGTCCGCCCCCTGTACGGCTGCAGCGACCACCTGCTCACGGCCGGGCTTCTCGGCACGGAGGTCACCTGGACCGACCCGGCCGGCATCGCCGACGCCGTGCGCCCGGACACCGGTCTGGTGATGGTCGAGTCCCCGGCCAACCCGACCCTGGCCGAACTCGACCTGCGGGCCGTCGCGCACGCCTGCGGCTCGGTCCCGCTGCTCGCCGACAACACCTTCGCCACGCCCGTGCTGCAGCGCCCGGCCGAGCAGGGCGCCCGGATGGTGCTGCACAGCGCCACCAAGTACCTCGGTGGGCACGGCGACGTGCTGGCCGGCGTGGTCGCCTGCGACGAGGAGTTCGCGGGCCGGCTTCGGCAGATACGATTCGCCACCGGTGGTGTGCTGCATCCGCTGGCCGGCTATCTGCTGCTGCGCGGCCTCGCCACCCTGCCGGTACGGGTGCGGGCCGCCTCCGCGAACGCAGCCGAGCTGGTGCGCCGGCTGGCCGACGACCCGCGCGTGGCCCGAGTGCACTATCCGCGGCTCGGCGGCGCGATGATCGCCTTCGAGGTGCACGGCGACCCGCACGAGGTCATCTCCCGGGTCCGGCTCGTCACCCCCGCGGTGAGCCTGGGCAGCGTCGACACGCTCATCCAGCATCCCGCGTCCATCAGCCACCGCATCGTGGACGCCGAGGACCGGCGTGGGGCGGGCGTGAGCGACCGGCTGCTGCGGCTGTCCGTGGGCCTGGAGGACGTGGACGACCTGTGGTCCGACCTGGACCAGGCCCTGGGCGAGCGAACCCGCCGCCCGCAGCCGCTGCGGGAGGCAGTGGCCTGAGGACGGGCGCCGGGCGCGGGGGGCTCGGCGCCGTTCGCGGTGGCCGGTGCGCCGGGCAGGGCGGTCGGGTTCGGCGTCGGGTCAGTCGCGGCGGGCCGGGCCGCTCACCCGGTGGCGGTCGGTGTCGTGCGGGGAGCGCTGGGCCGCCGGGGCCGCGCCGAGGCGGGCCGTGATGACCAGCGTGCCCTCCTCGATCTGGTAGTCCAGGGGCAGGCCGAGGCCGCGCATCGCGGCGACCATGCCGGTGTTGGAGGCCTGCGTCACGGCGTACACGCTCTCGCAGCCGGCCTCCACCGCCATCGCCACCAGCCGGCCCAGCAGTTCGCCGCCGATGCCCCGCTGCTGCCAGTCGTCCTCGATCAGCAGCGCGACCTCGGTCTCGTCGCCGTCCCACAGCAGATGACCGAGCCCGACGATCCGGCCGGACGCGGTCTGCGCGGCCAGCGTACGGCCGAAGCGGGGGCTGAGCAGATGCCTCAGATAGCGGTCCGCGTCGCCGACCGGGCCGTGGTAGCGCAGGCCCAGGGTGCGCGGCGAGCACCGATCGTGCATCGCCCTGGCCGCGGCCAGGTCCCCGGTGTCGGCCCGGCGCACGGTGATGTCGTTGCCCTCGGGCAGGGTCAGCACGTCCTGGCCGCGGGGAATGCGCGGTCCGAGCCGGCTGTCCAGTTCCACCAGCGCCCGGGCCCGCGCGAACTCGGTGGGCGTGAACGGCAGGTGAGGCCGCTCCACGGTGAGCACACCGCCCTCCGGCGCCGGCAGCCGCATCAGGGTGTCCTCCAGGACGCCCTCGACCGGCACCGGTTCCGGTCCGCGCCCGCCACCCGCCGGGCTCCCGGGCAGCGTGCGGATCGTGCAGCGGCCCAGCAGCTGGCGCAGCGCCAGCGGCAGTTCGGCGGCGTCCAGAGCGGTGCGAGCGGCGAGGCCCAGCACCCGGGTGGGGGCGTCGACCAGGTCGTGGGCGTCGGCCCGCTCGATCCAGGTGGCCGTGCCCCCGGCCAGCGCGACGGTCCGGGTGATCTCCGCCGCCGCCAGCGCGCCCGGCGCCCGCAGCAGGAACTCGTCCACGGTGCCGTCGGCCAGCGGGTGCGTCTGCAGGCTCAGGATGTCCACTCGCTCTTCGGCGAGCGCCGTGCACAGGGCGGCCAGGGAGCCCGGCTCGTCCTTCACCGTCGTCCGCAAACGCCACAGCGCGCCGGCGACCTGCACGGCGGCGGACTGCTCGGACGGCCCGGCCGGCCGCGTCGGGGCGGCCTTCCGGGCGCCGGTATCGCTCACCGGCGGTGCGTGTCCGTGGCGGCGTGACCACCACACGTGGAAGCCCGCCGTCGCGGCCAGCGCGAGCGCCGAGATCATGAGCAGGGCCGGTCCGTCCGGCCCGTGCCCGATCAGGTTCGCCACCGCGTCCGCCACGGCGACGGCCGTGAAGAGCGCGGCGAGTTCGACGACGTCCCGCCGCCAGTGGTGTACGGGCCGTCCGTGCTTCGCCCGGGTCACATCAGACATCTCTGGAGTCATGCAACCACTGTGAAGCAAAGGTGTTGCGTGATCACGAACTGATTGTGACCGATGGGTAAAGCATGCTTCCGTCCTTTTTCTCGCGATTTACGCGGTGGCAACGCGGCAGTGTTCCGGCGGAATCCAGGCGGCCGGCTCTCCGGCAAGGGCGTCCCGCAGGCGCCGAGCCCGGGTGACCGGCCGGGAAGAGCCGCGGCGTGCCGCGGTCACCGCCAGGTGCGGCTCCTCCCCGTGTGCCCCGGACCGCTCGGCCTGAACGCCACGGAACCCCGGAAGGACCCGCGCCCGTCGTCCTACTGGCCGACGCGGCCCGGCTGCAGCGTCCGCGTGAACAGCACGGTGCCGTCCTGCTCGCGCAGCCGGACCGTCAGCTCACCGCTGTCCCCGTCGATGTCCACCTCGCCGAAGAACTGGTAACCACCGGCGGGCGACACGTTCGACGCGGTCGGCGCCTTCACGAACACCCGCTCCGGGCCGAAGGTGCCGTCCAGTGCTGCGGCCGGGAACGCACCGGCGTTGAGCGGCCCGGAGACGAACTCCCAGAACGGCTCGAAGTCGGTGAAAGCGGCCCGGGACGGCTGGTAGTGCTGGGCAGACGTGTGGTGGACGTCCGCCGTCAGCCACAGCGTGCCGGTGATCCGCCGGTGCTTGATGAACCGCAGCAGCTCCGCGATCTGCAGCTCACGGCCGAGCGGGTCGCCCGGGTCGCCCTGGGCCACCGCCTCGAAGTTCGGCTTGTTCTCCATCGGGTCCGGCACGACGAGCCCGAGGGGCATGTCGGCGGCGATCACCTTCCACACCGCGCGCGACCGGGCCAGCTCCCGCTTGAGCCACTCCAGCTGCTCCCGGCCGAGGATGCCCTGCGGGTCCACGGTCTGGTCGTCGGTGGAGTTGGCGTTGCGGTAGGTCCGCATGTCCAGCACGAACACGTCCAGCAGCGGGCCCTGGTGCAGCACCCGGTGGACGCGGCCCTCCTTGGCGCCGGGACGCAGCGTGGAGACGGGGAAGTATTCGCTGAACGCCCGCCGGGCGCGCGCGGCGAGGACGTCGATGCTCTTCTCGGTGTACCGGGTGTCCGTGGAGGCGATGACCTCACCCGGGTACCAGTTGTTGCGCACCTCGTGGTCGTCCCACTGGACGACCGAGGGCACCTGGGCGTTGAACCGGCGCAGGTTCTCGTCGAGCAGGTTGTAGCGGAAGTTGCCGCGGTACTCGGCAAGGGTCTCGGCGACCTTCGACTTCTCCTCGGTGGTGATGTTCCGCCAGGTGCCGCCGTCGGGCAGCGCCTGGGTGGAGCCGATGGGTCCGTCGGCGTAGATGTTGTCGCCGCTGCACAGGAAGAAGTCGGGGTCCAGCTTCGCCATGGCGTCGTAGATCCGGTAGCCGCCGCGGTCGGGGTCGATGCCCCAGCCCTGGCCCGCCAGGTCACCCGACCACAGGAAGCGCACGCCGTCCCGGCGGCGCCGGGAGACCGTGCGGAAGGTGCCGGTCACGGGCTCGCCGGTGCGGCGCGGGTCGTCCGGGTCGGCGAGCAGCACGCGGTAGTGGATCTGCTCGCCGGAGGGCAGCCCGTGCAGCCGCGTGGTGCCGGTGAAGTCCGTGCCGGGGCCCAGCAGCGGGCCGTGCCATCTGCGCGGGCTGCGGAACGACTCGGTGGCCGAGGTCTCCACGATCATCCGGGCGGGCCGGTCCGCACGCACCCACACCAGGCCGGAGTCGGCGGTGACATCGCCCGTCTGCACGCCCCAGCCCGCTCCGGGGCGTCCGGAGCGGGCGAAGGCCGGGGCCGCGCCGAGGCCCACGGGCAGGGTCAGGGCCGCCGACGCGGCGAGGGAGCCGCGCAGTACGCTGCGGCGGCCGGGGAACGGACGGTGGGACATGGCTGCGCCTCCAGGGACGGGATCCGGCCGGTGTGCAGAGCCACACCTACTGGGGCGCTGCGGCGCGCACGCAAACCACGAGTGAACAACCGGCCGTGCCTGGGGTCGGTTGACGGGCCGTCGGAATCCTGGCTCAGCGGCTGCCGTCCAGGATGACCCGTGCGACCAGCGCCGGGTCGTCGTTCATCGGGCAGTGGCCGCAGCCGGGCAGCCGGACCAGCCGGGCATGCGGGATGAGCTGTTTGGCCCGGATCCCCTGGCGGCGCACGAGCAGCCGGTCCCGGGTGCCCCAGGCCACCGTGACCGGCAGACCCGGCAGGTCGTCGGTGAACCGGACGGTGGTGCCCGCCCGCAGGGTCGCCTCGAAACCGGTGGCCCCCACGAGCGCGAGCGTCTCGGCGACCACCGCCTCGGGGGAACGCCGCGTGGGCCGGGCGTAGATGGTGCTCGTGAGCGCGGTCCGGCCGGCCGCCGTGCGCGCCAGCCGCTCCACCAGCGGCAGCGGGAGGCGCTGGGCGATGCCCCGCATCGCGAGCAGAACCGTGAAGGCGTACCGCCGCTCGGCCTCCGTCCAGAAGCCCGCCGGCGAGAGCGCGGTGACCGACCGCACGAGCTTCTCCCGGCCCAGTTCCAGCGCGAGCAGGCCGCCCAGGGAGTTGCCGGCTATGTGCGGGCGCTCCAGTTCCAGGGTCTCGAACAGGCCGCCGAGCACGGAGTTGGTGGTGGGCAGGTCGTAGGCCAGGCCGTCGGGCAGGCCCGGCGACGCACCGAAGCCCGGCAGGTCGACGGCGATCACGTCACGTTCGGTGGCGAGGATGTCCACGACCGGGTCCCAGGCCTGCCGGTGGTGGCCGATGCCGTGCAGCAGGACCAGCGGTTCGCCGCGGCCCACGCGCGCGTAGGACACGGTCACATCGCCCGGGCCGTGCGGGGTGGGGACCTTGAAGGAGACGGTGGCGGACATGAGGTGCTCCTCGTGTGGGCTGCTGACGGACGCCGTAGACAGCTTGTCAGCAATTGCTACCGACGGGTAGCCCCGGGGCGCGCCGCCGTACGGCCCTCACACCGCCCGCCGCACCTCGATGTTGAATTCGGGGCTGCCGAAGCGCCCGAACATGGTGAGCCACAGCGGCAGATACATCTCCACCGCGCGCGCCGCGCGGATGCCGCCCAGGTCCAGCACCCGCCCGGCCGGCCACCCGAACTCCACGAGCAGCTCCGTCACCTGCTCCTTGGCCCGCGCGTCCTCCCCGCACACGAACACGTTGTGCTCGCCCGGCACCAGCGCCGGCTTCACCATCACCTGGCAGTTCACGGTGTTCAGCGTCTTCACCACGCGCGTGTGCGGGAACGCGCGCTGGATCCGCTCGCCCACGCTGTCCGACTCGACAGGGTCCAGGCGCGGCTGCTCGTCCTCGAACACCAGCGGGTTGGAGACGTCCACCAGCACCTTGCCGTCCAGGTGCTCCGCGCCCGTCGCCCGCAGCGCGTCCAGCGCAACCGGGCCGCCCACCGCGTTGACGACCACCTCGCCGGCCGCTGCCGCCTGTGCGAACGTCCCCGCGTGCGCCCGCCCGGCCGCCGCGGTGGCCCACTCCACAGCCACCGGATTGTCCGCTGTCCGCGACCCGAGGGTCACCTCGTGCCCCAGCTCCAGCAGTCTGCCGCCCAGCGTGCGGCCCACCTCGCCCGTGCCCAGCACCCCGTACCGCATCGGCCACCTCCAGGTCGCCGGCCGCCGCCCGCCGACGGTCCGCGGTCATTGTGATCCGGACCGCTCCCGGACCCGGTCATTCCGGGTGGACACCGGCAGGGCGTGTCGGATGGGATGGGGCGGTGACCGCCGACCCCGCCACGGACGTCTTCGAAGAGCACCGGCCCCTGCTCATGGGTGTCGCCTACCGCATGCTCGGCCGGGTCGCCGACGCCGAGGACGTGGTTCAGGACGCCTGGCTGCGCTGGTACCACGCCGACCGGACGGAGGTCCGCGAACCGGGCGCCTACCTCGTGCGCATCACCACCCGCCTGGCCATCGACCGGCTGCGCCAGGTGCAGTCACGCGGCGAGGCGTACGTCGGGCCGTGGCTGCCCGAGCCGTGCCGCACCGACTTCGGCGACACCGCCCCGGACTCCGCGGACCGCGCCGTGCTCGCCGACACCGTCTCCCTCGCCGTCCTGGTCGTCCTGGAGTCGCTGTCCCCGCTGGAGCGCGCGGTCTTCGCGCTCCGGGAGGCGTTCGGCTACCCCTACGCCGAGATCGCCACGCTGCTGGACCGCGGCGAGCCGGCGGTGCGACAGCTCGCCGGGCGGGCCCGCCGGCACGTCGCGGAGCGGCGCCCGCGGTACGAGGTCGACCCCGCCCGGCGCCGGGACCTGAC
Organism: Streptomyces sp. NPDC027663; assembly: GCF_055566415.1. Lineage (NCBI taxonomy): Bacteria > Bacillati > Actinomycetota > Actinomycetes > Kitasatosporales > Streptomycetaceae > Streptomyces > Streptomyces sp. NPDC027663. The sequence continues at coordinate 39,636 of NZ_JBVHSK010000018.1, read as the reverse complement.
GAAGCGTTTCCTCGCCGCCGCGGCCGAGGGCGACCTGGAGGGGCTGATGTCCCTCCTCGCCCCGGACGTCCGGCTGGTCGGAGACAGCGGCGGCAAGGCCAAGGCACCGCTGCGCACCCTGCACACCGCCGACAAGGTCGGACGCTTCCTCGTCGGCGCCGCCCGCAGACAAGCGTCGGCCCTGTCCTTCCGGCTCCTGGAGGTCAACGGCGGCCCCGCCCTGCTGGTCCTGGCCGACGACAAGCCCGACAGCCTGTTCCAGCTGGACATCGCCGACGGCCGCATCACCGCCGTCTACATCGTCCGCAACCCGGACAAGCTCCAGCACCTCACCGGCAACTGAACCGAGCCGCCCCCGGAGCCCCCGCCACCACGGCGGTGGTTTCGCCGTACGTCGGCGACTTTGCCGCGATGTCACACGGACCGCCGTGCAAGAACGCCCCGTGAACGCTCCGCGGCAGGTCGCCCGCGCGTTCATGACGGGACCGAGGATTGGTCTTGACCAAGGGTGGTGACCGCCCTATGGTCGCAGATAAGTGCAACAACCTTTAATAAACAAGGGCGCTAAAAACCGCCGGACCACGGCTCTTGCGGAGGACAGGGTGGGGACCACGCAGCTGGAATCGGTACCGGAACCGAAGTACTGGCATCTCAAGACCGTGCTCACCGAGGCACTCGACTCAGAGTTCTCGGTCGGCGAGATCCTGCCCAACGAGCGCGACCTCGCGGCCCGTTTCGGCGTGGCCCGGGCCACGCTCCGCCAAGCTCTCGAACAGCTGGAGCTGGAAGGCCGCTTGCAGCGCCGCCGCGGTGTGGGCACCACCGTCGCGCCCCCGCGCGTGGGCGTGGCCGTCGGCACCCGACAGCACGCCTGGCCCGGCGCCGCCGGAGACGCCTGGCATTCCGTCGACTGCGCCCAGGCCGCGCCGCCCGCCGCCGTCGCCGCTGCCCTGGAGACCGGCACGGACGAGCCCGTCCACATCGTCCGCCGCTCCCGCATGTCCCACGGTCAGCAGGTCGCCACCGAGCTGCTCTACATCCCGGCGGCTTCCGTGCCCGGCCTGACCGCGATCGACACACCGTCCGGCCCGGCACGCGCGCGTGCGGTGCTGCGGGAGCTGCAGCACCTGCCGCTCGAGGGACAGGACCGCGCCGTCGAGCTGGGCTCCGCGCGCGCGGAGGACGCCAAGGAACTCGACCGGCTCCCCGGCTCACCCGTCCTCGTCGTCACCACCCGCTTCGTCGTCCAGGGCCGCACCGCGGCACTCTCGGTGGCGACCTACCGCGCCGACACCTGCCGGCTGACCTTCGGCGAATCGGCGGGCGTGGAAATACACCACGACCCCGAACGCCAGGCCTCCTGACGAACAGTGCGCCCCGGCACCACCCGGGGCGCACGCCCGCAACCCAGGCCCCCGCCGACTCCCCAGGGGCGCGGCAACTGCGCGCCCAGCCCCAACACCGCGGCACTGCTGCGACACTCGCCCCCGGCGGGCCGGTACGCCGACGCACTCCCGCTCGCAACCGAGGGCGCCGCCGACTCCCCAGGGGCGCGGGGAACTGCGCGCCCAGCCCCAACGGCGCGCACTGCTACGACACTCGCCCCCGGCACGGCGATACGCCGACGCACTCCCGCTCGCAACCGAGGGCGCCGCCGACTCCCCAGGGGCGCGGGGAACTGCGCGCCCAGCCCCAACGGCGCGCACTGCTACGCG
>NZ_JBVHSK010000018.1:0-37825 GCF_055566415.1 Streptomyces sp. NPDC027663 | reverse complement strand
CACTCGCCCCCGGCACGGCGATACGCCGACGCACTCCCGCTCGCAACCGAGGGCGCCGCCGACTCCCCAGGGGCGCGGGGAACTGCGCGCCCAGCCACAGCGGCGCGGCACTGCTACGACGCCCGCCCCCGGCAGGGCGATACGCCGACGCACTCCCGCTCGCAACCCAGGCCCCCGCCGACTCCCCAGGGGCGCGGGGAACTGCGCGCCCAGCCACAGCGGCGCGGCACTGCTACGACGCCCGCACCCTCCGCATCGGCAACCGCGCCGCACCCGGCGTCGCCGCTCAGCGTCCCGTCACCGAGCCGTCCACCGCGAACAACTGCTCCTCGACATGGCCCAAAGCCAAGCGCAGCGCCCCCGTGGCGACGGCCGCCTCACCGAGAAGCGACAGCGCGACCCTGGGCGGCCGCAGGCAGTACCGGGCAAGTTCACGGCGCAGTGGCTCCAGGACGCCGTCCAGACCGGCCGCCCAGCCCCCGATCACGACCAGCTCCGGATCGAGCGCCAGCACCAGCGCGGCCACATCGTGCACCAGCCGCCGGATGAACCGCTCGACGGCCGCCCGCGCCCGCCCGTCGCCCTTGCGGGCCAGCGCGAACACCTCGGCGACCGCCTGCTCGTCCAGCGGGTGCAGCGGCTCGTCGGTGGTGGACAGCAACGTCTCCGGCGTGGCCTCCCGGCCCAGCAGATGCAGCGCGCCGATCTCCCCGGCCGCCCCGCCGAAACCGCGGTGCAGCCGCCCGCCGATCAGTGAACCGGCCCCGGGGCTCAGCCCTGCCAGCACGAACACCACGTCGTCCGTCTCGGTCGCCGCCCCCTTCCAGTGCTCGGCGACCGCCGCCGCGTTGGCGTCGTTCTCCACCAGCACCGGGCACCTGAAGGAACGACTCAGCCGCTCACCGAGCCTCAGGCCCGTCCACTGCGGCAGGGCCGTGCTCAGCCGTACCGTTCCGTCCGCCTCCACGATGCCCGGCGTGCCCACCCCCACCGCCCGCAGCGAGCTGCGCGCGACCCCGGCCCGGCGCAGCAGCTCGGCCACCGCGCCACGAAGCCGGTCCAGTCGCTCGTCGGCCGGCGCGGTCACTTCGACCTCCTTGGCCTGCGCGCCCAGCACCCGCCCGTCCAGGCCGGACAGGAGCGCCGCGACCCGGTGCGGCCCGATCTCCAGGCCCAGAAGATGCCCCGCCTCGGCCCGGAACCGGAACCGCCGGGCGGGCCGCCCCTGCCGGCGCGCACCGCCCTCGTCGGCCGCCGCCTCCACGACGAGGCCGCCCTCGATGAGCCCTTCCACGACGCCCTCGACGGTCGGCCGGGACAGCCCGGTGACGCGGGTGATCTCGGTGAGCGTCGCGCAGTCCGTGGCACGCAGGGCGCGCAGCACCACCGCGGAATTGATCCTTCGCAGCAGCGAGGGATCGCCGCCGGTCAGCTGCCCCACCGTCCGTCCTCCCAGCTCGCGGGCGTGTTGGCCGGATCGTACTCGGCCCGGCACACCCCCGGCGAGTGCCGTATACCACCCACCGCGGGACGCTGCGGTCACCCCGGCTCCACGAAACCCGACTCGTAGGCCGCGATCACCGCCTGGGTCCGGTCGCGCGCCCCGAGCTTGGCGAGGACCGCGCTCACATGCGACTTGACCGTCTCCGCGCCCACCACCAGCCGGGCGGCGATCTCCGCGTTCGACAGCCCCCTCGACATCAGCCGGAGCACCTCCGCCTCCCGCTCGGTCAGCCGGGCCCGCTCCAGCGTGGCCCGGGCCGGGCGGGCACTGTCGCCGTACCGGCCGGCGAGGCGCCGTACGGAGGCCGGGAACAGCAGCGACTCGCCCTCGGCGACCAGCCGGACCGCGTGCACGATCTCGGCCGGTCTGGCCCGCTTCAGCAGGAATCCGTCGGCGCCCGCGCGCAGCGCCTCGTAGACGTACTCGTCGTCCTCGAAGGTGGTCACGACGAGGATCTTCGGTGGCTCGGCCACCGTGCGCAGCACCGCGCGCGTGGCCTCGATCCCGTCCAGCAGCGGCATCCGTACGTCCATGGCGACCACGTCGGGCCGCAGTTGCCGCACCAGCGGAACGACCGCCGCGCCGTCGGCCGCCTCGCCCACCACCTCGATGTCGGGCTGTGCCCCGAGCACGGCGCGCAGACCTGCTCGGACCAGGGGCTCGTCGTCCACGAGGAGTACGGTGACCGGCATCCGGCCAGCGTAGATCAGCCGAGCGGCAACTCCGCGCGCACCTGCCAGTCGCCCTCGTCCGGACCGCTCCGGGCGGTGCCGCCGAGCAGCGCGGCCCGCTCCCGGATGCCGCGCAGCCCGCTGCCCCGCCCGGGGCCGGGTATCGCGCCCGGCAGCGGATTACGGACCTCCAGCGCAAGCATGCCGCCGGCAACCGTGAGCCGCACCCGCACGGGCACCGGGCCCGCGTGCCGCAGCACATTGGTGAGCGCTTCCTGGAGGATGCGGTACCCCTCGCGGGACACCGGACCGGGCAACGCCTCGACCGGACCCGTCACCTCGGCGTCGACCTTGGCACCCGAGACCCGCGCCGACTCCAGCAGGCGGCCGGCGTCGGCCAGGGTGGGCCGGGCGCTCACCGGGCGCCCGGCCTCCCGCAGCACTCCCAGCACCCGCTCCAGGTCCTCCAGGGCGGCCCGGCCGGTCTCCTCGATGGCACCCAGCGCGCGGTCGGTGAACTCCGGGTCGGCCGCCGCCCGCGCGGCACCGGCCTGCACCACCGCCACCGTCAGGGCGTGCCCGATGGAGTCGTGCAACTCGCGCGCGATCCGCGTGCGTTCCAGCAGCTGCTCGGTGCGCGCCTCCAGCGCGGCCAGCCGCTCCGCCGGCGACGGTCCGAGAAGCCGCCGCGCACCGGCCGTGACCAGCTCGCCCAGCCCGACGACCACCCCGTACAGGGCGAGCAGGGGGAGCGGGGCCAGCAGCGCCCAGGCGCGGTGCGGCGGCAGCCGGTCCAGCAGCGGGACGCCGCCCGGTGTCTCCCCCCAAGCGCAACGCGCCAGCTCGAAGCAGAGGACGGGCAGCCAGACCGAGGCGAACCCGGCGACTCCGCCGAGGAGCATCCGCAGCTCCAGCCACAGCACGGTGCGCAGCCGGTCCCGCCACGACGCCGAAGGGGTCTGCGAGATGCCCGGCTCCGCCTCGCCGGGCGTGAGCAGCAGCCGGGCCTGCACGCCCTCGCCCAGCCGCACGGCGGGCACGAGACCGAGCGGGATCAGGAACAGCGCGGGCACCCAGGGGGTCGACGGGACGACGAGGAGCCAGACGCTGACCAGCAGCATCGGCACCCACAGATGCAGCAGGCGCGTGTACGTCGTCCACCGCAGCAGCGGGCGCAGGAAGCGGGCCATGGCCACATCGTCGCAGGCGGCACCGACAACGGACTTCCCCCGCACGGGGGAGACGATCTCCACCGGCGGGGGAGGAGACGAACCCCCTTGCCCGGTCAGGCTGTTGCCATGACCAGCATCGACGTACGAGACCTCACCAAGGAGTACGGTGCCCGGCGGGCCGTGGACCGGCTCACCTTCAGCGTCCGCCCCGGCCGGGTCACCGGCTTCCTCGGCCCCAACGGCGCCGGCAAGTCCACTACCATGCGCCTCGTCCTCGGCCTCGACCGGCCCACCGCCGGCACCGCCACGATCGGCGGCCACGCCTACGCCCGGCTGCGCGAACCCCTGCGCCGGGCGGGCTCCCTGCTCGACGCGGGTGCCGCGCACGGCTCCCGCACCGCACGCGACCATCTGCGGGCCCTCGCCGCGAGCAACCGTATCCCGGCCCGCCGGGTCGACACCGTCCTGGAGGAGAGCGGGCTCGCGGCCGTGGCACGGCGCCGGGTGCGGACGTACTCGCTGGGCATGCGCCAGCGGCTCGGCATCGCCGCCGCCCTGCTCGGCGACCCCGAGGTCGTGCTGCTCGACGAGCCCTCCAACGGACTCGACCCCGAAGGCATCATCTGGATCCGGACACTGCTGCGCCGGCTCGCCGCCGAGGGCCGTACCGTGCTCGTCTCCAGCCATCTGATGGGCGAGACCGCCGCGTTCGCCGACCACCTGCTGATCCTCGGCCGGGGCCGGCTGCTCGCGGACACACCGGTCCAGGAGTTCATCCACGCGCGCGTGCAGCCCCACGTCCGTGTCCGCACCACCGACCCCGCCGCCCTCGGCGACCTCCTCGCGCGGCACGGCCACGACGCGTCCCGGGACGCGGACGGCACCTGGACCGTGCGGCACGCGCGCGTGGACGACATCGGCCGGCTGATGTCCGGAGCCGGCGTTCCGGTCCTGGAACTCGCCGCCCACGAGGCCACCCTGGAGGAGGCCTACCTCGATCTGACCGCGGCCGAGGCCGAGTTCACCGCACAGCCCCAGGAGGCCTGATCATGTCCTTCGCACCCGTGCTCCACGCGGAGTGGATCAAAATCACTACGCTGCGCTCCCTGCGCGGCGCCCTCGCCGCCGTCCTCGTCGCGACCGCCGCGTTCTCCGCGCTGGCCTCGGCCGACGCCGACGCCGGCGACCCCGACCCGCTGTTCCAGGTGTTCTTCGGCATCAACTTCGGGCAGGTCGCAGCGATCGCCTTCGGTACCACGGCTGTCGCGTCCGAGTTCCGGGGCGGCGCGCTGCGGCTGACGCTCGCGGCGGTGCCCGACCGGGGACGCTGGTTCGCCGCGAAGGCGACGGCGATCGCGCTGCCGACGCTGGCCGTCGGGCTGCTCACCGGGTTCGTCACGCTCCTGGTGGGCCGGGCCGTTCTCGGAGCGTCCGCTCCCGGCTGGGCCGAAGGAGTGCGCGGCGCGGTCGGCTGCGGCCTGCACCTGTCCCTGATGGCGCTGTTCGCCGCCGGACTCGCGGCCGTGCTGCGCAGCGGAGTCGCGACTCTCTCCGTGCTCATCCCGTTCCTGCTGATCGTGTCCTTCGTGATCGGCGACCTGTCCGGCGGGGTCGCCGACTTCCTTCCCGACCGGGCCGGCCAAGTCGCCCTGCACAGCGGCTGGGACGGCACCCTGGGCCCGTGGAGCGGACTCGCGGTGACTGCGCTGTGGGCGACGGCGGCCCTGCTCGCGGGCGGATGGAGCCTCCGGCGCCGGGACGCCTGACCACGGCGGCAGGCACGACTGACCGGCATGCACGCAGGAAGCCTGACCGGTGTACAGGGAGAAGGCCTGACCGGCGCCCACGAGGGAGGACTGACGGCCCGCCAATTGTCAGTGGTGCCCGGTTTACTGGACCACATGGACATCGCGACGTGCCTGACCCTCATCGACCTGCTGTGCGACCGGGAGTTCCCGGCCGCGCACGGCAGGACGGAGCACGGCGAGAGCGGGCCCGGCTACCACATAGCCGCTTTACAGACCAGCGGTGACTTCTGGGAGGACGACGGCACGGAACGGGAGGAGACCGCGGCGCAGTACGAGGCCGACCGGGACGGCCTCGCGGAGCGGCTCAGCGAGCGCTGGGGGCCGGCGCAGCACTTCGGCCTGCACAGTGTCTTCCGCCGGGAGACGGAGGGCGAGGACATCGACGAACCGTGGGCCGGCCTCAGCCATCACATACCGGACGTCCAGCTGTGGCGGGTGCCGGAGCGGGACCGGTGGGTCGTGCTCGGCGTCTCCCAGTGGGACAAGGAACTGCCGTTTCAGCTGCTCGGCATAGTGACGGAGACCGACCCGCCATGACCGGCCGCGTCCGCCGCCGCCCGCAGCCGGCCGAACTCCTGCGCCATCGTGGCCGCGGTCCAGTGCGCGTTCAGTCCGCTGGGGTTGGGCAGCACCCACACCCGGGTGTCCCCGATCGTCCGCTCCTGCGGACCGACCCGGGCCGTGCGGTCATCGAAGGCCACCCGGTAGGCGGTCACGCCGACCACCGCCAGCCACCGCGGCTCGAGCCGCCTCACCTTGGCGGTCAGCAGCCGCCCGCCCTCGACGTACTCCTTCGCGGTCAGCTCGTCCGCCCGCGCGGTCGCCCGCGCCACGACGTTGGTGATCCCGAGCCCGTACGCCAGCAGCTCGCCCTGCTCGGCCGGCTCGAGCTGCCGGGGTGTGAAGCCGGACAGGTGCAGTACGGGCCAGAACCGGTTGCCGGGGCGGGCGAAGTGGTGCCCGGTCGCCGCCGTCATCAGTCCCGGGTTGATACCACAGAAGAGCACACGGAGGCCGTCCGCGACCACGTCCGGGACGAGACGGTCGCGGGCGGCCTCCAGTTCCGCCTGGGTGAAGCGGGCAGAGCGCGGTGCGCGGGTCAGAGGATCGCTCCGGGGGCGTAGCCGGCGGCCTCCGGATGCTGCTTGACGATCTCCTCGATCCGGCCGACGACCACGCCGACCTGGTCGGCGGCGGCACCGGTGAAGGACAGCTTGTCGGCCATCAGCGCGCCCAGCTGCTCGCGGTCGAGCGGCAGACGCTCGTCGGCGGCGAGCTTGTCGAGCAGGTCGTTGCGCTCAGCGCCCTGCTCGCGCATCGCGAGCGCGGTGGCGACGGCGTTCTCCTTGATCGCTTCGTGGGCCACCTCGCGGCCGACGCCTGCCCGCACGGCGCCCATGAGTACCTTGGTGGTGGCCAGGAACGGCAGGTAGCGGTCCAGCTCACGGGCGATGACGGCCGGGAAGGCGCCGAACTCGTCGAGGACCGTCAGGAAGGTCTCCAGCAGACCGTCCAGCGCGAAGAACGCGTCGGGCAGCGCGACCCGGCGCACCACCGAGCAGGACACGTCACCCTCGTTCCACTGGTCGCCCGCCAGCTCGCCGGTCATCGAGGCGTAGCCGCGCAGGATGACCATGAGGCCGTTGACGCGCTCGCAGGAGCGGGTGTTCATCTTGTGCGGCATCGCCGAGGAGCCGACCTGGCCCGGCTTGAAGCCCTCGGTGACCAGCTCGTGCCCGGCCATCAGCCGGATCGTCCTGGCCAGCGAGGACGGCGCAGCCGCCAGCTGCACCAGCGCGGTGACGACCTCGTAGTCCAGCGAGCGCGGGTAGACCTGGCCGACCGAGGTGAAGGCCTGCGAGAAGCCCAGGTGCTGCGCGATCCGGTTCTCCAGCTCGGCGAGCTTGGCGGCGTCGCCGCCCAGCAGGTCCAGCATGTCCTGCGCGGTGCCGACCGGGCCCTTGATGCCGCGCAGCGGGTAGCGGCCCAGCAGTTCCTCGACGCGGCCGTAGGCCACGAGCAGTTCGTCGGCGGCCGTCGCGAACCGCTTGCCGAGGGTGGTGGCCTGCGCGGCGACGTTGTGCGAGCGGCCGGCCATGACCAGCTCGGCGTACTCGCCGGCGAGCTTGCCGAGGCGCGCCAGCACGGCCACCGTACGGTCGCGCATCAGCTCCAGCGAGAGCCGGATCTGCAGCTGCTCGACGTTCTCCGTGAGGTCGCGGGAGGTCATGCCCTTGTGCACGTGCTCGTGCCCGGCGAGGTCGTTGAACTCCTCGATCCGCGCCTTCACGTCGTGCCGGGTGACCTTCTCGCGCTCGGCGATCGAGGCCAGGTCGACGGTGCCGAGGACACGCTCGTAGTCGGCGATCGCCTCCTCCGGCACCTCGATGCCGAGGTCCTTCTGGGCCCGCAGCACGGCGAGCCAGAGCTGCCGCTCCAGCTTCACCTTCTGCTCGGGCGACCAGAGCGTGGCGAGCTGGGTGGAGGCGTAGCGTCCGGCGAGGACGTTCGGGATGCGGGGCTTGGCGGGAGCAGAAGTCACGTGTCCAGAGTCTACTGGCGATTCGTGCAGGCCACGGCCATGGGGTCCTTCGGGCGAACCTACGAGAGCCCCGTCACGTCGGATCCCGGCGAGGGCGGCCCGCTCCGCCGCGAGCCGCTCGGCGCGCCGGCCGGGCGGGCTATGCGTGTCCCTCGTAGGGCAGCAGCTCCGGGCGCTTGGGCGGGCGGCCGTCGCCGGAGGAGCGGCCGGTCAGGCGGCGGCCTATCCATGGGAGCAGGTACTGACGGGCGAACCGTGCGTCCGCGACCCGGCGCTCCACCCAGCCCGGCGGGAGTGTCGCCGGTATCGGCACGTGCCACTCGCCGTCCTCGGGCTCGTGGCCGAGCGTCTGCCAGACCGCCTCGGCGACCCGGCGGTGCCCCTCCGCCGTCAGGTGCAGCCGGTCCACGTCCCACAGCCGGGGGTCGGCCAGCGCGGGCGCGCCGTACAGGTCGACCACCAGGGCGCCGTGCTTGTCCGCCAGCTCGTCCACGCAGGCGAACAGCTCCTCCATGCGCGGCCGGAACCGTTCCAGCACCGGGCCCTGCCGGCCGGGGCTGCGCATCAGCACCAGCTGCTTGCAGGAGGGCGCCAGCCGCTCCACGGCCTCGGTGAGCAGGCCCCGGACCCGGCCCATGTCGCACTTGGGACGCAGGGTGTCGTTGAGCCCGCCGACCAGGGTGATGACGTCCGCGTTCATGGCCGCGGCCACGTCGACCTGCTCGTCGACGATCTGCCCGATCAGCTTGCCGCGCACGGCGAGGTTGGCGTACCGGAAGCCCGGTGTGCGGGCGGCCATCCGCGCGGCCAGCAGATCGGCCCATCCCCGGTAGGAGCCGTCGGACAGCAGATCCGACATGCCTTCGGTGAAGGAGTCGCCGACCGCGACCAGGCTGGTGTACGGGGGAGGTGTGGGATTCGTCTGCATGGCGACAGTGATGGTATCCCGGCGCCATACCCGTCGGTCGGTCGCCCCGGGATCACTCCGGAACCCTCCGCAGCTGGCCCCGGAATTGCTCCCGGAACCCCCGCAGGTCGCCCAGGAATCACCTCCGGGTCCCCACCCGGCAGGCAGCCCGTGAACCGTCCCCCGGATCGCCCCGGAAGTCGCCCCGGATCACTCGGGACCCCCCGCAGATGGCCCCGAATCGCCCCCGGATCACCCCGGAGGTCGCCCCGGACTCGTCCCGGAAGCACCCGGCAGGTCACCTCGGAGACCACCCGGGGATCCTCCGGAGATCACCCGAGCTCGTTCCGAGGTCGTCCCGTGGTCACCCTGGCGCGCGCTGTCCGAACAGCTCCCGCAGCACGTCCTCCATGGTCACCAGGCCCGCCAGGCGCCCGTCGTCGCCGAGCACGGCAGCGAGATGCGTCCGGCTGCCGCGCATCGCGGTGAGCACGTCGTCCAGCGGCGTCCCCTCCCGCACACGCGCGATGGACCGCATGTCCCCGAGCCGGAACGGCACGTCCCGCGGCGAGGCGTCCAGAGCGTCCTTGACGTGCAGATACCCCACGATCCGGCGGCCGGTGTCGACCACCGGGAACCGGGAGAAGCCCGACTCCGCCGACAGCCGCTCCAACTGCTCCGGGGTGACGCCCACGCGGGCGTAGACCACCCGCCGCAGCGGCACGATCACGTCCCCCACCGGCCGGCTGCCCAGCTCCAGGGCGTCGTGCAGCCGTTCCTGCGCCCGGTCGTCGATCAGGCCCGCCTCGCTGGCGTCCTTGACGATCTCGGCCAGCTCGGCGTCCGTGAAGGTCGCCGCGACCTCGCCCTTCGCCTCCACCCGGAGCAGCTTCAGCAGCCCGTTGGCGAACGCGTTGACCGTGAAGATCACCGGCCGCAGGGTGCGGGACAGGGCGACCAGGGACGGGCCGAGCATCAGCGCGCTGCGCACCGGCTCGGCGAGCGCGATGTTCTTGGGGACCATCTCCCCGAGCAGCATGTGCAGATAGGTCGCGAGGGTCAGCGCGATCACGAAGGACACCACGTGTCCGGCGCTCTCGGGCACGCCCAGCGCGTGGAACACCGGCTCCAGCAGATGCGCGATCGCCGGCTCGGCGACGACACCCAGCACCAGCGTGCACAGCGTGATGCCGAGCTGGGCGGCGGCCAGCAGCGCGGACACGTGCTCCAGGCCCCACAGCACGCTCCGTGCGCGCCGGTCCCCCTCCTGGGCGAGCGGCTCGATCTGTGAGCGGCGCACGGAGATCAGGGCGAACTCCGCGCCCACGAAGAAGGCGTTGACGACGAGCGTCGCCAGTCCGATCAGCAGCTGTACGGCGGTCATCGGGTCCTCCCCTCCGGCGTCTCGCCCCGCCGCCGGCGGGTGCGTTCACCGCTCCACCGGTCGGGACTTCCGGCCGCACCTGCGTCGTCCAGGGGCGCATGCAGCAGCACCCGGGCGGCCCGGCGGCCCGAGGCGTCGACCACGTCCAGCCGCCAGCCGGACACCTCGACGCTGTCACCGGCCGCGGGTATCCTGCCCAGCTCGCTGGCGACCAGGCCGGCCAGCGTCTCGTACGGCCCCTCCGGTACGCGCAGTCCCACGAGCGCGAGCTGGTCGGTGCGGGCGGCGCCGTCCGCGGCGTACAGGGCCCGGCCCTCTTCGTCCGCGCCGGCCGGAGCGAGGTCGGCAATCTCGTGCGGGTCGTGCTCGTCCCGCACCTCGCCGACGACCTCCTCCACGATGTCCTCCAGCGTCACCACGCCGGCCGTGCCGCCGTACTCGTCGATGACGACGGCCATCGTGCGCCTGCCGCCGAGCCGGTCCAGCAGCCGGTCCACGGTCAGGGACTCGGGCACCAGCAGCGGCTCGCGCATCACCTGGGCGACCGTGCGGTGGCGCCGCTGGTCCGCGGGGACGGCCAGCACGTCCTTGATGTGGGCGGTGCCCACGACGCTGTCCAGGCTGCCCCGGTAGACAGGGAACCGGGACAGACCCGTCGCCCGGGTCGCGTTCGCCACGTCCTCGCAGGTCGCCTGGGTGTCCAGGGCGATCACCTGGACGCGCGGGGTCATCACGTTCTCCGCCGTGAGATCGGCCAGGTTCAGCGTCCGGACGAACAGCTCGGCGGTGTCGGCCTCCAGGGCGCCCTCCTTGGCGGAGTGCCGGGCGAGGGCGGCCAGCTCCTGCGGCCCGCGCGCGGAGGCCAGCTCCTCGGCGGGCTCGATGCCGAGCCGGCGCACGAAATGGTTGGCGGTGTTGTTCAGGTGGGTGATGAAGGGGCGGAAGCCCGCGCTGAACCAGCGCTGGGCGTTGCCGACGCGCCGGGCCACGGCCAGGGGCGAGGAGATGGCCCAGTTCTTCGGCACCAGCTCTCCGACGACCATCAGGAACACCGTCGACAGGGCGGTGCCCAGCACCAGCGCGACCGAGCCGGCCGTGCCGGGGGACAGGCCCATCGCGCGGAACGGGCCGGCGAGCAGCCGGGCGATCGACGGCTCGGCGAGCATGCCGACCACCAGGTTGGTGACGGTGATGCCGAGCTGGGCGCCAGAGAGCTGGAAGGTCAGGTTCCGGACGGCCTTCAGGGCGCCCGCGGCACCCCGCTCGCCGCGCTCGGCGGCCCGCTCCAGCTCGCCGCGCTCGACCGTGGTCAGCGAGAATTCCGCCGCCACGAAGGCGCCGCAGGCGAGCGACAGCAGGATCGCCACCAGAAGGAGGAGCACTTCGGTCATCGGGTCACCCCCTCCCCATGATCGGACAGGGCTGGGGAGAACGCGCGGTGTCGCGGACCGGGAGGCTCGCCCATGGGCGGACGCTCACAACCTTTCATGGAGGGCCGAGTGCTCCCTCAATGGTAAAGGATAAGCAAAGAAGCCTTGAATTTCCGTCGACGGGACCGGTTCCGGGCGAGGCCGGTCCCGCCAGTGCGTCGGGCCCGCCCGTGAGTCCGGCCCGCCATTGCGTCCGGTCCCGTCGGTGACGCCGGCTCCGTCGGTGAGGTGCGGCTCAGTCGTCGAGGGGCTTCACCCAGCGCCGCCAGTGCTCCTCCGGCCCGTACCCGGCGGCGCGCCAGGCGTGGTGCGCGGACTCGTTGCGCACCAGCACCATGGCGTCCGCCCGCCGGCCGCCGAGCCGTTCGAAGCGCTCCTCGGCGGCGGCCAGGAGCGCCGAGCCGATGCCCTGCCGCCGCCGGTCCGGACGCACCGCGAGCCGGTACAGGTGGCACCGCCAGCCGTCGAAGCCGGCGATCACCGTGCCCACCAGCTCGCCCCCCGACTCGGCGAGGATCAACGCCTCCGGGTCGCGCGTGACCAGCCGCTCCACGCCGGCGCGGTCGTCGCTGATGCTCGTACCCTCGGCGGCCGTCTTCCAGAAGGCGAGGACGGCGTCGAGGTCGTCGGGAGCGGCGGGACGTACACACAGGTCTGTCATGTGGTCATCGTGATCACGGTCGGTCCGCGCGGGCACGGGATTCCAGCATGCGGAACCAGCTCGGGGCGCATGCGCGTTCGGACGTGATCACTCGTGGGCGATCGCCGCCAGTACGTTCATCCGTGACGCCCGCAGCGCCGGCAGCAGCGCCGCCACCACGCCCACCACCGCCGAGCCGATCACCACCGCGACGACCGTGCCCCACGGGACCGCCAGTGCCGTCAGCCCGCGCAGCGCCAGCACCTGCTGCATGCACACGCCCCACACCAGCCCCAGCCCGAGTCCGAGGACCGCACCGAACACCGCGATCACCACCGACTCCAGCCGGATCATCCGGCGCAGTTGCCGCCGGCCCAGCCCGATCGCCCGCAGCAGCCCGATCTCCCGGGTCCGCTCCACCACCGACAGCGCGAGGGTGTTGACCACCCCGAGCACGGCGATGACGATGGCCAGTCCGAGCAGCGCGTACACCAGATACAGCAGTACCGCGATCTGGTCGTGCACCAGCTCCTTGTAGTCGGCCTGGTCGCGTACCTGCACCTGCGGGTACGGCTGGAGCGCCCGCTCCAGCCGGGACCGCAGGTCCGTCGCGTTCGTGCCGGGGTCCGCGTTGACGTAAAGGGCGGAGTCCTGGGCGTCCGGTGCGTACTTCGCCAGGGTCGGCAGGCCGAAGTAGAGACCGCCCTCGGTGCCGAAGCCCTCCGCGACGTCCTGGTCGGTGAGCGCCGCGACCGTCAGCCCGCTGTGCCGTCCGCCCGGGAACTCGACCGGCACGACGCTGCCGACGCGCAGGCCGTGATCGCTGGCGAAGTCGGCGTCCATGGCGAGGTGCCCGTCCGCCAGCGCGGCCGGCGAACCGCCCTGCACATAGGTGGTGTGCACGACGTCGTCGAGCCCGGCGCCGTACGCGGCGGCGGTCGTCCGGACCCGGTCGCCGTCCGGCAGCCGTACGGCGACCGGGGTGAGGCGCTGTGTCACGACGAGCCCCACACCGCGCGTGCGGGCCACGCTCTCCCGCACCCGTCCGGTGAACGGCGTGAAGTTGGCGTTCTGGACGATGAAGTCGGCGCCGAGGTTGTTGTCGATCTGGCGGTCGAACGACGCGGACATCGAGGCGCTCGCCACCGACATCCCGCCCACCAGGGCCAGGCCCACCATCAGCGCGGCCGCCGTGGCACCGGTACGGCGGGGATTGCGCAGGGCGTTGCGCTGGCTCATCCTGCCGACCGGGCCGAACAGCGCGGGGAACGCCCCGCCCAGCAGCCGGATCACCGGCCGGACCAGCAGCGGCCCGGCGATCACGGTCGCGATCAGCGTCAGTACGACACCGGCCCCCAGCAGCGAGGCGGCCTGCCCGGTCCTCGTGGCCGCCGCGCACCCGGCCAGCGCCGCCGCCCCTGCCGTCCCGGTCACCGCCCCGGCGATCGCCCGCACCGTCAACGGCTTGCCCACACCGGTGACTTCGGCGTCCACGAGCGCGGCCATCGGGGAGACGGCCGCCGCGCGCCGCGCGGGCAGATAGGCGGCCACGAAGGTGACACCGAGGCCGACGACGTAGGCCGCGGCCGGCGTGCCCCAGCCGATCACCATCTCCGTGGCCCTCAGGTTCATCCCGAACGCGCTCATCAGCCGGATCAGGCCGAACGCCAGCCCGATCCCGGCGGCCAGACCGAGCGTCGAGCCGACCAGCCCCAGCAGCAGCGCCTCCGTGAGCACCGAGCGCCGCACCTGCCGCCGGTCCGCGCCGAGCGCCCGCAGCAGGCCCAGCTCCCGGGTGCGCTGGGCGATCAGCATGGAGAAGGTGTTGACGATGAGGAACACGCCCACGAGCAGCGCGACCCCGGCGAAACCCAGCATCACGTACTTGATCACGTCCAGGAACGTGCCCAGGCCGGCCGCCGCCGACCTGGCCTGCTCGCCGGCGGTCTTCAGGTCGTAGGCGCCGGTGCCGACCGCCGCGCCGATCCGGCGCTTCAGCTCCGCGTCGGACACGCCCCCGGCCGCGTCCACCGAGATGCTCGTCGCCTTCGCGGGCGAGCCGAGCAGCACGCGGCCCGCCACCTCCGGGTCCAGGAAGACGAGCGCGGCGCCCGGGTTGGTCGTGGTGAACGTGGCGATGCCGACGACCCGCACCCGGAGCGTGCCCGGCTGCGCCTGCACGGTCAGCGAGTCCCCGATGCGTACGTTCCGCCTGCCGGCCGTGTCGGCGTCCAGCAACACCTCCCCGGGGCCGTGCGGGGCGTGTCCGGAGGTGAGCCGCACCGGGCTGCGGTGGGTGACGTACCAGGCCGTGGTGATGGTCGGGGCGCCGGTGGTCGGGCCGACGGACTTGTTGTGGCGGTCGACCACGACGGCGTTCTGCACCGACACCTCGGCGCGGGCCGCCGCGACCCCGTCGACCTTCGCCACCCGGTCCCTGAGCGCGGCGGGCAGGGTCTGCACCGCACCGCTCAGCCGGGCCGACCTCAGGTCCTGCTCGGGCTGGACCGTCACATCGGCGGCGGTGGAGGCGAACAGCCGGTCGAACGTGCGGGTGACGGTGTCGGAGAAGATCAGACTGCCGGCGACGAACGCCACGGACAGGATCACGGCCAGCGCGGACAGCGCCAGCCGCCCCTTGTGCGCGAGGAAGCTCCTCAGGGTCGCCTTCAGCACCGGGTCAGTCCTCCTGGGCGACGACGTCGTCGCCGCGCCGGCCACGCACCACGTCGAGAGCGGGGGTCTGGCGGCTTGCCCCGGTGAAGAGGCGCATGCGTTCCAGTACGGCGTCTGCCGTCGGCCGTTCCATTTCGTCCACGATCCGCCCGTCGGCGAGGTAGAGCACCAGGTCGGAGTGGGCGGCGGCACCGGGATCGTGCGTGACCATGACGACCGTCTGCCCGAGGTCGTCCACGGCACCGCGCAGAAAGCCCAGCACCTCCAGGCCGGCCTGCGAGTCCAGGTTGCCGGTCGGCTCGTCGGCGAAGATCAGCTCTGGGCGGGAGGCCAGTGCCCGCGCGCACGCGACCCGCTGCTGCTGACCGCCCGAGAGCTGCGCCGGCCGGTGCCGCAGGCGGTTCCGCAGCCCGAGCGTGTCGACGACCCGGTCCAGCCACTGCGCATCGGGCCTGCGACCCGCGATGTCCATCGGCAGGGTGATGTTCTCGGCGGCGGTCAGCGTCGGGATGAGGTTGAACGACTGGAACATGAACCCGATCCGGTCCCGTCGCAACCGGGTCAGCTCCCGCTCCTTCAGTCCGGTGATCTCGGTCCCGCCGAGCCACACCTGACCGGCCGACACGGTGTCGAGCCCGGCGAGGCAGTGCATGAGCGTGGACTTCCCGGACCCCGAGGGGCCCATCACGGCCGTGAAGCGGCCCCGGGCGATGTCGACGTCCACCGCGTCCAGGGCGAGCACCGCCGTCTCACCGGAGCCGTACGCCTTGGTCAGCCCGCGGGCGCGGGCCGCGACCCCACCGTCCGGCGCGTCATACGCAGCAGGTGTGGACAAGACCGCCTCCCGGTCGCCTGAACCGCCCGTCCCGGGCGAGCGTATGGGACGGGCCGACTCGGCGCACCAGTTCTGTGCTTCCGCGCGCCGTTGCGTGCGCTAGCACCCCGGCGCTAGCTTCGAGGCATGGCGAAGACCCAGCTGAACGTGCGCGTGGACGAGGGAACCGCCCGCGCGGCCCGCGAGCGCGCCCTGGCCCGCGGCATGAGCGTCAACCGCTACATCGAAGAGCTGGTCAGACAGGACACCGGCGAGGCGGGCCGCACGTTCGTGGAGGCCGCCGCCGACTTCATGCAGCAGTACGAGTCCGTGTTCGCCGACGAGTTCGCCGAGACCCGCGGCCCCCGTACCGGCGAAGGCCGTCGCTGAGACCTTGAACGATCTCAGCATCGACCTCGCCTGGCTGCTCATGCTCGCCGAACAGCGGACCCCGGGGGACCCGCAGGTCACGGACTGGGGAGCCCTGGTCGCCGCCGTCGCCCGGCACCGCGCCGAGATATTCGGCGTACCGGTCTACGACACCCCGCACGCGCGAGCCGCTTCCCTGCTCCAACTGCTCATCCACGTCCCGGCGCTGGAGCGCTCCAACGCCCTGTTCGCCTCGGCGGTCGCCTACGCCTACCTGGTGGCCGACGGGGTGAAGGTCGTCACCACACCCGAACAGGTCAGAGACCTCGCCCGGCTGGTCAAGGACGGCACGGCCGACGTCGACGACATCGCGCGCGAACTGCGCCGCTGGAGCAGCTGATCCGCCTTGCGCGGCCGGGCGAGCCGACACTGGTCCGCCTCGGGCGGCCGGGAGAGCCGGCGCTGGTCCACCTCGGGCGGCCGGGGCAGCCGGCGCTGGTCCGCCTTGCGCGGCCGGAGCAGCCGACGCTGATCCGCCCTGCGCGGCCGGAGCAGCCGGTCAGCGTGCGCCCGGATCGTCCGGTCGCCAGGCGACGCCCAGCGCACAGTACGAGGTCGGCAGCACCGGCCCCTTCTCCGGCAGCAGCACCCTCCGGTGCGGGCCGAGCGCGAAACCGGCCGCGCGCAGGGCGGCGACCGGCTCCCGGGACACATGGCAGCCGCCGGTCAGGGCGGGCCACAGAGTCCGGTCCAGGGTCCGCTGGGTCAGCGTCATCGCCCGCCCGCCGCCCCGCCCGTGCTCGAAGAACCGCACCTCTCCGCCGGGGCGGAGCACTCTGCGTACCTCACCTAGCGCCCGCGCGACATCGCGCACGCTGCACAGCACCAGCGACAGCACGGCCGCGTCGAACGCCTCGCTCTTGACCGGCAGGGCCTCCGCCACGCCCGGAGCCACGTCGACCGGCACCTCGGCACGCAGCGCCGCCTCCAGGGCCAACTTCCTCAGCAATGGCTCCGGTTCGATCGCGACGACCTCCGCGACGGTGCCGGGGTAGTGCCGGAAGTTCAACCCGTTGCCCGCGCCGATCTCGATCACCCGCCCGGACAGACCGGCGAGCAGCCGCTCCCGGACCCCGGCCATTCCGAGCCGGGTCTCGGCGCTCTCGCTGATCCGGGCGTAGTAGCGGGCGAACACCGGATGGCTGACGGGACTCCGCGCCACCTGGGCGGATCGGGTGGACAGCAACCGCATGGCAACCTCCCTGGAGCAGGACGGCCCTAGGGAGAGTGTCCCCAGACGAACCCCTGCGCACCCCACCCGGTGCCGGCCACTCGCTCGGCAAGCCCGCCGGGAGCAGACGCAAGGCGAAACGCGCTGCTCCTCGATCCGCGCGTGACGGCACCCATCCGACGGTGACCGCGGGGCGGGTGCCGTTGTCGTGCGTCATCGCACGGGCGCGGGCAGGCCACCGGAGGACTTCCGCACCGGTGGCCCGGGCAGGGCTACGGCGCCTGACGCACCCGGAACGCCTCCGCGTCCCAGGTCCCGTCCAGCCGCGGTGCGAGCCAGCCCGCAGCCGCCGTGCGGAACTCGGCGGGCGGCAGCACACCGGCCCCGGCGGGCAGCGCGCCGAGCAGCGGGGCGGCGGCGACCTCCGGCAGGTCGGCCACATTGCAGCGGGTGGCCAGATCGGGGGCGTCCGGCCAGCTGCCGATCACCACTCCGGCCAACTCCAGCGCCTGGCGCCGCAGTTCGCGTGCCGTCAGCTCGGTGATGTTGAGCGTGCCGAGCCCGGCCTGCGCGACGACCAGCACCGGTGCGCCGAGCAGCCGGGCCACGTCGGCCAGCGTGCCGCCGGCCGCGTCGAACCGGACGAGCAGTCCGCCCGCCCCCTCCACCAGCACCAGATCGTGCTCGGTGGCCAGCTTGGCGGCCCGCTCGGCCACCTCGTGCGGGTGCACCGGCGCCATCCCGGCCCGCCGGGCCGCCGTACCCGGTGCCAACGGTTCGGGGAATCGGGCGAGTTCGTCGGTCGTGACCGGACCCGCGAGGCGCGCGACCTCGTCCGCGTCCCCGCGCTCGTCCCGTCCCACGCCCGTCTGGGCGGCCTTCAGCACGGCCACCGAACGCCCTGCCGCGAGCGCCGCTGCGGCGACGGCGGCGGTGGTGACGGTCTTGCCGACCTCCGTGCCCGTCCCTGTGATCACCAGTACCGGCATCTCAACCCTCCCGCGCCGCGGCGCACACCGCACGCGCGATCCGTGCCACGTCCTCGTCCGAGGTGACGTACGGCGGCATCGTATAGATCAGGTCACGGAAGGGACGCACCCACACGCCCTCCCGCACGGCGGCGTCGGTGGCGGCTCGCATGTCGACCGGGTGGTCGAGCTGGACGACCCCGATGGCCCCGAGCACGCGGACGTCCCGCACCCCGGGAATCCGGCGCGCCGGTGCCAGGCCGTCCCGCAGGCCCGCCTCGATCCGCTTGACCGCCGCAGGCCAGTCCTGACCCATTAGCAGCTCGATGGAGGCGCAGGCCACCGCGGCGGCCAGCGGATTTCCCATGAAGGTCGGCCCGTGCGCCAGGACCGGCACCTCGCCCTGCGAGATGCCGTCGGCGACCCGGGACGTGCACAAAGTCGCCGCCATCGTCAGATAGCCGCCGGTCATCGCCTTGCCCACGCACATCACGTCCGGGCTGACGGCCGCGTGGTCCGCCGCGAACAGCGCGCCGGTGCGGCCGAAGCCGGTGGCGATCTCGTCGAACACCAGCAGCACGTCGTGCGCGTCGCACGCCTCGCGCAGCACCCGCAGATATCCGGGGGAGTGGAAGCGCATCCCGCCCGCGCCCTGCACCACCGGCTCCACGATCACCGCGGCCAGCTCGTCCGCGTGCTGCGCGATCAGCTCACGCAGGTGCTCCGCGTACGACTCCTCGTACTCGGCGGGCGGCGGGCCCGCGAACACCTGGCGCTGCAGCACGCCGGTCCACAGCTCGTGCATCCCGCCCTTGGGGTCGCACACCGACATGGGCTGCCAGGTGTCGCCGTGGTAGCCGCCCCGCCAGGTCAGCAGCCGCTGTTTGCCGGGCCGGCCGAGCGAACGCCAGTACTGCAGGCACATCTTCACCGCGACCTCGACCGCCACGGACCCCGAGTCGGCGAGGAAGACGTGCTCCAGACCGGCCGGCGAGATGTCGACGAGGAGTTTCGCGAGCCGGACGGCGGGCTCGTGCGTGAGTCCGCCGAACATCACATGACTCATCCGCCCGAGCTGCTCGCGCACCGCTTCGTTCAGCACCGGATGGTTGTAGCCGTGGATGGCCGACCACCACGACGACATGCCGTCGACCAGTTCGCCGGAGCCGTCCGCCAGCCGCAGCCGGACTCCGCTCGCCGCCTCCACGACGAGCGGTTCCCCGCGCCCGGGCATCGGGCCGTACGGATGCCACACATGCCGCCGGTCCAGGTCCAGCAGCTCCGGCACGCTGAGCTCAGGCATTGGGCGCGAGGTCCGTTCCGGCACCCCTGCGGCGGACGGCGACGAGGTCGGTGCGCGGCTCGTTCGCCGCGGCCGGCGCGCTCGCCGTACCGCAGACGCCGCCGCCCTCGTGCGAGCCGCAGCCGGCCTCGGCGTGGGAACCGCAGCCCGTCTCCGCCTGCGAGCCGCAGCCGCCACCGGCCGCCCGGTGTTCGGGCAGCGTGATCTGGTCCGCGCCCTCCACCTCGAAGCCCGCGTCCGCGATCATCTCCAGGTCGGCCTTGCCCGCCTGGCCCTCACTGGTCAGGTAGTCGCCGAGGAAGATGCTGTTGGCCAGGTGCAGCGCGAGGGGCTGCATGGCGCGCAGGTGGACCTCGCGGCCGCCCGCGATGCGGACCTCCACGTCCGGGCAGACGAACCGGACCATCGCCAGGATCCGCAGGCAGCGTTGCGGGGTGAGGTTCCACTCCTTGGCCAGCGGGGTGCCCTCGAACGGGATCAGGAAGTTCACCGGCACCGAGTCCGGGTCCAGTTCCCGCAGCGAGTAGACGACGTCGACCAGGTCCTCGTCGGTCTCACCCATGCCCGCGATCAGACCCGAACACGCGGACAGACCGGCCGCGTGCGCCTTCTGCACCGTGTCCACCCGGTCGGCGTACGTGTGGGTGGTCGTGATGTCCCCGTAGGTGGACTCCGAGGTGTTCAGGTTGTGGTTGTAGGCGTCCGCACCCGCCTCGCGCAGCCGCTCGGCCTGGCCGTCGGAAAGCAGGCCGAGACAGGCGCACACCTCGACGCCCTCGTTCTGCTCCTTGATCGCCTTGATGGTGTCCGAGACCCGGTCCACGTCCCGGTCCGTCGGACCGCGCCCGCTGGCCACCAGGCAGACCCGCTTGGCGCCGCCCGCGAGGCCCGCGGCGGCGGCCTCGGAGGCCTGGTCCGGCTTGAGCCAGGTGTACTTCAGGATCCCGGCCTCGGAACCCAGTCGCTGGGAGCAGTAGGAGCAGTCCTCCGGGCACAGGCCCGACTTCAGGTTCACCAGATAGTTGAGCTTCACCCGGCGCCCGAACCAGTGCCGGCGCACCTTGCCGGCCGCGGCCACCACGTCGAGCAGGTCGTCATCGGAGGTGGCCAGAACGGCGAGCGCTTCCTCGCGGGTCGGCAGCTCGCGCCGAAGCCCCTTGTCCACCAGCGTGTTCAGCAGGTCCATGAGGTCCGATCCTGTCCTACGGGACCGCCCCGGGCCAAGGAGACTTTGCACAACAGAGTCGGATCACCGTGTGGGTATTGCCACACCCTGGGCGGCTGACCGGGCCGCTAGGGTCTGTCCGCTACCTACAAAAGCACCGGAGGACCCATGGCGTTCGGCTGGATCGACGAGCAGGCCGAGGCGCGCCGCCGCGCCGGACTCGTACGCACCCTGCGCCCGCGCCCCGCCGGTTCACCGCTGCTGGACCTGGCGAGCAACGACTATCTGGGCCTGGCCCGCCATCCCGAGGTCACCGGGGGAGCGGCCCGTGCCGCCCGGACCTGGGGCGGCGGCTCCACCGGTTCCCGGCTGGTCACCGGCACCACCGAACTGCACGCCGAGCTGGAGCGCGCACTGGCCGCGTTCTGCGGCTTCGAGGCGGCCCTCGTCTTCTCCTCCGGTTACGCCGCGAACCTGGCCGCGGTCACCGCGCTCGGCCCGCACGGCTCGCTCATCGTGTCCGACGCGGGCAACCACGCCTCCCTCATCGACGGCTGCCGGCTCGCCAGGGGCGAGCGGCAGGTCGTGGGGCACGCGGATCCCGAGGCGGTGCGCAAGGCTCTGGCCGCGCACGACGGCGCGGCGATCGTCGTCTCCGACACGGTCTTCTCCGTCGACGGGGACCGGGCTCCGCTCGCCGCGCTGGCGGCGGCGTGCCGGGAGTACGGCGCCGGACTGGTCGTGGACGACGCCCACGGCCTCGGTGTGCTGGGTGACGGCGGCCGGGGCGCGCCGTACGCGGCCGGGCTCGCGGGCGCCGACGACGTGGTGGTCACGGCGACCCTGTCGAAGTCGCTGGGGAGCCAGGGCGGGGTGGTGCTCGGTCCGGCCCGGGTGATCGACCACCTGGTCAACGCGGCTCGCACCTTCATCTTCGACACGGGCCTGGCGCCCGCGGCGGCCGGTGCCGCGCTGGCGGCGCTGCGGCTGCTGGAGCGCGAGCCCGAACGGGCGGCGCGGGCCCGTGAGGTGGCCGCGGAACTGCATGCCCGGCTGACCGGCGCGGGTCTGGAGGCGGTACGTCCGGACGCGGCGGTGGTCTCCGTGCGGGCTCCGTCCCCGGAGCAGGCGGTGCGCTGGGCGGCCGACTGCCGTACGGCAGGCCTGGCCGTGGGCTGCTTCCGTCCTCCTTCCGTGCCCGACGGCATCTCGCGGCTGAGGCTGACCGCCCGCGCGGACCTCTCCGGGGCGGATATCGAACGCGCTGTACGGGTCATCGGCGAGACGCGACCATGAGTCGGCGTGACACGGCCGTGCATCGCACGAGAGTGATGAGAGGCTGACCGGTCCTGATCGGAATGTGACTCGGTTCGTTCAGAGCGTGGTGACGAATCCCGCCCAGCTCTCGGGGGAGACGAGCAGCGCGGGTCCGGCGGGGTTCTTCGAGTCGCGCACGGCGAGCAGACCGGCCCCGGGGCCGGAGCCCGGCCGGGCCGTCTCCACGCAGTTGTTGGCTCCCGTGCTGTAGCTGCTGCGCAGCCAGCGCACGTCGTGCAGGTCGGTACTGGCAGGGACGTTCCGAGGCAGAGCTGACATGGTGCCTCCTTACGCGCCGTCACCTATCCCGGCGATGTAGTCCAGCGATTCCTCGGGGGAAAGGGCGTGGAACTGAAGGGTGTTGAAGGCCTCGGAGTAGGCCATCAGGTCTTCTTTCCGTTCCAGGTAGAGGCTACTCGTCAACTGGTCGAGAACAACCACATCCAGATCAGAAGTGCTCGGAAATGAGAAGATAACGAAAGGCCCGGTGAGGCCGACATGTGCCCCCGCGCCGAACGGCAGTACCTGGAGCCGTACTTGGGGCAGCCGAGCCGCCTCCATCAGCCGTTCCAGCTGCCGCGCCATCACTCCCGGACCGCCGACCTCGCGGCGCAGCACCGCCTCGTCCAGCACCGCGCTCAGCACCAGCGGCGGCTCCGAACGGAGCACGTCCTGCCTGGCCAGACGCACCTCCACCAGCGCGTCCAGCCGGTCCTCGTCGAGGTCGTTCACGGCTGCCCGGGTCACCGCGCGGGCGTACTCGGGGGTCTGCAGCAGACCGGGCACGACCGTGGTCTCCAGTGTGCGCATGGCGCTGGCCTGCGACTCCAGGCTGATGAAGTCCCGGTACGTGGGCGGCAGCACCCCGCGGTAGGCGTGCCACCAGCGGTGTCGGCCGCCCGCGTCCTCCGACCCTGCCAGCATCAGCAGCAACTCGCGCAGATGCCCGTCCCGGACATCGTAGGCGTCGAGCAGTATCCTCAGATCGGCCGGTTTCACACCGCTGGCGCCGGTCTCGATGCGGCTCACCTTCGACTGGTGCCAGCCGACCAGCCGCGCCGCCTCACCGCTCGTGAGCCCGGCGCAGGTGCGCAGCGTACGCAGTTCGGCGCCCAATTTGCGTCGGCGCACTGCGGGACCGTTCTGCATGGGCTCCTCCTTACTCCTTACGGGCCGCCCAAATACGTTCTCGCGTCGCAGAGTTCACCGCTTCGAGCGACAGATATATGCATATCTTGGTGGATCGCCCCCCGTGCCCGGCCGTTGATGGCAGTCTGACGAGCAAGCACCAGTCCGGGACCGTACTCGAACCATCCGCTGTATGTCGGACCGCGGTCCCGCGGGAAAGGGACGACGTCGCCATGGCAGACCATCTGGAAGCATCCGTCACTCTGCCGAGCGATCCCGCCTCGGTCTCCGCCGCCCGCACCTACGTCGTGGGAACCCTCGCGGAGTGGGGCCTGCCGTCGGACACCGAAGTGGCCGACACGGTGCGGCTCATCGTCTCCGAACTCGCCACCAACGCCGTACAGCACACCTTCGGTCAGTCACCCACCTTCACGGTCGACATCGCGCTGCACCGTGACGAACACCTGCGCATCGGCGTCACGGACAGCCATCCACGCTTCCCGAAGAGACTGCCCGCGGCCGTCCAGCAGGACAACGGCCGCGGCATGGTCATCATCCGCTGGCTCACCGCGGAGTGCGGCGGCAGACTCCGGATCCGCCCCACCCGCGAGGGCGGCAAGACGGTCTTCATCGAACTGCCCTGGACGGTCCCGGCCGCATCCGTACCGGCGGGAGGTCCGCAGGAATCCTGAGCGCCCGGCGCGGCACGGAGAAACCCCGCGGGTCCGGCCGGCACACCTGGGCCCGGCCGAGACGGCGGCGGACGCCTTCGATGGGGGCGCCGTCATCGACGCGCATTCGGCGGCGTGGGGGTGGCGGAGCAGGCGGGGAGGCTCCGCGTCGGGCCGGTTCGTCTTCTTCTCAGCCGTGGCGGAGAGCGAGCGGGACGCGGTCTCCCAGCAGTTGGACCGGCTCGGCAGGTGGCTGCGCCGGCCCCGGGCCGCCCGTGGGCTCCGGGCGGGCACCGGGGTGGCGCTGACGGCACTGGGAGCGGCCCGGCTGCTGGAGCCGCTCCCGGCCTGACGTCGGGTCAGCTGACCCGGCCGTACCAGACGCTCCTGGTCCAGATCTTCTGGAGCTTGACCACGTCGCCGGTCTTCGGGGCGTGCCAGATCTTGCCGTGACCGGCGTAGATGCCGACGTGGTAGACGTTGGAACCCGAGTGGAAGAACACCAGGTCACCCGCCTTGCGGCGCTTGGCGCTGATGTGGTGCGTCTTGTTGTACTGCTGGGCGGCGGTACGCGGCAGTTTCTTGCCCGCCTTCTTGTAGGAGTAGAGCGTCAGCCCCGAGCAGTCGAACCTGCGCGGGCCGGTGGCGCCCCATGCGTACGGCGCACCCTTCTTGGACGCTGCTACCTGAAGTGCCTTCGTCGCGGTGGTCGCGGCGGAAGCGTCGGTGGCGAGACCGGGTACCGCGATCGAGCCGCCCACGGCGGCAAGGGTGAGTGCCGAGGCCGTGCCGGCCCGGGCCATCAGCGACGGGACTCGATTGAGCGCAGTCATGCGCAACCCTTCGTCAGCCGCCTGTGAAGGATGACCTGTCGGATTCGGGCTGGCGAAGTAGCCCGGCCGCGTTGCCACGGCTTCACCCCAAGGGCTGCTCGGAACCTCAGGCCCGTCTGCATCGAACAAACGAACATCCGTTCCGGCGACCCGCCTTGCTTGGGTCCTCCACTCCTGCCGATCCACTCCTGTCGACCGGTCATCCGGGCGGCGGCAGGACTCGGCGTCCGCCCGGACCGCCCCGCCGCGGTGGCGGGGGCTTGTCGTCAGACAGGGATCTTCACTCACTACTGTCCGAAAATCCCAATGGAATCGGGGATTTGTGGCGTTACTCACCACTCACCCGTTCGGGTGGACACTACTGCGTTCGAGTACCCGTCAGGACCCGGACGTAGCCCCGGACCTGGGACAACGCGTTTTCCGGGCACCCTTGAACACGCGTGCTGTGCAAGTCGGGAGGCCCGGAAAACGATCTGGATGTACACCGGTTGGGGGTACGTCGTTCGGGCCGTTTCAAGTCCGCTCCGAGCGCCGCGTGTCGACACGGTGATCCCGTCGCGGCGGACGGGTGTCCGGATCAGCCGACGGCGTCCGGCGGGAGCGCGACGCGAGCGGTGCGGCGTTCACCGTCCAGCACCCGCAACGCCCGTGCGAGCGTGTCCCCGTGCAGCTCCGTCTCGCCCCGCTGATGCATCAGTGCGAGCGCGTCACGCAGCTCTGCCGCCTTGCGCACCAGAGCCTGGGCCGCGCGCAGCCCGTGGTAGGTGTCTCCGTGCCGGGCCGGATTGATGCGGCCCAGCAGGTCCACCGAGTCCAGATAATGGTCGATCAACTCGCCTTCGGCGCGCGTGAGGGCGGGCAGCGGCGGGAGTTCCGGCAGCATCGGGGGCTCACCTCGCATCCGGTGCGCCGGGCGTGTCCCGGCGGCTGGGCACGATGCCGTCCACCAGACCGTAGGCGACGGCTCCGGCGGCGTCCAGGAACAGGTCCCGTTCCAGGTCCGCGCGGACCTGCCCGGCCGTGCGCCCCGTGTGCCGGACGAGCATCTGCTCCAGTTGTGCACGCATCCGGGTCAACTCCTCGGCCTGGCGGACGAGGTCGTCGGGCCGGCCGTGCACCGGCTCGGGCAGTGCGGGCTGCTCGAGCACCATGCGGGCGCCCGGCAGCGCGAACCGCTTGCCCGGGGTGCCGGCCGCGAGCAGCACCGCCGCCGAGGAGGCGGCCTGCCCCAGGCAGTACGTCACCACGTCACAACTGACGTAGTTCATCGTGTCGTAGATCGCCGTCAGGGCGCCGAACGAACCGCCCGGCGAGTTGATGTACAGCGTGATGTCCCGGTCGGGGGCCGCGTGTTCGAGGTACATGAGCTGGGCAGTGACGTCGTTCGCGAGCGCGGCGTCGACCGGCGCGCCGAGCAGGACGATCCGGTCCTCGAAGAGTCTGGCCCAGGGATCGAGCGTGCGGACGCCGGTTCCCGTGCGCTCGGTGAACTCGGGCAGGACGTATCGGGCGGAGGTCCCGGACATGGGCACACCCCTTCTCGCGGCGGAGCCGCATCGGCGAGCTGTCTGTAAAAAATGTACAGGACGTACAGAGCCGGGGAGTGTGGTGGGACGGAAACGGCCTGCCAGGACAGCGTCGGGGGGCGCGCCTATCCTGAAGCTGACAGCGATCACTTCCGGGCTGGGCCCGGTGAGGCGCCGCCCCTTGTCGGAAGGCTCCACGCCGTGGATACGAAAGTCAGAGTCGTGTTCGCCGCTGCCGCGGTCGTGTCGATGCTCATGGGGGGAACGACCGCCGGTGCCGTGCCGGCTGACGAATCGCCGCACGACATCTTCGAGAAGGCCGCGCCGGCCACCGTCAACGTGCTGGGACAGTACGGCGGCGGAAGCGGCTTCATCTACGACAGCGAGAAGGGGCTCATCGTCACCAACGCGCACGTCGTCGAAGGGGAGAGCGCCCTCAAGGCGGTCGTCCCGGACAAGGGGGAGGTGCCCGTCCGGGTGCTCGGCATCGACCCCTGCCAGGACCTCGCCGTCCTCCAGTTCAACACCCCGGTGTCGGACCTCAAGGCGCTCGAGTTCGGCGACAGCAAGGACGTCCAGGCGGCGGACACGGTGACGGCCCTCGGCTATCCGGCCTCCTTCGAGAAGAACCCGGAGACGCAGAAGCCCATCTACACCTCGGGTGCGGTCCAGTCCCCCAATGTGCCGGCGGAACCCTCACCCTCGCTGCCCCACTACCCGGACACCATCCAGCACTCGGCCACCATCAACCCGGGCAACTCCGGAGGTCCGCTGCTCGACGGGGACGGCAAGGTGGTCGGCGTGAACACCCTGGGCAACCCCGAGGCGCAGGGGCAGTACTACTCGATCAGCATCGACCATGTGCGCCCGCTGCTGGACGGGCTGGCCGCCGGTGACACCAAGAACGCGCCCGGATGGCTGCTCGGAGCGGTGGAGGACCCGACCCTCAGTTCCGCCTTCTCCGGCGACCCCAAGCTGGAGCAGCAGGTGGCCGACGCGCAGCAGCGCCTGCTGAAGCAGGAGACCACCGGGCTGTTCGTGATGACGGTGTCGACGGATTCGCCCGCAGCCGATGCCGCGCTCACGACCGGTGACGTCATCACCGCGGTCAAGGACTCTCCCGTGGCCACCGTGGGCGACCTGTGCGACGTTCTGCAGTCCGCGGGCCCCGGCGAGAAGCTGCCGCTCCAGGGCGTGTACAGCATCAACGCGGGTGAAAAGGCAGACGACGGCCATGTCACCCGTTTCGGTGAAGAATGGACCACCGAGCTGCAGCTGCCGCAGAAGTAGGTCCCGCCGGGGTGCCCCGTAAGCTGGGTGTATGGCCTACGAGATTCCGGTGACGCAAGCCAGGGCTGAACTCGCCGACCTGATCAACCGGGTGGTGTACGGCGGGGAGCGCGTCGTCGTGACACGGCACGGCAAGCCCCTGGTGGCGCTGGTCTCGGCCGACGACCTGGAGCGGCTCGACGCGCTGGACGAGTCGTCCGAGGGGCACGTCATCAGCTCGGTGTCCGGGGTCCACGAGGCCGGTTCCGTCCCGCGCGACCAGCAGCGCTTCGGAATCGCGGCCGAGCACCGGAGGCCGGGCGGTTCCTGACCCCAGGAGTCTCCAGAGGAGACCATGGAAGGGTCATCGGCGGATCAAGGTCTGGTTTAACGTCGTTGAAACTCCGGCGTTCTAGCCTGCCCATCCACGCCACCAGGGGTTTTTCCGCCCGAATCGACGACGATCCGAGCAATTGTCTGTGTGTTACACCTGTCCCCGACGCGGTGGCTGCGGCAACCGGACCCCGCACGGTCCGGAGCTAGGACTGTGAGGTGGGACGTGCAACTGACCCCGCACGAGCAAGAGAGACTGCTGATCCATGTGGCGGCCGACGTGGCCGAGAAGCGCAGGGCCCGCGGCCTCAGGCTCAACCACCCGGAAGCGGTCGCCCTCATCACGTCGCACATCCTGGAGGGCGCGCGGGACGGCCGTACCGTCGCCGAGCTGATGTCCTCCGGCCGCAAGATCCTGACCAGGGACGACGTCATGGACGGCGTCGCCGAGATGATCCACGACGTCCAGGTGGAGGCCACCTTCCCGGACGGCACCAAGCTCGTCACCGTCCACGAGCCGATCATCTGAGGGGGACGCGATGATTCCCGGAGAGATCCTGTTCGCCGACGACCCCGTCGTCTGCAACGACGGCCGCGAGGTCACCCTGCTGACCGTCCTCAACGCCGCTGACCGGCCCGTCCAGGTCGGCTCCCACTACCACTTCGCCGAGGCCAACCCCGGCCTGCAGTTCGACCGTGCCGCCGCCCGCGGCAAGCGGCTGAACGTCGCCGCGGGCACCGCGGTGCGCTTCGAGCCCGGCATCCCCGTGGAGGTCGGACTCGTACCCCTGGCCGGCGCCCGGATCGTGCCGGGGCTGCGCGGGGAGACCGGAGGTGCCCTGGATGCCTGAGATCTCCCGCGCCGCGTACGCCGACCTGTTCGGGCCCACCACCGGTGACCGGATCCGGCTGGCCGACACCGACCTGCTGATCGAGATCGAGGAGGACCGCTGCGGCGGCCCCGGCGCCTGCGGGGACGAGGCCGTCTTCGGCGGCGGCAAGGTCATCCGCGAGTCCATGGGCCAGTCCCGCGCCACCCGGGCGGACGGCACGCCCGACACCGTGATCACCGGTGCCGTCGTCGTCGACCACTGGGGCATCGTCAAGGCCGACGTGGGCATCCGCGACGGCCGGATCACCGCCCTCGGCAAAGCCGGCAACCCCGACACCATGGACGGCGTCCATCCCGGCCTGGTCATCGGCCCCGAGACCGAGATCATCGCGGGCAACGGGCGCATCCTGACCGCCGGCGCCATCGACGCGCACGTCCATTTCATCTGCCCGCAAGTGGCCGACGAGGCGCTGGCCTCCGGCATCACCACCCTGGTCGGCGGCGGCACCGGCCCCGCCGAGGGTTCCAAGGCGACGACCGTGACGCCCGGCCCCTGGCACCTGGCCCGGATGCTGGAGGCGATGGAGGCCTACCCGGTCAACGTCGGCTTCCTCGGCAAGGGCAACACCGTCAGCCATGAGGCGATGCTGTCCCAGATCCGCGGCGGCGCGGTCGGCCTGAAACTGCACGAGGACTGGGGCTCGACCCCGGCCGTCATCGACGCAGCGCTGACCGTCGCCGACCGGACCGGCATCCAGGTCGCCATCCACACCGACACCCTGAACGAGGCGGGCTTCGTCGGCGACACCCTCGCCGCGATCGGGGGCCGGGGCATCCACTCGTACCACACCGAGGGCGCCGGCGGCGGCCACGCCCCGGACATCATGACCGTGGTCTCGCAGGCCAACGTCCTGCCCAGCTCCACCAACCCGACCCGCCCCTTCACCGTCAACACGGCCGAGGAACACCTCGACATGCTGATGGTGTGCCACCACCTCAACCCGGCCGTCCCCGAGGACCTGGCCTTCGCCGAGTCCCGGATCCGGCCCTCCACCATCGGCGCGGAGGACATCCTCCACGACCTCGGCGCGATCTCGATCATCTCCTCCGACGCGCAGGCCATGGGCCGCGTCGGCGAGGTCGTCCTGCGCACCTGGCAGACGGCGCACGTCATGAAGCGCCGGCGGGGCGCGCTGCCCGGCGACGGACGCGCCGACAACCACCGGGTACGGCGTTACGTCGCCAAGTACACGATCAACCCGGCGCTCGCCCAGGGCCTCGCCGCCGAGATCGGCTCGGTCGAGACCGGCAAGCTCGCCGACCTGGTGCTCTGGGAACCCGCGTTCTTCGGGGTCAAGCCGCTCCTCGTACTCAAGGGCGGACAGATCGCGTACGCGCAGATGGGCGACGCCAACGCCTCCATCCCGACCCCGCAGCCGATCCTGCCCCGCCCGATGTACGGCGCGATCGGCCGGGCCCCTGCGGCCAACTCGGTGAACTTCGTGGCCGGGCTGGCGATCGAGGACGGGCTGCCGCAGCGGCTGGGGCTCGGCAAGCGGTTCGTGGCGATCGAGTCCACGCGCGCCGTCACCAAGGCCGACATGCGGCAGAACGACGCCCGGCCGGACGTCCGGATCGACCCCGACAGCTTCGCCGTGCACATCGACGGCGAACTGGTCGAGGCCACCCCGGCCGCGGAACTGCCCATGGCTCAGCGCTACTTCCTCTTCTGACGGTGTCGTGATGTCCAGAGCAGCACTGCTCGTCCTGGCCGACGGCCGCTTCCCCGCCGGAGGGCACGCGCACTCCGGCGGGGCGGAGGCCGCCGTCAAGGCGGGCCGTATCACCTCGGCCGCGAGCCTTGAGGACTTCTGCCGGGGGCGGCTGCACACCGCGGGTCTCGTGGCGAGCGCGCTGGCGGCCGCTGCCGTACTGGGTGTGGAGCCGCGGGAGCTGGACGCCGCCGCTGACGCCCGTACGCCCTCGCCCGCGCTGCGCACCGCCGCGCGGCGCCTCGGCCGGCAGCTGCTGCGCGCCGCCCGGGTGACCTGGCCGTCCGGCGAACTCGACGCCCTGTCCCGGGAGTTCCCCAAGGGCGTCCACCAGCCGGTCGTGCTCGGTCTCGCCGCCCGGGCGGCCGGACTCGCGCCCGAGGACGCGGCCCACTGTGCCGCGTACGAGAGCGTGAGCGGTCCGGCGACGGCCACCGTGCGGTTGCTGAGCCTCGATCCGTTCGACGCGACGGCGGTGCTGGCCCGGCTGGCGCCGGAGCTGGACCGCGTCGCGGACCGAGCGGTGGAGGCTGCGCGCAGAGCGCTCGACGAGGGGCCCGACGCCCTGCCCGTCGCTTCGGGGCCCCTGCTGGAAGTCGGTGCCGAGTGGCACGCCGGCTGGCCCGTGCGGCTGTTCGCCTCCTAGAGAGTTCCGCCCCGCCGCCCCTGCCCTTCCCGACCCCGGGGATTCCGCCCCCTGACCCCCCGGTATCCGCCCCGAACCGCCTCGTCCGCAACGCCGGGCCGGCGGAACACGGCCGGACTCGGCCGAAGAGCCCAAGGGCCCAAGGGCCCAAGAGTCGAAGGGCCCAAGAACCCAACAGTCCAACAGTCCAAGACTGGAGCCGCTGCATGCACATCGACCACACCCACCCCGGCCCCGCCGCCCTCGGCGCGGACGCGCACCGTCCCGACGGCACCCGGCGTGCCCTGCGGATCGGACTCGGCGGACCCGTCGGATCCGGCAAGACCGCCACCGTGGCCGCGCTCTGCCGCGCACTGCGCGACCAGGTGTCCCTGGCCGTGGTCACCAACGACATCTACACCCGGGAGGACGCCGAGTTCCTGCTCCGGGAGGCCGTGCTGCCGCCCGAGCGGATCAGCGCCGTCGAGACCGGGGCCTGCCCGCACACCGCGATCCGTGACGACATCTCCGCCAACCTCGAAGCCGTCGAGGACCTGGAGGACGCGGTAGGCCCGCTGGACCTGATCCTCGTCGAGTCCGGCGGCGACAACCTCACGGCCACGTTCTCCAAGGGGCTCGTGGACGCGCAGATCTTCGTGATCGACGTCGCCGGCGGTGACGACATCCCGCGCAAGGGCGGCCCCGGCGTCACCACCGCGGACCTGCTCGTGGTCAACAAGACCGACCTCGCCCCGTACGTCGGCTCCGACCTCGCCCGGATGGCCGCCGACGCCAAGGCGCAGCGCGCCGAACTCCCCGTCGTCTTCCAGTCGTTGCGCGGCGGCACCGGCGGCACCGGCGGCACCGGCGGCACCGGCGGCACCGGCGGCACCGGCGGCACCGGCGTCGCCGACGTGGCCGCCTGGGTCCGTGACCGGCTCGTCGCGTGGACGGCATGACCGTCACCGGGGTCCGGGCGAGCGCCCGTGTCGTCGCCCGGGCCGACGGCCGGGGCGGTACGGCGCTGCCGGTACTGGACGGCGAGGGCCCGCTGGCGCTGCGCCGCACCCGGTCGACCGGGCCCGAGGCGAGGGTCATGGTCGTCGGTGCGATGAGCGGCCCGCTCGGCGGCGACCGCTTCACCTTGACCGCCCGGGTGGAGGAGGGTGCCCGGCTGCACATCGGGTCGGCCGCTGCCACCCTCGCCCTGCCCGGCCAGGACAAGGGCGAGGCCCGGTACGACGTCCGGCTCCACGTGGCCGACGGCGCCGAACTGCGCTGGCTGCCCGAGCAGTTGATCTCGGCCGAGGGCAGTGACCTCCGGGTCGCCACCCGGGCGGAACTCGGGGCCGGCGCACGCCTCGTGCTGCGCGAGGAGCAGGTGCTGGGCCGGGCCGGGGAGCAGCCCGGGCGGCTCACCAGCAGGCTGACCGTGCACGTCGCGGGCCGGACCGTACTGGACCAGGAGCTGGCGTGCGGGCCGGGCGCCCCGGGTGGCTGGGACGGGCCGGCGGTGCTCGCCGGGCACCGCGCGGTCGGGCAACTGGTCGTCGTACGCCCCGAGTTCGCGGAGAATCCGGTGCGGTCGCAGGTCCTGGGGGAACGGGCCGCGCTGGTGCCCTTGGCCGGCCCGGCTGCCCTGGTCAGCGCCGTCGCCCCGGACGCGCTGCGGCTGCGAAAGCTCTTGGACGAACTGCTGATCCGGCTCGGCTGAGGAGAACGGCGTGAGCAGCAACCGCCGTTCGCCGCCGGGGAAACACGGCACGATGCGCCCCGACCGCGGGAGCGATTCGCTCAGCGGGACTTGATCATCCGGTTATCGGATTGGTAAAGAAGGGTGACGACCCCTGTTCTCAGCGTGCTCACAGCCGAGAGGATCCCCGCCTGACCACTTGCAGCGAAGTTCGGGGAGGGGCCCCACTTGAGGCAGAACAGACCGAAGAGCCGTGTCCTGGCGCTCGGTTCCGCCGGAGTACTCGTCACCGCCACCCTGATCGCCGGAGCCATGTCGGCACCCGCGGCCGGAGCGGCCGGCCGGCCGGGACCGGACCGCGAGGCCAAGGGCGCCGCGACAGCCGCCGCCCGTGCCGCCAAGGCCGGCATCGACTGGCAGGACTGCCCGGCCGACTGGGGGCTGGAGAAGCCCATCCAGTGCGGCTGGGTCAGCGTGCCCGTGGACTACGCCCACCCGTACGGCAAGCAGATCAAGCTGGCCGTGGACCGCATCGGCAACACCGGCAGCAAGGCGGAGCGCCAGGGCGCCCTCGTCTACAACCCGGGCGGCCCCGGCGGTTCCGGGATGCGCTTCCCGCGCCGGGTCACGACGAAGAACGCGGTCTGGGCCAACGCCGCCAAGGCCTACGACTTCGTCGGCTTCGACCCGCGCGGTGTCGGCCACTCCGCGCCCATCTCCTGCATCGACCCGCAGGAGTTCGTCAAGGCTCCCAAGCTGGACCCGGTCCCGGACAGCCGTGCCGACAAGACCGCGCAGCGCAAGCTGGCCCGCGAGTACGCCGAGGGCTGCGGCGAGCGCAGCGGGGCCATGCTGCCGCACATGACCACGCCGAACACCGCCCGCGACCTGGACGTCATCCGCGCCGCGCTGGGCGAGAAGAAGCTCAACTACCTCGGCGTCTCCTACGGCACCTACCTGGGCGCCGTCTACGGCACCCTGTTCCCGGGCCACCTGCGCCGCATGGTCGTCGACAGCGTGGTCGACCCCTCGCGCGAGAACATCTGGTACGAGGCCAACCTCGGCCAGGACGTCGCCTTCGAGGGCCGCTGGAAGGACTGGCAGGACTGGGTCGCCGCGAACGACGCCGCCTTCCACCTCGGCACCACTCGCGCCGCCGTCCAGGCCAAGTGGCTCCAGCTGCGCGCCACGGCCAAGAAGAGCCCCATCGGCGGGGTCGTCGGCCCGGCCGAGCTGATCTCCTTCTTCCAGAGCGCCCCGTACTACGACTCCTCGTGGGTTCCGGTCGCCACGGTCTTCAGCAAGTACGTCGCCGGAGACACCCAGGCGCTGGTCGACGCCGCGGCCCCCGACCTGTCGGACATCGCGGGCAACATCGCCTCGGAGAACAGCAACGCCGTCTACACGGCCGTGGAGTGCGCCGACGCCAAGTGGCCCACCAGCTGGCGCAAGTGGGACCGGGACAACACCCGGCTGCACCGCGACTACCCCTTCCTCACCTGGGCGAACGCCTGGATGAACCTGCCGTGCGCCACCTGGCCGGGCAAGCAGCACAACCCGCTCGAGGTCAAGACGCACAAGGGCCTGCCGAAGGTCCTGATCGTGCAGTCCACCCGGGACGCGGCCACCCCGTACCAGGGCGCCGTCGAACTGCACAAGCGCTTCAAGGGCTCCCGCCTCATCACCGAGAAGAACGCGGGCTCCCACGGTGTGACCAGCCTGGTCAACCCCTGCATCAACCAGCGCGTCGACTCCTACCTCCTCGACGGCAAGCTGGACTCCGCGGACGTGACCTGCGCCCCGCACGCCACGCCGAAGCCGTAACCGCACCGGCACGGTGAGAAGGGGCGGCCGGATCTCCCGGCCGCCCCTTCCGCGCATTCTCAGGCCGCGTGCCAGGCGTCCTCCGCCGCATAGTCGAACAGGTCCGGGTAGACCCGGGCCAGCAGCGGGAAGCGCTCCCGCCAGTCCTGCCCGCGCAGCGCCCCGGTGAGCCACTCCACCGTCTCCGGCAGGCTCTCGGCGTACGAGACCACCGGCCGGTAGCCCAACTCCCGCTCCGCGGCGGACATGTCGTACACCACCGGCAGCGGCACCGACCACGGGGTGAGCCCCACCGAGCCGGCCGGTGGCCCGTCGAGGGACGTGGTCCGGGTCTCCACCCCCATGACGGCGTCGATCGCCGCACCGATCCCGGCGACCATCGGCGCCTCCGCGTCACAGGCGTTGAGCACCCGGGAGCCCGGCCGGGCCGCCGCCAGCCGCACCAGCTCGGCGATGTTGCGCGCGCTCGACGGATGGAATCGGCTCTCCCCCCGGTACGCCAGCACCCGCCGCTCGCGCCCGTCCAGATTGCGCTTGACGAAGTACAGTTCGCGCGGCAGCGGGCTGTACGGTCCGTGCACTGCGCCCGGCCGGAGCACCGTGACCGGGAACTGCGCACCCCGCGCGAGGAGTTCGCGTTCGAGCGCCGCTTTGCGGGTGCTGGACGACTCCTCTCCCGAAGCGACCGTCGGCTGGTTCTCGGGGACCGGCACCGGGTAGCGGGGAAAACCTCCGGGCCGGTCCTGGGTGTCGAATCCCCGGCCCGCGCCGTCCTCGTACACGGACACGCTGGAGATCACCACCGCGGAGCCGATCCGGTCCGCGAGGGACGTCAACTGCCGCGCGTGACCGGCGTCGTGGGCGACCACGTCGACCACCAGGTCGCAGCCGTCACCCACCACGGCGGCCAGCGCCGCGTCGTCCGCCCGGTCCAGCCGGACCGTCCGTACCGCCTCGTCCCACGCAGTGTCCCGGCCACCGCCACGCGAGGCGGCCGTCACCGCCCAGCCGTCCCGCGCCAGCGCCCGAACCACCGGACGGCCGATCTGCCCGCTCGCCCCGATCACCACAGCCCTCTTCATACGGCGAGCCTAGGCACCCGGGCTGTGGGCGGCCCGGCCCTTCTGCCGACGGCAGAGGTCAGCTCAGCGGCGCCCGCGGGAACCTGCTCTTCACACCCTGCTGCCCCGTCTGCCGGTCCTTGACGACGGCCGCGTACTCGTCGACGTATTCCTGCTCGGACAGCGCCAGGATCGCGTACATGA
Source organism: Streptomyces sp. NPDC027663 (assembly GCF_055566415.1). NCBI lineage: Bacteria > Bacillati > Actinomycetota > Actinomycetes > Kitasatosporales > Streptomycetaceae > Streptomyces > Streptomyces sp. NPDC027663. Next base: position 2,153 of record NZ_JBVHSK010000018.1, on the reverse strand, counting down.
TCTCGTCGGTGATGGCCCGCAGCACGGCCTTCTCGTTCTCCATGCCGGCGTAGCGGGAGAAGTCCAGGGGCTTGCCGAAGCGGATGGCCACCGGGCGGATCCGGGGCACGACCTTGCCGGGCGGCTGGGCCTCGAACGTGCCGATCATCGCGCAGGGCACGACCGGCACCCCCGCCTTCAGCGCCATCACGGCCACGCCGACCTTCCCCTTGTAGAGCTTGCCGTCGTGCGAGCGGGTGCCCTCCGGGTAGATGCCGAGCAACTCGCCCCGCCGCAGCACTCCGAGGCCCTCGCGGATCGCCGCCTGGCCCGCCTCCTTGCCGGAGCGGTCCACCGGGATCTGCCCGGCGCTGCGGAAGAAGAACGCGGTGAGCCGGCCCTTCACGCCCGGTCCGGTGAAGTACTCCGCCTTGGCCAGGAAAGTGATGCGGCGCTTCAGGATCGCCGGCATCAGGAAGTGGTCGGAGAAGGACAGGTGATTGCCGGCGACGATCGCCGCGCCCGACGCGGGGACGTGCTCCAGGCCTTCGATCCGGGGACGGAAGACGAGCCTGAGCACAGGGCCCAGGACCACGTACTTGAGCAGGTAGTAGAACACGGCTCGCTCCTCACTCGGCAAGGGCTCGCTCGGCGACCGCCCGGCAGTGGTGCGGCCGGGCACGGACCCGCCTTCCGCGCCCGCAGGACATGCGGCTCCAGGCCGAACCGCCGGGCCGGTCTCCGATGCTCGGCTCCGGGTGGCGGCGGCTGACCTCACGGTGACATTAAGTCGTACTCCGGCCGTCCTGACCAGGGCACCAGACCGTAGGGGGCGCATGGCGCAGACACGCCGTGCGCTCGCCCCGGCCGGCCGCGCGCACGAGGTCCGGTGAGCCCCTGCCGGGCCACGCCTCCCGGCCCTCGTACGATGTCCCCGATGACCGGCACCCGACCGCACGCCCCGCGACCGCCCCAGCGGCGGTACCGCGCGCTGTTCGTGCTGGTGGTGCTGGCCGGGGTGCTCGGGATGCACGCCCTGGCACCCGGCGGCGGCATGGGGCATACGGCGCACGGGCCGGCCGCACACGGCGCGGTCGCCGTCGGCGCACCGGACGACTGCATGAACGGTGACGGCCACTGCGGTGGTCACCGGCTGCACCACGCCGACCCCAGCTGTGCCTCGGCCGCGGTGGACGGCGGCCCGCAGCTGCCCGCACCGGTCCCCGACCCGGTGACCGCCCCGGCGGCGGCCCCGTGCCTGCGCTCCGGTCCGGCCGGCGCGCCGGAAGGCGCCCGCGCGCCACCCGACCTGTCCGAACTCCAGCTTCTGCGGATCTAGAGGCCGCCACGGCCGCACGCCCTGCCCTGCGCGGGTGCCGCGGTCGTGCCCACGCGCGCCCGAAATCCCTTCAGAACAGCAGGAGTTCTCGCATGCCCACCCGTACTCTGACGCGCCGCGCCGCCCTCACCGCGGTCGCCGCGACCGCCGCCCTCGTCCTCGCCGCCTGCGGCGGCAACAGCTCCGGCTCCGGCCACACCGGCCACGGCTCCTCCGCCGCCCCGACCGCCTCCGCGGCCGCGCACAACGCCCAGGACGTCGCCTTCGCCCAGGGCATGATCCCGCACCACCAGCAGGCGCTGGAAATGGCGGAACTCGCCGCCGACAGGGCCACCTCGCCCGAGGTGAAGGACCTCGCCGCCCGCATCGAGAAGGCACAGGACCCGGAGATCCGCGCCATGACCGGCTGGCTGAAGTCCTGGGGCGAGCAGGTGCCCATGGCCGGCATGGACCACTCGGGCCACGCCGGTACGTCCGGGATGATGAGCGACGCCGACATGACGGCCCTGAAGAAGGCCACCGGCAAGGAGTTCGACAGCACGTTCCTGGCGCTGATGGTCCGGCATCACCAGGGCGCCGTCGAGATGGCCGCCACCGAGCAGGACAAGGGCGGGTTCGGCCCCGCCAAGGACACGGCGGACGCCATCGTCACGGGGCAGAACGCCGAGATCAAGGAGATGGAGCAGCTCCTCGGCACGAGGTGACCGTGCGGCGGGGGGGGGGGGGGGGGGGACAACCCCCCCCCCCCCCCCCCCCCCCCACCCCCCTCCCCCCCCCCCCCACCCCCACCCCCCACCCCCCCCCCCCAGCCCCCAAGGGAGAGAAAACCACACTC